>CAZUMS010000001.1:0-291513 GCA_964621525.1 uncultured bacterium
TCTTGAGTTCAAGCAGTGCTGCCAGCGCCGTCTGGTCCATGATGGCATAGTCCGACAGGGACACGAATTCGAGCGTGTAGATCTCGCCGTTCAGCACGTCGAAATCGCGGGAGCGGACCTGCTCGCCGGAACTGATGACGAGCCGCTGGCGGCCGGGTTCCACGGGGATGGGTTTCGTGGGGTCGAGGATCGGGATGTTGTTCAGCAGCACGCCCCGGCCCGGCGGGAGCCCGAGCACCCGCACCTGCGCCTTGCGCTTGGTCATGGACGTGGCGGGGCCCTCGCCGCCGCCGCTCGATCCGAGCTGCCGGGCGGCCGAGGCAACCAGTTTCGTGATCGGCAGTTCCGACCGGGCGGCGTCAGTGATCTCGACCCGTTCGCGGAAGAGCTGCGTTCCGTTCTTCGCCTCGTAGAACTTCACCGTGACGAGGAATCCCGCCGCACCGTAACCTTCAAGTTGTGGCAGCATGAACCGGGCGACGCCCTGCGCACGGGCTCTCGCCGCCCAGCAGCCGGCATCCGGACAGGCCTTGTGGGTAAGAAGCGATACGAGTTCGAGCCCCGCGTCCCGGAACGCCCGGTCGAGCTCGTCCTTGAACTTTTCAGTCAGCTTCGGCTCGCGGATGCCGGTGATTTCGTAGCTGCCGACGCCGATCTGTTCGGCCCGCGCGGAACCCGCAAGCAGAATGACCGCACCCAGGAGAAGCGTCAGGAATTTTACGCCACGGCGCCCCGGAACGGGGCGAGGATTATTCTGAAACATCTTCGGTTTCCCTCCGCCGGAGAAATGGACCGCCGTGCCTTCCAGTGGAAAGCCCGGCCGGTTGTCTCGTCTCCGGATGAATCAGGCGCCGGCTAGCGGAGCCAGGCAGGCGGCGCGCCCGCCTTGCGGGCCTCGTCACGCAGCGCCTTGCACTCCTTCTGCTGGTCTGTGAGCCGTTTCTGGTATTCGGCCAGCTTGCGCTGGCGCTCGGCTGCACCCGGATCGTCGGACGATCCCGACAGTCCGAGATCTTCCACACGTTCCTTGTACATCTGGGCCCGCTGGTCGCAGTTCTGAAACCTTTGCCGCCAGAAATTCTCGTCGCGCCCCTGCTTGTCGGTGGGGCCTTTCTTCTCTTCCTTCGCCGCTTCGCCGCCGGCCGCAGGAGCTGCCGGAGCAGTTCCTGCCGGTGCCGCGCCGCCCTCGGCGGCCGGTGCGCCTTCCTCGCCGCCTTCGGCGGCTTCAGCCGGAGCCGGAGCCGGCGGCTGCGCCGACGGACGGCGGACTTCTACCTGGTCCCGGTAGCGGAGCGGAACCTTGTCGATATCGTCGACAACATGAATGTTCCCGCCGGCATCCTGATACTTGTACATCTTGGCGTGGACCGGGGCCGACAGGGCCAGCGCGATGGCGGCGGCCGCTGCCCAGGCAAACGGGTTTCGGATGGAAGCGCTCATGATGTCCTCTCGTATTTCCCTGAACTGTTCCGGGAGGTTAGCCGGTCCTGACCGGCTTTTTAAGTCTTACGGAATAAACGCAGAACTTCTGCCGCCGTTACCTCCTGCCTTCAACTTTTATTGACGAAACGGCGGAGGCCAGCCATGTGTTCCATCCATGAAGAAAACCGCCCGCCGTGCAGCCAAAGCCCGTCCCCGTACGTCGAAATCGGAAGCCGCGTTCCGCCGGGCCCAGTCGTTTTTCCCCGGCGGCGTGAATTCGCCCGTACGGGCCTTTCGCAACGTGGGCGGTACACCGCGGTTCATCAGCCGCGCCCGGGGCGCCTATCTCATTGACGAAGACGGCAACCGGCTGCTGGATTACGTGGGCTCCTGGGGACCGATGATCCTGGGACACGCCGACCCGCGGGTGGTGAAGGCGCTGCAGGCGGCCGCCTCAAAGGGCACGAGCTACGGTGCCCCGACCGAACGCGAGAGCGAGCTTGCCGCACTCGTCCAGTCGTTCTTTCCCTCCGTCGAGATGATGCGGTTCACGTCCTCGGGCACCGAGGCGGTGATGGGCGCGCTCAGGGCGGCCCGCGGCTTCACGGGGCGGGACAAGGTCATCAAGTTCGAGGGCTGCTACCACGGCCATGCCGACTATCTCCTCGTGAAGGCGGGCTCGGGTGCGCTCACATTCGGCGTGCCCGACTCGGCCGGGATCCCGAAGGAAATGGCGAAGCTCACCCTCACGGCCCGGTTCAACGACGCGAACGAGGTGGAGTCGCTCCTCAAGGCGAACGACGGACAGGTGGCGGCCGTGATCCTGGAGCCCGTCGTCGGCAACATGGGATGCGTGCCGCCCAGCGACGGTTTTCTAAAGGCGCTGCGCAAACTGACGGAGCAGCACGGCGCGCTGCTCGTGTTTGACGAAGTGATGACAGGCTTCCGCGTCGCTCCTGGCGGTGCACAGGAGCGCTACGGGATCCGGCCCGACCTCACCTGCCTCGGCAAGGTCGTGGGCGGCGGCATGCCGCTCGGAGCCTACGGTGGACGGCGGGAGATCATGGCGAAGATATCGCCTTCAGGACCGGTTTATCAGGCCGGAACGCTGTCCGGAAACCCGATGGCCGTCGCCGCCGGCATCGCCACGCTGAAGCAGCTTACCCCGGCCCTCTACCGCCGGATCGAGAACTACGCCGACCGCCTGGAGCACGGACTGAACGAACTGCTCGAAGCCAACAGCATCGAGGCCTGCCTGAACCGGGTGGGCTCCATGTTCACGCTGTTCTTTGGCGTGAAAAAGGTAACGGATTTCGAAACCGCCTCGCGAAACGACCAGGAACAGTTCCGCCGGTACTTCCACCGGATGCTGGAGCAGGGAGTTTACCTCCCGCCAAGTCCGTACGAAGCGGCGTTTATCTCCGGAGCGCACGGGGGCCGAGAGCTCCAGCGCACTCTCCGGGCTGCCGCTTTTGCCCTGGCAGCTTGAGAAAAGATCCCGCCGAAGCCGTCCAAAGGACTGTTTCACTCTGTCGTTACACCGACGCTGGAGTGTCCTTAATTCCGGACACTCCACCGGTTCGCTAGGCGACTGGCTCACAGAGTCAATATAACTCGTTGATATTACATGAATTTCTTTGACTCCACACTGGGGTCATACGGCACGATACTTGCGATTCTATATACCGAAGGGCACAGCCGTCGGAAAGGCATCAGTTTGCGGGCACTTTTCCCAGATGCAGGTGGACGTGGAATCGGACGCTGGTTCGCCAGCGCAGCCGCCATTTTCCTGCTCATTCTTGCCGCCGGCTGTCCGTCGTCCAGTGGCCCGCCTCCCATCGTCGAGCCGGGTCCGCCGGTACTGCGGGCGACGGCCGAGCGGATCGCACTCACGCCGTCGTTCTTCCCCGCCTCGACACCCCCGGCCTCGCTCGCCCTGGAGGTGAAACTCCGCGGCGATCCGTATCCCGCCAGCCTGCATTTCGAGGCCGAGGTCCGCGTGGACTACGTGGCTCCCGCTTCGGTCGGAACACTCACCGCCGCGCAGTCGCTCCAGATCGCCGTCGATGATCTCACGGGCGAGGGCCTCTACACCGGGCAGATCAGCTCCGGGACCCTGCTCGACCTCCCGGTCTCCACCGGCGGGACGATCCGCCAGCGGCTTCTGCTGCTCGGCGCGGAAAGCGTCTCGCTCCGGCTGGCCGGCCATATTCTCGGTTCCCCGCAGGGGACAGAAACTCCGTGGGCGGTCACGAACACGCTGGACAGCTCGTTCCCCGTCCCGGAAATCGTGAGCCTCTCCTCGGCGGGACTCCTGCCCGGAAACAGCGGCCGCATCACCGTGTCCGGACACAACCTGACGGACGTAGCCCTGGCCCTGTTCGACGGTCCGGAGGGTCTCGCCGCCTCGGCACTCGACGTGGAAAGCGACAGCACCGCTTCGCTCACGGTCGAAGCGGCGTCGTCCGCCGCCGCCGGCGCCCGCACCTTGCGGCTCCTGGGTCCTGGCGGTCTTTCTCCCGCAAACGCGCTCGCCCGTTTTGCCGTTATCGACGTGTCGAAGCCGGTGATCCTCTCGGTCACGCTGCCCGCCGGTTCCGAAGGAACGCCCTACTCCGTCCAGCTCTCCCACTCGGGCGGGACCGGCGCCGTAAGCTGGGCGTTCCGCAGCGGTAGTTTTCCCTCGGGGCTGTCCCTGACCTCGGGCGGACTCCTTTCGGGGACTCCGTCGTCGGCCGCAGCCTACGTGTTCGATCTTTCGGTCCGTGACCAGGCGCTGAACGAAGACCGCCGCACGTTCGTGCTCGACATCGCCCGCCCGCCAAGCGACGGACGCGATGCGCTCTCCGATCCGTGCGATGCGTTCGCCGACGCCGTCATCACCCAGGAAAACGTCTCGTCGCCCGAGCGCGCTACCGGAGCGCCTGACCCGGCCTTCGGCACACTCTCGGGGCGGCAGCCGGCCGTCGTCGGTCTCTCGCCGTCGCAGATCTCGCTGGTCTCCCAGCTCGAGAATGGGTCATTCCTCGTGCTCGATCTCGGGCCCGAACCCTGCGAATGGATCCAGGCCCGTTCCGAACGGGCAGCCGACGCCTGGCTCGATGTGGGAGGCCCCTACCGTCCGGCGCTGCTTGCGTGGCTGTCGGCATCGCCTGCGACACTCGACCGGCTGGTCCTCGCCTCGGTTCCGGGCGTGGGCTCGCTCGGCACCGGCCGGTTCCCGCTGGACGCCGGTGCCGATGGTTCGCTCTACCGGTATTTGACCATCGCCCTGAACGATCCAGCCCCGGCGCGTATCGATGCTGTGGAACGGCTCGTGAATGACATCCTGCCGCCCGAGACCGCCATCGCCTGGACGGCCGTGGGCGAAGACGGCGCTGTCCAGCCGGACGGCAACGACCTGCTCTCCATGCTGACGGGCGACGACTCGCAGGGCGGCGCAGATCCCCTGGGCCGGGTCGCCTCGTTCGACACGATCCTCGCCAACCTGACCGAAGGCGAGACCGGGGATACGGTTTCCGTGCCGTCAGCCGACGGGGTATCGGCGGATTACGAACCGGCCGACCTTGACGACGGCAGCTACGAACTTTCGGCGCAGGCCGTGGACCTGTTCGGAAATACCGACCCGTCACCGGCGACGGCTTTGTTCACGGTCGATACCACCGGCCCTTCGGTTTCAGGCATCACCCTCTCCGCCCCTGCGACCGTGATTCCGGCCGGCGGCTCGGTAGACATCACCGCCGAAGCGGACGTGACCGATGAACTCTCCGATGTCGCCGATGTCACCGGGCTTCTGCTCGGCCCCGGAGGTCCCTACCTGTTCGGGCTCACGGGCGGCCCCGTGTGGTCGGGTACTGCTGCGGGAATCGAGTTAACAGGTACCTATTCGGCCGAAATTATCGCTACCGACAGCCGCGGCAACGTTACGATTCTGACGGGCGGTTCCATGTCGCTCACGGCGAACCAGCCGCCTGCGGTGAATGCCGGTGGGAACTTCTCCGTGAACGAGCAGAGCCTTGCAACCCTGAACGGATCGGCCACGGCCGACCCCGAAGGGCAGACGGTTACCTATGCGTGGACCCAGACTGGCGGATCGCCGGCAGTGACCCTCCAGGGTACGGGCCACACGGTCACCTTCTTCTCGCCGGAACTCGTTACAAACACGCCGGTGCAGCTCACCTTCCGGCTCACGGCAACAGATCCTTATGGCGCATCGGCCTTCGCCGACGCGATCGTGACGGTCAACAACGTGAACTCCCCGCCGGTTGTGAATGCCGGTACGGACGTCACGATCCCCGACAGCAGCACCTACAACCTGAACGGCTCGGCACTCGATCCCGAAGGCGACCTGCCCACTTACCAGTGGACGCAGATCTCGGGACCGGCGGTGACACTGAGCGGTGCGGCCACGACGACCCCCGGATTTACGCCGCCCAGTGCCGGAGGCGGCGATCTCACGCTCATTTTCCAGCTGACCGCAGCCGACTCGCTGCTCGCGAGTGCATCCGACACGGTGACCGTGACGGTCTCGGCCGCCGACAAGCCGCCCGTGGCGAACGCGGGCCCTGACCAGCACGTCTTCGACACGACGGCCCTCGCGCTGGACGGCACCGCTTCCCACGATCCCGAAGGCGGCGGACTCTCTTATGCATGGAGCATGCTCAGCGGCACTCCGGCCCATATTCCCGGCTGGGGCGCCGTGAACAAGACGACCCCGGTGATCAGCCTTCCCGCCATCCAGGCCGGAACGGACGAGACCTTCGTATTCCAGCTCCAGGTGACGGACGGCGCGCTCCAGAGCAGCACCGACACCGTGCAGGTCATCGTTCGCCGGCTGTGTCCCCAGGTGGTGAGTCTCGGCGATGCCTCGCGCGCCTACGGCGATGCCCTCGACCAGATCGTCGACGGCGAGAAGCAGATCGTCCTGTTCGCCTCGACGCCGGTCCTTCTGATCCGCGACTGGAGCACGGGCACCCGCAGCGAGCTCACGCTCCTGAACGGCAGCGCGACCCGCATGGCCCATGACCCGGTCCGCCGGCTCCTCTGGGCCGCAGGCCCGTCGGGTCTTGAGCGGGTCGATCTCGCCGCCCTGACCTCCTCTACACAGGGCCTCACGGCGGCTGCCCTCGACGTAGCCGTGGAAACCGGCACCGGCCGGGTCGCCGTGCTGACGGACACCGCCGGCGGACGGCTCGAGTTTTTCCTGAACGACGGGTCAGCGGCAGGAACCCTGGATCTGGGCCGCAGCGACACCACAGCCCTTTCAGTCGCGGGGTCGCCCTTCTCCACGAAATTCGCCCTGCTCGATACGGCGGAAAACCGGCTGAACGTCGTCGACCCGCTCGGACCGGCCATCGTGCTGAACTCGGTGCTGCCCATGGGATGGGATATCTTCGGTCTCGCCGCCAACCCGGCCACGGGCGATCTCGCCGTGACGCACTCCGGAGGAGTCGCGGAGTATTCCGAAGACGGCGTGCTCCTCGTAAACCGCGCCTTCGAGAACGATCCGCCGTCCCGGTACGATATTGCCTACAACGACGGCGGTGAACTGTTCGCGGTTCGCGGCCTGGGCAACGGGGAGCTGACGACCGGCCGGACCCTCTACCGCACCAATATCTCCAACTTCTCCGGCTCCCTGCTCCCGATCGCCGATCCGGGCGATGTGGCGGTGAATGTCCCCCGTGCCGGAGAGCGGCCCGGGAACTACCTTGCTTCCGGATCGGCCACGGAAACAGCGGTCCTCGAAGCCCGGGGCTCGGGCGCCTCACGGCTCATCATCGTGTTCGGCACTCCGCCGGTCCTCGCCTTCCGCACGGTGGATCTCACGAACGACGAACCTTTGTCGGTCCGGGCCTCCGGCGGGCGTTACTACGTGCTGACCCGGGGCGGCGATCTCGTACGCGTGATCCCGGGCGAACCGGATGCCATCTCCACTGACCGGCCTTCGGCGGCAGTTTCGAGCCTCGCGCTGGCCGAAGACGGCTCATTGCTTGCCGGCGACCGGCGGCTGCGCCGCGTTTGGCAGGTGGATGGGCTCGCAGGCACCATCGGCGTGAGCCGGATCGAGACGGCGGGGCGCACAGTTTCGCTGGCAGCCGCCGGAACTGACGCCCTGGCCCACCAGAAAACCCTGCTCCGCTCCGGTGCGGCGTCCTATCTTGCGGAGTCCTCGGATTCCGGTGAGACGCTCTGGGCCGGCCCCGATGCCTTCTCCGGCGATTTTCTCGTGCCGCCCGTGACCGACGGAACGCATGCCTACGCCTACCGGCCGGGCAGCGGGCAGATCGATGTATTCGAAGCCGCCACCGGAACCCCGGAAGCTCCCCTTTCCACAACGATCGATCCGGTGCGGCTCGCGGTCTCTCCGAACGGCAGCCGCCTCGCCGCCATCGATCCCGTCCAGAAGAAACTGGCGATCTTCCAGCTGGGCACCGGGAATCCGGAAATCCTGCTGCCCACGGGCGACGGCCCTGCGGAACTCGCCTTCAATGCCGACGGCACGCGCCTGCTGGTTCGCGAACGCGAAGCCGGACGGCTCCTCGTCGTGAACTCCGCGGCCGGAGTTTCACTGGGACAGATTGCGCTCTCCGGAGCGCCGATCCCCTCCCCGCTCGACACGCTCGCCCTGGGCCGCCGCTCGCTCGTCTATCACGCGGCAAGCGACTCGTTCTACGCAAGCTCGGGCACGAACGTCCTGCGCGTGACCGGAAACGGCGCCCAGTCGTCGCTGATCTCGCCCGTGGCCCTCTCGAACATCACCGCCCTCGCGACGGCCGGCAGTTTTATCGCCGCCGTGGACGGCGGCCGCCGTTTCTACGTGATCGATCCGGCCGAGAACTTCCGGGCCTCACGAATCAATCTGCCGGTGGCTCCGGTCGATTCGCCCTTGCAGGGCATCGCCGGCGATCCAGACGGCGAGGTGCTCTACGTCGTGGGAGATCACACCGTCACAGTCGTCGATCTCCGCACCGGCTGCTCGATGGGACGCCCGGTTTCCTACGCTGCGGCATTGCCCCCCGCGGCTTCGCCCAAAGGCTCGTTCTGGGCGCGGGTGATGAACCGCGCCCAGGGAATTTTTTCCAAGGTTGTCCGTTCGTTCGGACCCGGACCGGTTTCGGCCAAAGCCGCCGGACGGGACGGACCGGACCGTTATCTCAACAACCCGAAGGGCGGCGGACACCGCCCCTCTCACTGAAAGGAGCTTTAACCATGAAGCTCAACCCCCAGAACCCCACCACCCCGCAGATGGACGTTTCGTTCCGGGCACCGGCTTCGTCGCTGGGCGCCCAGCTCGACTCGGCCACCCCGCCGGCCGGCGTCGCCAGCACGGTTGCCTGGCACAACCTGCCGCTGCCCAAGGAAGAGGAGTCCCTCTCCAGGCCACGCCGGGATCCCTACGAGGCTTCCCGCGAACGCCACCGCCGCGAGGCGATCCGGGCGGCGGGCTCCCTGCTGAAGCAGGGCGTCGGCACCAAGGCCCCGGCGCGCACGGTCCGGGAACCCCTGAAACTGGTGTCCAAGACCTCCGGAAGCCGCTGAAACAGGCAAAAGGGCACAAAGTGCTATCTACCCGGAATCTGTCCACTTTCCGGCAATTAATTCTCGCCGGTATTGACACCGGAGCCGGTCCGTGGTCTTAATCTGTCCCCCTGTTTTCAGACGGGGAGAGAGCGGTTCACCCGGCTGATGGCTGCAGACCCAGGATTCCGGATTTTACTGGCGCCTTCCGAGCGCAAGGCCTCGGGCGGCACGCAGCCGTGGTCCCAGGTCAAGGCCGACGCCAAGCTCAACCGGTTCGCCGAACTCGCCGCCGAACGTGACCGCGTGATCTCCGCCGTCCGTGAAGCTATCCAGGCCAAGAACCGCCTTGCCGATCTCTTCGACGTCAAGGGCAAGGCTCTAGAGAAAGCCGTCGAACTCAATCTCGCCCTTGGCGACGCACCGACACTTGCGGCCATCGACCGCTATCAGGGCGACATGTACGAAGCCATCGACCCGGCTTCTCTCAGCGCCGACGGCGTACAGATGTTCAAGAAGACCGGCCTTATTGTTTCAGGCCTGCTCGGCCTCGTGGCCCCCGGCGACCTTATTCCCGACTACAAGCTCAAGATCGGCGCGACGCTGCCCGATGTCGGGCCGCTCACCCGCTACTGGAAGGGCGAACTCGCTCACCTGTGGATCCGCGAACTCAAGGGCCGCGGCGTGCTGGATCTCCTGCCGGAGGAGCACGCCAAGACCATCGCGCCGCCGTCGGGAGCCGTGAGCTGGGTGCAGGTGAAGTTCGGCAAGGTGTCCGGCAAGGGTTCCAAGGCCAAATTTGCTGCCATCACCCACGAATCCAAGGTTCACCGCGGACAGCTCGTCCGCCATGTGCTCGAAACCGGCAAGTACGATCCCAAGGGCTGGAGCCGCAAGAGCCCGGTCTCCGGTTTCAAGGTCTCCAAGGAGCTGTCCAGCTACGACGGCGTCTCCGGCGAGATCGTGTTCGTAAAGGGCTGAAGCCGGTTCACGCGCTTCCGGTTGCTCCCCCTCGACAACTGCGATTAATACCCTCCGCGACGGCGGGACGGAGCCTCAGGTCCGCCCGCACACCACCTGGAGGTAATTCATGCCGCTCGACTTCACCCTGCCCGACGAACTGGGCCAGATCCGCGCCTCGGCCGAAAAGATGGTCCGCAAGTTCGACCCTGTCATCGACCAGATGCGCCACGACATCCATGTGAACCGCCGCTTTCCGCAGGAACTGTGGGATGCGGCCGCGCAGGCGGGCTTCCTCGGCGCACTGGTTCCCGAGGAATACGGCGGAACGAACATCGGCATTACGGCCATGGGCGTCGCCATGGAGACGATGACGGCGAACGGCCTCGGCAACGTGCTCTTCGTACTGACCCCGATGGACGCCCTCTGCATCCTTCGCCACGGTTCCGAGGAGATGAAGAAGGAGTTCCTGCCGCAGATCTGCTCCGGCAAGCTCAAGTTCTGCTTCGCCATCACCGAACCCGACGCGGGCTCCAACACCTTCAGGATCTCGACGCACGCGAAGAAGGACGGCGACGACTACGTCATCACCGGCCAGAAGACCTTCATCACAGGGGCGGACGTCGCCGATTATATGCTGCTCGTCACCCGCACGACGCCATACGAGGAACTGAAGGCCAAAAACCTGCCCAAGACGGCGGGCTTCAGCCTCTTCGTGGTCCCGACGAACATCAAGGGACTCGAAAAGCGCAAGATCCCGACCCACGGTATCGAGGGCATGAACCAGTTCACGCTGTTCTTCGACGGCGCCCGGGTCCCCAAGCGCTACCTCGTGGGGCAGCACGACCAGGGATTCCTCCCCATGTTCGAGGCCCTGAACCCGGAGCGTATCCTCGCCGCGTTCTCCGCCGCCGGGTCCATCGATTTCCTGCTGAACAAAGCCGTCAAATACGCCAAGGACCGGAGCGTCTTCGGCGGCAAGCCCATCGGCGGCTACCAGGGAATCCAGCATCCCCTGGCCGAGATCAAGATCGAGGCCGAAGCGATGAAGCTCATGGCCTACAAGGCGGCCTGGGCCTACGACACGAAACGCCCGCCGGCAGAAGTCGGGACTTACTCGAACTACGCCAAGTATCTCGCCGCCGAAATCGCCATCAAGGCGGCCGACCGCGCGATCCAGACCATGGGCGGCTACGGGTTCTCGGAAGAGTACGGCGTCATCCACCACTGGACCGGCATGCGGCTTATGCGGACGGCGCCTGTATCGAAGGAGATGATCCTCTCCTTCGTGAGCGAGCACGTTCTGGGACTGCCCAGAAGCTACTGAGCGTCTTCAGGTCCAGACGAAAAAGCCCGGCACCTGCCGGGCTTTTTCCGTTCAAGGTCAAGCGGCCGTTCAGGTCAGACCCTGGTCGATGATTTTCTTGAGGTCCTCGAACATGGCCCGGGTGCTCTGGAACCGGTCGTCCTTCTTCTTCGCCATGGCCTTGCGGATGATCTGGTCCAGAGTCGAGGGGACTTTCGGGTTCATCGACGAGGCCGCGGGCGGTTCCGTGTGCATGTGGTGATAGGCGACGTCGCCGTCCTTGAACGGCACGCGGCCGGTCAGGAGCTCGAACAGCGTGACGCCGGTGGCGTAGATGTCGCACCGGTAATCGACGCCCTCCCCGAGCGTCTGCTCGGGACTCATGTAATAAGGTGTACCCGCCACCATCGTCTGCTGCTGCTGGACCTCGCTCACCACCTTGGCAAGCCCGAAGTCCATGATCTTCACCTGCTTGTCCTTCGTCCACATGATGTTGGCCGGCTTGATGTCCCGGTGGACCACCTTGCGCCCGTGCGCATAGTCGAGCGCCCGGCAGATCTGCCCGGTGATGAGGATGGCGATCTTGACGGGGAACATCTTCTCCTGGTTCAGAACTTCCTTGAGCGTCTTGCCGTCCACATACTCCATCGCGATGTAGTTCTCGCCGCCTTCCTCACCCATGTCGTAGATCGTCACGATATTCGGATGGTTCATGGCGGCGGCAGCCTTGGCCTCGCGGAAGAATGCCTCGAGCGCCTGCGGATGCGCCTTGAAATGCGGCGGCAGCACCTTGAGGGCGACGATTCGGTCCAGCATCGTGTCGTACGCCTTGTAGACGATACCCATGCCGCCCCGGCCCAGTTCCGAATCGACCCGGTAGCGCCGCGGCTTGTTCGCCTGGGCTGCCTGCTGCGGCGTCACGAACATGGTTTCGGCGAACTGGTCCGCCTGGCCCCGGCGGGCGCTGGAGACCCGGCTCGCCGAGTTTTCATCGATCTGGCGTTTTAGCGACTGGACCCGGTTCTGGGTGTCCTTGAACAGGTAGTCCTTCACCAGAACCCGCTCGAACAGCGCCAGCGCCGCCGAAAGGTTCCCCTCCCGCTCGTGGCAGGAGGCCATCTGGTAGAACACCTCGACGTTCCCGGCCGAAACGTCGTCGTTACCCGTGGCGAGCTGGTAATTCTTGATCGCGAGCGAGTGCATTCCCTTTTCGCGGAAGATGTCGCCGAGCATCGCCTTGCCCTTCTTGTAGTTCGGATCGGCAGGTTCGATGTCCTGAAGATGCTTGATCGCTTCCTCAAGCATGCCGCGCCGGATGTACAGATCGCCGGCCCGGAAGCCATCCTTCGCCTGCTCGTACATCTTCGTGGCCCGCGTGAGGTCCTTCGCCTGGACGAAATCCTGGGCAGCCTCGGTGAACTGGCCGGCTTTCTCGAAAGCCTGCGCCGCCCGCTGGTAATCGCCGTTCGTCCGGTAGAGTTCTGCCGCCTTGGTGAACTGGCCGGCTCCGTCGTACATACGCGCCGCCGACACCGGATCGCCCATCTCCTCGTAGAGAGCTGCCACGCGGTCCATCTGGCCGGATTTCTCGTAGTAGCGGATCGCTTCGCGCTTGTGACCCTTGCTGAGGGCGAGATCGCCCCGGAGTTCGTCGGCCCGTCTCTGCTCTCCCGCTTCCTCCAGCATCTGGGCGGCATCGAGAAGGCGCCCGCCACGGACCAGATAATCCGCCGCCCGCTTCACATCGCCCGAGTGTTTGAGGATTTCCGCCACGTCGGCATAAAGGCCCGTCTCTCCGAGAAACTTCTCGGCTTCTTCCAGATGTCCCGCAGCCGCCAGCATCCGGCCCGCCATGCGGGCGAGCCCGAGCACGGGCGCCGACCGCTGGGCCGCCTGGTCCCCCTTGAACCGCTCGGTCTCGGCAGCAAAGGCTTTCTTGAACGCTTCCGCCGCCCGGTCCGGCTCGCCGGTTTCGGCGTATGTCCACGCGGCCATCCGGAAAAGGCCGAGCTTTTCGTAAATCTGCGCCGCCTTCGACGCCTGCCCCGCGCCCTGAAGCACCCGGGCCTGTTCGGCCGGCTTGTGGGCGAGCTCGTAGCACCGGGCGGCGTCGGTATAAGACTTCGCGTAGCGGTAAAGGTCTCCGGCGAGAGACCACTCTTCGAGGTTCTCGCGGATCTTCGCCGCTCCGGCGGGATCCCCTGACTTGGCGAGAAGCAGCGCAGCTTCGGCCTGATCGTTGCCCGCGAGGTAGGACTTTACTGCATCCCGGATGTCTCCGGCCCGGGCAAACAGCTCACCTGCCTGCCGGTGCTCGCCGCGCTTGGCCGCCTTTCGGGCGAGTGCGGCAAGTTTCTTCTTTTCCTTCGGGTCGATCACCGGGGGCTGCGGAGCGGAGGCTGGTGCGTTCATAGTCTGCGTCCCCCTTTCATGCCGATGCCTTCAGCCAGGCGGCGAAAACCGCCCAGCCGGCAAGCGCCACCCCGTTCAGGATCAAGGTGGCTGCGAAACTGGACCCGGAACCCTCGAGACCCCGGCCTGTCCGGTCGGCGTGGAGAGAGGCACCGCCGAAAAGACCGGCGGCCGACACGGCACCTGCAATGCCTGCCAGCACGAGTCCGTTCTGTGCGAGCATCGTGAAGCCGGAAGGGTTAACCCGCACCAGCGCGGCGAGAAGTCCGAACAGCAGCGGCCCTGCCAGAATTCCGGTCAGGACCGGCCATTCGGAACCGAGGAAACCGGCAAAGTCCTCGGCCGGGGCCTTGCGCCTGCCCACCGGCAGCGCGACCTTTTCCGCCGCTTCGGCTTCGGCGAGGGAGGGATCCAGCGGCTGGTCCGAGAGCACCTGGGCGAAACTGCCCTGCCGCACCCGTACCTGATCGGCGCGCGAGGTCCGCAAATCCACGTTCTGCCAGCGGACGGCGGAAAGATTCGCGCCGGTGATCACCGACCCGGCGATCGACGTGCCGGTCACTTTGCTCCTCGACCAGTCGGAATGGCGAAGATCGGCTTTCGAGATGGCTGAATCGGCAATCACAGAACCGGACAGATCGAGACCCGGTGCTTCGAGCCCCTCAGCCTGCAGTCCCTTGATGCGGCAGTTGTGCCACCGCCCGTATGCGCACCGGGCGCCGCTGAACACAGGTCCCTGTGCCTCGAACCCGGACAGGATGGCTCCCGCAAGCACGGCTCCGGCAAAGCTGGTCCCGTTGGCCTTCACGCGGTCGAGTTGTGCGCCTTCGAGATTCGCACGGTCCAGCATCGCGGACGAGAGATCGACGCCCGAGAGTTTCGCGAGAGCAAACGATGCCGCCTGCGCATCGGCCCCGGTCATCGTCGCGTCCTCCATGACTGCCCGGTCGAAGACGGCACGCCGCAGGGACGAGTTGTCGAGACCGGCTTTCGAGAGATCGCACTCCTGGAAGATCGCTTCGTCGAGCGTGACGAGCTGCAACCTCGACTGCGCGAGGTTGCAGAGTTCCCAGCGGGAACCGTCCAGCTTGCATTCGGTGAGCTGAAGCCCGCCCGCCTTGGCTGATTCCCAGGCGGTGTCGCGAAAGTCGGTTTTCGAGACGACCGAGCTCTTCAGTTCCACCGACTGGAACCGCGACCGGCGAAACTGCCCGCCTTCAAGCCGGAGATGTTCGAACACGGAACGCACCAGGTGTCCCTCGACAAATACCAGGCGCGCGGCCGTGAGCTTCCTGAACTCGCTGCCCCGGATCGTCCCCTGCGAGAGATCCACATCGTCCATGCGAGCTTCGACGAACGAGCATCGGTCGATCGTGGCCTCATGCGCCGTCACGTTCCGCCAGAATGCCTTGTCGAACCGGCAGTCCTGGAACTGGGCACGGCTCATCTGGGTCTGCGTGAGGTCGGCTGCCGTGAGATCGCACCCGGAGAACACGACACCCTGAAGGTCCGCGCCCTGGAACCTCGCCGCCGTGAAGTTACATTCCTGGAACCGGGCGCCGGTCAGGTTCGCTCCGGAAAGATCGGTACGCTCGAAGTTGGCCTGCTGGATGTCCCCTGCCGGGAATTTGGCACCCGACAGGCTGGCGGCGGAGAAATCCTGCCCTTTCAGGTCTTCTGCCTGAAGCCGGCCGCTCTGAAGCGCCTCGATGAACTGCTGCTCTGCCAATCGCTGCCTCTATACCGAATTCTGTAAGTACCGTTTAGGTACAAGCCGAATCACGTAACTATGGATAACTTTTACCCTTTTTTATTGCACGAGTTTACATCTCGGATCAAACTATAAAGAGGGGGGAGCGCATTTTTTGTGTGGAGGATAGTGCCGGGTAACGGCGCAGCTTTTGCTTCGTCTGTTCAGTTGGGAGTGGAGTCCCGGTAGGCCGCAATGAGCACACGTCTGAAAAGTATCTTTCTCGGTTTCGCGGTGATCGCTGCCGCGCACTGCTGGCGTGAACGTGCTTCAGCCCAGCAGGGAGGCCAGTTTCTCCAGAGCGATCCGCAGGAAAACAACCGGTTCGTGAGCCGGAAGGACTTTGCCGAGTCCCTCATGCGGAAGCTGGGGTTCGAGGCCCCCGGTGCCGAGCACTCCCAGGACGCCATCCAGTTCCTGAGCGGCGACAAATCCATCGATATCCAGCCGGCGAACTATACCTACGCGGCGCCGAATATCCGCCAGGGATCGACCCTCGTCTCTGGCAAGCCCAAGCCTTACGTCTACGCCCAGAGTGCCGCCGCGCCGGTCACCTACGAATTTTCCACCCGCCGGGCGGGGGAGACCCTGATTTCGGCGAAGATTACCGGCGGCAGCCAGATCTGGAGCATCGACGGGCAGGCCCCGATGCCGGTGCGGGCTGCGCCGGGCGGCGAACCTGCCGAGAGCGTGCCGGTCAAGCTGAGGCCCGGTGTCCACCAGCTCAGGGTCACGCTGCCTCCCGGCGGCACGCTCGCCGACATTCGGGTGGACGCACCCTGCGTCGCGCCGATACTTCCCGAGTTCCAGGGGCCCACCAACCAGCCGGTAACGTATGGCGAAAAGACCGTCTCGATGGTCCGGGCACTGGGTCTCACCGGTAACCTGCCGAACCAGGGCAACGAGCCCGTCGACTATCCGGCCATTACCTCCCTGACGAACCCCGGTGCCTCACGGCCCGTCTCCACGACAAACGAAAAGGGCCAGGCCCTGAGCGGCGTCGCTGTCAACCGGTCCGGTCCGGGCAGCGAATCCGGACGGCTCCAGTTCGAAATCGACGTGAAGAAAGCCGGTATCTATCAGGTGACGGCCCAGGTGAGCGGATCGGGCAAGGCAGCCTGGTACACGAACGGTTGCCGTGCGGATTCCAGTTCCGTCCGTGCGCCGGACAACAATCCGCAGACGATCACGATCGGCACGATGCACCTGAACCGGGGAGTCAACCGGATCACGTTTCAGGGCGGCCCGAACCTCAAGGTATTCGGCTTCAGGCTCCAGCAGAAGAAACAGGACTCCGGGTCCTATTACGAGGTCGCCAAGGCCGCAGGACTCCAGGAGGGCAATCCGAACGCACTTGTGGATGAAGCCGGCCTCAACTCCAACATCAAGAACGTCCTCACCTCGCTGGCGGCGGACAAGTTCCAGCTGACCGCCGTCGAGGAAATGTCTGACGACCGGACAGGCCTGCCGCTTGTACAGAACGACGCCCCGGGGCTCGGGGATTTCCAGATGGATGACGATGCCCTTTTTGACGTTCCCGTCAGCCCTTTCCTCCCGACCGGCGGGCTTCCCTGAACCAGAGTGAGACGCGGTTTTCCTCATAACAGGCCGGCGGGCCGGGCCCACGCCCTCGCGGTCCTGCTGGTACTGCTTGCGGTACTGCCGGCGCGGGCAGCGTTCGATTCGTCTTTCTGGCAGTTCACGCTTGGGATTGACGGCTATTACTCGAGCAATCCCGACTATGTGGGAACGGGCGGCAAAAGCTCCGTTTATGGCAACTACCGGCCGCGCTTCGCCGTGCGCCCGGACGTGGCGTTCGGCATGTTCACGGCCGACGCCGGTGCGTCCATTTTCACCTTCGCTGACGACCGCCATCCGGACAAGGTATTCGCCGACACTGGCGCCGAGGCGCAGATCCGCATCGGACGCCGGGCCCGCTTTACGATATCGGACCGGTTCACCTTCCAGGCCATCGAGTTCGGCAAGCCCGCCGATACTCCGGCCAACCTGACCCAGGTAAACAATGCGGGAGCGGCGTTCGAATATACGCTGCCCATGGCCGGCCGGAACCAGCTTATTCTCGCCCTGAACTACAACTCGACCACCCTGCTCGACCTCACGTCCGACTATTACGACTACGGAGGGTCGCTGAGTCTCAACCGGCGCATGAGCGGACGGCTGCAGATTTCCCTTAACCAGACATTCACCCAGACCCGTTTCTACGACGGCGGTACGGTGCTCGCGCCGCTGAATACCCTGAGCACGCTGGGGAGCACGGTCTCGATCTCTTATCGTACGGGACCCCGGCTTGAGACCCACCTCATCGGCGGTCTGTCTATTGTGCGCGTTGTGGCGACGACCTCGTTCGCACCGACCGCCCGCGGCGGTATCAACTGGACGCCCAATGACCGGCTCAATGTCCGCTCCGACCTCAGTTATTCCGAAAAGATCGACAGCCGCGGCACCGCCATCCGGCTGCTCAGCGCAGGAATCGGTACAAGCTACCGGTTTACGCCCAAACTGACGTGGGAAACCTCGGGCAACTATTCGCGCGCCATGCAGCTCGTCCTTCCCGTAGGTGCGGGTGGCGATGCCGAATCGGCGAGCCTGAACGGCGGCACAACCCTGCTTTACAGCATCCGCAAGCAGGTCCAGTTCCGGACCGGATACAACTATTCGAGGGGTTTCGAGGCCTATGACTACGAGGCCCACTCCGCAACCGCCGGCTTCCTGATTACCCTCTAATACCCTGCCTTTCCGGCTCAGGGAATTTGTAGTAATATCAGAGCGTTATATAAGACGCCATGCGAATCCTCTCTCTCATCCTGGCTTTCACGGCCAGTGCGGCCGCTCCGGACTCCCGCCTCCCGCCGGGCGAGAATGTGTCTGAGTATCACGTCGGCGCGCAGGACCGGCTCCAGATCTCCGTCTGGCGCGAAGAGGAACTCACCGGCACCTTCGACGTGAACGCCCGCGGAAGCATTCACTATCCGTTGCTCGGTGATGTCCCCGTCGCCGGGAAAACCACGCAAGAGATCGACGACCTTCTCACCGGCAAACTCGGCGACGACTACCTTGTGGACCCGATCGTCTCGGTCAGCGTCGCCGGTTACCGGAGCCAGAAGGTCTACGTCTTCGGTGCGGTGAAAAAACCCGGCCTGTTCTTTCTGGATGACGATCCGAGCATCCTGAAGATCATTCTGGACGCCGGAGGACCTGACGGGACCTCCAGCCTGACAGGCGACGTCGTTCGCCTGGGCGAGGCTCCCGGCAAGGACGGCCAGCCGGTGGAAATCCGCCGTGTGGACCTCACGGCCCTGTTCACCCGGGGAGATTTCTCGCAGAACCTGCAGCTCCGGACCGGCGACATTATATTCGTGCGCAGCGGAGGGCGCGAATCCCTGAAGGGCGGCGACGTCGTCTACATCACCGGGGCGGTGAAGAATCCGGGGGCTTACGCCTGGAGCGACGATTCGACGGTGCTGAACATCGTGCTTCAGGCAGGCGGCACGACCGAATTCGCTTCCGGCAACCGGACCCGGGTGATCCGCGGACAGGGCCCGGAGCGGGAGATATTCCACGTGCGCGTGGACGACATCCTGAAGGGCGACAAGGACAAGAACCTGAAACTCCAGCCGGGTGACCTCATTACGGTACCCGAGAGCTTCTTCTAGAGGACAGGAACCGGCGTGAACGTCAATATCGAACGGTTTCACTTCCAGGATCTGAGCCGCTTTTTCCGGAAGCGGGCCTGGGTTGTGGGCGCGGTCGCCGGTATCGTGACGCTGACAGCGGCGGCGATCTCGCTGCGGGAGCCAAAAGTCTACCAGGCCGAAGCCCGGATCTCGATCCAGCCCGAATCCTCAACCATGAAGATGCTGCCCCGGCAGCTTGTTTCGTACGAGGCCTACTACCTCACGAACATGAAGTTCGACACGGAGATGGAGATCCTGCGCTCGAAGCCCATGGCCGAACGGGTCACCCGGGCCATCGGTGTCACGCCGGAAACGGACGGCCCGGCCGCCTTCGCAGCCCGCACCGTCCGTGTGCAGGGCTGCATGGATATCCGGCGGCTCGAGAACACCCGGATCATCCGCCTCATCTGCCAGGACACCGATGCCGAAATGGCCCAGCGCATTGTGAACACCTTCGCCGAGCAGTACATCTCAAAGACCGTCGAGGATCAGGTCGAGAGTTTCACAAAATCCCACACCTGGCTGAAAGAACAGATCGTCGAACTGGAACAGCGGGTCCAGGAATCCGAACAGGCCGTGATCGACTACGTGAAGGCGAACGGGATCGACTTCATGGACATCACACCGGAACCATCGTCCTCGTCGCCGGGCGAGTTCGACGCCGCAGTCCGGCCGCCTGCATCCGTCACGACCGAGGCCGGCGTTCTCGACACGCTCCGCACCCAGCTTATCGCCCGCGAGGCGGAAAAAACCGAGCTGTCGTCCCGTTACAAGCCCGCACACCCCCGGATGCGGGGGCTCGACGAGCAGATCGCTTCGCTCCGGCAGAGAATCGCCCAGCAGGAAGGGGCGCTCAAGCAGACGAAGAAGGCATCCCGCGAGCAGACGCTCCAGATCCGAGAGAAGGCCATCCAGTACGACCTGCTCCGGCGCGCCGCCGACACGAACAAGGCGCTCTACAACGCGCTGATCCAGAAGTTCAAGGAAATCGACATCACCGGCAATATCGGCGAAACCGACATTCGCGTCGTCGAGAAGGCCGAACGCCCGGACCGGCCCATCAGGCCCAATCCCCAGCGGACGATATCCCTCGCCGCCCTGATCGGGCTTGCCCTGGGCGTTCTTGCTGCGCTGCTTATGGAGATCATGGACCCCCGCATCAAGAGCATCGAGGAGTTCAAGGAGATCTTCGAGATTCCGATTCTGGGCACGGTTCCGCTCATCGGCGGCGAGCAGGACGACGAGTCCAATTCGGCCGACACGCCGGCGGCGCAGGTGTCGCGCCTGCGCCCGGCGTCGATCCCGGCCGAGGCCTACCGCACGCTCCGCACCAACGTGAAGTTCTCGCACCCGGTCGAAACGGGACGCTCGCTGCTCGTCACAAGCTCGTCCCCCCGCGAAGGGAAGACGACGACTTCGATCAATCTTGCCGTGACGACGGCGCTGGCCGGAAAGCGCGTGCTGCTGATCGACGCCGACCTGCGCAATCCGACCGTCCACCGGGAGATGAACCTGAGTTCGTCCATCGGTTTCACCCACTATCTCGCCGGCGACATCACCGACTGGCACGAGGCCATCAGTCCGACCTGGAACGAGAAGCTCGACGTACTCACCTGCGGCGTGATCCCGCCGAACCCGTCGGAGCTGCTCGAATCGGCCCGGCTCCGGCAGTTCATGAAGGAGGCAGTATCCGAATACGATCAGGTGATCGTGGACGCATCGCCGCTTCTCCCCGTGGCGGACGCCTCGATTCTCGCGACCGTGACCCAGGGGGTCCTGCTCGTCCTCGACTCCGGCAACATGAACCGGAGCGAGGTCGGCCGGACCGTCGAGCAGATCCGCAAGACCGGTGCCAAGATCTACGGGGTTGTGATGAACAAGTTCACCGACCTCAAGCACGCCCACTACTACTATTACTACTCCTACCCGGCGCCCGCCCGGCCGAAGTGAGGCCCGGACGTGAAACGGCTCGGACAGCTCAGGGAACTGCTGACCGTCCTGGCGTTCACCGGGCTGGTTTTCTATGCGGGCGGCGTCACTCCGCTCGGCCGGGCCGGCTATGAGCTTGCCGCGCTGCTCATCGCCTCCACGGTAGCCGCCGAATGGTTCGCCACGGGGCAGACCGCTCTGCCCAACCGGTTCGCCCTGACGGCCACCTGGGGATTCGTAGGCTACCTGCTCGTCAGATCCCTCTACCCGCAGCCGTCTTCCGCATCGCTGGAAGAAGCCATGTACTGGATCACCGGCGTCATGCTGTACACGGCGCTCGTTCATCACTTCCATGACCGGCAGCGGCTCGAACGGATGATCGCCGCCATGGCGCTCGTCGCCCTGGTGGCGGCGGCCGTCGGCCTCGGCGTGCGCTACCAGGGCGAAGGCGCCGAGCCCGCAGGACCGGCGCTCTGGCACCTCACCGGGACCTACGTGAACCGCAACCACTTCGCCCTGCTCCTCGTGACGCTCATGCCCGTTACCTACTATGCGGGGATCGCCTTCCGGTCGCCGTCGGCGACAGCCGACCGGCCGTGGGAACACCCGTGGTTCCTGTTTTTCCTGTCGGCAACCCTGCTTGTGGCGTTCCTCCTGACCGGAAGTGTCGGCGGGTTCATGGCCTTCTGCGTGGCCGCCGTGATCATCGGACTCGACTTTGCCCTGCACCGGACATCGGGTTCACGGCGCCGTTATGTCGAGGCGGCCGCCGGAGCGGCGCTTATTTTCACGCTCACGTTTGTCTGGTTCGGCGGCGATTTTCTCGCCGAACGGCTGAGCCGTGCCGCGACCGGACGCGAAGTTTCCGCCATCGAGCGCGTCCGCATGTGGGAGGCCGCGCTCCAGATGCTTCGCGATCATCCGGCGTTCGGCATCGGGCCAGGGCAGTTCGCGAACTGGTTTCCCGCCTACCGGCCCGCCGAGATCCCCTATCGTGTCGATCACGTCCATAACGACGTTCTGGAACTCGCCGCCGAAACCGGCGCCGTCGGCGGCCTTCTGCTCCTCGCCTCGCTTACGCTCTATTTCATCCATGTCTTTTCGAGCCGGAACGAGATCAGAAGCACATACGACCGGGCGATGGTCCGGGGCGGCACGGTTTCGCTGGCAGCGGTGTTCGTCCACTCGCTCGTCGATTTCGGCCTGAGGCTCCCGGCCAACGCTTTTGCCGTCACCTGCGTGCTGGCAGCCGTCACGGCGTCCGCCTCCCACCGACAGAGCGACGAGGAGTCGAAGCTCCGCCTCTCGGGGTGGAAACGGTTCGCCGCGGCGACAGCCCCGCTGGCCATGATGGCCATCTTCGGCTGGCTGTCCGTCTCGCGGGCCTGGTCCAACCGTCAGGAACGCCGGGCAGCCGCCGTTCTGGAATCCGATCCGGCGCTCGCCCTGTCGCTGGCCAACGAAGCCGCCGGCACGGCTCCCCTGACCGACGCTTCCACCGAAATACTACGGGCAAAGGCCCTGACGGCACTGGCTGCCGGACAGCCGGAAGAACTCGCCCGGGCCACCCGGACTGAAATCGCGGCCGCCTACACAAAGGCCGTCACCCTTGAGCCCAAGGTTGCCGCCCACTACCGGGCCCGGGCCAAATGGCTCCGCGAAACCGGCGATGCGTCCGCTTCGCAGGCCGACCTCATCCGTGCCGTCGAACTCTCCCCGCACGACTGGCGGCCGCTGTACGAGCTCTGCCTCAGCCAGTGGGCCGGCGGGGACACGGGTGCAGCCATCCTGAACTTCGGCCTCCTGCTCAAGGAGAGGCCCGACCTCATCGGCAGCGTCCTCCGGTTTATCGCTTCCGATCCTGCCCGGCACCGCCAGCGCCTCGCTTCGCTCTACCCGGTGCTCTCGGAAGCCCTCCCCCAGACGGCCCAGATCCGGATCGTCTTCGCCGATCACCTCGGCAGCTTCGGCCTCAAGGACGAGGCAAGGGCCCAGTACGAGGTGGCCGCGATCGCCGACCCCGACAACGTGAACTACCTGCTCCGCCTCGTGGACGCGCTCCGCGCGGCGGGCGATTATAACGGCGCGATCTACCGCCTCGACGCCTTTCACGAGCACTCGAAAGGAACACCCGGGAGCTACGAAGCCAGGGGCGATCTCGCCCGGTTGAATCAGGAGGTGGCTGACGCCGTGGCCGCCTACCGGAAGGCCCTCGATCTGGAGCCAGACCGGCCCGACACCTGGAAAAAGCTCTACGACGCGTACGTCGAGTTTCAGGCGGATCCGGGCCTCAAATACTGGCAGGATCTTACGGAGAAGTTCCCGGACCGCTCCATCTACCGTTACCTCTATGCCCAGCAGCTCATGCGCAGCAGTTCGACGCTGGGCGAGGCCGTGCGCGAGCTCCGGCTTATCGCGGGCCGGGAGCCTTCGAACTGGCTTTATGTGAACACGCTGGCGGAGCTGCACATCCGGCGGCGCCTGCACGAGGAAGCCCGCCGGGTCTGGGCCGACTATGCAGAGAAAGTTCCTTCGGACCCCCGTCCGTGGGAATCGATTGCCCGGATGTACGACGGCCTCAAACTTCCCGACCGGGCGGCCGAAGCCCGTCAGGCGGCGGACAACGCCCGCAAGCTCGCCGCCGCTCCGGCCCAGTGACAGTCCCGGCAGGCTCGCTTCCCCGGCAAGAGGCGGCTATGGAGCCGCCGGACTTCCGATGAAACTGATTCTTTCCAACCTGCGGGCGGACCGCGAACTGGACGAAAAGGGCCTCAGGACCCTGGCGGCCGGGAAACTCGGATGCCCTGTGGAGAAGATCGGTTCGGCAATCGTGCTCAAGGTGAGCCGCGATGCCCGCAAGCGGCCGGTCATCTTCGTCTACCGGCTCGAAGTCGAGGCGGCGCTGGATCGGGTGACCCCCGTAAAGGGCCAGATCGATCCCGTCGTGGAAGCGGCAGATTATGTCCCGTCCGCGAGACTCTCCGCCCGCCCGGAAAAAAGACCCATCGTCGTCGGAGCAGGCCCGGCCGGGCTTTTTGCCGCACTCGTGCTCGCCGAAGCCGGTGCCGAGCCGCTCATTCTTGAGATGGGCGAGGCCGTCGAGAAACGGACTATCTCGGTCGCCCGGTTCTGGCGAAACGGTACGCTGAATCCGAATTCCAACGTCCAGTTCGGCGAAGGCGGCGCCGGAGCGTTCTCCGACGGCAAGCTCACGACCAGAAAAAACGACGAACGGATCGCCTGGGTGTTCCGCCGCCTCGCCGGGTTCGGCGCCCCCGAGCGGATTCTCACCGACGGCAAGCCCCACATCGGCACCAATTTCCTGAAGCGGCTGCTCCGGAAGATGCGGGATCATATCGAATCCCTTGGCGCCGAATACCGGTTCTCCACGGAAGTAACCGGTATCCTGACGGCCGCGGGGAAAACTGCCGGGGTGCGTACGGCGACCGGCGAGGAAATCCTCTCGGACCGGGTGATCCTCGCCCCCGGCCATTCGGCGCGGCGGCTCTTCCCCGTGCTGGAGCAGCTCGGCCTGCGGATCGAGATCAAGCCGTTCGCCGCCGGGTTCCGGGTGGAGCACCCGCAACCGCTCATCGACCAGGCGCGGTATGGCCGCGAACGGTCCGAGGGCGACAATCTCCCCGCGGCCGATTACCGCCTCGCCATCACCGACCCGGACACCCGGCGCGGGGTCTACAGCTTCTGCATGTGTCCCGGCGGCCTCGTCATCAACGCCTCCAGCGAACCGGGCGGCCTCGTGGTGAACGGCATGTCGAACTTCGCCCGGGATAACCGGTTCGCCAACTCCGCCATCGTCGTGCAGGTGACACCGGACGACTTCCCCGGAACCGGGAACCTGCGCGGTGTCGAGTGGCAGCGCGCCCTCGAAGCCAGATGCTTCGGCCTCGGCGGCGGCGACTATCACGCCCCCGCCCAGCGGCTCACGGACTACCTGAACCGCAAGGCCTCGCCGTCGCTGCCCGGTACCAGCTTTCTTCCCGGCATCCGGACGGCGGAACTGCACGGGCTCCTGCCCGAAAGCTGCGAGGCAGCTCTGGAGCGCTCGCTCGCTGCCTTCGCCCGGCAGATCCGTGGATTCGATTCCGAAGCAGCGCTCCTCGTCGCCGTGGAGAGCCGGACTTCCTCACCGGTACAGATCGCCCGGACGGCGACGTTCGAAGCCGAAGGGCTTCCCGGCCTCTATCCCGCAGGCGAAGGGCCCGGCTGGGCCGGCGGCATCGTCTCGGCTGCCGTGGACGGCATCAAGGTGGCGGAGAGCGTCGTCGCTGCTTTCCGCTGAAAATAAACGGGCGGACCCCGGAGAGCCCGCCCGCTATTTGAACCCCTCAGAACTGTCCTGTTACTTCGGGAACTCCGTGGGTTCCGTCACCGGCGTCACCTCGCCCGTAAGCGCTTCCAGAAAGGCCACAATGTCGTCCACTTCCTGATCGCTGAGGTTCAGGGGGTTAACGAGCGGCGACTTGTACTTGTTGGCATTTCCGCCCCGGTTGTAGAGCTGGACCACGTCACGGAGGGTCTTTTCCGAACCGTCGTGCATATAGGGCGGGTTCTGCGTGACATTGCGCAACGTCGGCGTCTTGAACGCACCACGGTCGGTCTCCACCCTGGAAATCTCGTAACGGCCCCAGTCCTTGCAGGTATCGCCCGCACAACCCACGCCGAGGTTGTGGAATGCATTATCGGCAAAAGCCGGGCCCACATGGCAAGCAGTGCATTTGGCCTTGGTACCGAACAGTTTCTCGCCCCGGACTGCGGACTCGCTCAGGGCCGAGGCGTCGCCTGCCTTCCAGCGGTCATAGGACGAGTTCCCCGTGACAATCGTACGCTCGAAAGCGGCTATGGCGCCCGCGATCCGGTCGATATCCACTTTCTCATCGCCATAGGCAGCCTTGAAGAGCGGCCCGTATCCCTTGATGGCGGCGATCTTTTTCACCGCCGTTGCGTGGTCGGGCATGCCCATCTCGATCGGGTTCGTGATCGGCCCCTTGGCCTGTCCCTCGAGATCCGGTTCGCGGCCATCCCAGAACTGCGGGGCGACGAATAGGGTGTTCATGACCGTCGGAGCATTACGGCCACCCTTCTGGCCGCGAATACCGGTCGAGGTCGGGCCCTCGTCGCTCCAGCCCAGGTTCGGATTGTGGCAGGTGGCGCAGGAGATCGTATCGTCGAAGGAGAGACGCTTCTCGAAGTAGAGGAGACGGCCGAGGTCGACCTTTTCCCTGGTGACCGGCTTGTCCGCATTCACGAAGGCGGCGCCCTCCTGGCCCTTGAGGCCGAGAGGCAGCTCGAAGGTCACGAGCGCGGCGTATTCGTCGATTTCGGCGGCTTTGGCGATTTCCTCTTTCGAAAGCCAGCGGAGCGGCTGCCCCTGTTTCACGGGCGGGCGGCCGGGGGTCCCGACCGTCATTCTCTGGCGCTCGGCGGGCGGCGCCCCCTTGTCCGCGCAGCGGACCAGCACCAGTGCGGTCATTCCGAGCCCGGCAGCGGCCAGGGCGAACGATTTCAGCTTCATAGGCGGGGCCTCCCGTGGTTTCTAACCCCTGATCGTAGCGCAAAACGGTCCCGGCGGAATACCATGTCGAAGTAGTTTTTCCGGAAAAATAGGCGGTTGAACCGGCTCCGGCGCCGTTTTATACAGAAGGCGTCACGGCCGGTGCGGCGCCAGACGATCCAGCCGCCCGGGAGGGAAAATTCCAGATGGCACTCAAGGACATGATCGACGAACTCCGCGAAAAGAACGAGAAGCAGCTCACCCAGCTCTTCGTGGACCTCATGCAGAACAAGCGGTTCACCTCCGGCGTCGTCAAGGCGTTCGAGATTTCCACCGAGGCGCGGAACTCGATCGACGAGAACACCCAGGACCTGATCAAGTCGCTGAACCTCCCTACGCGGGAGGACGTCAGCGCCCTCGCCGACAAGGTAAAGGGGCTGACCAAGAAGATCTCAGACCTCGACTCGAAGCTGATCCAGCTCTCGAAGAAACTCGAACCCAAGGCCTGATTCCGGCCGAACCGGGAGGCCAGTCATGCCGGCCGCGACGCAGGACAAGATTCGCGGACTCAAGGGCGAGCTGCTGGACCTCCTAGACCTCGCGGCGTCCGATCCCGCCCAGCGGCGCATCCGCACGGAACTTGCCGCGCGGCTGGACCGGATCGCCGAGCGGGCGGCGGACCTGCCGGAGCCCCAGGGACCCCAGGTCCGCTACCGGCTCGTCACGGACCTACTCGAAGCGGCCGAGCCGTTTCTCCAGTCCCTCCAGCCGGACCGCCTCCGGGAACGGATGGAGGAATTCCAGCTCCGGAACCGCTCCCTCGAGATCGACGACTTCGGCATGGACCCTGCTTTCATCCAGCAGGTCCAGCCGCTCATCGATTTCCTCTACGACCGCTGGTTCCGCGTGGAGACGGTCGGCACCGATCTGATCCCTTCGCAGGGGCGCGCCATCCTCGTATCGAACCACTCGGGCACCCTGCCCTACGATTCCGTAATCCTCTCCCATGCCGTGCTCAGGGCCAGCGATGGCCGGAGGCTGCCGCGCTTCCTCATGGACAATACCTTCATGAACGCGCCGTTCGCAGGCCCCCTGCTCGGCCGGGGCGGGATGGTCCGGGCCTCGCAGGAAAACGCCCGCCGCCTGCTCGATGCCGGAGAGATCGTCGGCGTCTTTCCCGAAGGCATGCGCGGCCTGGGCAAACTCTACCGCCAGCGCTATCAGCTCCAGCGGTTCGGACGCGGCGGATTCGTCAAGCTGGCCGTCCGCACCCGGGCGCCGATTATCCCCGTGGCGATCGTGGGCGCGGAGGAAATCCTGCCCGTCATCAGCCGGGGCGGCCCCATCTCCAAGCTGCTCGGTTTCTCCTACTTCCCGGTGACACCGTTCTGGCCGCTGTTCGGGCCCGCCGGGCTCGTTCCGCTCCCCACGCGGTGGAAGATCCGGTTCGGCCGTCCGGTCGACCTTTCCGGCTACAGCGAAAACGACCTCCGGGACGAAATCCTCGTCACCGAGCTCAAGGAGCAGGTCCGGGCCAACGTGCAGGAAATGCTCTACGACCTCCTCAAGGAGCGCAAGAGCGTCTTCGGCGGTATCTTCAGCAGGGACGGCGGCTGAATCCGGTTTTTGCTATTCCGCCTTCCGGCCCCATACACTAGTCCCAACAGCATCATGCACCGGGTGAATACCCAGCGGCCCTCGATAAGGGGCGCGCAGGGCCTCAAGGCCGCTGCGGCTCTCGTCTCCGTCTTGTTTCTCGCCCGATGCGCCCCCGGGTCGAAGCCCCAGCCTTCCGACAAACCGGCTCCGAAAGCCTCCGTGCCCCTTCAGCTTCCCGCATCCACTCCGGCGCAGGCGACGGGCGCCGTGCATCCGCTTCCGGCGGAAGTACGCGAAGCATCCGGAGCCGTCTACATCCCCGCCACCGAGGAAGGCGGAACCGGGCAATACCTGCTCGCAGGGGACGAAGCGGAATACTCCTTTTATCTGCTCGACGAAGCCCCCGGCGGCGCGCCTTATTGCCGCCGACCGAGCTGCATCCTGAAAACCCCCGAGCCGCTCTCCGACGTGGAAGGGCTCGCCCGGGACCCGGCGACCGGCTGGATCTACGCCATCACGTCCCATTCCCTGACCAAAGCCGGAGAACGGAAGGAACACCGGGAACGGCTCGTGAGATTCCGGCTGGAAGGCGGTCTCATAGCGTCGATGGAAATCCGCACGGGATTCCGGGAGGCGCTCATTGCCAATCCGGCCGTGGGCCCGAGATTACTCGCCGCTTCGGAGCGGCCGGCCGAAAGTGGCGGGATCAACATCGAGGGGCTCGCCTGGGATGCCGACAAGCGATGGCTCTGGATCGGCTTCAGGAGCCCTGTGGGACGGGAAGCCGGGACTGACTGCGCTGCGACTTCGTGCGAAGCCCTTCTGCTGCCGCTCATGAATCCGAAGCAGCTCTTCGAGCAGCCCGGTGCGACCGCCGATCTCGGACGGCCCATATGGCTCGACCTCGGCGGTCAGGGAATCCGGGACGTCGCCATCGTACCGGATCTCAAGTTTTTCATGATCCCGGCAGGTTCTCCCACCGGTGCGCCCCAGCCGTTCCGGTTCGTCGCCGCCCTTCGCGACGGCACGGTCCGGGACTTTACCCAGAAAGTAACGGCTTTCCAGAACCTCTCCACGCCGGAAGGCGTTGCGATCGTCCGGCCGTTCACCGATGCAGAATATTTTTTCGTGACCGACAACGGCGGCGGAGCACCGTCCACCTGGCTCCTGACCGGCCTGGCGAAGAAACCGGCGACCGCCGCCCGGGAATAACGGGGCTATTTCCGTGCTGCGGTGACCGCCGGGGAATCGGCGCGGGCTGGGAATATCTGGATCATCAGTTCAGCTACTGTTTTTGCATTGAACGGCTTGGCAAGAAAGAAATCCATCCCTGCCTCGCGTGCACCGGTCTTGCGGGCCTCGTCGGCATTCGCAGACATGGCGACAATCTTCGAGCGGGGGCCGACCTGACGGCGAATCTGCCGGGCGGCTTCGAAGCCGTCCATCTTCGGCAGTGTCAGGTCCATAAAAACGAGGTCGGGATGGAGGTCCTTGGCCTTGAGGACGGCTTCCTCCCCATCCCCTGCCAGTGCCAGCTCGTATTCTCCGCCGAGAATATCGGCGAGCAATGCCTGATTAAACTTAATATCCTCTACAATAAGTACGCGACGACGCTGCAGCACCAGCAGACCCCTTCTGAAGTGAGATGTATCACATCTTGGGGCTCAATAGTCCCGGATTCATGAGGGCAAATCAAGGTAATTTGGGATTATTAAAATAGCTGCGATTGAAGCGCCAGTAATTATGGACTTTAGCAAATACTGGTGTGTGATATCCGGGATTATTTCTGTATTTCGTTATTACCTGCCGGCACCCGGCTCCTTGGAGAGTAGCTCGAAATACGGGGAGAACAGATCGAAATACCCCCGTTTGCAGGCGATCATGTCATGGGGGGCTTTTTCCCCGTTCAATAGAATCCGGAAATCCAGCTCTGAACCATTCAGTTCGTACAGGGTTCCTCCGGACGCATAGACAAACGACATGGCAGCCGCGAGATCCCACACCCGGCAACGCGGTACGTGGCTCGCCGCAAATCCCCCGGCAGCAAGATAGCCGAGCTGCGAAGCCACAGAGCCCAGCGCCCTTACCTTGCCGGGAAACGTGATCCGGAACTTCCGGTGCGAGCCCGACTGCACGGCAATCTGCGTGTTCTTCGTAATCACCGGGTCCCGGAGCTGGCCAAGCGCAATACCGTTCAATTTCGGTGTACCGCCCGGGGCGAGAACGAACAGATCACGGGATTTCGGCATGCTCATGAAGCCGCCCACCGGATGACCGTTTTTCATAAGCCCCACGCATATGGCCCAGGACGGAAGCGCCGCCGTGAACGCCGCCGTTCCGTCGATCGGATCGATGGCCCAGCAGTATTCGGCGCTCGCGGGCCTCGGGCCCGGCAATGTGCCGTCCTCCTCGCCGATCAGGGCATGATCCGGAAACGTCTTGTGAATCCGGTCGACGACGAGCGCCTGAATCGCCCGGTCCGCCTCCGTAACCAGCGAATCGTCGTCCTTAAGATCGAAGCCGACCTTCTGGAACATGGAAAGGGCCAGCTCGCCGGCTTCGTGGCTGAGTGCGTTCAGAAACTGTTCGGTCACGGTATTCATGAAGACGGGCTCCTTACCCGCGAAACGGCTTTGCGGGCAACCCCCTCGAACGAGCCCGAACGGAGCCTCTGCCAGTACAGAACCTCGAAACGGAGTCCCTCGATCAGCGACCGGAACTCCTGCGCCGAGAACATGAGGTCGTAGGGGTGGTCCGTCACTGCCCGGAGCAACAGGCCGAACGGAGTCCGGGTGAAAAACTCGATTGGCGTCTCCGTGAAAATAAAATAGCCGCCCGGCTTCAGCACCCGGTGAACCTCGCCGAGGGCGGTCCGCCAGTTGGGGATATGGTGAAAGACCTGGAACTGAAACACAGCATCATAGGAGGCGGACTCCTGTGCGATGGCGGTTGCAGAACCGGAACCGATGTTGAGGCTGGGATATCGCCCGGAAAGCCGGCGGCGGGCGCGTTCGATCTGGCGCTCATCCAGGTCCGTCGCATCGTAGACGGCCGGATTCAGCTCCCGCATGATGGCGGAGACGGCGGCACCCTCCCCGCAGCCCAGCTCCAGCACCCTGGGGGACGGAGGAATTCCCGGGGCCTTCCCGGCCAGCCGGCCGACTGACCGCTCCCGCATCCTGCGGCGCACCGGGGAGTTTACGAACCATTTTTCGACCGGGTTCAGTTCCATATTCCGCCTCGCCCCCCCCCGAATCGTTTCGGGACTTTTCCACCTTGTTTATGTACACTGGAACAAATCAAGGTTTGATCCGGAAACGGAACGGCGGCCCGGCGGGGACGGATGCCGTCCGTTTACGGGGGACATCGGGGGATATGACGTCCATTGCGGAGAACGATTCTGCAACCATGCCGGTGGCGATGCTCGCCAACCGGACACGGTTTCAGATCCTGACGGCAAACTTCGCCACGACGGCCATTTCCGTGGCCGTTCTCGCCGCCGTGGTGCCGTTCATCATCGAGGTCCGCATGGCCGACCTCGTGGCACTCGCGCCCTTCATGATCGGTGTTATCGCCATCGCCGGAACCGCCCAGATATTCATGAACGAACGGGATTTCCGCCGAATCGTTTACTTCTCTCATCCTGACGATCCAGGCGCCCGCGATCTCGAACCCGTCTACTGGCTGGTCATCAAGATCGGCCTCTGCCTTTCGCTGATCGGTATCGTCTTCGTCCCCCTGATCCTCTGGATCTACGAAGTGACCGTGTTCGACCTCTACCGGATGGGCATGACCGGCATCGTCAACTACCTGCTCGGAGACCTCGTGGCCGGAATCGTGCTCGCCGTCGGCCTCTACTTCCACAACAGGCTGGACCGCGAGGCCAAGGAACAGGCTCCGCACGCCCGGCGGCACGTCCATCCAATGGAAGTCCAGCATCTCGCCGACAATTTTGCCCTGCGGGCCTCTTTTGTCTCGATGACACTATGGGGATTCGGCGCCATGTCGAGCGCAGTCATCGCCATTGAGGTCCTGAAATGGGGGAACTACTTCGCCCTGTTCCTGCTCACGGCTACCTGTGCCATCGGCGTCCTGGTCTTCCCGTTCCAGTACATCGTCTTCAAGCGGCTGTTTCAGCCGCTCAGGGCAAGAGTTCTCCAGTCCCTGAACCGCAGTTTCGAGGTCGCCTCGCTCGGCGAGGCATCCTCGTTCATGCAGGGAGAGAACGTCGAGAAGGGCCGGATCCTGTTCGTTCTCCGGCTCATGGCGACGGGATTCACGATCGCCGTCTTTTATGTTTTCGGCGACGCTGTTCCCTCGTACATGATCTGGACCGGCCTTGCTTATTCAGCCGGCGTGCTGCTCTGCCTGGCCATGACCTACGGTAACGCGCAGATGGACCGCTGGAGCGAGATTCTGCGGATCGTGTTCGATGGTGCAGGCATCGCCGTCCTGATCCAGTTCGCCGGTTCCATGACGACACCCGGGCCAGGTATCTTCTTCATCATCGTCATGACCGTCTGCCTGCAGAAGGATTTCGAGTCGGCCATGTTAGCGACTTTCTTCCTGTCGGCCATTTACGGCACGATCCTGTGGCTCGAATACTCCGGCGTGCTGCCCTATGCGCCCTATGCCCCGGACAACGTGCTGCTCAAGGCGATCCTCGAGAACGGCCTCTGGGCCAACTACCCGTCCATCGCCCTGTTTGCGCTGAACTTTTCCATCGTCGCGGGCGGCATGCTCATGGCCGCGTTCATCGGCCGCCACTTCCGCCAGCGCTACGGGCTGGACAAGGACGAGCAAGACGAAATCCTGAACAACCTGTAGCGATTCAGCGGCCCTTGAGCGCCCGGAGCCGTTCCAGGTGACGCCTCGCCCACAGTACGGGATCGTATTCGCGAAGCCCTTCCGCCGCCCGGGCATTCAGGGACGGCGGTGCCGACAGGATCTCCCTCGCCGCATTCAAGGCGTCCTCCGGAGACCGGGCGTATCGGCAGCCCGGAATCTCCGCCGATCCGACCACATGGAGACCGTAACGGAGAGCCTCCAGAGACATTTTCGGCAGGCCGTCATGCGCCGCCGGCCTGAACAGCAGCGTCGAAACCGAATAGAGACCTTCCAGTTCGGCAGGCTCCACCCTGCCCCGGTCCATCAGTGGATGTCCAACGCTTCCGCCGCCCACGGCGACGAACTCAACCCGAGGAAACTCCGATGCGAGCCGCGTCGCCGCCGCCGCGCCATAGAAATCCTCCCGTCCCGGAGTGGAATAGAAAATCACCCGGTGCCGTTCGGGCGACGGACGCTCCACGGAATCGAGCGATGGCGGCACGAGCGGAAACAGTTCGGCCCGGATGCCTACGTCCGCCAGTTCCCGGACGAGATGGGGAGCGACGGCGAAATGCACCGGCACGACCCGGTTCAGTACCGGCACTGTCCGGCGGAGTCCCGGCCGGCGCATGACGTCGTAGACGTCAGTCCCGATCCACAGGAGCGCCATCGGTTTGGGAAACAGGACGAGCCGGGCGAGAAGCCGTGGAGAACCGGCCATCAGGACGCCGATGGTGACGTCTGCCCGCAGCGCACCGGCGGCCAGACGCCAGAACGTCGGCGGGGAATAGAAGGATTCGATGGGCACATGGGCCCGCCACAGGCTGGACAGGGCTTCGCAGACACCCTCATCACCGGTGAGCTGGACTTTCAGGCTGGGGCCGTCCTGGATCAATCGAAAGAAATTATATCACAGAACTCAGATCGATGGATCGTTCGTCGCCATGCCGCCCGGAGGCGCCGTTTCGTCGGCCGTGCCGGGGTCGAGCAGGTATTTCTCGATCCAGTATGGATAGATGACCTTCTGGACGAGGAAAATGCCGACGGCGATGTAGCCCGTCGCCCACAGAAGATCGATGACATAGTGATGGTTCAGGTAAACCGCCGAGAACCACATGAGCGCCGGGTACAGGAAGAAGAGCGCCCGCTGCCAGATTTTCCATTCCCGGAAGCCCCAGGCACAGAAAATGGCGCAGGTCAGCGAATGGCCTCCATGCAGCGACGGAATGGCGGCAAAGCGGTTCGGGTTCAGCGCTCCCCAGACCGTGCCGAAGAAATTGACCCCGAGCAGCTTGTCCAGCTTCGCAAGCCCTGCGGCGTTGCCCGCCACCTGATGCTCAATGCCCGGTTGCGCGAATCCGTATTTGAGCACATACCAGGGCGGTGCCGAGGGAAGGAACACATAGGTCAGCAGCCCCGCAAGATTGAGGATCGCCAGCGTGTAGGTGAACCGGAAGAAGATTTCCCGGTCCTTGCGCCAGCTCCAGAACAGGAAACCGACGATCCAGGGCATGAAGAAATGGATCGCGTAGGCGGCTCCGGTGAAGACATCGAGCGCCTTCACGTACCAGGCGCCGTCGTGAACCAGTTTCCATGCCTGCATCGCGAACGGCGGGATATCGCCCTGAAGGAAGCTTTCCCACTGGGACTTATGGACGACCAGTCCCAGCTTGCAGTGGAGCATCGTCTCGAGATCCTCGCAGCAGTGCTGGGCGCTCTGGTAGGCCTTGCACAGATGGTCGCCCACCACCGCCACCCGGTCCGTAACTCCCTGGACGGAGGCCGAATCGGGGCCGAAAAAAAGCCGGGTAATACCGCCCATCCAGTCGCGTTCCCACCGGACGGGTTCCTCAATGTGAATCGTGCGGAACTGGTCGGCGACGCCGCGCAACAGGTCGTATCCGAGCCAGAAGAGAAAATACGGCGTCCAGTCCTTGAGGAACAGCCGGGCGCGGTCCTTCCCCATGGCGAGCGAACCCATCATCACGATCGTGAGAATGAACAGCAGGTGGTCGGGCCGGAATGCACCGAGCCAGATGCCGCCGACGGCCATGGCCAGAATCGCAGCAACCCAGATCGCGAGAATCTGCCGGAACGTCAGCCGCTTGAAGTCGCGGAAGTAGTGAAACAATCGGAATCCTTAATCCCGGGTCCGGCGTTTTAATGAATAGCGGACCGCCGTGCCGCCCGGCATTACCCGCTTCCGGGCGACAAGAAAAGTCACGCGCGGTCGCGCCATCTCCGCCATTCAGCAAGGCGGCGGTCCCGGTCCCTCCCGGGAAGCTCCGGCTTGAACCGGGCCTCTTCGGTCCAGACGTCTTCGATCTGCTTGATCGACTTCCAGTAACCGGCTCCGAGACCGCCGAGAAACGCGGCTCCGACGATGGTGGTTTCGATCTGATGCGGGCGCACGACTGCCTGACCGAGAAAGTCCGTCTGGAGCTGCATGAGCAGTTCATTCTGGGAGGCGCCGCCATCGACCCGGAGTTCTTTCAGCCGCTTGCCGCCGCTGTCGGCCGCCATGGCGTCGAGCAGATCGACGATCTGGAACGCCACACCTTCCAATACGGCCCGGGCAAGATGTCCTTTCGTCGTGCCACGCGTAAGACCGGCGAACAACCCACGAGCATCCGGGTTCCAGACCGGTGCGCCAAGCCCCGAAAGCGCAGGAACGAACGACACACCGCCGGCATCGGGCACTTCTCTGGCCAGCGCCTCGATCTCGCCGGCCGACCTGATGAGTCCCAGTCCGTCGCGGAGCCATTGGACAGCCGCTCCGGCAATAAACGCACTCCCCTCGAGGGCGAACGTCCGCCTGCCGTGGAGATCCAGCGCAACCGTCGTGAGAAGCTGGTTCTTCGAGACCACCGGCTTTTCGCCCACGTTCATGAGGAGGAAAGCGCCGGTACCATAGGTGCACTTGGCCATGCCCGGCTTGAAGCACGCCTGCCCGACAAGCGCCGCCTGCTGATCCCCCGCTGCACCCGTAATGGGCGTTCCATCCGGAAGGATGCCGGTGCCTTTCGTCTCGCCCATGCGCCCCGCATTAGGGACAATCGAGGGGAGGACCGACTCGGGGACTCCAAAAATCTTGAGCAGGTCCTGGTCCCATCCGCCCGTCTTCAGGTTGTAGAGAAGCGTCCGGGAGGCGTTCGTCGCATCGGTTACATGGGACCGCCCGCCCGTCAGTTTCGCAATCAGCCAGCTTTCAATGGTGCCGAACGCCAGCTTGCCTTCCTTCGCCCGGTGGCGGATCTGAGGATCGTTCCGGAACAGCCAGCTCAGCTTGGTGCCGCAGAAGTAGGGATCGAGCAGCAGGCCCGTCTTGGCCCGGATCGTTTTTTCGAGTCCTTTCCTTTTAAGGCGGCGGCAGTCCTCGGCCGTGCGGCGATCCTGCCACACAATCGCCCGCCCCACCGGCTCCATTGTCGCCCGGTCCCAGAGCACCGTGGTCTCGCGCTGGTTTGTGATCCCGATGGCGGCAATCGCGAGGCCCTTCGCCCGGCATGCGGAGACCACTTCCCCCGCCACTTTCAGTGTGACCTGCCAGATCTCCGAGGCGTCATGCTCCACCCATCCCGGATGCGGGTAGTACTGGGTGAACTCCCGGTCGGCGTGGGCAACCACTTCCAGCTTTTCGTTGACCGCCATGGCGGCCGTCCCGGTGGTTCCCTGATCGATGGCGAGGATGACTTCGGACATCGCTTCCCTCTGCTGCGTCAACGGCCCGGATTGGCGAAGCTATGCACCGCTGTCCGGGTCCTTATCCTTGTCGTCTTCGAAAAATTCCCGGGTAAGCGGACTGTTCGAATCGAGGGTCTCCCGGTGGTCCGGATGGAACACCTTGTTCACCCGGCCGACCGGAATCTGCTTGGGTCCGGACTGGGTCATGATCCAGAGCGATTCCTCGTCAGCGCCCGTAAGCGTGCCGTGGTATTCGATCCCGCCGGCCCACACGACCACTGGGCCGTTCATGAGACGCTGGACCGGGTTTTTCTCGCCGGCCGGGGGGCTGATCGCCCCGGTGACGTTCGGCGGGCTTCCTTCGGCGAGCGGCTCGTCATTCCGGAGATTTCCGGCCGGTGGCCCGGAGTCCGGCTTGTCCGGCGGCTTCCCGCTCATTGCGCATGCTCCAGTTCCTGGCGGAGAAGATCGACGATACGGGCCAGCCGGCCCCTGAGGGCCTTTTGGTCCGTGTCGCCCTTGCTAATATACATGGCGGGCTTCATCCGCTGAAGCGCCGAATCCAGCCGTTCGTCACGCTTACGGCCCGAGAAAAACAGGATCATGACCGGCTCGTATTGCCGCTGCTTTTCAATCTGACGGATCGTCGAGGCGGCGAGCAGGCCGTTCATCACGGGCATTTCGAGGTCCAGAACCAGCAGGCCGATCTGGCCGCCCGCTTCCTTGATCTGAACATAACCCTGGATCGCCTCGCGACCGTTCTCGAAACAGACCACTTCGCGGGCGAAACCCCGGTCCCGGAAAATATCCTCGATATGCGCACGGATGGCCGGGGAATCATCGGCGACCAGCACCGTGTCGAGAAACCCCCGTTCATGCTCCTTGGCGAGCTCAGCAGGTTCAGGGTCGACAAATGCATTCTCAAGCTCGGCAGCAATACTCCGGGTCTTGCCGCCATCGTCCGATAGCAACCGGTCCCAGTCGTCAGCCGTCAGCTCCGAATCCGCCTGAAGGGCCGCCGGTTTCGCCGCCACCGGTGGAGTCCGCCGCTCGCCAGCCCGGGTATCAGGCGGAATCGCACGGTTACAAAGCGTGCAATGGGTGATCTCGTCGCCCTTTTCGAGCATGACGATCACTTCGACATCGGTGGCGCAATAGGGACACCACTTCGTCGGAATCCGGCGTTTTCGGCTCGTCGTCGGGATCATGGGTCCTTCTGGAGGGATATCCTATCCGGAGAAGCGCCATTGTCACGGGCCAGGTCCGATTGGGCAAGAGTCCGCGAATTCACTGCCGATTTTTTTGACACCGCACGGGATGGCTTTTATATAGACGCGGCTGGCCGGAGGCGGGTCCGTGTCCCCTGCGCAATCGGGTGCGGATGGACGCGGGGTTGTTACTTCGACACAATCAGGGGGCCCCAGAGGGCGGCCCGAAGGGAGCCTCCTCTCAGGCAGGGGGTTTTTGTCATGCGGCTTTACCGTTCGCGCATACCCACGATCGCCACGAAAATCGTCGCCACGCTGGTGGCCGACGGCGATATCGAAATCGACCGTTCAAAACTCCATGAGGTCGAACTCGATATCAAATCGATTCTGGACGAGTATCTCCATCAGGAGTCGATCATCCAGAACCAGGTCCGCGACTACATGGAAAAGCACCACCTTCCGTTCCAGGAGTTCGGCAAGGTGAAGAAAGAGATTGCCGAGCAGAGCAACTTTCACACCGGCGACGACGCCTTCTTCTGGATGGCGAACCAGATCATCGAATCGTTCATGATCAACAAGAGCGTCGAAGAGGTGTTCGCCGCCGACAACGCCATCCGCCGGAAGATTATCCAAGTGTTCCGCGAAAACCTCGTGAATGACGAGGAACTGGAACGCGAGGCCCGCAACCGGATCAAGAACATCAAGGAAGACTCGCCCGAATGGACCGTGGAGTTCCAGAAAGCGCTCAAGCTCGTCAAGGAACGCCGGGGACTCAAGTAGCTTCAGCCCGTCGTATCCATAAGACGGAATAGCCGGCGTCTCTTCCCAAACCGAAGGCAATTCATGGCCCGCAAGTCCGGCAAAGAGCCTCCCCCGAAGGCACCTGAAGGGTCACGGGAAGGCACCCTCGTCCTTCTGGAAGGCGCGATCGGGAAATGGGTCGGGTTCATCGCGCGCAGGCCATGGTTCGTGCTGGCAGCGGTAGCCTGCCTCACTCTGGCGACGGGATATTTCAGTTACCGGCTGGTCACCAACGTCCGGACCGATTTTGCATCCCTGCTTCCCGAAACAGACCGTTCCGTCCAGAACCTCAAGAAACTCAACGACCGTTTCGGCAGCGAGCGCGGCCTCATGGTCGTCGTTTACTGCGAAACGTCCAGATCGCCCTCCTGCTGGTCTGACAGCAAACGTGCCGTGCATGACATCGTGGAACGGCTGAAGCCGATGGAAGGCACCCGGCTTCGCCAGGTCACCTGGCAGAACACCGAAGACGACGCATTCTATAAAAAGTACAAATACCTGTTCATGGATCTCGACGACCTGGACGAAATCTATGAGCGGCTGGACATCAAGCTGCGCTTCGAGCGGGTGAAGAACTCGCCTGCCGCCGTCAAAGACCTTTTGGAAGATCCCGGCTTTGACCTGTCCGACATTGAGGAGAAATACGGAGAAAAGGAAAAGAAGTCCTCCCGGTATACAGAAGGCTATTACACGAACGGCAACGGTTCCGTGCTCCCGGACGGACGGGAACTCGGCCCCAATTCCGTCACCGTCATCAACATCACCTCGCTCGAAAGCGGATTGCACTTTGGCAGCGCCGGCAGGTTGATCACCGACATCCAGCAGATAATCGACAGTCTCGATCCTTCGAATAACTACAATTCCGCCATGGAGATCGGTCTTGCCGGCTCCCTGGTCCGTTCGAACTATGAGGTCAGCGCCGTCATCACCGACACGGTCCGCACGGCCGGCCTGACGATACTGTTCTGTTTTGCCCTGATCTTTCTCTACTACCGGCGCATCCGGCCGGTCGTGTTCATGACTGTAACCGTCCTGGTAGCGATTTCCTGGACGTTCGCCGTGAGCTGGTTTCATATCGGTTATCTCAACCAGCAGACAGCATTCCTCGCCAGCATCATCGTGGGCAACGGGATCAATTTCAGCCTGATTTTCATGGCCCGTTATTTCGAGGAGCGGGAACTCGGACTGGATCCGGTGGCCGCCGTTGTAAAGGCGGCGCAGCTCACGTTCGAAGCAACCCAGACAGCGGCAGCCGCGACGGCTGTCGCTTATGGCGTGCTGATTTTCACCTCGTTCAAGGGCTTCTCCCAGTTCGGTTTCATTGGCGGCCTTGGCATGATCCTCTGCTGGCTGGCCACCTATACGGTCATTCCGGCCCTCATCATCGTCACCGAACGGTGGAAACCGATGGTATCGCCCTCGAAGGAACGCCTGAGCGATACGGGACGGCTGGGGTCGGCCTGGATAGCCCGCCTTGTGGAACGGGCGCCCCGGGCGATCATCGTCGTCTGCGCTATCCTGACGGCGGTCTCGGCCTACTATATCTGGATCTTCCTGAAAGACCCGTTCGAATACAATTTCTCCAAGCTCCGCAGCAAAGACGACCCGAATGCCACATACGTCTACTACCGCTCCCTGACGTATGGAATTCTGGATTCCGGTGGCGGCGGGTCGGTATTCCTCACGGACAGCGCGGAAGAAACCCGCATGCTGACCGACGCCATCGAAAAGCGCCGCATGGAACTCGAGGCGACCCCGGCCGGCTCAAGCATTACCGAGGCACATTCGATCTTTACCCAGCTGCCTGAAAATCAGGATGCCAAGATCGAAGCGATCGGACGGATCCGCGCCCTGATCGATCAGCAGCCTCTGTCCTGGATGCAGGAAAAGCATCGCAAGCGTCTCGACGAATTCCGGTCGGCGTTCGACCTTCATCCGATCGGGGTGAACGACCTGCCCTCAAACATCCGGAAACGATTCACCGAGAAAGACGGCACTTTCGACAAAGTCGTCCTGATCCAGCCAAAGGCCGGCGTGTCGCTGTCAAATGGACGCCAGCTGCTCCGGTTCGCGGGCGAGATCGAGAGTTATACGCTGACGAACGGCAAGACCCTGTATACATCTGGCGACGCCATGCTGTTTGCGGACATGCTTTCGGCCATCAAGTCGGATGGCCCCCGTGCGACCGTACTCTGCCTCATCGGTGTAGCGGTCATACTCCTCATCAGCTTCGGCACACTGAAGAACATGGCTTTCATCCTGTTCTTCCTGCTGTACGGGATCGTACTGCTTGTCGGCTGCCAGGGCATCTGGGATCTCAAGATCAACTTCTTCAACTTCGTCGTGATACCGATCACGATAGGTATCGGCGTCGACTATCACATCAACATCTACAAACGGTACGTTCTGGAAGGCCCCGGCTCGGTCGAGAAAACCCTCAAGGCCACGGGAGGCGCAGTCCTCCTCTGCTCCGGAACGACGATCATCGGTTACGCCATGATGGTGCCGTCGCTGAATCAGGCGATGGTCGGCTTCGGCTGGATTGCCATTATTGGCGAAATCACCTGTCTGACGTCAGCGATCCTGTTCAAGCCGGCGATCATCAAGCTCCTCGAAGAGCGGAAAAGCCGCAAGGCGGCCGCCCGAACTGCCTGATCCGGCCTATTTGATCCCGTATTTGGCGATTTTCTTCATGAACCCTTGCCGGGAGAACCCCAGCAGTTCGGCGGCCCGGGTACGGTTGCCGCCGGTGGCGACCAGCGTTTCCTGAAGGATTTCCTTCTCCCGCTGCTCAAGCAGCCCCTTGAGGGAACCCGTCGGGCGCTCCTCGGTGGCATCGCCCGCAAGGACGTCACCGGCCACCCGGTCCGACAGGTGCTGGAGCCCCACGTCTTTTTCACCGTCCAGGTTGATGACGACCCGCTGCATCTCGTTCTCGAGTTCGCGCACGTTACCCGGCCAGCCATAGGCAAGAACCGCCTGCCGGGCCTCGGACGACAGCGCCGGGACGGGCCGGCCGGCTTCGCGGGCGAGTTTCTGGAGGAAATGCTCTGCAAGCAGCGCGGCATCTTCGCCACGTTCCCGGAGCGGCGGAATCCGGACCGGAAACACGCTCAGCCGGTAGAAGAGATCCTCGCGGAACCGGCCGGCCTTCACCTCGGATTCGAGGTTCTTGTTCGACGCACTGATGATCCGGACGTTCACCTTGCGGGCGGTGGAGGAACCCACGGGCGTCAGTTCGCCCTCCTGAAGCACCCGGAGCAGCTTCACCTGCATCGGCACGGGCATGTCGCCCACTTCGTCCAGGAACAGCGTGCCGTTGTTGCACACCTCGAACAGGCCCTTCCTGTCGACGGCCGCCCCCGTAAAGGCCCCCTTCACATGGCCGAACAGCTCGCTCTCCAGCAGGTTCTCCGGCATGGCCCCGCAGTTGACGGCCCTGAACTCCCCCGTCGAGGCCCTCGGCCCGCCGTAATGGATGGCCCGCGACACCAGTTCCTTGCCGGTCCCGGTCTCGCCCTCGATCAGGACCGTCGTGTCGGTGGAAATCACCTTCTTGATCTTCTCGAACAGGGCCTGCATCGCCGGTGAGCCGCCCACGATGTCGCTGATCGAGCGGCCGAACCGGCTCCGCCAGTAGGTGTTCTCCTCGGACAGTTTTTCGGCCCGGTTCTGGAGCTGGCCGACCAGTTCAAGGTTCTCCACCACCCGGCTCGTCATGCCGGCGAAGACGACGAGCAGGTCGAGATCGCGCTCATCGAAAGCCCTTGCCTCGGTCTTGTTGTCGATCTGGATGATCGCCCGGAACTCGCCGCGGCTCATGACCGGCGCGCACAGGCAGGAGAGAATCCTGGATGCCGCCACGGAACCCGCCGCCGGGAACCGGGCCGGAACGTCCTCGACGAGAAGGCATTCCTTGCGGGCGGCCATCTGCTCAAGAATCGACCGGGACAGGATAAAAGGCTCCTGAACCGTTCCGTTCCCCGGCGTCCGGGAGATCACCGCCTCGAACCGCTTGCGGCGGTTCTTCACCAGCACGGTCACGCGGGAGGCTTTCTCGAATGCCGCGATGGCAATGTCGGCGGCAGCCTCGAACGCCGCCTCCGGGGTATGGGCCGGCTCCAGCCGCCGCCAGAGGCGGTAGACCTGGGAGAGCGCCACGCTGTCCCGGCCGATCCGGGTATCGACGTTCGTGACGTCCGTCGCCGACCGGACGGCGAGGACCGTTTTCGTATCGTCACCCGGCTCCAGCTCCGAATCGGCGGGGACGAAGATCACCCGGACCGATTCGTCCGATTTCGGCCCGCCGAGAGTCAGGATGTCGCCGGGCAGGAGTTCGATCCGCTCGTCCCGGAACACCCGTTCGCGGCCGTCACGGGTCAGGACCGAACCATTGGTCGAGCCCAGGTCCGAATAGAAAAGCCGGTCCCCGGAGACGAACGCCTGTGCGTGCTCTCCCGAAACGTAGGGGTTCTCGATAACGAGGTCGTTCGAGGCGCGGCGTCCCAGGGACACCTGCTCCTTCTCGAACTCGGCCCCTTCGCCCTTTCTGGAACCCGCAATGAACTCGATCCGGATCATGGGTCCCGGTTGGATAACCTACTGAACCGCCTTTCGGGTAGTGGCGGCCCCGGGGCCTTCGCTGGGTGAAGGCCGCTTGCTGCCCCGGTCAGTATCGAAACGAGCCGTGTTTTTAATATAACTAACTGAAATTACTGGTGTTTTTATTTTACAAAGGGTCACGAACAGCGCCTGTTGCCCGCCGGGGTGCTCTTCATTAGGCTGCGTTCACCTTGGCGGACCGGCGCGCCGGGTCCGGGACTTAACACGGTGCGCCACAACCTGCGGGAACAGCACACGCCTACCCCTTGAAACTCAAATCGCTCAACTACCCGATGCTGAAAAAGGCCATCGACCTTTATGTCGAGAAGGCCTACCCGACAAAAATTGTCCCCGAGCGGCTGCTCTCGATCCTGGAACTCCGGGGGCTCGACAAGAAAAGCTCGTCCAAAGAGCTTCTCCAGTGGCCCGAATGGGAACGCACCCCCCCGAAAGCCGGACCTTCCGAACTCCGCCGCCTCCAGCTCCGCCTCGGCAACATGTCCTACCCCCACATGAAGCTCTCGCTTGACCGGGTCTCCGACACGGACGAGTTCATCTGGAGCGTCGATACCCACGACCAGCGGGTCATCGAAATGGCAGGCGGGTCGGACAAATACCGGAAGCTCCAGGAAGACAACGAGCGCTTCCGCGGGGAAATCGAGAACGCCTGGACCCAGAACGGCATCTCGACCCAGAAGAGCTACACCGAAACCGTCACGGAAAAGATCGGCGGCTCCCAGCCACCCGCGCCGAACGCCGCCAAGGCTCTCATCATCGACGACGACGACGAGATCCTGACCATGGAGCGGTGCATTCTGGAGCACGACGGCTTCAAGGTGTTCACGGCCCGGGACTGTCAGGAAGCAATGAAGACCTACGAGGCGGAAAAACCGTTCGATATCTGCCTCATCGACGTCATGATGCGCGACCGCACCGGCCTCGAACTGGCCACCGAACTCAAGCAGAGCCACGGGCTCACCTGTCCCGTGGCTTTTATTACGGCCATGCTGGACCCGCCCGTGAAACCCGAGAAGAACCTCGCCGTCATCAAGAAACCCTTCGATTCCAAGGAACTCCTCCGCACGGTCCACTCCCTCATGGAAGGAAAGGACCCGCGCCCCTGATGATCGTCAGTTCAAGATCCCGCTTCAAAACGTACCTCCCGACCCGGATCACCGCTTCTGCCGGAGCTGCTGAAAAGGTCGCCCGCTTTGCCGCCGATGCGGGGATCCGTAAGGCGATTCTCCTCTCGGACCGGGGCCTCGCGCCGCTGGCCGAAAAGATCGCCGGCCTTCTGGGCCCGGTTCACGCCTGCACGTTCCTCGATGTCGAGCCCGACACGGGCGTCGCGATCATCGACGCGGCGGCGGAGCTCGCCCGAAAGCACGGCGCCGACGGCGTCGTGAGCCTTGGCGGCGGATCGGTGATCGACACCGGCAAGGGTGTCGCCGTGGCCCTTAAAAAGGGCGGCTCGGTCCGGCCATGGATCGGCACGAACACGCTGAAGGGCGAACCCGTCGTCCCGCACCTCGTCCTTCCGACGACCGCCGGAACGGGCAGCGAGGTGACGCCCGCCGCCGTCGTCAAGGACGGCCACGTGAAACTGATCCTGTGGGACGACGCGGTTTATCCCGCCGCCTGTATCCTGGACCCGCTGCTCACCGTGAAACTGCCGCCCACGCTCACGGCTGCCACCGGCATGGACGCGCTCACTCATGCCATCGAGGCCATTCACTCGGTTTCGAGCAGTCCCGTCACCGACGCACTGGCGCTCCACGCCATCGAGCTGATCGGGGACAACCTGCGGGAATGCGTCCACCACGGCGCGAACCTCGACGCCCGTATGAGCCTGCTTGTCGCCTCGAACCTCGCCGGGCAGGCGATTGCGAATGCATTTCTGGGCTCCGTCCACGCCCTCGCCCATTCGGTCGGGGCTCACGCACGGGTCCATCACGGCACGGCGAACGCCATCATCCTTCCGCACGTGATGAAGCAGAATCTCGCGAAAGGCCCCGCCGCCTGCGCCGGGCGTTACGCCCTCGTGGGCCGCTCGCTCAAGGTGCCCGCAGGCAGCGACGAGGAGATGGCCCTCCGGGCCATTCAGCGCATCGAAGCGATGCTTCGGGAAATCGCTCTCCCCCAGCGCCTGCGCGACGCCGGCGTCAGATCGGACCAGAAGAACGCCATCATCGCCGGCGCCCTGGACGACATTTCCCACAAGTCGAATCCGCTCACGATGACCCCGGAACTGTTCGGCGAGCTTTTCGACGCCGCGTGGTGAGGGCCCGCCTCCTGGCGTCTTAACAACCGAAAGCCACCAAAGGCCGCACTCCTTTTCCCACGACCTTCTCCCCCCGGATCGGGTAAACTGGTGACCATCGAAGCGCAGGAAACCCGGCCCGTGAGCACCGTACCGTCCCATCCGCCGTTTTTCTCTCCCGATATAGGGGAAGACTACGAGACGTTCTGGTCCGAAATGGCCCGGACGCCCGAGGGGGCGCGGCTTGCCGTGGGCGGGCATCCGTTCGGGCGCTACCCGACGGAGGAATCCCTCATCTGGCAGGGGCTCCCGGTGGCGAGGCTCGTGAAGGAATGCCTGGACCTCCAGCCTTCCGACCGGGTGCTGGAGGTGGGCTGCGGCATCGGGCGGCTCGCCCGGCACATCGCCCCCGAAGTCGCCGGCTACCACGGCGCGGATATTTCCGCCCCCATGTGCCTCAGGGCCGCGTGGGCGCTCCGGGAACTGCCGAACGTCACTGTAACGCACCTGAAGGGCTGCTCTCTCTCGCCGTTTCCGGACCGCTCGTTCGATGCCGTCTACTTCCAGCATGTGCTGATCCACCTCGAGCAGCCCGATATCGAACGCTACCTGTCGGAAGCGTACCGGGTGCTCAGGCCCGGCGGCCGGGTTTATGCGCAGTTCTACAACCGCAACCACCCGCAGGGGTTCGACGAGCTGGCCCATGCCGTGGACCAGCGGGTCCGGGACGGCCGCCAGCAGCGCGGCCGCGTCTACTGCCACACGAGCGCCGATGTCCGCGCTCTCCTTGCCCGGGCGGGATTCCGCGTGGACGGGGAGCGGAGCCACCTCAGCCCCGTCCGGCAGACCCGCGCGTGGTGGCCCGACAACGACTTCTTTTTCTGGTTGATCGGCACTGGCCGGAAAGGCTAAGGCAGCGGCCCCTGCGGCCCTGCCCGGCGGTTTCCCCTTGAGGGAAACCGGCCGGGCGAGACACGGCCGCCGGTAGAATTCCCCGCAGATTCCGAAAACACTTTGTTCGTGCCCAAGGCCTACTACTTCGACGTTCGCGCCCCGGAAGCGGGAATGAGACTGGACCGCCTTGTGCGCAAGCTCCTGCCGGACGAGTCCCTCTCGAACATCCACCGGATGATCCGCTCAGGCCAGGTCCAGGTGGGCACGAAGCGGCAGGACAACAGCTACCGCGTGGAAGCGGGAGAGGTCGTCGTGCTCCCGGTGCCCCCGGCCGTGAAACGGGTCAAACCCCCTCCGGCGGAGACCAAGGAGTGGACCGCCCCCAAACCGAAGATCATCCGCGAGACGAAGAACTGGGCGGCGGTCTGGAAGCCGGGCGGCCTCTCCGTGCAGGGCGGCACCGGCCAGGGCCCCTGGAGCGTCGTGAACTGGCTGAAGAACCAGTATCCCGAGGCGGAGTTCCCGCCCGCCCCCGTTCACCGGCTGGATCTCGACACGACGGGACTCCTGATCGCGGCGAAAAGCCCGCAGGCGGCGAGGTGGTTCCAGCTTCACCTCAGTTCCCGCACGATGCGGAAGTTCTACCTCTGCCTCGCGGAGAGCGCCCCCAAGGAAGACCACTTCATCATCGACGGGCCGCTGTTCCGGGCGACCTCGGGGCGAATCAAGATGGCGGTCGACCCGAGGGGCGTCCATGCCGTCACGGAGGTGTGGCGGCTCTCGTCGGGCCCCAGAACCTCGCTTCTCATGGCGTTCCCCCACACGGGACGCACGCACCAGATCCGGGCCCACCTCGCGCATATCGGCTGCCCCATCGTCATGGACGAGCGCTACGGCTCCACCCTGAAGATGCCCGGCGAGCTCGCCCTGTTCGAGCGGATCTATCTCCACGCCTGGCGGCTCGAATTCCCCCGGCCGGACGTCCCCGGCGAGGCGGGGGACAGGGGAGACAACGAGGCCGCCTCCCCCACCGTCCGCGTCGAAGCCCCTCCGGACGACCTGTTCCTGAAGGCCCTCCGGCACACCGGCAACAAACTCCCCGAGGTCCGCTGGGAGATCGAGGGGAAAAAGAAGAAATAGATGCTACCCTCTTCCCCCATGCCGAAGTACCAGCAGGACCGGGATATCGCGTGGCGGAGCGTGGACGGCGAGGCCGTTCTCGTGGACCCCGTGGCCCGCGAGCTTCGCGTGCTGAACCCGGTGGGAACGGCGGTGTGGGCCGCCCTCGAGACGCCCCGGACGCTGGAAGAACTCACCGCCGAGATCGCGGCGGCCTTCGACGTCTCCCCCGGGACCGCCCGCGCCGATATCGAGGCGTTTCTCGCGGTCCTGCGCTCGAAGAAACTGCTGCGGGAGATCCCTGGTTGAAATCCCAGCTGGCGAAAGCGGTCGGCGACATCCTGCGCGAGGAAGTCGAGAAACGGGGCCGCGTCAATTTCCGGATTACGGGCCGCTCCATGGTACCGCTCCTGAAACCCGGCGACGTCGTGACGGTGGAGCGGATCGGCCGGAAGTGGCGGCTCGTGCCCGGTGACCTGCTGGTGCTCGCCGGGGACGACGGCCCCATCGTGGTTCACCAGTTCGTCTACTGGAGCTTCAGGGACGGTGAAGCCCACTTGCGAACCGTCGGCCGGAACAGTAAGGCGCTGGACCGGCTCTGGCCCCACGGAGCCCTGATCGGCCGCGTGACCGTGCGGGAACGGGGCCGCAAGAACCTCCGGGGCCCCGCCGCCCCCCTGTGGCTCGCGAGCTCCCTGTTCGTGGCCATGGGCGGAGTCATCACCGCCAGACTGGAGCGCCTGCTCAAGTGACCGATTCGACCCGACCCGTGATTGCCGGACATCCTGTTGACGTCGCCGCCGTGCCGAAACTGATGGACGCTACGGCGAAAATCCTGGGCGCGGGAGGCGAAGCCACCGGCCGCCCCTACCGGCTGATGCTGCTGGAAAAGAAGACCCTGAACTACTCGGACCCCTACAAAGTCGCGGTCACCCGGCGGGACCACGGCTTTTCGGCCGGTTCGTCCGCCTTCCGGGCCGACATCGAGTTCCCCGGCCGAAACATCCGTATCGAGATCGCCCCGCCGCCGCCGTCCGGCAATCCGGACCGGGACAACGCCCTCGAAAACGCCCTCCGGCTCATTACCCAGTGGCTCGCCTGGGAGCACCGGGGCTTTGTGCTCCACGCCTCGGCTTTCGTCCGGCCCGCGGGCGGCGCCGTCGTGGCCTACGGCCCCTCGGGTGCGGGCAAAAGCACCCTCGCCCGCAAGGCGCTGGAGAGCGGCCGGCCGGTGCTGGGCGACGACCTTGTGATCGTCCGCATCGAGAAGGACGGCCTCTCCGTGGAAGGAACGCCCTTTTCCGGCTCCGATCCGCGGATTCCGTTCACGGGCGGCCGCCACCCGGTGGCCATGCTCGTCAGCCTCGAAAAGGGCGCGGGAGTATCTCTCAAATCACAATCCGCCGCCGAACGGCTCTCGTCGCTGCTGGCCCAGGTCCAGGGCCTCGCCGACCGGACCAAAGAGGAACAGGCAAAGCTCATGGAGCAGCTGACGCCTGCCCTGACGAACACGCCCGGCGGCACGCTCGTCTTTGATCTCGGCTCCGGCCTCTGGCAAACTCTGGGGTAAGCGGTACGAGTCAATCCCCGAGGGCCCGAGCCCGGAGGCTGCCATTTCCACCTTCGACGAAATCCGGGAGAAGATGGTCGCACGAAACCGGTTCGTGACGACCCAGCTCGAACTCACCTACCGGTGCAACTACCACTGCGTCCACTGCTACTGCGTCGACCAGCCCGTCCGCGAGGAACTCTCCACGGAGGAGTTCAGGAACGTCATCGACCAGCTCTGGGAGCTGGGCTGCATGAACATCACCTTCACGGGCGGCGAGGCGATCATCCGGAAGGATTTCTTCGAGCTCGCCCGCTACGCCCGCGAAAAGCGGTTCGTGATCCGGCTGTTCTCGAACGGACACCTGCTGGACGGGGACCGGCTGGAGCAGCTTCTGGAACTGAAACCCATCTCAGTGGATATCTCCCTCTACGGCGCGAGCGACGCGACCTACGAGGCCGTCACCGGTTCCGGGGAGCGCTACGGACGGGTGAAACGCAACGTGGAGACCCTCGTGGAGCGCGGCCAGCGGGTAATCGTGAAGATCCCGCTCATGCACGAGAGCTATCACGATCTCGAGAAGATGCTCGCCTGGTGCAACGAGATCGGCGTCCCCTACCTCACCGACGTCTGGATGACGCCGAAGGACGACGGCTCGACGAAGCCCACGCTGCACGCCCTCACCGACGGGGAGATGCGGGATTTCTTCACCCGCTACGGCGGCAAGGCGAAGAAGCTCGTCCGCCACGACGACGAGGCGATCTGCACGAGCGCCTGCTCGTCCCCCATCGTCTCGCCCCATGGCGACGTGTTCGCCTGCACGCAGAACAAGCTTCCGGCGGGCAACGTGCGCGAGCAGCCGCTCGCCGGGATCTGGAAGGATTCGCACTGGCTGAAGGAAGTCCGCGACGTGAAGTGGCACCGGTTCGCCGAATGCCGCACCTGCGAGTTTCAGGACACCTGCTTCATCTGCCCGGCGATCAGCTTCTACGAGAACGGCCGCCTCGAAGGCCCCAACAGCCATGCCTGCCGGGTCGCCCGCATCCGTCACGAACTGGGACAAGTCTAGCTCTAGGATGATATGACTGACGGATATTCTTCCTGAATTCCCACCGGTCTTCTATTGTCATGACAAATCATAAATGGCCACAGTTTGCATGGATAATCGCCTGTGCGGCCGGGATAGCAGGCTACGCTATCAAATACCCACCCGCAGCCAGTATTGCCACGAACCCAGACACCATTCACCAATTCGCTACCGTTTCGTGGTTTTACCATGCACTGGCAGAAAATGCCGGGCCATTGAATTCACCAGCCTATCTGTATCCAACTCCGGGTTTATTGGGCAGCTCCGAAATCCCGTTTCTGCAAGGGGTTGTATTCCTCGGACTCCGGCTGCTCGGCTTCGGCCCATTCCTCGCATGGAACCTCGTTTTCGCCCTATGCACATCGGGCAATCTGCTTTCGGCCTACTTTGCATTCCGGCACGAAACGCGTTCTCCGCTTTCCGCCATGATCGGCGCCCTGGTATTCGCCTCTTATCCGTTATGGCTTTTTGAGCTGGACAGCGGAATATGGTTTCGCACGGCGTTTGGGCTTCCACTTTCGTGGTACTTGCTATCCCAGATCAAAAAGTCGCCAGTTTATCATCGGCTTTATTTTCTGCTGGGTCTATGCCTTATCTGTCAGTTCCTCGCATCCGCCACGAATACCCTTTCCGCCATTCTTTTGGTCTCGCTCAGGACGGTATCGGAACCGAAGCTTCGCAAAAAACTGATTCCGACAGGGCTTTCGGTAATTCCGGTGGTAATGGCCGGACTGTTTCAGAATCTGCATTTCAACCGGATGACTCCGCCGGAAGATGTTCTGGGGAAAGACTATTTTCTTTCTCGTCAGATTATGCACCGGCTGGATCTGGCCAATTTCATCCCTTTCCCCTCCCAACTATATTCATCGCTTTCCGAGCGGTATTTCCACCTCGACTATCGGACCCTTAAGACGTTGTTCCTCGCTCCCGTGAGCTTCGCAATTCTGGCGTTGCTGGCATGGCGGAGCATGTCTATCGCTTCCGGGCAGAGGTCATGGGTGACGGCCTTCGGATATTTTATTCCTGCGTTCTTGCTCAGTGTCCTCGGCATCATCTTGAGCAACGATTTGATTGATCTCGGCGTTCTGACGAATACGTCAGGCATACTGATTCTGGCGTTATTTCTCGGCTGCTTGTCGATGGAAGTTTGCAGGTCTGCCGATATAGGCATCAGACCCCTGTTTATCCTGCTGCTCTATCCGGCCCTGCTGTCATTAGGCCCGGTCATATTCTTGTTCGGAAAGCCAGTAATGACAGGACCTTTTGCAGGCCTCGAAGTGATCGCTCCCATGCTCCTCAAGGTCCGCGTTCCGGCACGCCTGCTACTGGTTTGCTCAATACCAATTGCCCTTCTTTCAGCGTATGCAATCGACCGCATTTTGGGGAAAGTGAGCATTGCCGCAACCCCGCTGGCCATACTCGTATGTATTTTCCTATTCCTGAACCCCGGGCTTCAAATCTGGGCCTGGCCGATCCCTACGGTACAAGCATTTGATTTGAGGCCGAGCGAGCACACTTGCACCGGCTGCCATTACCCCGGCAGCTATCGAATTCCAGAGCCATATAGCTGGATCAAACGTTCTGGTTTGCCTGGCGGACTTCTTGAACTTCCGGCGGGCTTAAAGGATGAAGCAACTCGTGACGGCACCGTTCGGTTTCATGACAGTTACTACCAATTTTACTTCGCATTGGACGGAATTGCGCGTTTAAACGGGTTCACCTCCATCGTTCCGAAGTCGTACGTTGCATTCATCCAACAGCTGCATGAGTTCCCATCGAATGACTCTCTGGATATGATTCGCTTGCGCAAGGGAAGCTGGATCCTCATCCACGGCGACCGTTACCTGCCGCAGGACTGGGAATTACTCCAGAAGCGGCTGAATCCCCCGCCGGAAGGACTGGTGCTGGAGAAGAAGTGGGGGCCGGTGTGGCTGTTCCGGCTGGCGCCGGAGGCGCTCAGCTCACCACCCTGAGCCGGGCTTTCTCGCGCCAGAGGAAGTTCTCGACGTCCGGATAAAGCTCTTCGGCCGCGTGACGTCCCCACAGGAGGTCGCCGTGGGAGTAGTCGTGTTTCTCGCCTTCGGAGCGGCCGAGCAGCCGCCAGCGTTTTTCGGATGAGCCCAGTTTCTCGAACGTCTGCTGGCAGGCCCGCCAGTCGGCGAGGCCGTCCCGGTTCCCGGCGACGACGAACAGTGGCGTCTGGATTTCGTCGAGGTGCTCGTAATAGCGGAACCGCCCGTCGTCGGTGATCAGTCCGCCCTCGGCGGCAATGCGGGCGAAGTGGGCGGCCTTGCGGGCGGGCAGCCCGGCGACCCCGCGCCAGAGGTAGCGGGCGATCGTTTCCGGGGCGACGTTGTCCGGGTTCGCCGAGCTGCGGACGATCTTTTCCGGCAGCGACTCTGTGAACGGGGCGAGCGCCTTCGCCACCCAGTCCGCCCGGAGATCGGGCCCCAGCCGGTAGAGCCAGCCGCGCATCCGGCCGACCCAGGCGGGAACCCCGTGGACAAACGCCGGGGAACCCAGCGTCACCATGCGGGCGACGCCGTCGCCGCCGAAGCGGATCAGGTAGCAGTAGCCGATCATGCCCCCCATGGAATGGCCCACGTAGTTCACGGCCTCCGCACCGGTGTATTTCCGGACCGCTCCGATCACCGCCGGGAGATCGAACTCGACCAGATGGTCGAAGGTCCACTGGGGGAGTTTCACCCGGCCCAGCCAGTGTCCGGCACGCTTGCGGCCGCGGAGGTCCACCGTCCAGACATCGTGCCCCCGGGCGGCGAGCCACGGCGCGAACCCGATACCGTCGCCGAGATCCCAGGCGAACCGCGTCGATCCGCCCCCGTGGACGAGCAGCACCGGCGGGCCCTTCGCCGCCTCGCCCTTCGGAAGGTAGCGGTAGAGGTGCAGCACCCAGCCGTCGTCCGTGCGGCAGCGGTACGTCTCGTCGTGGACGGGATCGAAGGAAAGGGTCTTGAGGGAGATCATGGCCGGCTCAGCACACCCAGTGGTCGGCCTGGGCCCGTTCACGGGCGGCGGAGACGGTCTTGAACCGGTACCGGTCGATGAGGATGCGGATCATGACCTGAAGGCTGACGGTGATCGGCACGGCGATGATCATGCCGACGATCCCGAGGAGGTAGCCGCCCAGAAATACGCTGAGCACCACGAGAACGGCATGGACATGGGCCGAAGCGCCCACGATCAGAACCTGGAAGAAGAAATCATCCAGGAACTTCACGATGCCGAACAGCACCATGATCTTGACGATGGCCGCAGGCCCCCCCGTGCCGAGGATCGCCACCAGCACGGCGAGACCGAAACCCAGAACCGGCCCGAAATAGGGGATGAGGTTGCCGACTCCGGTGATGAGACCGATGATCAGCCAGTAGTCCACTCCGATGAAATAAAGCCCGATGGCGATCATCGAACCGACAATCGCCCCGTCCACGACAAGGCCGCGGATGTAGCCGCCCAGCGAGGCGTTAATCTCGGAGACCACGGACAGGACCGTCTCCACGTACCGGTTCGGCAGCAGGTTGTAGATCTTCTGCATCCACTCGTCGCCGTCCCGCAGGAAGAAGAACACGTTGAACGGCACGAGGATGAGCAGGATGATCTGCTCCATGTGCGACATGATCCAGCTCGGGATATTTCCCGCGAGCTGGGAGCTTTTCTCCTCAAGAGCCTCGAACGCCGGGCCGATCACCGGCTTCGATCCGATCATCGGGTAGTTTTCTTCGAGAGAGCCCTCCAGCTGGAGGGCGAATACCTTCATGTCCTTGGTGATCTGCGGCAGGCGGTTCTGGATTTTCTCGATCTCGGCCGCCAGCGCCGGGACGCCGAAAATGAGCACCAGCGCGAAGGCACCCATCATGACCGTCAGGAGCAGCGACACCGCCGTGAGCCGCTTGATCCCCCGGGCCTCGATCATGCGGACCACGGGGTTCAGGACATAGGCAATGATGATCGAGATGACGAACGGCAGGAGGATGTGCTTGAGCTGGAAGAAGATGAAGATGAAGACGCCCGTGCCGATGATGAGCAGCAGGATGCGGAGCCAGCGTTCGATCAGCTCGAACATCCGCGAGTCTATCGTTCCGCCCTGTTCCTGCCCCACGTCTCCGCCTTCTCCCCTGGATCTCCGGATCAGCGCGGCGCGGCGCTCTGCAGCTTGAACACCTGCTCGTTCAGCCGGCGGACCTGCCGGGCGAGATTCTCCGCCACGGCGGTCATGATCGGAAGGCCGATGTCCGCCCGCTTGGAAACGAGGGCGTCGAAGTTGGCCTTGTAGAGAATCAGCACGGCTGTCTCGTCCACGGCAACCGCCGCAGCCGACCGGGGCAGCGTGTCCAGCAGCGCCAGTTCACCGAAGTGCGTTCCCGGCCCGAGATTGACGAGAGTCTGGATATCGCCATTGTCCAGCTTCTTCTGGATAGCGACGAAACCTGACATGACGATGAACAGGGCGTTCCCCTGATCGCCTTCGTTGAAGATCACGTCACCGGCGTAATACTGGCGCTCGATGCACTCGGTCAGCAGCTTGCCGACCTGGATAGAGGAAAGATCCTTGAGCAGCGCCAGAGTCTGCAGGAAACGGATCCGCTCCATAAGCTTCGGATCACGAATCGGCTGAAAAACGCGCTCCGCCAGATCGTCGATAAAACCCGCCATAAGGGATGAAGCTTAGGCGACCTTTTTAATCATGGGCAATGCCTGTCGCCGAATCGTCATCGCCCGGCCGGCATGGGGAAAAATGAACCGATTTCAGCGTTTCCAGTTCCAGGCCGTTCCCTGGGGTCCGTCCTTGATTTCGACTCCGGCGGCCAGCAGTTCGTCACGAATCTCGTCGGCCCGCTTGAAGTTCTTCCCCGCCCGGGCCGCCTTCCGGTCCGCGATGAGCTTAAGGATTTTTTCCTCGGAAATGGCCGCTCCGGCTCCGGCCCGCCGGTTCAGGTCGTCCAGAAACGCCTTGGGCTCCTGATACAGGATACCGAGCACGGACTGAATCCGGGGAACTTCGGCCAGAAACCGTTCCGCGATCCGGCAGGACACCGGGGTCTTCCTGAACTCATGGCTGAGCAGGTATTCGTTGATCGCCTTGCGGATGCCCTGCACCACCCCGAACGAGCCGGCAGCGTTGAAGTCGTCGTCCATAAACCCTTCGATCTGGTCCTTGAGGCCGGCGATCTGTTCCAGGATCTTCTGCTCCTGCGGGGTGGGGACGGCGGCCGGATCGTCGGCGCACCGGTTTACGAGCAGCTCCCGGCACTGGTTCAGCGTTTCGTAGAGCTTCTTGAGTCCCATTTCCGCCTGACGGAGTTCGTCGTCCGAGTAGTCGAGCGGCTTCGTATGATGGGTCCCGAGGATGTAGCTCCTCAGCACTTCGCCCGGATACTTGTCCAGCAGGTCCCTCAAGGTGAAGAAATTGCCGAGCGACTTCGACATCTTCTCGTGGTTGATGTTCACGAAGCCGTTGTGGATCCAGTAACGGGCGAACTCCTTGCCCGTGCAGCCTTCGCTCTGGGCTATTTCGTTCTCGTGATGGGGGAAAATCAGGTCGAGGCCGCCCATGTGGATATCGAACGTCTCGCCGAGGATGCTCATCGACATGGCCGAGCATTCAATATGCCAGCCGGGACGGCCCTTGCCCCATGGCGAGTCCCAGGCCGGCTCGCCGGGTTTCGCCGCCTTCCAGAGATTGAAGTCCAGCGGGTTCCGTTTGATCCGGTTCACGTCGACGCGGGCCCCTGCCACCAGATCTTCCAGCGCCTTGCCCGAGAGCTTGCCGTAGGTCTTGAACGATTCCACCGAGAAGAAGACGTCGCCGCCCGCCTCGTAAGCCATCCCGCGGGCGATGAGCCGCTCCGTCAGCCGGATAATCTCCGCCATCGTCTCCGTTGCCCGGGGCTCGTGGTCGGGCTTCAGGAGGTTCAGCTTGTCCGTATCGACGTGGAATTCGCGGATGAACCGCTCGGCAAGCGCCTTGGGGTCCTCGCCCTTCTCGTTCGCCCGCTGGATGATCTTGTCGTCCACATCCGTGAAATTCCGGACGAAGGTGACTTCATAGCCGCGGTACTTGAGGTAACGGACCACAAGATCGTAGGTGATGAGCGCCCGCGCATGCCCGAGATGCGACAGGTCGTAGGCCGTGATGCCGCAGGCATAGACCCCGGCCTTTCCCGGCACCAGCGGTTCGAAGGTTTCGAGCTTTCGGCGCAGCGTGTTGTAGATACGGATCGGCATGGTTCCCGCGACGGAGGTCCGTCAGACCGGGGGCAATAGCGGGAGAAACGGAAGAGGTAAAGGGGATTTGCCCGCTACCTCCGGACCCGGCACCGCTCCGCGCCCACGATGTTCTTCAGCCGGAGCAGCGCCCCGTCGATATCGTCGTTGTAGACGGCATAGTCGAATTCCTTCGCCGCCTTCATCTCGTTCACGGCTGTCTTCAGTCGCTTGTCGATCTGTTCCTTCGTATCGGTCTTGCGGTTCCGGAGCCGCCGCCGGAGCTCGGCCATGGACGGCGGGAGGATGAACACCAGCACCGCCTCGGGCATCTTTTTCCGGATCGACCGGGCGCCCGCGAGGTCCAGTTCGAGCAGAATATCCTGTCCCTTGCGGGCCTGGGCCTGTACCCAGGGACGGCTCGTGCCGTAGTAGTTCATGCCGTGGACATGGGCGTACTCCAGCAGTTCGCCGCGGCGTATCATTTTCTGGAACGCGTCCAGGGTCACGAAGTTGTAGTCCCTGCCGTGCCGTTCGCCGGGCCGCTTCTGCCGCGTGGTGAACGACACGCTCCACTTCAGCCTGCGGTCCTCGTTCAGAAGGCGCTTCACGAGCGTCGATTTGCCGCTGCCCGAAGGGCCCGCGACGACGACCACGATTCCGTGACGGCGGGGGTTACTCGAGGTTCTGGACCTGCTCGCGGACACGTTCGATCTCGCTTTTCATGTCGACCACCCGGTGGGCGACCGATGTATTGGATGCCTTGGAAGCCATGGTGTTCAGCTCCCGCACGATCTCCTGCACGAGGAAATCCAGCTTGCGGCCGCAGGGCTCGCGGCCGGAGAGATGCTCCTCGAACTTGGCGAGGTGGCTCTCGAACCGGACGATTTCCTCGGTGATGTCGGCCCGGTCCGTCCAGTAGACGATCTCCTGCGCGAGCCGCTGCTCGTCCAGTTTTACCTCGACCTCGAGTTCCTTGAGCCGCTTCTCGACCCGTTCCCGGAGCTGGCGGACCGCCTCGGGTTTCGCCTCCCGGATCGCCGGCAGATGGGCCCTGAGGCCCTTCAGCCGTTCGCGGATGTCGAGCGCGAGGTGCTCGCCCTCGACCGTCCGCGCCTTGTCCAGTTCCGCAAGCGCCGCCTCGACGATCTTTCCGACGGCATCCGCCACCCGGTCCGTCACCTCGAACTTCGCCTGCTTGATGACGTCCCGCTGGCTCACCACAAGACGGAACAGGTCGTCCGGGTCTACCTTAAGATGCAGATCGCTCGCGAGATCCTGGAACTCGTGGAGGTAGTGCCTGGCAAGTGCGGTGTCGGCCGAAAGGGGTTTGGCGTCGCCGGCGACCACGGCCTCATCGATCACGAGGTCCACCCGGCCACGGGTGAGACGCGAACGGACGGTCTCGGCGATCCGGGCTTCCAGCGCGGCCAGCGACGGCGGAAGCCGGAGCTTCGGGTCCAGGTTCCGGCTGTTTACCGACTTGATCTCGCAGGAAAACTGCCGGCTCTCCACCAGCCCCTGCGAGCGTCCGAATCCGGTCATGCTTCTGGGCATCGTGCGGCCTGTGTAACCGGAAGCCGGGAGAGAGAAAAGCGGAGGACTATTTCCCCTGCTTCGCCTTCTCCCGCATGGCCCGCCGGCGGACCGCGTTCAGCTGCCAGTAGGCGATGGCTTTCTCGTGCGCTTCGAAGTTCGTCGTGAACTCGTGGGTCCCGTCGTTGCGGGAGACGAAGAACAGGTAGTCCGTCTGTGCCGGGCGAACCGCCGCTTCGATGGCCGCAAGACCCGGCTGGCAGATAGGCCCTGGGGGAAGCCCGGAACGGAGATACGTGTTGTAGGCGTGGTCGGTCAGCAGGTTCTCGCGGGTGATGTTGCCGTTGAAATCCGGCATGAGGCCGTAAATCACAGTCGGATCGGTCTGGAGCCGCATCCGCTTGGCCATCCGGTTGTGGAACACGCTGCTGATGACCGGCCGCTCGTCCGCCTGCCCGGTCTCTTTCTCGACAATCGAGGCGAGCGTGAGAATCCTGTGCAGACTGTCCAGCCCTCTGGCCCGGCCCTCGTCGATCAGGGACTGGGGCACGTTGGACTTCAGGGCGTTCACCATCTGCCTCAGGATTTCCTTCGGCCTGAACGGCTTCGAGAACTGATGGACCGCCGGGAACAGATACCCTTCCAGACGGTCGCCGGGGATCCCCAGTTCGGCAGCGAAATCCGGCGAATAAATCAGCGAGACATATTCGGCCTCGGGGCCGAACCCCGCCCCGTCGAGCCGCTTCGCGATCTCCCAGCCCGTGAGCCCTTCGGGGAATCCGAATGGGTGCCATACCACCATGCCGGTATCGAGAAGCCGGGCGACCTCTGGCGGCGTCAGGGCCCGCGACAATTCATACTCGCCCGCCTTGGGCGCGGTCTTGCGGTAACGCAGGTACCAGTAAAAGTAGTCTGCCCGGGTGACGATGCCCTCTCCGGCCAGCAGGTCGGCAACGCCCTTCACAGACATCCCCTTGGGGATCTCGAACCGCACTTTTCCGGTGTTCGACGGATCCGGCGCGGTATCCAGATACCGGGCGACCCGGATTCCGGCGATCGCTCCGGCGGCGAACAGCATGAGCGTCAGAAAACCCAGTGCGATCCACAGGCCGCGGCCGGAAGACGGCGGCGGCGCTTTCGGCGTGTCGGTCAAGAAACTCCCCCGCTTCCCAGCTTCGCGGGATGCACCGCCTTCGACGGGTCCCGGAAGTAGGACGTGAGCAGCACGGCCGCGGCTTCGTCGTCGCGGCCCACCCGGACCGCGGCGCTTGTCAGCCGCTCGTCCAGCATGACGACCGGCCGCTTCAGCCGGCCTTCCATCCGGAGTGCCACTTTTCGCACACGTTCTAGCTGGGGACCCGCCGAGCCGTCCATATTAAAAGGAGCGCCGACGACGATCCGGGCCACGTCCCACTCGGCGGCGATCGTCTCGAGTTCGTCCAGGGCCTTCCCGTCGCTCTCGCGCTGGATGACCCGGTACGGGCGCACCACGAGGCCGTCCCCGTCGGCCAGCGCCACGCCGATCCGTTTCTCTCCCCAGTCGACAGCCATGATCTCCATTAAACTTTATTATGCCACCTGAACGATCGTCGCCAAACTGTCACCGGACCGGTTAGACTCTTTCCCGGACCATGAAAGTTCCCCAATCAGTCCTTCTCGCTGCATCCGCCGCGGCGCTCGCCCTCGGTCTCGTACCGGCCCGCGCCCAGCCAGAGGAGAAGCGCGGCCGCATCGAATACCCTGCGCCCGAGAACCGGCTCGACGAGCCGGTCTCCAAGAAACACGAGGGCGACCCCCTGGTGGAGAAATTCAAGGAAGCGCTCCGGGGAAGCGGGCTTCCTTCCGAAATCCGCCCGGATTACCGCAAGGTCTACACCCTTTCCTACATGCAGGAACATGCCTCCCCGGGCCTGAACTCCCTCAAGATTGCAGTCGATGCAAAGGATCGCAAGGGCACCATCGCCGCCGCCGAGCACCTGCATGCCCTCTATTCCGTGATGCAGAACTCCATGTTCGCGACCGACGCCCGCTGGTGGGCCTTCGCCCAGGAAGGCAAGCAGGCGGTCATGAATGTCCGGGGACTTGCCTACCGGGGAGACAACGAAAAGCTGCTCCAGGCGAATTTTGCGAAGGCCGTGGAATCTTGCTACGCATGCCACCGCGTTTACGGCGGACCGCCGGAAAAATTCGAGGAGATCACCCGGTTCAAGAAGGACCTCAAGTCCGTGGGGCCGGTACCTAAACCTCCCGAAGATCCGGAAGGCAAAAAGAAAAAGTAACGCCGTCACGCGGGAGCACCGCATCTATGTCCGGCAGCAGCGTCAAGAAAGTCGTCCTCGCCTATTCGGGAGGCCTCGACACCAGCGTCATCCTCAAGTGGATCGTCGAAACCTACCAGTGCGAGGCCGTCTGTTTCACGGCGGACCTCGGCCAGGGCACGGGCGAGCTCGACGGCCTCGAGAAAAAGTGCAAGGCCACCGGCGGATCCAAACTCTACGTCGAAGACCTGCGCGAGGAGTTCGTCCGGGACTTCGTCTTCCCGATGCTGAAGATCAACGCGATGTACGAGGGACAGTATTACCTCGGCACCTCTATCGCCCGCCCGCTGATCGCCAAGAAACAGATCGAGATCGCCAACAAGGAGAATGCCGACGCCGTTTCCCACGGTGCCACCGGCAAGGGTAACGACCAGGTGCGGTTCGAGCTCACCTACTACGCCCTGAAGCCCGAGATCACCGTCATTGCACCGTGGCGCGAGTGGAAGTTCTCCGGCCGCCTCGACCTCATCGCCTACTGCAAGGAGCACCATATTCCGGTGGAAGCGACGGCCGAGAAGCCTTTCTCCACTGACCGGAATCTGCTCCATATCTCCTATGAGGGCGGCATCCTCGAGGACCCGTGGTTCGAGAGCACGTCCGACATGTACCGCATGGCCGTCCCGGCGGAGCAGGCCCCGGACAAAGCGGAATACATCGAGATCGATTACGACAAAGGGACCCCGGTGGCGGTCAACGGCGAGAAACTCTCGCCCGCGAAGCTGCTGGAGAAGGCCAACGAAATCGGCGGCCGTCACGGCGTCGGCCGTGTCGATCTCGTCGAGAACCGGTTCGTCGGCATGAAGAGCCGCGGTGTCTACGAGACACCGGGCGGCGCCATCCTGCACGCCGCGCACCGGGCCGTGGAAAGCATCACGATGGACCGCGAGGCGATGCACCTCAGGGATTCGCTCATGCCGAAATTCGCTGAGCTCGTCTACTACGGGTTCTGGTACTCTCCGGAGCGCGAAGCCCTTCAGGCGCTCGTCGAGTCGACGCAGCAGAACGTCACCGGTACGGCCCGGCTGAAACTCTACAAGGGCGGCATTTACGTCGCCGGACGCAAGAGCCCCTATACCCTCTACGACCCCGCCCTCTCCACCTTCGAGAAGGACCGGGTCTACAACCAGCGGGATGCCGAGGGTTTCATCCGCCTGAACGCCCTCCGGCTCCGAACGCTGGCCCGGATGAAAGCCAAAACGGGGAAGTAATTCCCCCGGAAACCGATGCGGCGGGATACCCTCCTCCGGCTTGCGGCCTTCGGGGCCGGACTGTTGCTGACGGCACCCGCCGGCGCACAGCGCAGGCCGGTGGCCGAACCCCGCCGCCAGACGGAGCCCGTACTGCTCGACCCGCAGCCGGCCGACCACTGGCGCAAACAGCTCGCCTCGCAGGACTGGATGGACCGCTGGGAAGCGGTCTATGCGCTCGGCCGTCTGGGGGCCGCGGCCGAACCGGCAATCCCCCAGATTGTCGAACTCCTCAAGGACCGCGAGGCGCGGGTGCAGGCCGGTGCCGCCTATACGCTCGCCCGCCTCGGTGATCCTGCCTATGACACCCTGCTCAAGCTGCTTCGCACCGGAGACCGCCGCCAGCGGCAGTGGGCGGTCTACGCCCTCGGACGGACGGGCCGCGAGGACGCCGTGGCGCCGGTACGGAACGCCCTTTCAGACAGCCGCGAGGAAATCCGGGAAATAGCGGCTGATTCCCTGCGCACGATGGCGGCCGAGGACCCGGCGACACTCCGGGCCCTCATTGACGCCCTGAAAGACCCGAGCCCCGCCGTAAAATCCAATGCGGCTTCGGCCCTGGGGCACGCAAAGGACGCTGCCGCAATTGCCGGGCTCACCGCCCTGCTCGGTGACGAGGTCAAGAATGTCCGGGCGGCCGCCTGTGAAGCCCTGGGGCGCATCGGCCCTCCGGCCGTGTCTGCGGTGCCCCTGCTCATGGAGCGGCTCTCAGACGATCCTTATGTTCAGGGGTTTGCCATTCTGGCGCTGGGCTCCATCGGCCCCGGCGCTCAGGCCGCGACCGACGAACTTGAGCAGATCGCCGCGCTCAAGGAAGGACATGCCTCTGCCAAGGCTGCCTGGTCGCTGGCCCGGATCCGGGGTGAACAGACCGGGGAGACACCCGCACCATGATGCCGGTAAGCCAGAACCCCGGTTACTTCTCCGCCCTGTGCGTAAAGGTGCCCGGGGCGCCGGACCCTGCCCGCAAAACAGCCCTCGGCGTATTCTGGACCGCCATGGGCCTGATGGCCATCCGTATCGTCATCTGGGTGATTTCCGGGCAGGCCCTCGACGTGGGGCCATTCGATATTGTTCTGGGCCTCGTTCTTACGGCCGGACTGTTCCTGTTTCTCGCCACCCATCCGGCCTGGAGCCAGCCCTGGCCCGAGAAAGGCCGTTACACGTTCGACAGGTCCGGCATCCGGTTCGAGCGGGAAAACCGCCCTGACCCCGCCGCCCCCGACTGGAAGACCGGCTGGGAGGAAATCGGCGGGCTCGAACTCCTGGACGACCGGCGGGGCTTCGTACTCAGGCTCCGCATCGGCGGTGAAATCCGCGATATCGAAGCGGATCTCCTCAGGATCGAGAACTGCCCCCCGGAAGCCCGGCAGGCCGAGATCCCGCCCTCTGTACCCCGGGCCCACGCAGGACGGCTGATCGTGCGGGGCCTCTGCCATTTCGGCGCCGCACAAATTACCCGGTTGACAGTCTCCCGGCCCCCGGTTTGAGCCGTCCCTGAAATGCCCATTCTTCACATCTACTTGCGTTGACGCCTGTTCATTCCCTGTGGTATCGACACGAAACCTTCGTGATTTCACCTGGGTAAGGGCTCAAAGAACGCCTGCCTCCGGCAGGCGGCACCCGGGCTGGACGGTTCCGCATCATGCGGAAAATGTCCGGCGCGGGAAATCAGGTTGAAATCTCTCATAACTTTCAAATATATTTGAAAGAAGTCGAAGGGGACCGGCTTCAGGGGAGCGGGAAGGCCTTGATCGAAGTCCGAAATGTCAGCAAGCGATTCGGGGAGCACGAGCTGCTCCGGAACGTGAGCCTTACCGTCAAGCGCGGCGAGACCGTCGTGATGATCGGTCCGTCCGGTCACGGTAAAAGCGTCCTCATCAAAATCTGCGCCGGCCTTATCGAACCCGACGAGGGCGAGGTACTGATCGACGGAGCCTCGATCACGAAGTCCAGGGGCCCTGCCCTCGACAAGATCCGCAGCCGCATGGGCATGCTGTTCCAGAACTATGCCCTGTTCGACTCCATGAACGTTTATGACAATCTGGCGTTCCCACTGCGCACGGCTGACAACCTCACCGAGGCGCAGATCCGCGAGCGGGTGATGCACAACCTGTCGCTCGTCAAGCTCTCGCATGCCGCGGATCTCAGGATCAGCGAGCTCTCGGGCGGCATGAAAAAGCGCGTCGGGATCGCCCGCGCCTGGATCCGCAACCCCGAGATCATCCTCTATGACGAGCCCACCGCCGGCCTCGACCCCGTCACCGGCGAACGGATCAACACCTACATCAAGGATTTCGCCAAGGACCACGGCATCACGGCCCTCGTCGTGACGCAGGAAATGCTGTCCGCCTTCTCGGTCGCCAACCGGCTCGCCTTCGTCTACGGCGGCCAGGTCATGCAGTGCGACACGCCGGAAAACATGCGGAACTCCAAGATCCCGGAGGTCCGACAGTTCATCAACGGCCTGCGCGAAGGCCCCCTCTCCTACGCCCCGGCGAGAAGGAGGGAAATTTGAGCATCGTTTTCAAGAACCTCTGGAAGAGTTTCGGTCCCAAGACCGTGCTCCGGGGCATCAACCTCGAGATCCACGAGGGCGAAACGCTGTTCATCATCGGCGCCTCGGGTACCGGCAAGTCGGTGACGATCAAGCACCTGATCGGCCTGCTCCGCAAGGACAAGGGCGAGATCTGGGTCGACGGCGAGGAAGTCTCCGACTACTCGGAAGAGCAGTTCCAGGCGGTCCGCAAGAAGTGTGCGATGGTGTTCCAGAACCCGGCGCTGCTCGACTCGCTCACGATCGGCGAGAACGTCGCGTTCGCGCTGCGCCGCCACACGACGCTTTCCGACGGCGAAATCCGCAAAAAGGTCGCCGAGACGCTCGCGCTCGTGAACATGGAAGGCTACGAGCACAAGATGCCGTCCGAGGTGTCCGGCGGCATGCAGAAGCGCGTCTCGCTGGCCCGGTCAATCATTATGCGGCCCAAGTACGTGCTCTACGACGAGCCGACGACGGGCGCCGATCCGGTGACTGCCAATGCGATCAACGATCTCATCAAGACCATGGCCCGCGAACTCAAAGTAACATCCATCGTCGTCTCTCACGACATGGAGAGCGTGAAGCAGGTCGCCAACCGGGTCTGCATGCTTTACCAGGGCCAGTTCATCTGCGACGAACCCCCCGGCCAGATCTTCGACAACGCTAACCCTTACGTCCGTCAGTTCGTGACGGGCAGCCCCATGGGCCCGATGGAGTAAGCGAGCACCCAGGATTATGAGCGAAGCCGCGCAAAGCACAGAATCCAGCTCTCTCCCCGGTTTTATCCGGGGTCCCGTCGAGGCTGTGGGCGGTGTGATCACCGGCGCCGCCGAGGGCATCCGCCATTTCGGTGTGCTGACCCTGTTCCTCCGGGAAACCCTGGTCCGCCTGGCCCGTCCGCCCTACTACCCGGACGTCATCATGTACCAGATGTACCAGGTGGGCGTGAAATCCCTCCTGATCGCCGTCCTCGCGGGCTCGTTCGTGGGCGGCATCTTCGCCATCCAGATCAACGACCAGCTCATCGACTTCGGTGCGCAGGCGTTCCTGGGCGGCATCGCCGTGTCGGTCACGGTGCGCGAAGTCGGCCCCCTCATGATTGCCCTTCTCATCGCCGGCCGCATCGGAGCCTTCACGGCCGCCGAACTCGGGACCATGAACGTCACCGAGCAGATCGACGCCATCCGGTGCCTCGGCACCGACCCGATTAAGTATCTGGTCGTTCCCCGGTTCCTTGCCTGCGTCGTCATGTCCTTCGTCCTGACGGTCGTCGGCATCGTGATCGGCATCCTGGGCTCGGCCGCCGTCGCCTGGGCCATCTGCGGCGTCCACCCGCTGTTCTTCTTCGGGCGCGTGCTCGACATGGTGCACGTCTTCGACTTCGTGAACGGTCTCTGGAAAAGCTTCTTCTTCGGCGTCCTGATCGCCACGGTCTGCTGCTATTACGGATTCAACACCCGGGGCGGTGCCGAGGACGTGGGCCGCAACGTGAATACCACCGTCGTCGTTACCGGCATCAGCCTGCTGGCAGCAGACTACTTCCTCGCGCTCATCAGCAGCTGGTTCTATACGCTGATCCTGAAGGTGGGGGAAATCTGAGATGACTGCCGTTCTCACCCCCTTCTCGGTATTCTTCGGCACTATCCGGAACGTCGTCCGGCTGTTCGTCGAGACCGTCTACTACACCTTCCGGCCGCCGTACCGCATCCAGCCGATCCTGGACCAGATGTACTGGATCGGCGTCAATTCGACCTCGATCGTCCTCTCGACCATCGCCTTCGTCGGCATGATCTCCATCGTGGAACTCGCCTTCCAGATGGACACCGTGCTCCACACGACGGAATTCGTGCCGGGTTTCGCCAGCGTGCTGATCCTGCGCGAATTCGCCAGCGTCATCCCGGCCGCCATGATGGCGGGCAAGGTGGGCGCAGGCATCACGGCCGAGGTGGGCACCATGCAGCTCACCGAGCAGATCGATGCCCTCCGCCTCATTTCCATTAATCCGGTGAAACACATCGTCGTGCCCCGGTTCGTGGCCTCGGTCCTGAGCCTCATGCTGCTCTCGTGCCTGGCCGCGACGGTTGCCATCATTACCGGCATGATTGTCTGCGAGGTTTCGCTCGGCATCGACTGGCAGCTCTTCATCAACAGCTCCCGGAACTTCGTGAAACCCGTGGACCTGGGCATCAATGTTTTCAAGGCGTTCATTTTCGGGCAGATCATCCCGGTGGTCTCGAGCTACTACGGCTTCAGGACCTCCGGCGGCGCCGAAGGCGTCGGCATTGCCTGCACGAAATCGGTGGTTTATTCGGGCCTTGTCATCGTGATTCTGGACTTCTTTATCACGTGGGCGGCGTCCGTCTATATCCTGTAGAACTGGGAATAAAACCGTTGTATACACACTACTTCATCAGGGAAAGAGGCGACAGGGAATGAACAGGGAATTCAAGGTTGGACTGCTGGTGGTCGGCTCCGTCGTGGCCGCCATCGCCTTCATCGCGATCCTCAAGGGAATCGGCGTCGGCCCCAGGTCGTCGTACCGCCTCAAGGTCGGTTACAATTTCGCGGGCGGCCTCACGGTCGGCTCCCCGGTGCGCGTTTCCGGCGTCAAGGTCGGCAAGGTGCGCGGCGTGGACTTCGTGGGCGAGGACCCCTCGATCCCCTATCACGTAATCGTGACAGTGGACATCGACGATAAGGCCCGGCCCTCCGTCCGCAAGAACTCCAAGTTCCTCATCAACATGGCCGGCATCATCGGCGAGCGCTATCTCGAGATTACGCCCGGTTCGAAGGACGCCGAGAGCTGGGCCGAGGGCGAGCTCGTGCCCGGCGTGGATCCGCCGCGCCTCGACCAGCTGATCTCGCAGGGCTACGCCGTCATGGGCGAGGTCCTCGACATGATCGAGAAGAACCGCCCCCGCATCGAGCGCATGATCGCCGCCATCGACGCCTTCCTCGGCAGCTTCGACGAGGAGCAGATGAAGGACGTCGGCTCGCTGATCGGCAACCTGTCGCAGCTCATCAAGGTCCTGAACCAGAACGTCCCCGACATGATGAAGGACCTGAAGCCGGTCCTGCGCGCCGCCCCGGGCATGATCAACGACATCCGGCCGGTCCTGAAGGATGCGGGACCGCTGATGCGCAATGCCAACGCCGTCATGATGGACCTGAAGCCGATCCTCGGCGACGCTCGCCCGATGATCGTCACGGCCCGCGAATCGCTCGAGAAGCTGCACAAGCTCATGGGCGAGATCGAGAAGTACAACAAGGCCAACGATACGAGCCTGACCTCGCTGGTGAAGCAGGTGATCCGGATCGTCCAGAACATGGACGGCCTCGTCGCCGGCGGAAACACCATGCTGAACAACCTCTCGTTCGTGGATGAACAGTGGATCCGGTACTTCCTGCAGGAAGAAGGCCTGAAGGTCTACGCGAGCCTCGGCAGCCCGAACCCGCGTTACTTCGTGCCGCCTCCGCCTCCGCCGCGCGTGAAGGCCCCGCCGCCTCCGCAGACGCAGCCTGCGCCGACTGCTGGCAAGCCGTCCCCGACGGCCCCGGTCGCTCCGATCCAGAATACGGATGACGAGCAGCCGCCCGCCGATCCGCCCCGGATCCGGCAGTAACGGCCGAAATGCTCAACGCCGAACGGGCGGGACCCCACGGGGTTCCGCCCGTTTAGCTTCGGCCTGTGGATATCTCTCTGGCGTCTCCCTTGGGTGCCCTGATGAAATGATCTTAACCCATTGTAATTCCTTATGGTTTCAAGTGTATGTGAAAGTTTACAATCGGGAAGCCCGTTTTCCATTGACTTGCTGACTGAGCAGACAGTTAACTGCATCCATCACGCTGCCGGGGTGGTTCAGAGGGAATACCGGCCGCCGATGCGATCCCACATCGCCGTCCCCACCGGGAACGGCCCAACGGAGCACACACCGCCCACGCCATGAGCCCGAGCAACGAAGAACGCTACGAAATCCTCGAAACCATCCACTCGCCCGTCGATCTGCGACGCCTGCCCGAAAGCCAGCTCCCGCAGCTCGCCGAGGAATGCCGCCGGTTCCTGATCAATTCGGTTGCCAAGACGGGCGGGCATCTCGCCTCCTCGCTCGGCGCCTGCGAACTCACCATCGCCATCCACTACGTCTACGAGACTCCCGAAGACCGGCTGGTCTGGGACGTGGGACACCAGGCCTACGTGCACAAGCTGCTCACCGGCCGCCGCGAGATGTTCCCAACCCTGCGCCAGAAAGGCGGCATGTCGGGCTTTCCGACCCGCTTCGAGAGCCCCTTCGACACCTTCGGCGTCGGCCACGGCGGCACTTCCATTTCCGCCGCGACGGGCATGAACGAGGGTTTCCTCCACCAGAAGAAGCGCCGCAACGTGGTCGCCGTCATCGGCGACGGGTCGATCACGTCCGGCATGGCCTTCGAGGCGCTGAATCATGCGGGCGCCATGGGGCATCCGTTCACCGTCGTCCTGAACGACAACGAATGGGCGATCTCGAAAAACGTCGGCGCCCTCTCCAAAACTCTCTCCCGCCGCATCGTCACTGAGGACTTCGTCCACCGGAAGGATCTCGTCCGGCGCTGGGTCCACGAAAAACTCGGACCGAAGATGGAAGACCGCATCCGCCATATCGAGGACGCGGTCAAGAGCGTGGTGCTGCCCGGCTCGCCCCTGTTCGAGACCTTCAACTTCGAATACCTGGGCCCGGTCGACGGCCACAATATCCACACGCTCGTGAAGGCCTTCCGCGCCGCCAAGGAGAACCACAAGCCGGTGCTGCTCCATGTGCTCACGCGCAAGGGCAAGGGATGGGACGTCTCCGAAAACGATCCGCTGATCTATCACGGCCTCGGCAAGTTCGACCCCAAGAGCGGCGAGCGCGCCCCCGTGGCCCCCGCCCCGGACCCCTGGCAGAAGCATTTCGCCCGGGCAGCCATCGACCTTGCGAAGCAGGACCCGCGCGTCGTCGCCATCACGGGCGCCATGGCAACGGGAACGAGCTGCGACGTGTTCCAGAAGGAGTTCCCCGACCGGTTCTACGACGTCGGCATGTGCGAGCAGCACGCGGTGACCTTCGCGGCCGGCCTCGCCTGCGAGGGCATGCGCCCCATTGCGGCCATCTATTCGACGTTCCTCCAGCGCGGCTACGATCAGGTGGTCCACGACGTCTGCACCCAGAACCTGCCGGTCATGTTCTGCATGGACCGCGCCGGCCTTGCCGGCGACGACGGCGTCACGCACCAGGGCATGTTCGACATTGCCTACCTGCGGTGCCTGCCGAACATGGTTTCCATGGCGCCCAAGGACGAGAACGAGCTCCGGAACATGATGTATACCGCGACGAAGCTGAACTGCCCGAGCTCGATCCGCTACCCGCGAGGTCCGGCCCTCGGCGTCGCCTACGACAGGGAGTTCAAGGAAATTCCCCTCGGCTCGGCGGAGGTTCTGCGCGAGGGCAAGGACATCACCCTGCTCGCCCTCGGGCACCTCGTGGTTGAAGCCGTGAAGGCCGCCGACGAGCTGGCGAAGGAAGGGATCGAGGCCACCGTCGTGAACGCCCGCTTCATCAAGCCGCTGGACCGGGAAACCATCCTGCGCACGGCGGTCGCCACCGGCCATGTCGTGACCGTCGAGGAAGCGGCAATCCAGGGCGGCTTCGGATCGGCCGTCGCCGAACTGCTCATGGACGAAGACGTGGACGTGTCGCTCAAGCGGCTCGGCGTGCCGGACAAGTTCGTGGAGCACGGCACCCAGCAGATCTGGCGCGAGGAGTTCGGCCTCACGGCGAAGAACATCGCCGAGACCGCCCGCCAGATGATCAGGCGCCGCCGCCTCCGGAGCGTCCGGGACGCGGGCTGACCTGAAACAGCCCTAACGCCGTCAGTATCCCTCACGGATCAGTTCGAGGATCTCCGCGAGGTCCCGGGACAGCTCGGCCCAGTATCTCGGGCTGCCGAACTCGACGAAGGCATTGGGAAACGCCGGATCTTTCCAGCGGCGGGCGATCCATGCGGCGAAATGTACCATCCGGAGCGCCCGGAGCGGTTCGATGAGCCTGAGGGTGCCCCGGTCGAACGGACGCATCATTTCGTAACCGGTAAGCATCCGTTCCCGGTCTTCGACCGCCGACTCGTCGCGGCCCGGAACGAGCAGCCAGATATCCTGCACTGGCGGGGCCACCACCATGTCGTCGAAATCGACGAAGAAGAAATCCTTGCCGTTCCACAGCAGGTTGCCCCGGTGGCAATCTCCGTGGGTGCGGATCGTCCGCACGCCCCGGAACAGGTCCGTGGACAGCGTGCAGATCTCCCGAACCGTCCGCTCGAACCCCTTCGAATAGTCCGGCGGAATCCAGTTGCCCGCCAGCAGGAACTCGAGATTCGCTAGCCCGTAGGTCTCCGGCGTCAGGTGAATCCGGTGTCGGGCGGTTTTCGCCTCGCCGACCGAGTGAAGCCGCGCCAGCAGCCGCCCTACCCGCTCCAGCTGCTCACCGTCCAGTTCGTCCGGAATCCGGCCGCCCACCTTCGGAAAGACCGTGTACCAGAGGTTCCCGTGCGGGGTCTTCCGGACGGTCGATCCGTCTCCGAAACGGAGCGGCCCCACGGCCGGGATGTCCGCCGCCATCAGGTCGGCGATGAACTCGTGCTCTTCCCCGATCTGCTCGCAGCTCCAGCGGCCCGGCCGGTAGAATTTCACAATCCGGCGGCGCGGCTGGGCGAGATCGAGCCCCGATGCCGCCGGACTGTCGTCCGGTTCGATCTCCACGTCGTAGACACGGTTTTCGTAGCTGTTCAGGGCGTAGCAGAGGCCCGTGCAGGCGTACCCTGCCGACTCCACCGCCTCCAGGACCCGCTCCGGAGAAAGTTCGAAGAAATACTGTGTAACGTCGTCGCCCCAGGCCGAACGCGGTGCGGCTGCCTTCGGCTTTCGGGCCGGCGGCGTCTTCGCAGCAGTCTGCTTCGCCGGCTTGGACGACGGCTTTCGGGCTGGAGGGCTCATCGGCCACCGGTATAGCACACCGGGGCAAACGGGCGCGCGAAAGAAAACGTGGAAACACTTCCTGCCCTTGCGACTCTTTCATCCGTCAATCAAACCCTTGCCATGTCCACCCTGTACGTCGTCGCTACGCCGATCGGGAACCTTTCGGACCTCACCCGCCGGGCGGAAGAAACCCTGCGGTCGGTCCCCGTCGTCGTGTGCGAGGACACCCGGGTTTCGGGCCCCCTGCTTCAGCGGATTGGCAGCAGCGCCCGGCTGATCGCCCACTTCAAAGGGCGCGAGGCCGAGCGGGTGGATGAAATCCTGGGACTGCTGAACTCGGGCTCCGACGTCGCCCTGATCTCCGACGCCGGGACGCCGCTCATCGCCGATCCGGGCGGGCGGCTCGTGGCGCGTACGGCCGGGGCCGGCCACCGGATCGTACCCATCCCCGGCCCCTCGGCTCCCGTGGCGCTACTCTCGGCCGCCGGGTTCGAAACGGAAGCCTTCACCTGGACCGGCTTTCTGCCGTCGAAACCGGCGGACCGGGTCCGGACGCTGTCCGCCCACCGCGACCGGACCGAGACACTCGTCTTTTTCGAGAGCCCCCGCCGTCTTGTCGAAACCCTCTCGGACTGCGTGACGGTATTCGGAGCCGGCCGGCGGGCGGTCGTGGGCCGCGAGCTCACGAAACTGCATGAGGAAATCGTCCGGGGAACGCTGAAGGAACTCGAGGCGGATTTTGCCGCCCGCCCCGAAATCCTGGGTGAAGTTACAGTCGCCATCGAAGGCTCGACCGGGGAAAGAGAACTCGCGCCGCTCGAAACCCTCGAAGCGGAAATCCGCGGGCTGATCGGGGCCGGAGAAGGCACCAAGCAGATCGCCGAGCGGATATCCACGCTCCACGGCCATCCGAAGAAACAGGTCTACGACTACGTGCTGAAGCTGCTGAAGGACCGGTGACTATTTCACCGGTGTGATCTCGAACTCACCGTCCACGGCGAGGACCGCTTCGGCGACGCACTCAGCGACGGTCGCCGCAATGTTCGTGCAGAAGCCGAGCCGCTCGGGGCTCATGAACTCGGGGAACTGGCCCGTAAGATCGTTGCAGATGATCGTCGTCGCGCGACCCTTGTCCACCCGCTCCAGGACGATCTTCTGGTAATGGACGATCGCCTGACGGAGCCGGTCCGTCACCTTTCCTGTGGGATCGGGATCGCCGAAGAATTCGCCCAGGATCAGTTCGCCCGCCTTGATAGCGCCGCACTGGCCCTCGCCCGTGAGTCCGCCCCGGCGGAGCGCCTGGTACGGCCGCGTGGGCAGGTTGAACGTCTCGGCCAGCGCGATTCCGCACGAGCGGTGCGGCGTCGCCTTTCCTTCGTAGAGCGTGAATGCCTTTTCGCGGGCCCGGCGGACGAGATCCGCCTTCCGGTCGACAGATGCCATCTGGTTCAGCCGCCGCCCTCTTCCGGAGCCTCGCCGTCGAACGCCTCGAGGATCTCCTTTTCGGTCGCCGTGGCATAGTCGAGGCCGAACGCCTCGTGCCAGAACTGGACGCCGTGCTTTTTGCCTACGAGCCGGGCGACATCGAAGATCGCGTCGGATGCGTTGTCGGAATCGCTCTTGAACGTCACGCGGATATGAAGTTCATCCGCCTCGTCGTCCTTCAGCTGGCGGGAATGGGAAATGTCGATGACTGTGCCGGTCCTTAGCTCGACCTTGGAGCCGTCACCGGCGGCCGTCGCCCTCGGGTAATGGAGAATGTCCTCGACGACCTGACGCCAGCGGAATTTTTTCCCCGGCTGCCTCACGACGATCTGATACGGCATGTGAAGCCCCCCCTGCAGACAGCCCTGCAAGTCCCTCCGGACGCCGGCCTGCCTGTGTTCTGCCCAAAGCCTAAAACATACCGGTAAACCGGTCCGCCCGACAATCAAAATCTCGTGGCATCCGGCGGCCGTCCCGAAACCGTCACTTGCCGGAGGAGAGGCCCTTCTTGAGCTCGAGGAGCCGCTGCTTTTCCTCGATTGTGAGCGACTGGTCGCTGAAATTGCGGGACATGATTTCGTCCAGATACTTGTCGTAATCCTCGTTCTTCTGCTGGAGCTTGGCCAGTTCCGAAGCGATCTCGACGCTCTTGATGCGGATTTCGGCATGGAACGGAAAAACGTACAGCGCCATGGAGGTCTTGTTGTCCTCCCAGAGGTACCGCTTCGCTCCGTCCTGCTCGTCCCGCGCGACCGGCTCGCCATGGCGGGCGAAGAACGAGCTGTACATCTGCTCGCTTGCGTCCTTCTTCGTCAGTTTCACGCGGATATAGAACAGCTTGCCCCTGAAGAACCGGAATTCGCTGAACCCGTTGTTCGGAAACGAGTAGCTGGAATAGGCGGTAACGTTCGGCTGGAAGTTGTCCACGTCCTCGTTCAGGTTGCGGATCCGGCTCTTCAGCTCATCGACCGTCATGCCCCATTGGGCCATCTGGAAGCCGTTCGGCAGGCTGCCCGCAACCGCCGTTCCCACGCCTGCCAGCGCGAATGCAAGCGCCAGCATGAGGCCTGAAGCCGGTCTGATCCAGAAATGCCGCATGGGGATTTCGTATCACGAGGCGGGAAGCCGGGTCAAAACCCCGTTTGACTGCGGCGTCAGTCACGGAGAGGCATGCCCCCTTCCCAGGCAGGCCGCCTACCCGCCCTTGCCGCCGGGCTAGGGAATCACCATATTAATTCGAGCGGCAGGCACTTCTTGAGGGGTGGGAAACCGCCTGCCAGAAAGACCGGCTCGATTGCAGGCCCGAAAACCACCAATGTTTACCGTCTACACCACAAACATCTGCCCATACTGCCACAACGCCAAGCAGCTCCTGAAGTCGAAGGGTTATTCCTTCATGGAAATCTCGGTCTCGGACCCCGAGGCCCGGACGAAGATTGCCGAAATGAGCGGCATGCGTACGGTGCCCGTGATCTACCTGAAAGACCGGCTGATCGGCGGCTTCACGGACCTCGCCGCACTCGATCAGTCCGGCGAGCTGGCGAAGCTCGTCAGCGCGGCTGCGGGCTGAATGTTCCAGCTCCAGCTCACGGTTCTCGACTACCTGGTTCTGGCGGCGGCCGGTATCGCCGCGGGGTACACGGGCGGGCTTCTCGGGCTCGGCGGCGGCGTCATCATGGTGCCGGTGCTGTTCGAGATCCTGCCGCACCTCATCGGCCCCCATCCGCAGACCGCCCAGATCGCCGTCGCCACCTCGCTCGGGTGCGTGTTCTTCACGTCGCTGTCTTCGGCCCAGGCCCACAACCGCAAGGGGAACGTTGACTGGAAGCTTGCGGCCATGGCCGCTCCCATGAGCGCGGCCGGAGCCTTCTCCGTCACCCTGTTCGCGCTGAAAATCTCCGGCATTGCCCTCAAGATCGGGTTCGGAATTTTCCTTGCCGCCATGGCCGCACGGCTCTGGTTCTTCGATCCGGGCTCGGCGAAGGCCGGTGAATTCCCGCCGGAACCGGACCGGCTCAAGGCGCTCGTCATCGGGGCGCTGATCGGAACGATCGGGGCCCTGTTCGGCATCGGCGGCGGATCGCTCGCAGTCCCCGCCTTCGTTCTCCTGATGAAACGGCCCGTGCATCAGGCCGTCGGGACCTCCAGCGTACTCGGCGCGTGTTCGGGTCTTGTCGGCTCGATCGGCTACCTGCTGGCGAAACCGGCCGCGCCGGTACCCGGAGCCATCGGTATTGTCATCCCCTTGATCGTGGCCCTGCTCGCCGCGATTACCATCCTGCTGGCACAAGTGGGAGCGCGGCATGCCGCCCGGATTGAACCCACGAGACTCCGGCACATCTTCGCCGTCGCCCTGTTCCTGATCGGCAGTCTGGTGGTTTACCGGGCGGTTTAAGGCCGGTGGATCCCATAGCCCTGAGGTCAGGGCCTCAACCGGGCGCCCAATATAGATTCTCCCGGTGAATGTTCAGTTGTTTCAATTGCTGCCATCCCTGCCGCGGTTGCACCATTTCTGTCTACGCAGTGCGTAGTGACAAGAAGTTCATCTTTTGTGAAACTGCAGTCGACGATAAGTATCCGGAAACAGGCAGCTACTACTAGAAGAATGCTAACTGCGAAGCCTGTTTTCTCCGGAACCGGGGAGCATACTGGACATGTACCGCAACTGGAGACAGAGGCTTCGGCTTCTGTATTTGTTTTTGGCCGCCGCGCTCCTGCACAACGGCCGCGCCGCAGCGGAGGAAGCCACAGCAGAAACCACAGTGCCACCGGACGGTGTCGTGGTGATCGCCGCCAACGACGCGCAAGCTGCCGCCGAGGATTTTGCGAACCTGAATCTGGATGACCTGCTGAACACCCAGCTGGTCTTCTCCGCCGCGAAGAAAGTTCAGAAGATCGGCGCCTCGCCCAGCGCCATTTCGGTCATTACGGCCGAAGACATCCGCAGATCAGGGGCTGTGCATCTGCTCGACGTGTTCCGCCACATACCCGGCGTGTACGTCTATTATCGTGAAGGCACCGAGCCCCAGCTCTCGATCCGCGGCTATACCCGGGCCATTCCACGCGGATTCCTGCTGCTCGTGGACGGCGTCTCGCTCTATTCGCCGACGTTCGGCGGCATCCGCTGGCGTGATGTCCCGGTCACCGTCGAAGACATCGAACGAATCGAGGTGATCCGGGGACCGGGCGGCGCGCTGTACGGGTCCAACGGCTTCAGCGGCGTGATCAATATCGTGACGAAACCGCCCTCGCGGGATGCGGCCTTCCGGTCCGTGACCACCGGCGGCACGCAGTCCACCATCCATCAGTACCTCTCGGCGTCGTTCGGTGACGAACAGCTCTCGGCACGTTTCTCGGGCAAGTTCATCTACAATCGGGGTTTCGGCAACGATACGGACGGCGATCCCATCACCGATACCACGCGCGCCGGGCATTACCTGTTCAGGATCGACGGCAAGGCAACCGAAAAGCTGACGCTCGATTTCAGCATGGCGGGCCGCGTCGCCGATGTGGACCTGCCGCTCGATCAGGGCGCCACTTCGCCTGACGACCGCGAGACTGTCACCTATTATCTGGTGACCGCCGCCACCTACCGGCACAGCGAATCGACCGAGTTCCAGCTCAAAACCTATTTTCGCCGGGATCAGGACGAAGAACCGACTCCGAATATCGCCACCGGACAGAACTTCTTCCGCAACGAGGTAAGTGTCTACGACATCGAGGCCCAGGCCTCCCATGCTTTCAGCAGTTCAGTGAACGTGCTGTTCGGCGGCCAGTACCGGTTCAACCGGGCGCACGCCGGTCAGCTCTCGTTCCTCGGCTTCGATCTCACCAACGGATTTGATCCGGCCTCGCCGAACAATTTCACCTATACGGGACGCCCGGTGAACTGGCAGCACATCGCTTCGGGTTATACCCGTGTATCGCTGACGCCGGCGGACTGGTTCAGCCTGAACACCGCGCTTCGCTACGAGTTCGACAGTTTTACCGAACGGCCGAACCCCTCGCTCAACATCGCCGCCGTGTTCTCGCCGTCGGAAGGCCACCACATCCGGCTCGCGGCGGGACGGGGAATCCGGCTTCCCACGCAGATCGAGAACTCCAACTCCATCATGAACTTTCCGACGACAACCGGCGGGATCGCCACGTATGTCGGCAACCGGTCGTTGAAACCGGAAACCCTCACGTCGTTCGAGGCCGGGTACCGTGGCTCTTTCTGGGACGAAAAGGCGTCGTTCAACGCAGAGACGTTCGTGAGCGTACTTGAGGACGGCGTAGATCTGGATGGCAGACTGCTTGCCACATCGCCCTACACGATCTTTCCGTTCACAGGACCCCTGGAGATCCGCACCTCTGAAAACGTCGAGAAATTCACGACCGGCGGCCTTGAGATGGAAGCGAAGGTGAGCCCGCTCGACTGGCTGACCCTGAGCGGCAACTACACCTGGATCCGCGAGTTCAGCAAGGAGTCGAATCTCGGTTTCAAGAACACGACGCCCGAGCACATGTTCAACCTCGGTGTCGACACGTCGTTCAAGAGCGGAACCTCGATAGGCGCCGCGGCGGCGTACCACAGTGCATTCCAGGCGGTGGATGATCTCGTGAGCATCTCCCAGCGGGTCCGCACCGGGTTCCGGCTGGATCTCACAGCCTCGCAGGAGTTCTGGGACAAAAAAGTCAGGCTATCGGTTATCGGGCAGAACGTGACCGACAGCCAGCGGATCGATTTCCCGACAACCGCCACCCTGACGGGATTCTCCGGCTTCCTGAACAACACCCGCGTTCCCCGCAGCTTCTACGGACAGCTCGAGATCCGGATCTGAGGCAAGGGAGGAACATGAACATGAAAAACCTGCTGACCATCGCCGCTCTTGCCCTCTGTGTTTCCATCTCCGCCTGCGACAACCCGCAGCTGGCTGCTTACGAACAGGGAGACCTCGTTCCTGCCGATGACTTCCTGCCGAAAACGCAGGCTGTCGTGAACGGAACCGTCACGCTGACGGATACCGTCGATGCGGCCGACGACCAGTTTGACGTCCAGTTCCCGGCGCTCACGGACGACAGCCGGCTCATGATCGTTCTCTTCAGGGACGGCGTGCCGGGGATTCCCGCCATGGCGAAGTCCATGACGTTACCGGAATTCGACCGGGACGATCTGGACGACGGTATCCCGCAGACCTTCGAGTTCGAGCTCTCCCAGTTCGACGGCCTGCACAACGGCGAATATGCCGTCGCCGTGGTCCTCGACGTGGAAGGCGACGGCCCTCCGGATTTCACGGACCCCGGCAACACGCCGGATTGCTACACGGTGCTGAGGGCCATCGGGCCGCCGCCGTTCCCGGTGGCACTGACCGTGGACGATTCGGAGATCCAGCCGAACGGGGAGTATACCGTGATCCAGGACGGCTTTATTCCAAACCCGGCCGATACGTCACTGGACATCTCCTTCACTGAAGCGCCCATCTACTGCCCGGCCAACGCACAGCCGCTGACGACCGGAACGGCCGAAATCACCGTGTCGTTACAGGACCCCAATACCTCCGGCGTGGGCCCGAATTTTCCGGCCTTTGACGGCGACGAGACGATATCGGTTTCACTATATGCCAACCGCTCGTTTCCGCCGTCCGGACCTCCGGACATCTTTGCGATCTTCCCGCTGGCTGCTCCACCGCCTTATGACCGTACCGGGCTCGATGCAGGCACACCGCAGGTGTTCCCTATCGTCACCCTGACATCGGACGATGGCCTGTTCGCAGGCGAATTCGCGCTCATTGCGGCGCTCGATATCGACGGCGACGGGTTCCCCGAGACCGGGACCGACTGTCAGGCGATCAAGAACGTAGCAGGGCCACCGTCGGACCCGATGCCCGTGGGCATTACGGTCGCGGACGACGATACTGCTGAAGTATCGATCACGATTTCGTCGTTTGGATGCCCGTGACCGCATTGGCCAATGGGTAATTAAAACAGGGGTTTCATCTTCAAACCCACTTCGCCAAAAGCGCAGGCGGACACCTGACAACGCTATTCGACATTTTATTGAATATCGCGAAACAACACTCCAATCGAAACGCTGTTTGACATCGTGACGTGACGCACAAAGTCGCGTATCTTCGCGAAACCCTTTGCGATTTTTCTTGCTACTGACAACGTTATCATGTTGACAGCCATGCAAACTCTTCGTAGATATTCAAGTAGGACGTTTGAAGAGACAGTCAGGACGGCCCCCGGCAATCTCCGGGATAACGGTCCGTTCGGAGGAACTTATGCAAGAGACGATTCGCCCCCCGGTCCGCCGCTGGCGCGACCGGGCAGGTCTGCTGTTCATGTTGGGAGCCCTTGCGGTGCCTGTCAGTGCGCAGGAAACAGCCCCCGTTGCTCCTGCGCCCGAGGCACCGGCCGCGTCTGCTCCCGCATCCGGCGAGCAGCCGCAGAGCGCCGCTTCCGACGACGACTTTGCGGACGTGAGCCTGGACGACCTGCTGGACACGACGCTCGTCTTCAGCGCGTCGAAGCGGGCCCAGACCATCGACGATTCCCCGAACGCCATCTCGGTCATTACCGCCGAAGACATCAAGGCGATGGGAGCCGTCAACATCATCGACGTCTTCCGCCGGCTGCCGGGCGTGCATGTGTACGTTCGCTCGGGAAACAACGCGATCCTGTCGATCCGCGGCCGCACGGCCGCCTTCCCGAGCGGGTTCCTTCTACTCGTGGATGGCGTGATTCTCTATGACGCCGCCCTCGGCGGAGTCGACTGGTCGCGCTCCCCCATCGTGCTGGACGACATCGAACGCATCGAAGTGATCCGCGGCCCCGGCGGAACCCTCTACGGCACGAACGCCTTCTACGGCGTCATCAACATCACGACGAAGCGGCCGGCGAACGATTCCACGATCCGGTCCGTGACCACCGGCGGTACCGAAAACACCGTCCACCAGTATGCCTCCGGCGCCTACAGTGACGGCAAACTCGGCCTCAGGCTCTCGGGCAAGTTCGAACAGTCGGACGGCTTCACCAAGGGAATCGCCAAGCCCGATGTGTTCGACAGCAAGACCCTCGGCAGCCTGCTCGGCCGTGTGGACTACAAGCTGTCGGAGCGGACGAGTGTCTCCGCCCAGCTCGCCACCCGCTTCGGCCACCGCGACTATCTCGGCACCCAGGTGAACCGGCCCGATGCCGAAGACCCGATCGTCACCGGCTACTACTACGCAGGAATCAAGCACTCGCCGGGCACCGACGATACCCTCGAATTCAAGACCTACGGCTTTACCATGCGGGAGACCTACAAGAGCCTTCCCGCAAGTTTCAGCCCCGGCCTGCCTCCATTCAAGGGAGAACAGACGGCCATCAATAACGAGCTGAACTGGAGCCACGCCATCACGAGCGAGGTCGACCTTCTCGCCGGTGCCCACCACCGGTACCAGTACTCCTATGGCCCCGGACAGGGATTCATGGGCTGGGATCTTTCGGACGGACTTGATCTCAACGATCCGAACAACTGGAGCGTCATCGACCGGCCCCGGGTGAACCAGCAGGTGGCCAGCGGTTACCTTCAGATCGAGGCCCGCGAGGGCCGCTGGCTCGTTGCCAACGCCGGTGTCCGGTTCGAGTACGACACCTTCACCGACACCATGAACCCCTCGCCCCGCGTATCGCTGCTGGTCCGGCCGGCCGAAAACCACACGTTCCGGATCGGCGCTTCGAGAGCCACCCGGATTCCGGCCTTCTTCGAGCACAGCGTCTCGGGCGCGAACCTGCCGCAGAGCGCGACCCAGGTCCGCCACCTGATCGGCAACCAGAACCTGCGGGCCGAGAAGATCACCGCCATCGAGCTGGGCTACCGCGGCAACTTCATGGACCGCCGGTATACCTTCAATGCCGAGGGCTACATCCAGCACATCCAGGATGCCATCGCGAACCGGGGCGCGATCATCGGCTACGCCCCTGGCACCTTCGCGGGCAACCCGATCGCCATCGCCACCTACGACAACGAGGAAGACTTCCGTACCATCGGTCTCGAACTGGAAGGCACCGCCAATCCGGTGAAATGGCAGACGTTCAAGGTGAACTACACCTACACCAAGGAGTTCAGCAAGGAATCGAACAAGGTCCCGAGCCTGCCCGCCGCCGCGCGGGACACGACCCCGCCCCACATGTTCGGCCTGACCAGCGTGACGGAATTCCCGACCGACACAACCCTGTTCCTCGGCGGCGCATGGCGCGCGGATTTCACCGCCACCGACAATTTCTTCAACATCCAGACGCCGGTGGACGAAGGGTTCCGGTTCGACGTCACCCTCTCCCAGTCGCTGTTCGAGGACAAGCTTACCCTCTCCGTGATCGGCCAGAACGTGCTCGATACCGAAGGTTCGAACTTCGTATCCGAAGCTACGGGAGCCGTGACCCCGAATACCGACAACAAAGCCCCCCGGAGCGTCTACGGACGCCTTGAGATCAAGCTCTGAGGAACCCTGCCATGAATATCAGACAACTGGCTGCCAGCACCCTGCTCCTCGCCGCCATCTTTGGCGGATGCAACGACCCCCTGAACACGGTCTACACCCGCGAGGACCGGTTTTTCCCCCAGCACACCGGGACCGTCACCGGTTCCGTAATGCTCGTGGACCCGGACACGAACAGCGGATTCTCGTTCCCCGAGATATCGGATGACGCCCAGCTCCAGATTCTCCTGTTCAAGGATCTCGTGTTCAGCACGGCCGTGGGTGACAACGGGCTGCCGGTCCGGCTGCCGTCGGCGATCATCGTCCGTTCGCTCGAGGACTTCGATAACTTCTATCTGGAGGTCGGCCTGCCGCAGGTCATTGAATACGAGATCACCAGCGCCGAAGGGCTGCCCACCGGCGATTTCGCCGCAACGGTAATCCTCGATCTGAACGGAGATGGCGGATACGACCCTGTGAACGACTGTATTCAGTTCCTCCCGCCGGGCACGATTCCGGCAGAAGGCCAGGAACTCCCGGTTGTCGTTTCGGTGGAAGACGACACCACCGATACGCTCGACGCGGTGTTCATTCCCGGTTCGCTCATGTGCGGACCCGGAGAAGTGCCTTCCACCGGTTCCATTTCAGGAACCGTCACCAATCCGGGCGGAGCAGTGACGGTCCAGCCGACAGCCGTGCTGTATCTCTCGATGTTCTACGACCCCGATGACCCCCTGGATCCATCCGACGGCGGAAGCATTCCGCCTGATTACCTCCAGCCGGTTCCGCTGGCTCTGGTTCCGGGCGCAGTGGCGGCCCATTCGACCGGTACCATGGCGATTCCGTACGCGCTCAGTTCGGATACGGTAAACCTTCCGGGCTCGCTCGCCCCCGGCGATTATGCCATCACCGGCTACATCTCGCAGGATGCATCGTTCCCGGATTTCGGAAGCGGTGACTGCTATGGAGCTGCGTTCGACGGGGATACCATTATCGCCCTCGACGACGAGGACGATCTGACTTCAATCCCGATCCTGATTGCGGCCTGTGTTCCCTAAGGATATGATTTTTGTTGACATGGCGCGGCAAAGAGTGCGAACAGTAACCCGGAATTGCTATGTTCGTTTCAAATCAGGACAGAGCAGAAGAGTATTTTTCCGCCTAACTGGCACAGGCCCGGAACAGTCGTTTAAACTTAAAGGCATATAAATTTGAAACTCTTTCGGTTTGAGATGGAGAGTCGCTTAACGGTGAATACACACCGGTTTCAGGCCCTGCTGATTGTGCTGCTCCTCTCTGCCCGGTTTGCCTGGGCGGACGCGGCTCCGGTTCCTGTCAGCCTTCAGGTGCCGATTCTCTTCAAGATCCTTTCTCTGGACAAGAATCTCACCCGCCGCGCCGGCGAGACTATTAACGTCGGACTCGTCTTCGATTCCCGCGACAAGAACTCAAGCCGTGAACGCGGAGAGTTCAAGGAGACCATGGGGAACGACAAGAAGCTGGCGGGCAAGAGTATCGTGATCCAGGAATTCGATGCTGCTTCCGGTGGAAATCTGGCCGAATTCAGTTCCAAGAATTCCATAAGCATCCTGTATGCAACCGTCGGGGTTGAAAAGCTGACCGATGAAATGATCCGTATTGCCAGGGAGCAGAAGGTCACCACCGCCGCGTCGAGCCTTTCCTATGTCGAGAAGGGATTTTCCGTCAGCTTCGAGGTCGAGGACAACAAGCCTCGAATCGTCATCAATCACGATGCCTCCAAGGACGAAGGATGCAGCTTCTCTGCGCAGGTGCTCAAAGTCGCCCGCATCGTGAAGTAGCCTGAATCCGGAAACCGGCAGGCGAAGCCAGGGGAGTTCCGCAGGGGCATGGTCAGGCTGACGATCAAGACCAAGCTGACCGGAGTCATTCTGACTCTGACCACCCTCATTGCCGTGCTGGTAACGGTATCCATCTACGTTTTCCAGGGCGCCCGCGAAACCGAAGCCATCGAAAACCGCACCGCGACACTCGCCAAGATGCTCGCGGCGGGCGTCAGTGCGGGCCTCGAGTTCGACGATGCCGACGCCGTGAAGAAAGCCATCGAAGCCGCCCGCGAAAACAAGGAAGTGATCTTCGTCGAGGTCGCCGGCAAGGACGGGAACACCGTCGCGAGCTTCCTTGCCGACGACTATTCCAGGGGCGGGCGCACACTCGATTCCTACCGTGGCAGCAAGTCGGTGTTCACCGGCCGCGCCCAGGTGATGTCGGACATCGGCTCGGGCGAGCTCGGGCAGGTGCGAGTCGCGCTCAGCGACAGGGTCGTTGTGGACGCCAAGGCCTCCAGCCTGAAGATCGGCCTTCAGGTCGCACTGGTCATTTCGCTCATCGGCGCGATCACGGCCCTCTGGCTCGGCCAGAACATCACCGCCCCCATCCGGGAGATGGGTTCGCTCATGCAGAAGCTCGCCGACGGCGATTTCTCCCAGGGAGTCCAGGTGGCCTCGAACGACGAGATCCGGGATCTCGCCGACAACGTGAACCGGATGATCGAGAGCACCCGGACGCTCATTGCCAAGATTGTGGATGCCTCGACTCTCCTCAACACGACGAGCAGCGATATCAGTTCCGCTGCAAGCGCCCTCTCCCGGAGCGCCGATTCCCAGAACCGCATGTCGACCGAGGCCGCGTCCACGGTCGAGGAACTCGCCAGTTCCGCCCAGTCGGTGTTCTCCTTCTCCAAGGACACTTCCGCCCAGAGCGCCAAGGCGCAGGAGAGCGCCGGACATGGCCTCTCGGCCATCGGCCCCGCCATGGGTGCCATGACCCAGACCCAGCAGGTCGTGAACGAGGCGGACCGGATCATCGACGGGCTCAAGCGCAAGTCCGAGGACATCGCGCAGATCATCTCGATCATCAAGGACATAGCCTCGCAGACGAACCTGCTCGCCCTCAATGCCGCCATCGAGGCCGCCCGCGCCGGCGAGCACGGCCGGGGTTTCGAGGTCGTCGCCCAGGAAGTCCGCAAGCTTGCCGAATCTTCGTCCAGTTCGTCATCCCAGATCGAGGGCATCATCGACGCGCTCCAGAAGGACAGCCGTCAGGCGGTGGCCTCCATGGACAAGATCCGCGAGGAGCTGGCGAAAAGCTCCAGCGCCCTCAAGAACGCCGATGAGTCGTTCAAGAGCATCGCCTCGGCCGTCGAGGAAACAACGAGCTTTTCGTCCCAGATGCTTTCCCTGTCGGAGGATCAGGCCCGCTCGAGCAGCCAGACCGCGAGCCGCCTTGAAAAGATCCTCACCGAAACGCGCTCCATCGGTACGCAGTCCCAGCAGCTCTCCCACACAGTGGACGAACTGACCCGTGCATCGACGAATCTTCGCGAACTCATGACCCGATTCCGGGTCTGAAACCGGATTTTGTCAGGCAGAGTGGATGAACTGGCCGCCCTTGCCGGCCTGCTGGCAGTCCTTGCAGACGCCGTAGAGCTCCAGACGGTGTTTCACCAGACGGAAACCGTGGGCCTTGGCGGCCGCGACCTGGAGCTTCTCGATCTCGTCGTTTTCGAACTCAATGATCTTGCCGCACGAGAGGCAGACCATGTGGTCATGGTGCTCGTTCGCCTCGTTGACCTCATAGCGGGCCACCTTGTCGCCGAAATACCGCTCGTTGGCGAGCCCCGCCTCGGCGAGCAGCTTCAGCGTGCGGTAAACGGTCGCGTAGCCCACCTTTCGGTTCTTCTTGCGGGCGAGCTCGAGCACTTCTTCTATCGAAAGATGCGAATTGGTGCGGAAGAAAACATCGGCAATGTCGGTGCGCTGGCGGGTAGTCTTCAGCGATTTCCCGCGGATGTATTCGTCCAGACGCCGGTGACGCTCATCGACAAGCCGCTCAGTGACTTTGAACTTCATTGATTACCTTAGTAATTACAGAGTGTTACGGGAATTTTGATTATCAAGATAACAGAATGCCCCTGAATTCTCCACGAAATTCCCGCCCCGCTGCCCTCACAACTGGAAATTCGGCACACCCCGGCACCTGACATTCTGCCCTCTCCCGGCTGCGGCTCCGGGGGCCTTGAAAAAACGGTCTCCGGCGTTCATTAGAAATGCCCGGCGAGGACGGCAATCAGTCCTCGCTTCCCGCTCACGGGTCGCTAGCTCAGGTGGTTAGAGCATCTGCCTTTTAAGCAGAGGGTCCCGGGTTCGAGTCCCGGGCGACCCACCATGCCGGTTCAAAGGGTACAAGACCGCCGCTCCGGCGTGTAATCCCCAGGTTCACTACCGATAACCCGGCCGCTTAACTTCCCCTTCCGGAGCGGGCACCATGGTTTCCGTGGATAACAGCACAACCGTACCGCCGGAGGCCGTGGATTTCGCCCGGCTCTCGGACTGGATGGACCGCGAGGGACTGCCGCGAGGTCCGGTAGTTAACGTCCGCCCGCTGGATGGCGGCACCCAGAACATCATGGTCCGGTTCGAGCGTGGCGGGCGGACCTACGTCCTGCGGCGCCCGCCGATCCACAAACGCAAGAACTCCGACGACGCCATCCGTCGGGAGGCGGTCCTGCTCAGGGCTCTCAGCAAAACCCCTGTGCGCCATCCGAAATACATCGCCGGCAGCAGCGAGACGGACACCCTCGGCGCGGCGTTCTACCTCATGGACTATGTCCCCGGTTTCAACCCCGCGGGCGGCATGCCGCCGCTCCACGCCGGAAGCCCGGATGTGCGCCGCCAGATGGGTTTTTCGATGATCGACGCCCTCGCCGAACTCGGGGCCGTGGACTACCGGGAATGCGGACTCGACGGGTTCGGAAAGCCCGAGGGCTTTCTGGAGCGGCAGGCCGGCCGGTGGAAAGCCGACCTGGACAGCTACGTCTATCCGTCCGGGTACACGGGCTCGCGGCTTCCCGACGTGGACGCCCTCGCCCGGTGGCTGGAGTCGAACGTCCCCCGGAGCTGGACTCCGGGGATCATTCACGGCGACTACCACGTCGCCAACGTGAGATTCTCGGAAACATCCCCTGACGTCACCGCCATCGTGGACTGGGAGATGGCGACCCTGGGGGATCCGCTGCTCGACCTCGGCTGGCTGATCGCCACCTATCCCGAAAACGGCTTCACCATGCTGACGCCCGAAGTCTCATGGACAGGTTTTCCTGCACCCCGTGAACTGGTGGAACGCTATGCCGCACGGAGCAGCCGTGACCTCGCCCGCATCGACTGGTACACGGCACTCGCCTGCTACAAGCTGGGAATAATCCTCGAAGGAACCCATGTCCGGGCCCTTCACGGCAAGGCTCCCGTGGAAACCGGCCAGCGGCTTCACGCCATTGCCGTGGATCTCCTGCGCCGGGCTGCCCGGATTACGGGCGGCGGCTGACCAGCCGGGGTTTTTACAGGAACAGCACCAGCAGGCCGCCCGTCACGAGCGTCGCGAGCCAGACCGGCACCAGCTGCCTGGCCAGCGTCCGGCCGCCGATCACGGAAGCCATGACACCCTTGAAAAACACGTTTGCGAGGATCGCCATCAGGATCACATGCCAGCCTTCGGTCTGGCTCAGCTTCCCGCCGTGAACGAGCCGTGAGGTGGAGAGCGTAATTGCGTCGACGTCGGTGATGCCCGACAGCACGGCGACCACCATGAGGCCGCTTTTCCCGTACTGTTCCTTGGCGAATGCCACCGCCAGCACGACGACCGTGTAGAGGCCCGCGAATACGAAGCCTGTGCGGAACTCGCTGGGGTTACCCTGCGGCGGGAGCTTCGCCTTGGAAGCGCTGATCCGGCTCCGCATCCAGAATGTCACTCCGATGGAAACGGCCAGCAGGGCCCCGAGCGGAATCCAGATGGCCCGGAATGCCGGAGCAGCCACCAGTACTTCCACGAAAACGCGGCCGTAGAGCGTCGTCCAGGCGATGGCGATGAGCGCTGCATGATGAACCGCTCCGGACGGAGCCTCGCTGCTCCGGCGGGAGTAACTCACCGTCGTGGCCGTACTCGAAATGAGACCGCCCAGAAAGCCGCCGAGCAGCAGGCCGGCGTTCTCGCCGAAAAACTTGTAGACGATGTAGCCCGCCAGACTGATCCCCACGATCAGGACGACCATGAGCCACACCTCGCGGGGATTCAGGACGTCGTAGGGGCCGAATACCTCGTTGGGCACCAGCGGCAGAATCACGAGCGTGATCAGGACGAACTGCATGATCGCCTTCAGCTCGTCGGCCGTGAACCGTTCGGCGAAGGAGTGAAGCTCGATCTTCATCTGGAGGATCACGGCGAGGGCCCCGGCCGTCGAAGCGGCAAGCCAGAGCGGCCCCTCGTGGACCAGCACGCCGATGCCGTAAATCAGCAGCATGCCGATCTCCGTACTCATGCCGGTCTCGTTTTCGAGGTCCTTGCCGTTCTTGCGGATCAGGTTTCCGACGACGACGGTCGCCGTCACCCCGGCGAACCCCGCCGGAACGATCCAGATGCCGTAGCTTTCGGCGAGGACCGCACAGACGGTCCCCAGCATCGCCGTCAGGGCAAAGGTACGCACGCCGCCGAGCGGTGCGTCCGCCCACTGGCGCTGCAGGCCGACAAGCAGCCCCAGCCCCAGGGAAACGAGGAGCTGAAGAATCGGATGCGGATTATTGAGATCGATCACGGCGATGAATGGCGTCCCTGTTCCATTCTAGCCGGAAAACCCGGCTGGAAGTCAGCGGGCGGCCTTGTGGGATTTCCCCTTGGGATTGCGGGTGGTCGCCTTCTTCTGGACCGAATGGGGATTCAGGGTCGTGCTTTTGCGGATCTTCGTCGCCGCTGCGAGCTTGCCGTGGCTCTTCTTCGGCGCCTTGCTGGCTTCGGAACTCTTGCGGATGAACTTAACCTTTGCGGACATGTCTTTTCTCTCCCGGGGGCTGGATAGCCGTGACCCTAGCCGGTGCCCCGCCTCCTTGCACTGATCCCGGTCAGGATGCGTTTGCCGTCCGGCCCGGAAGCCGGTCAGCCTTTCACTAATGCCGGAAAGCTTCTGGATACGGCCGTTCAGGGCGGGCCTGGACCTGCTCGTCCCGCCCCGCTGCGGTTGGTGCTCGGCCAGCCTGCCGGACCGCCGCACGCCGCTCTGCGCCGCTTGCCTGGCGAAGCTGGAACCGGTTCAGGAACCCTGGTGCCCCCGCTGCGGCGAGCCCTACCTGAACGCCTACGTGCCGGAGAATGACCCCGCCTCGGCCTCCCACACCTGTCCCCGCTGCATGGCCAGTCCGCCGGCGTTCGAGACCGCCCGTTCGGCATGGCTGTTCCGGGGCAAACTCCGGGAAACGGTAAACCGCCTCAAGTTCGGCGGCGATCTTGGGGGCCTGCGGCCCCTCGAACTCCTGTTCGCAGGGACATTTGCCTGGCAGGCAGGCGCCCATCATGGGGCTGAGATCGTCAGCGTCCCGCCGGCCCCCGGCAAGCTCCGCGAGCGGGGTTTCGACCTCGCCCACCGGCTCGCCCTCTCGCTCGGCCGGGAGGCCAACCTGAAAACCGCCGCTGGCGTGGTGGAATCCACCGGCCTCGGAGTCGAGCAGGCATCGCTGCGGTTTGCCGACCGCCAGAAGAATGCCCGCAAGCGTTTCCAGGCAGGAAAGCACCGGCCTGCCTCCACGATCATTCTGGTGGACGACGTCTGTACGACGGGCGCGACCCTCAACGCCTGTTCGGCAATCCTGAAGGATGCCGGAGCGGAACGGATATATGCCTTTACGCTCGCCCGGACGGTGGCCGGGGAGTCCGGGGACCGCTAGCGGGCGCCGGTGATTTCGATCGGGTAGGAATTCTCGGCCGCATACTGCATCACGTTCAGCGCGATGGTCTTGTCCACGCCGATGGCCTTCGCCGTTTCGTTGTTCAGCGTCACCATGAGCCGTTCGGGGCTCGCGATCGTGATCAGGCCCGGATCGGCGCCTCCGAGAATACGGTTCGAGATCTCGCCGGCGCGGCGGCCGATGTCGGAAAGGTCCGGCGAGAGGCCCACGAGGGCGCCCGCCGTGACGAAGGACTTCTCGAACACGAAGAACGGAATCCGGCGGTCCAGCGTGAACTTGAGGATCAGCTTCAGGGTATCGCCCCGGACGACGGTCTTGTCCGGCACGAGCCACAGGGCATCGATGCCGCCCTCGAACTTGCGGAGGGCGTTCGACAGCTCGTTCGGGTCGTCCACCCGGACCGGGAGGATTTCGAACCCCTGCGAGGGGGCGATGAACTTGGCCTGCTCGATCAGGTCGCCCGTGTTCTTCGGGTCGTAGAGCACGCCGACTTTCTGGATCTTCGGAACGACGCTCTTGAACGTGACGAGCTGGGCCTTCACAGGGACGTCCAGCGAGATGCCGGTCATGTTCTTGGTTTTCAGGTCTTCCCGCTGCGGGTTTGTGACCATCGAAAAAACGACCGGGATGTCTTTCACGTAGTCCCGGCAGAGGCGCGAGGCGCCGAGGCCGACGGCGATGATAAGGTCCGGACGGTCGCCGGATCTGACGAGCCGTTCGACGATCGTCTTGCCCTGGTTTTCGTCCTTGTTCATGTCGTAGGGCTCGATGTCGGCCTTGAGCGCGCCGCGGACACCCTCGATCACCTTGTCGTACTTGTCGATCTTCTCCGTCATGATCAGCGCCACGCGCTTGGTGGAGAGGTACTGGGGCTTCTCGGGCGAGGCGAAGAGAACGAACTCCTCGGCCTTACGGTTAACCGCCGAAATGTAGTATTCGAGGCCGTCGGCCGTAACGAACTTGGCGTCGAGATCGGCCTTGTAGTTTCCGCCCTTAACCTTCTGGAGATAAAGCTGGGCATAGCTCTTGTTGCCGGGACGGCGGTAGAAAATCGACGCGTATTCGAGCTCCGAATCCGGCTCGATGGTCACGGAGATCGAGAGCGGCTTGCCACGTTCGGCATGCTCGATACCGCGGTGAACGATCGTGAATGGGTTCTGCGCCTGCGAGCGGCCCGCCAGAAGCAGCGAGGTCAGCAGCGTGACGCAAAACACAACCCGGCCAAATCCGTATCGTCTCAACACTGTCATCTCATCCCTTCGACTTAGACCTGAAGGCGCTCCACCGGTCAGCCCGTGAGATTTCCCGAGAAAGGAGACCGCCCGGACCCACCCGCAGACGGAAAACGAATTTCCGTCACACCGGTATCGCACGCAGAAAATCGCGAAACATCCGCAGTCTGCCGGACAGTACCGGAATAGTCAACAATATTGCCAAGTTAGAAGCCCGTCCAGGACCGCCGGATGACGCGCCGCGCCTGTCCCGCCGCAGCGTCACTTGCCCGTGATCCCGTCGTTGATTTGTCCGCCGGAATCGCGATACAAAAACCCCTTCAGGTGAAGGCTTCCGGTACCCGCGACTAGAGCATGGCTGATCCCACATCCAGCAACGTTTCCCAGATCATTCCCGTCAGCATTGAAGATGAAATGCGCGGCTCGTACATGGCGTACGCCATGTCGGTCATCGTCGGCCGTGCACTCCCCGATGTGCGCGACGGCCTCAAACCCGTCCACCGGCGCATCCTCTACGCCATGCTGCGCGAAGGACTCACCTCCGACCACAAGCATTCCAAGTGCGCGGGTGTCGTCGGCGAGGTACTGAAGAAATACCATCCGCACGGCGACTCGGCTGTCTACGACGCCCTGGTGCGCATGGCCCAGAACTGGAACCTCCGGTACCCGCTGATCGACGGCCAGGGGAACTTCGGTTCCGTGGACGGCGATCCGCCGGCCGCCTACCGGTATACGGAGTCGCGCCTCACGCCGCTCGCCGAGGCGCTCATGGACGATATCGACCGGGAAACGGTCGATTTCACGCCGAACTTCGACGGCTCCACCGAGGAACCCGTCGTACTGCCGGGCAAGGTGCCGAATCTGCTGATCAACGGTTCGGACGGCATTGCCGTCGGCATGGCGACCAAGATCCCGCCGCACAACCTGACGGAAGTGTGCAACGCGATCATCCATCTCGTCGATCACCCCGACACCTCCAATGACGACCTCTGCCGGATCGTGAAGGGCCCCGACTTCCCTACCGCCGGCCAGATCATGGGCCGCTCGGGCATCGCCTCCGCCTACCAGACGGGGCGCGGCAAGATCACCGTGCGCGCCAAGGCGGCTTTCGAGGAAGTCCGCAAGGACCGCGAAGCCATCATCGTCACCGAGATCCCCTACCAGGTGAACAAGGCGAGGCTGATCGAGAAAATCGCCGAGCTGGTCCGGGACAAGCGCATCGAGGGCATTTCCGATATCCGGGACGAGTCCGACCGCTCGGGCATGCGGATCGTTATCGAACTGAAGAAAGACTCCAACGGCGGCGTCGTGCTGAACAACCTCTACAAGCACACGCAGCTCCAGGAAAGCTACGGGATCATCCTGCTGTGCATCCGTGGCGGCCGGCCGTGCTACCTGTCGCTCAGGGAGTTCCTGCAGGAGTTCGTCAAGCACCGGTTCGAGGTCGTGACCCGCCGGACCGGCTACCTGCTCCGGCAGGCCCAGCGGCGCGCCCACGTCCTCGAGGGCTTCAAGATCGCCCTCGACCATCTGGACGAGGTGATCGCCCTGATCCGGGCGTCGAAGAACCCCGACGAGGCGCACAAGGGCCTCATGACGAAGTTCGGCCTCTCCGACATCCAGGCCAAGGAGATCCTCGAGCTCCGGCTCCAGCGCCTCACCGGCATGGAGCGCCAGAAGATCCTCGACGAACTGGCCGAAGTGATGAAGCTCATCGCCGAGCTCGAGGCGATCCTCGCGGACGAGAAGAGGGTCTACGGGATCATCCGCACCGAAACCGTGGAGATCCGGGACCGGTTCGGCGACGGACGCCGCACCGAGCTGGCGGCGGCGGCGGGCGACATCGACGAGGAAGACCTGATCGCCGACGAGCCGATGGTCGTCACCGTCTCGCACCAGGGCTACATCAAGCGAAGTGCAACCTCGCTCTACCGGTCCCAGCGGCGCGGCGGCAAGGGCGTCATTGGCGCGGCCGTGAAGGAAGAGGACTTCGTGACGAGCGTGTTCGCCGCGTCCACGAAGAGCTACCTGCTGATCTTCACGAACCAGGGCCGCATTTACTGGCTCAAGGTCTACGACATCCCCGAAGGTTCCAGAACCGCCAAGGGCAAGGCCATCGTGAACCTCGTCCAGATCCGCTCCGGCGAAGGAGAGCGCATCGCCGCCATCCTGCCGCTCAGGGAGTTCAGCGAGGAGCAGTATCTCTTCTTCGTCACGAAGCTCGGCACCGTCAAGAAAACCTCTCTTGAGGAATTCTCCCGGCCCCGTCCGTCGGGCCTGATCGCCCTGGGCATCGACGACGGCGACGAGCTCAAGACCGTGCTCGTCTGCAACAAGGACGACGAGATCGTCATCGGCTCGAAGGACGGCATGGCGATCCGCTTCCCGAACGACAAGGTGCGCCCCATGGGCCGCGCCGCCGTCGGCGTGCGGGGCATCGACCTCGAGACGGGTGATGTCGTGATCGGCGCCGCCAGCGTGAAACCCACCGACACCGTCCTCACGGTCATGTCCAAGGGATTCGGCAAGCGCACCGAAGTCGCCGAGTACCGCGTTACGAACCGCGGCGGCAAGGGCGTCATCAACGCCAAGATTACCGACAAGACCGGCGACGTGGTCTCCCTGGAGCGCGTCAAGGACGACGACCAGCTCATGATCATCACCGACCAGGGCAAGCTGATCCGCATCGCCGTGAAGGAGATCAGCGTGATCGGCCGCAACACGCAGGGTGTTCGGCTCCTGAACGTCGATTCCGAGGAAGCCGTCAGCTCCATCACGCGGATCGCCCGCGAGGATACGGACACTGACTCCGAAAACGGCGGCGCGGCTCCGAAAGACGCCGCCCAGCCCCCCGGGGACGGCGGCGGCGCTCCGGAAGAGTCCTGACGGCCGGCCGGCTGTGATTTTCCGTTCTGCACCCGCGCTGACGGCTGCCGCCCTGGCGGCGTTTCTGGCGTTCCCGGGGTGCGACCGGTTCCGCCCTGAGAACCGCCTCCGGGAAGAAGCCCAGGCCGAACTCCGGGCCGCGAATCCCGCCGAGGCGGCCGAGCTGTTCTACCGGGCCTACGATGCGAACCCGCAGGGTCCCCAGGCGGCGCGCAATCTCTACGACTACGCCCGTACCGTCGATCTCGAACTGAACCGGCACGACTTCGCCGTCGAGCTGTACAAACGGTTCATTTCCGCCTTTCCGGCCGACGACCGGGCCCCGGAGTCGCTGGAGCGCATGGCGGTCCTGTACTCCGAACAGCTCGAGTCTCCGCTCAAGGCCATCGATACCCTGAGCCGGATCGTAGACGAGTATCCCGGCTTCGTGCGTACGGATGCGGCACGGCTCGCCCTCGCCCGCGAATACGAGAAGCTGGGGAACCGCGACCAGGCCGCTCTCAAGTACGAGCAGTTCACCCGCGAGTTCCCGCGCTCGCCGCTCGCCGCACGGGCGTGGTTCCGGCTTGCGGCGATCCAGTCCATGCGGGGCCAGTACCCGGAGGCTTTCCGGAGCCTCGAAAGAGCCGAGGAGTCGTTCGTCGCGAATCCCGGCGATCCCCCGGCCGAATCCCCGGATTTCACCGACCTCGTGCGGATCGAGAAGGGCCGCGCCCTCGAGATGATGGACGACCCCGTCCGCGCGGCGGACGTCTACCGGAGCGTGTCCTCGGGCTATTCGGGAATTGCGGTCATCCAGGCCCGGATCGCCGCCATCGAAAAGAAGATCGAAGAAGAAAAGGCCAAGGCAGCAGCCCAACCGGTGCGGGCCGCCCCGCCGGCCCGTCGCTGAACCTGCCCGTCACTCTTCGTTCGGCGGCGGAAGGGTCCGCTGTGGCTCCCTGGACAGCTTCCACACCTGATAGGTCTTGTCGTCGTAAGCGAGCTTCGCGCGCGGATCCTTCGAAAGCTGCATCGCGAACCGCCTGAAAGCGGGAATCTTCCACATCGTCACCCACTTCGAGTCGAACCGGTCGAGAATTTTGGGCACGGGGTCCTTCGTGCGGCCAAGGACGATATCGACGTACTCGATGAAAAGTTCCCGGTCCCTGGCATAAAAAAACGTCGGATCCAGGGCGACCATCGTGGTGAGGTGCGGCGCGAAGTAGAGGAGCGGGGCCGAATCCGCCCACTGGGCCGTGAATATCTTCTGCGGCTCCACGACGTTCCGGCCCACCCATTTAGCCATCCGGAGCGACGGCGAGACGGGCGATACCCGTTCACGGACCGCAAGGCCCGTATAGAGCGCCCCGGCGGCGAGGATAATCATCCCGGCGATCTGGACCGCCGGTGAGGCCCCTCCGGAGGTTTCTTCCCCGTCAGCATCGCTTTCATCCCCGTCCGTATCGTCAGTGTCCGCGCAGCGGACGAATTTCCAGACGACGGCAAAGGCGAACACGGTCAGCGGAGCGGCGATCTCGTAGAGCCGCTTCAGGAAAAACGTGCTCACGATCCCGAAGGCGAGCGCCACGGTGAGAACCAGCAGCACCTCGGGCCTGGGCCGCCGCCAGCGGGAAAAGATCACGGCAAGCGCCGCGGCGAACAAAAGGATCATCGGCAGGTGGGAGATGACCGTTTTTATCCCGGCGGTGTAGAGCTCGCCGCCCAAGGCCACTTTCAGGGCGTCGTTGCCCGCCGCCGTCGTGTGGAACGGCACGACGAAGTTCTGGAGATAGAACAGCCGGAACGTCTCCGGGAAATTGGGATGCAGCACCTGCCCGGCGAACCACCCGGCGGCGCAGGCCGCGAGCGGCTGCCAGACGATCCTGCGGCGCTCCCCCTCGGGCGGGAACACGAAACACCAGAACCCCCAGATCCCGGCATAGGCCACCGAGATCCACGACGCCGTGTGGAACATGCCGTAAAAATAGACGGCGAGCGCGAGCCAGCGCAGACGCACCCGGGCGATCAGCATCCAGAGCACCAGCACCGAGAACGCCACGCCCCAGGTGTGCGGGCGGCACATGGCCAGCCGGATCGCCAGCGAATCGCCCTGCGTCATCAGCAGGGCGACGAAAAACCAGCCGTAGGGAACCCGGAGCTTCCAGAGCGTGAACGCAAAGACGCCCGCCAGGAACGCCTGCCCCGCCACCGCTCCCCACTGGGCCGCCAGAGTCACGGGGAGGTCCGAGACGGCCATGAGCAGCGCATGGAAAAGAAACTCCTTGTCGGCGAAATGGACCGAGAAGATCGAATAAGGAGTCCACGGAAACGCCTGGAGCGGGCCGTTCGCCCGCATCTCGCGGGCGAGTGCAAGGTGGTAGTAGACGTCGAAGTCGATGGGCTCGGGCACAAAGAACTGGACCGAGGCGAAAAACGCCGTCGTGGCCAGGGCGGCGAGGACGAGGAGCACAGGCTCCTGCCAGGAAATCCGGCGGCGTAGCGGGGCGTTTTCCACTGGCCGCGAGAATAGCCCAAACCCGCGGCTGAAAATCCACCGGCCCGTGCTAATCTTTCGGGCGCCCATGAACCTTCACGGATACGCGCCCGAACTCAGGCCCCTGCTCGAACGCCTCCGGGCGGACCTCGGCACCTCGGGGTGGGATGCCGCGCTGCCGGCGCTGGGGCTCGCGGGGCGCATCCACGGTCACGAGCGGCGGCCACTCCCCGGCGGCGGCGAGGGCCCGTTCCTCGTCCACCCTATAAGGCTCGCCCTGATCCTCACCGAGGAAGCCCGCACCACTGACCCGGTGCTGATCGCCGGGGCCCTCTGCCATGACGTACTCGAACACGACCGGCGGCTCACCTGGAGCGAACTGGTGACGGCGGTGGGGCCCCAGGCCGCCCGGCTCACCCTCGCCCTGTCGGTGCCCCACAAGCTGAACCCCGGCGAGAGCCCTTCGGCCTCGCGGGTGAACTATCTGGACGGACTCGTGCGGGCCGGCCCCGGCGCGCTGCTCGTGAAGGCCGCCGACCGGCTGGACAACCTCCGCCACCGGACGCAGGCGGGCCCGCCGGAGCGGCTCGCCACCATGAAACGCCAGGACCTCGCGGACTACCTGCCGCTGCTTGAGCGGCACCTGGGGCCCGAAGGCCGCCCGCTCATCGAACGGATCCGCCTGCTGGCGGGTTGAGAACTACCGCGCCTCGGCCTTCGGCCGCCGGGGTTTCTTCGCCATGGTGCGGGCGAAGCCCACGAGATCGGCGGCGAGCTTGGGATAACCCTTCAGTGCGCCCCAGGCGTCCTTCACCGGATCGACCTTGTACGCCGACGACCGCGGCCCCTTGCGGGGCGGCATCCAGCAGGAGTGGAGAAGGAGCGGCGGGTTGAAATCCGGTGCGGTAGCCCGGGCGACGGGCCCCTTCGCGATGTCCGCCGCATCGAAGATGTGGACTTCCTTGGGGCCGTTCTTGTGGATGACCACCACCACGTAACCGTCCGTGTCGCCCTTGCAGTTCCGGCGGGGCACGAAGGTCGGCGGGTGCGGGAACGTCCCGCCGCCGTACCGGTAGAGATCGCAGTATTCCATCGACTCGAGGTCGATGCGGGCCAGCGCCCCCGGCACGTAGGACTCCGGCAGCTTGTCCTTGGGGACCGGATTCACGGGCGAATCCTTGTAGAGCCGCCACTCGGTCTCGGTGATCAGCTCGGGGTCGAACCCCATCGCCCCGTAATAGAGATTCTGGGCGCGGTCCTGGGAGCCCTTCGTGTAGAGGTTCTGCGTCCACAGGACGCCGCCCCAGAAGTTCTCCTTGTCCATGGCGAGCTTCTTCTCGATGAGTTCGCCCGTTTCGGCGTCGATCCGGTAGCGCCCGATCACCGACGGCTGGAACCCCAGCGCCGGCATCCCCTCGAAATTGAGGTCCATGACCCGGCCGTCCCTGTCCTTGGTCGTCTCCGTCACTGCCGTGGCGAGATCCGCCGAGATGATGTGCTGGAGGTAGACCTGGAGCTTCCCGTCCGGGTTTTCGTAGTCGAGGGCGATGTGGCCCGTCGCCATCGGGATCTTCAGCTCCCGCACCCGCACGGGGCCGCCCTCGGGCGTTTTCTCGAGGTCCGACTTCTTCACGATCCAGAGCTGCGTGAAATCCTGCGCCGGCTTCTTGCGGGGCTTGCCCTGCATGGCGGCCGGCTCGGTGACGAACGGGAGGTCGGTGATGACGAGGTAATCCTTCGTCGCCTTGATGTCGTGAATGCTGTCGAATTTGCTCATCCCCTCGAGCTTCCACCTGCGGACCGGGCCTTCCATGTCCCAGCGGGCGATCCAGCAGCCGCCCTGCCCGCTCTTCACGGGGAGCATCGTGTAGTTCACGAAGTAGATGGCGTTCTCGTCGTAGGCGGGCGCCGGGTGCGCGGCGACGGACACCATCGGCTCGAGGAGGCCGGGAATGCCCTGCACCCATTCATCGTTCGCCCCCACGGGCGTGATGAACTCCAGCGTTTCGGGATCGATCTCCAGCGGACGCCCCACGTCGTAGCCCACGAACAGGCGGTCCCCCATGGACTGAACGTTTGTGTTGCCGAAGTTCGTGACGCCGAAGGGCGACGCCTCCATGACGAACACCCGCTTGAACAGCTGCGGCAGGCGGTCCCGGAGCTTTTTCACCGGCGTATCGACGTGCCGGATCCTGACCCCGACCCTGCCGTCCCGGTCCGGTGCGCAGGCGATCTTCATCACCATGCCGTGCTCGCCGAACCAGTGGCCGCCGGGGCGGCGCTTGTCCGGGCCGACGATAAACACGCTGCCCTCGGTATCCGTGGGCCATTTGCCCGCGGTCACCTCCAGCCGGTAGTCCCGCGCCCCCTGCCCCCAGAACAGATTGTGCGTCAGCGTTGCCATGAGACTCACTCCCCGCGCGGCCCCGGACGTCCGGGGCCGGCAATCCTTCGAGATGCCCGATTCATGCCACACCGGGAATTACTTTACAAGTTAATCAGTTTGGGTTGGCCCTCGCCGACGGCGGCCCCGGACCTCGCCGCCGACCGCACCAGCCTCCTCCGCGAGATCAAACGCGAGAAGTGGTAGGTGGCGCGCCTTTCGAGAGCAGACGGCCCTCGCCGTCCCACTGGTACAGCGTCTCGCCGTCCAGCGAATCGTCGAGGCTTTCAAGCTGGTGACGGGAGTTGGTTTGGCTAAGGCGCTGGAATATATCGGCAGTTCGGGTCGGTAGAGATCACAATAAACTCCCGGATCAGCACCCCGGTCTCGTTGAGTTCGTGGAGGTTTTCCAGGCAGTACGTTCGAAGTTCGGCTTCGTCGGCTCGCCACTTCCCTCATTCATCCCGCAATCGGTTCACTCAAAACTGCATCAAAACGGCACGAACTGTCAGTATTCCATGACACCTGCCGGATTCCGGACGGTTTCAGTACGAAATACGCCTCTGAAACCACTGCTTCCGTGATACATATCATCGCCATTTCCCGCCAAAACGGCTAGTCTATTCAGCAAGTTAGGCTGCTCCGTGCGCAAGTAATCCTCAGACTGGAGCCGATGGCAGCCGGGTTGCAAAGCTGAAGACGTGAAAAAGGCTCGGCAGAGAGAAAACGGCCGGTTCGGCAAAGATTCCGGCGGGGGTATCTGGTGGTACCGGGTGCTCGCTTTCGCCCTTTTGCTTCTGGCGGCCGAGAGCCCGGTCCGCGCCTTCATCACCGGTTTCGATACGACGCTGAATCCCCCTGCCCCGAACAATTCCCTGCTGCTTAATGTGCCGGCTGGTTACGAAGGTGGAATCAGCGCTCTGGTTTTCCCATATAACGGCGACACCCCGGCTGCCGGCAGCGACAACTTCGGCGAATCGGGCGACGGTCTTGGCGCCAATATCGACCGGTGTGCAGGAGCCAAGTTTGCGGCACGATGGGATCCCAATGGCGGCGGTGGCAACAACCGGACTTACCAGTTCGGCCTCGAAACGTGCGATATCACCGGCGATAATAACAATGACGCCACCGGCAACTGCAACGACAGCACCTGTGGAGCAAACCGTATCTTTACGGAAAATTCCCGGACCGAGACGACATTCAATATCACCCCTTTCGGGGATATTGAGGCAGTCACGGAAGTGAACCTGACCGGTGGCGCCACGGCGAACCGGACAATCGGGATTACTCAGAAAACCATTATCCGGAATAATAACACCTGGTTTGGACAGACCTACCGCATCACGAACACCGGCAATGTCGCCTACAATGAAAACGGTGGCGTACTGTTCAGCAACGGCGTCGACTGGAACTACCGCGGATCATACGGAAGCGAAAGTTCCTACTACGATGGCACAACCGACACGCTTGTCGGCAGCGACGATGATGCGTCAGGCGGCCTGTATGTTTCTGGCGGCTTCTCCGCCCGCTGCACCTCCGGGGGCTGCTCACCGTCCTGGACTTCTGTGCAGCAGCGCTGTGTGGTCTTCAATACCAACTGGTCCAACATGCGAGACAACTATGCGGGTGCAACAGGCTGTCCTTTGGCCGCCGCGGATGCAGCCGGGTTCCTCCGGTGGACCATCGGCACATTGAATACCGGTGCGGCCAACGAGATTATTTTTCCGCTGATCTGGTCCTTTCAGGAGGGCAATACGGCTGCCAATGCCCGGACGGCAGTTATCAATTCCATACAAGGTGCCATGCCCAGTCGATACGACGCCGGCGCATTGAACATCGCATTCAGCCCGATCACGACCAATTACCGGTATAACTCTCTCTTCAATGCAAATATTGCCATGTCCGGTAACGTGGGACTACGCGGTTTTGTGGATCTGAAAGACCTGCCGAACCGGTTCCAGTTTACAGGGCCATCGGCCCCCGCCGCTACCTCCGCAGGTACCGTCAATCTCACGGTTCCGAGCCAGGAATCTCAGGCTGTACCCACGCCCTATACATTTACCATGGCAGGGAAAGCGACAGGAAGTTACACCGCGAGTCTCTGCACGCGGCTCCAGGACTATACCGAAGCGGCTCCGACGCCGAATCTGGTGGACGCCGTTACGACGAATGACTGCGTCACCCAGGCATTTTCGATCGTTGATTTCCTGATCGAATCCGATGGCACGCTAACCCAGGCACCAGGCACGACAGCCTCTTACAGCGGCAGTACCTACAAGACACCTGCTGGAGCCGTCCGGTACGATTTCTCAACCAGCGCATCGACGCAGGCGTGGGAGACCCAGCTCTGGTACTCAGGTCCGTCCACCGCCGGATGCCTGACCGCACCGGGCACTCCCTGCATGATTGCTGCCGACACCAACGGTGACGGAACCTGGGACTCGATTCCGATCTCCCAGTTCAACAACGACTCCGACGCATTCCCCGACATCTCCGTACCGGGTGCGGCCGCCACCCTCAACCTGTTCCAGATCCGCAAGGTGATTCCCGCGACAGAAGCACTCGGCGTCACCGATGTGACCGTGATTACAGCCACCGCCTTCGGCGGAGCCACCAACAGCGACGAACTCACCGTCACCACCAGCACGACCGCTCCGCCGCTGCAGACAAAAACGCAGCATCTGCATCCAAGCGGAATTATGAACACATTCCCCGATACCCAGGCAGTATCGAGTTCCACTACCCTGCCCAGTTCGGCGAATGTGTTCTGGAATCAGAACCCCGCGTTTGCGACTCCGTTCACCATCAGCGGCAATATCACGGGCACCCTTTATATAGGCACTGCAGGAGTCAGCCGGAGCATCACCGTTACCCTGTTTTCTGTAGGCCCTGCCGGCTGCACCGCTAATCTGGGGAGTCAGACGCAGAACGTCAATCAACCTACCGCCAATCCTGCACTCAGCGCGTGGTCATTCGCGCCGGTTCCGGCAAACCCCACCATCCCTGCCGGCTGCCGTATTGTCGCGCAGATCCGGAATAACACGGCCGGTGCGAGCACGGTTACCATTTACCACGACAACCAGGGTACCGGGCATCGCAGCCGGTTCGACATGCAAACATCGACCTACATCACGATCAGCAGTCTTGGCCTATATACAGGCACCTGTCCTGGAACAACGAAAGTGACGTCGATCGCGCCGACGGGTGTTCCGGATACCGCTCCGACCGGGAGCTACAACGCCGGAGACGGTGTCACCGCCTGTGTCCGGGCGACAGTCGCTGACCCGTTCGGTGCGGGCGACATTGGCAACCCGCCGGGGGGCGCGAATTCGGCCACCGTCAGTGTGACCGATCCCACAGGTGGCTATATCTGTTACAACGGCATCGGGAATCCCTCGACAAGCTGCAACAGCATCAATGCGCTGGCCATGACGGAGAACGTCGGCATGGCAACCGCGTCCAGCAAGACCTACCAGTACGGTATCCCCATCGGGTCCAAGCACAAGACGGGTGGCAACCCGCAGGCGCCCACGGGAACGTATACCGTCGCCATCTCGTCCACCGAATCGAACGGCGTCGTCACGGCACGCTCGTTTACGTTCTTCGTGACGGCTGCTCTCGCCGCCAAGCTGCTCTCGTTCGAGGCTACCGGCTACGACGGCCGCGTGGATGTCCGGTGGCTCACTGGCCAGGAGATCAATACGCTCGGGTACAACATCTACCGGAGCGATGTGGCCGACCGGGGCTTCGTGAGTGTCAATCCGTTCGTCATCAAGGGGCTTGGCTACTCCACAATCGGCGGCTCGTATGTCTTCTCTGATACCACGGCTGAAAATGGCAAAGGATATTTCTATATCCTCGAGGAAGTTGAGGAGAGCGGCAAAACACACCGTTACGGTCCGATTTTCGTCCGGCCGCAGGCTGAATACCCCGCACCGGATCCGCAGCCCCAGGGTTACAACAACTGGGTCGACGGGCTCGAACCGCCAGCGGTGCTTGACCCCGAAGATGCGGAACTCGAAGATGACGCCCCGCCGCCGGTAGAGATTGCCGAGCTGGCCATCTCCGAAAAGGCACCCACTGACGGAGAGACTGACAGCCGGGACGTCGAGGTGGATATCCAGCTTCCTGCCCCGGTCTGGACGGAAACCGTCATCGGCGACGACACATGGGACCGCATCACGGTGGCGGGTCTTCAGAGATCCGCCCCGCCCGGCGCTCCGGCCCTTCCGACAACGACCTATCTCATCAAGGTTCCTCACGGGACGTTCACCGGCCATACGGTCAACAGTATCGACACGGTTCCGGACAACGGCCGGGAGATCGAGCCCGCGGCGGCACTCGCCCTTACGGATACCCCTCTGAACAGCCTGGTGGATGCGGACACCGGCGAACCCCCTGAAGCCAGCGCTGATCCGGTTATTTATGGGTCGAACAGTGTCTATCCCGCTGAAACCGTCCTGGTCGGTGCGCCGGTCGATATCGACGGCCGCCGGTTCGTTCCGGTGACCGTCACGGCTTATCAGTGGAATCCGGTAACAGAAGCCGGGCTCAGCCTGCAGCGGGTCCGCCTGACGCTCCATTTCAGCGATATATCCGAAGACAACGTGCTCGTGAGCACCGCCCCCGAACTCGCTGAGCAATGGCGGCTCGCGGGCCGCGCCGATGCAGTGAAGCTACTCGTTTCCGGCAATGGTCTCTACCGAGTGACGGGCTCCGCCCTCGCCGCCGCAGGCTTCCAGACCGGGGGCCCTGTCGCGAACGTCCGTTGCTTCCGCAAGGGCAACGAGATCGCCATCGATATAGAAGATGATGGTGGCGACGGATATTTCGACACCGCCGACCGGATCCTGTTCTACGGCGTAAATGATGCCGACGAGTACCGGACGTCCTCTGCATACTGGTGCCTTGCCGATACCGCCCCGGGCCTTAGGGCCGCTGGTGTGAATGCCAACCCGCTCCTCGCCGATCCGGCAGAACCGGACGCATGGTTCCTCTCGGACAACTATTACGAATACGACAAGGTTTACTACGAAACCCTGAATGCTCCGGGCGCCGATCACTGGTTCGAAAAGGCCATTACGGCCAACGGCGGCGCAACAGGTGCACAGAATAACTTCCCGGTAACGGCGGCAAACCTTAATTCCAGCGGCCCCACGTCCGCCCTCTCCTACCAGCTCCGCGGACAGTCCGTGAGCCCGACCGTCACCGTCAACCATCACGTCAAGATCTACGTGAACAGTTTCGAAGTGGATGACATCAGGTTCAGCGGCCAGGAACTCGTGACCCGCCGGGTGACGTTCCCCTCCAGTTATCTCGCCGAAGGCGCAAACACCGTCGGGTTCAAGGTGATTGGCGACCTGATCCCTTCCGGACAGACGGCTACGAGCTGGGTGAACTGGTACGAACTCATCTATCCGCGCTGGTATCACGCAGGTAGCGGGAAGCTCGAATTCAATACTCCGAATCCCGGCCGTTATACGCTGTCCGCTGCCGGAAGCGGGCCGCATTACCTCTATGACATCGCCGATCCCTCGAAACCGGAACGCCTTAACAATGCCAACTTGTGGATCAGCGACCTATCCTTCGCCGTCACCGAAGGAGCGGAGAAGCGGGTACTCTATTACGCAAACGAAGCGAGCCTGCTCACCCCCACCGTCGTGGGGAACGTCCCCTCTACCTGGAACAGTACCCGGACCCGGGCGGAATACCTTGCTATCGGCCCGGACGATCTGCTCGACGCAGCCGCCCCCCTCGTCGCCTATCGCAAGGCAAACGGCCTGTGGGCCGTCTCCGCCAGCGTTCAGGATGTCATGGACGAGTTCAACTGGGGAGATTCAAACCCTCTCGGCATCCAGAAGATGCTCCGTCACGCGTGGCACAGCTATGCCCTGCGGCCGAAATACGTACTGCTCGTCGGCGACGCCACGCAGGACGCCCGGGGCAAACTCGCCTCTCCGGCCCGCACAGGCATTCAGAAGGTTCCAGCCTACCTCTATGACACGCCCTATTTCCGCGCTCCGTCCGACAGCTATCTCGCTCTGCTCGAAGGGTTCGACATCGTTCCCGACATCGCCATGGGGCGCCTGCCCGCCATTACGGCTGAACAGACTGCTGGCATGGTTGCCAAGATTCTCGCCTACGAAGAGGCTCCCATGTCGTCGCCCGCCGCCGGGCGCGTGACGCTCGTTGCCGATAACGGCACGAATCACGCTGAAGACGCGCTGATTCGCTCCGAGACCGAAAGTCTTATCGCCCCCATTGCTGAACAGGCAGGCAAAGCAGTCACGCGGCTCTATCTTGAAGACGGCACCAGTCCCCCGAACCGCTCCGAGATCACCCAGGGAATTGTCAGTGCTCTGAATGACGGTGCCCTGCTGCTTTTCTATCACGGTCACGGCTCGTCGCTCCTGTGGGGGGACGAGCAGATCTTCCGTATCCCGAACCCGTTCCTTGCTGTGGGGCCCTCGAACCGGGACGATCTTTCCCTGGTAAATGCCGGCTCGCCTTTCACGACCGTGACGACATTCGGCTGTCTCGACGGCAATTATGTGAACCCCTATATCGACTCACTGGCCGAAGAAGTTCTGCGCAAGCCCCAGTCCGGCGTTGTCGCCTATCTGGGCGGATCGGGGCTTTCGTCCCCGCCGACCCACACGGCTGCTTCCAAAGCGTTCTATGAAGCCATCTTTGGCGAAGGTGTTGTACGGATCGGCGATGCCATGCGCGCGGCGATCCTCGCCGCCGCTCCGCTAGCGGATTCGGAGAGCTTCCTGCTGACCTGGACGCTGTTTGGCGATCCGGCCACCAGGCTCCGGGTGAATCACGCGCCGGTAACCAGCATCCGGGTTCCGGCGCGGGCCTCGGCTTCGAATCCGGTAATACTCGACGGCCGGAACTCGGATGACCCAAACGGAGATTCCCTCAGTTTCGCCTGGACCGTGGCGGAGAAGCCCTACGGGGCCCCCGACCCCGAACTTCGGGGCGAGAATTCCGCACAGGCGGTATTCAAGGCGTCCGGGCCGGGCCGTTATCGCCTCCGGCTGACGGCCACTGACTCCTGGGGTGCTTCGTCCACGGCCGATGCCGCCCTTGACGTTACCAGCCTTTCGGCGGATTCGGATCTGGACGGTATTCCCGACATCCGGGAAATCCAGATTGGCACAAGCCCGCAGCGTACCGACAGCGATGGAGATGGAATCCCCGACGCGCTCGAAATCGGCGATCTCTCCCAGCCCTTAGATGCGGACCGGGACGGTTTCATCGATGCCCTCGATACGGATTCCGACAATGACGGACTTTCAGACCGGCTCGAGACGGCGGCCGACCTCGAAGGCGACGGCGTTCCCAACTACCGCGACACGGATAGCGACGGCGACGGGAAATCCGACGCCAACGAGGGCACGAGCGATGCTGACGGCGACGGAATTCCAAACTGGCGGGACGCCGACGACTCGGATGGCCCCGACGGTGACCGGGACAGCGACGGCCTGCAGAACGCATGGGAGATCGAGATTGGTTCGAATCCCGGACGGCCCGATACCGATTTAGACGGAATCTCCGACATCATTGAGGCCCCGGCAGGAACTATACCCGACACCGATTCCGACTCACTCCCCGACATTCTCGATGACGACAGTGACGATGACGGTATTCCCGATGTCGCCGAAGGGTACTGGGATGCCGATGGTGACGGTAGCCCGAATTTCCGTGACCTCGATTCGGACGGCGACGGCATTCCGGATACCATTGAAGGCATGGGTGACGACGATAGCGATGGCACCCCCAACTTCCTGGATTCCGACGACTCCAGCCCGCCGCCAGCTTCCCGCTTCTGACCGGAACAGGGCCAGCCCCTCTTTCCCTTTATAACCGGACGGCTAGCGTTCATTCACCCTCCGTTCAGGAGGTAGAAAAGGGATCACCATGCAGGGCAAAACCGTCATCGTCACCGGAGCGAATTCCGGTATCGGCAAGGAAACCGCACTGGAACTGGCCCGAAAAGGGGCCCGGGTGGTGATGATCTGCCGGAACCCGGATAAATCCCGGCCGGTTCAGGAAGAGATCATCCGGGAGACCGGAAACCGGCAGGTTGACCTGTTGCTCGCCGACCTGTCCCTACAGTCTGAAGTCCGCCGGGTGGCCCAGGAATTCCTCGGAAAATACGACCGCCTCGACGTACTGGTGAACAACGCCGGCCTTGTACAGAAGCGGCGGCAGATAACTTCTGACGGCATTGAGGTCCAGTTCGCGACCAACCATCTGGCACCGTTCCTGCTCACGAACCTCCTGCTCGACCTCCTGAAGAAATCTGCCCCTGCCCGGGTCGTTACCGTTTCGTCCGGAGGCCACTGGGCCGGGCACATCAACTTCAACGACATCGATACGTCCAAGCGGTTCAATATGTGGCTCGCCTACTGCAATTCCAAGATGGCGAACATCCTGTTCGCCCGAGAGCTGGCGAAGCGGCTTGGAGGAACCGGCGTGACGTCCAACGCCCTGCATCCCGGCGGCGTGAATACCGGTTTTGCCGTCGGACAGATTCCCGGTTTTTCCGATTTCCTCCGTCCGCTGATGCTCTCTCCGGCAAGCGGTGCGAAAACCTCGGTCTATCTGGCCAGCTCGCCCGAAGTGGAAGGCGTCACCGGCGAGTATTTCGTCCGCTGCCGGAAAGCCCGGACCCGGCCCGAAGCAAAGAACAGGGCCGTGATGAAACGGCTCTGGGAAGAAAGCGCCCGTATAACCGGGCTCGCCTGACACCGGTACTCAGGCCCGAACGAAAACGGGGAGCCTTCGGGCTCCCCGTTTTCGTTCCAGGCAACAACCGGTTAGCTGCAGCCGCTCGTCGAACCGCAGGTCACACACTTTAGACAGGTGCCGTTCCGCACCAGGGTCAGTGCCCCGCACTCGCCGCAAGGGTCGCCTTCGTAGCCCTTGGCCCGGGCTTCGGAGACTGCTGCACGGGTCGGGCGGCCGCCCTTGCCGGTAGCAACCGAGCCCTGAAGCTTGAAGCCCCGCGGAGCCGGCGAGCCAGATCCGGCAGATACCGCCCCGCCGGCGCCTGGCTGGTCTTCTGCCTGCGAAGCTTCAAAGGGACGTGAGTGGCCGTTGCCGCCATCCTCGCCCGGACGCGCACCGATCAGCGGAATCTGTTCCGGGTTCAGCTTGTCGAGCAGCGTCTCGCGCTCCTCGACCACTTCCTCGTTCTCGAAGGCCGGTTCGTCGGGACGGCGCACCGAATCGCTGCGCAGATCCTCGGGCTGGACCTGGGCGAGGTCGTTCCGGTCCAGGTAGCTGATCGCCAGTTCGCGGAAAATGTAGTCCACGATGGAGGTCGAGAGCTTGATGCGTTCGTTGCCCGCCACCATGCCGTTCGGCTCGAACCGTGTGAAGACGAACGCTTCCACGTATTCCTCGAGCGGGACGCCGTGCTGCAGACCCAGAGAAACGGCGATGGCAAAACAGTTCATCAGGCTCCGGAAGGCCGCGCCTTCCTTATGCATGTCGATGAAGATTTCGCCGAGCTGGCCGTCTTCGTACTCGCCCGTCCGCAGGTAAACCTTATGGCCGCCCACGACCGCCTTCTGGGTGTAGCCCTTGCGGCGGGTCGGCATGAGGTGACGCTTGCCGCGGTAGAGGTACCGGTGGACGATCTTCTCGGCCACCCGGATCGCCGCCGGCTCCTCGGCTACACGTTCCTCAAGCTCGGTCTCGTCCTCGAACAGATCGTCTTCGGCTGTCGCATTGAGCGGCTGGGAAAGCTTCGACCCGTCGCGGTAGAGGGCAATAGCCTTCAGCATGAGGTTCCAGGACTCGGTATAGCACTCCTTCACGTCCTCGACCGTCGCCTCGTTGGGCATGTTGATGGTCTTGGAAATCGCGCCGGAGATAAACGGCTGGGCGGCCGCCATCATGTGCAGGTGAGCCTTGTACTGGATGAACCGCTTGCCCAGACGTCCACACTTCGTCGCACAGTCGAACACCGGGTAGTGCTCGGTCTTGAGGTACGGTGCACCCTCAATGGTCATGGTTCCGCAGACGTAGTTGTTCGCCTCGCGGATCTGTTCCTTCGAGAAACCCAGGAACTCCAGCAGGCTGAACGACGGATCGGCGAGCTGGGCATCGGTGACGCCGAGCGTGTCCTTGCAGAACTTCTCGCCAAGCGTCCACTTGTTGAAGGCAAACGAGATGTCGAAAGCCGAATCGAGTGCCTGCTCGATAGCCGCAATCTGCTCCGCTCCGAAACTCTTGGCCTGGAGCGCCGCCGGATTGATGTGCGGCGAGCCGCCAATCGATCCCGAGCCGCGGCAGTAGTTCACAATGGCACGGACCTGATCCTCGGAATAACCAAGCCGGGTGAGCGCCAGCGGCACCGATTCGTTAATGATCTTGAAGTAGCCGCCGCCAGCAAGCTTCTTGAACTTCACGAGGGCGAAATCAGGTTCGATGCCGGTGGTGTCGCAATCCATAACGAGACCGATGGTCCCCGTAGGTGCGATAACCGTCGTCTGGGCGTTCCGGTAGCCGGATTTCTCGCCCTCCATGAGAGCCTCATCCCACGACCGCCGGGCTGCCTTGAGCAGGTAGTCCGGGCAGTGCTTGGGATCGATCGCCACGGGGGTGACCGTCAATCCTTCGTACTCGGCCTTCTCGACATTATAAGCCGCACGCCGGTGATTACGGATCACTCGCAGCATATGGTCCCGGTTCTTCTCGTAGCCGGGGAACGGCCCGAGCTCGCCGGCCATTTCCGCCGAGGTCCGGTAGGAAACCCCCGTCATGATTGCCGTAATGGCGCCACAGAGGGCATACGCCTGCGCCGAGTCGTAGGGGATGCCTGCAACCATAAGCAGCGTACCCATGTTCGCATAGCCAAGACCCAGCGTCCGGAACTTGTAGGAAAGCTCTGCGATCCGGCGGCTCGGGAACTGGGCCATGAGCACCGAAATTTCCAGCGCCACCGTCCACAAGCGGCAAGCGTGGTCGTAGCCCGCCACGTCGAATTTGCCCGTCTTGGGGTCATAGAACTTCATCAGGTTCAGAGATGCGAGGTTACAGGCCGTGTCGTCCAGGAACATGTATTCCGAACACGGATTGCTGGCGTTGATCCGTCCGTCGGCGGGGCAGGTATGCCACTCGTTGATCGTCGTGTCGTACTGGATGCCCGGATCGGCGCATGCCCAGGCGGCGTAGGCGACCTGGTCATACAGCTTGCGGGCCGGCAGGGTCTTCGTGACCTTCCGGGTCGTGCGGCCGATCAGGTTCCAGGGTCCGTCGGCCTCGACAGCCTTCATGAACTCGTTGGATACGCGCACGGAGTTGTTCGAATTCTGCCCGCTTACGGTTGCGTAGGCGGCTGACGTCCAGTTCGTATCGTAGGTCGGGAACTCGATCGACGTAAAACCCTGTTCGGCGAGCTGGACCACGCGGAAAATGTAGTTGTCTGGCACGCCAGCCTTGCGGGCGTCGCGCACGGCGGCACGCAGGTTCTTGTTCGCCTTGCGGTCGAAACGCTCCGCTTCGACGGGCCAGCTGTGGGCGGCCTTCATCACGGCGTTGCAGTGGCGGTTGCAAAGGGCCGAACCCGCCACGAGGGAGGCGACCTTCTGCTCCTCGATCACCTTCCAGTTGACATATTCCTCGATGTCCGGGTGGTCGAGATCAACCGTGACCATCTTGGCGGCCCGCCGGGTGGTTCCGCCCGACTTGATGGCGCCAGCCGCCCGGTCGCCGATCTGGAGAAAGCTCATAAGACCAGATGAACGGCCGCCACCCGAGAGCCGCTCGTTGGAACCGCGGATGGCGGAGAAGTTCGACCCGGTACCGGAGCCGTATTTGAAGATGCGTGCCTCGCGAGTCCAGAGGTCCATGATGCCGCCCTCGTTCACGAGGTCGTCATCGACCGACTGGATGAAGCAGGCGTGGGGCTGCGGGTGCTCGTAGGCCGAGCGCGAACGGGTCATCTCGCCCGTCTTGGCGTCCACGTAGTAGTGGCCCTGCGCGGGGCCGTCGATACCGTAGGCCCACTGAAGGCCCGTGTTGAACCACTGGGGCGAATTCGGCGCGCCGACCTGGAGCGCCAGCATCGCGCAGAACTCTTCGTAGAATACGAGGGCATCCTTTTCCGAGGCGAAGTAGTTGTGCCGGTAACCCCAGTAGGTCCAGCAGCCCGCGAGGCGGTGGAATACCTGCCGCGCATCGGTCTCGCTGATGTAACGCTGCTTGGAATCGACCGAGGCCAGCGCTTCCTCGTCGGCAATACTCCGCTGAAGCCACTCGGGGACTCCGTCGGCGGCGACCTTGCGCGTCGCCTTCGGAACGCCAGCCTTGCGGAAATACTTCTGGGCGAGGATGTCGACGGCGACCTGCGACCAGCCCTCGGGCGCCATAATGTCGTTCATCTCGAACACCACGGAACCGTCGGGATTCACGATTTTCGACGTGCGTGGAACGAACTGGATACCGTGATACGGACCCTTCCCTTCAGCAGTAAACCGGCGTGCGAACTTCATCGTCGTCAACTCTCCCCAAGCCACCCCGGCCTGGTATCCGCTAAGCCCCCGGACCCTCTACAGGACACCCCAACAGCCCTGCCGCCATTACCGGCGAAACAACCCCTTTATTCTGCCATCCCGGGGTTAAAACCGGTCTGACAAAACGCAGGAATGCCCCGCCGTCACGATCCCGGCCGACCAGTCACCCGACCAGCCGGAACCGGCGTCAGCAACCTGGCAAGAACTGGGCTGTCAGGAGACGACTGGTTTCTTCACCTCTACCCGGTGACCCCTGAAAAATGCCGGACAGTTTTGCCTGCCGTTGTGGTTTCTTCCTTTAACCAGAACGTCTTGGGGTTGTCAACGAAAAACCACTAGATGTTGTGCCATATATATAAGAACGGGTACTACATATGGGCATAAGGTGCGGACAGGTTGGGGACAGACAGGGCCGGTACCGAACACTATTTGGGAGTTAAACTCTTGGAATCAGGACCATTCCCACGCCTGTACAAAACTATACACAGGCTGCGTCAAACTGCGTTCACATCTGGGGATATTTAGGGTCAGTTTCCGGCCGTTGCTTCAACGATCTGAACCGAAGCTGGATCGCCGCCGTACTGGTAGAAAATTCCCATGAAATTTACCGTCGTGTTGTTACCGACGTTCATGTTGCTGTTGTTCGCACCGAGCTTACGCTGGAATTCCGTGTCGACTTCTTTCGGGTCGGTCTTCTGCAACCGGTCCAGGCTGACCACATTGCCCGCAAAGACAGTCTTCTCCTGAAGCGTCTGGCCCTGCTTGTCCACAAGACGCAGCTTCACCCGGAGGAAATTCATCGGGGCGCCGCTGCGGTTCACCAGCTTGCCGGTGGCGACGTATATCACCTCACCCGCCAGATTGGTGACTGGATAGGTCTGGTCCACCCGCGCCTCGATCTTCGGAGCAGGCTCGGGGAAATCCGGATTCGTCACGGGGAAAGGCACGACCTCGCGTATCGAACGCGCGGTCTCGAGCGATATCCCCGGCACGCTCTCCGGCGCGAATTCCACCATGGCCCGGAATCCGATCACGAGGAACAGGAATACGCCAGCGGCAATACCGATAATGAGGCCCAGGTTCGGCCCCTCGACCTGAACGACCTTTTTCCTCGATGTCTCCCCTGCCCTCTGGAGAAACTCGAGAGTCTTCGAGCTCGACATATCGAGTTCGATTCCACCGCCGCCTCCACTCCCTCCAGCCGGAGGAGGCGGTGGAGCGTCGTCGAATGCAGATCCCCCCGTGCCGATCAGGGAATCGAAGCTGTCTTCGCTGCCGCCGGACTTTCCGCCCGTGGCCGGGGGCGGCGGAGCATCGGCAAAAACGCCGCTGAACCCGTCCGCGCCGCTTCGGGAGGTGTCCAGTTCGATGTCGCCACCGAAATCCGGCTCGTCAGTCTCGGGCTCCGGAGCCGGTTTGGGCGGGGGTTTCGGAGCCGGTTTCGGAGCTGCCGGTTTGGGTGCCGGCGGAGGAGGAGCCGGAGGCTTAGGCGCAGGTTTGGGTTTTGCCTGTGGCGGCGGGGGTGGCGCCGAAGCGAACAGATCGTCCAGACCATCGCCGCCTGCTGGAACCGCCTTTTTGGTTGGCGGCGGAGTGCCGTCGAAATCACCGAATGGATCGGCCGGTGCGGCGGCCGGTTTCGGAGCTGCCGGTTTGGGCACAGGCTTCGCTGCCGGTTTAGGAGGCGCCGGTTTGGCCGATGCGACCGGCGCATCGCCTGCCGAGAAAAAGTCAGAAAGGTCTTCGTCAGCTTCCGTCGCTGGAGTTTTTGCCGCGGGCTTGGGCGGTGGCACCGGTTTCGGAGGAGGAGCCTTGTCAGGTGGCGGAGCCCCCGCCTTGCTCTTCGTCGAGACGTCCGCAAAGTCCGCGAAATTGAAATCCTTGAAGCTTGGCTTTGCTCCGGCTGGTTCCTTGGCAGCGGGAGCCTCGGGCACCGGGCTTTTCACGGGCTTGGGAGCACCGCCGCCGTCTACCCCGTCTTCCGGTTTCACCGTAAAGACGTTGGCGCACTTCGAGCATCGGATCTTGACGCCCTTGGCGGTAACTTTGTCATCGGCCAGCTTAAACCGGGCCTGACAATTTGGACACTGAACAACCATTTATCCGGGGTACGGGGGCGTTAGAAACGCCGGGCTGCCTGCCCTGCAGCTAGGCATGGTTCCGTATATGGGACCCAAAACCGACTTTCCAGCCCCCGACAATTTTCTGCCCAAAACCAGAAGTGATGGCCGCGGAAGGATAGTCACAAAAGCACCTGTAATTCCATCGGTTTTTTTGCCTGAAGCCGCATCAGAAGCCCAGCTTGACGCAATGCACCGAAGCGTGTAATCGTTTTGGGCTGGAAATGCCCAGAGGCGTTTCGAAATAGAACGCGCCTTGCCTGCCAAGCCGTGAAATTCTGGATCGAAACCGTGGGGCAGTGCGGCATTCTCCTGAACAGCGTTTTATAATTACCAGAGGTGCGAACGCGGATGGAAGCTGAACAATCATGAGTGAAAACAAGGCGGCAGCAGAAGCCACGGAACCCAGGCAGCGGATTATCAAGCGGTACCCGAACCGCAAGCTCTACGATACCGAGCAGAGCTGCTATGTGACCCTCGACGAGATTGCGAGCATGGTAAAGGCGGGCGTCGATGTCCGCATCATCGACAACAAGACGAATGAAGACATCACTTCCGTCACGCTCGCTCAGGTGCTGTTCGAGGAAGAGAAGAAGAAAAAGAACCTCCTTGGCCTCAACATGTTCCGCAAGCTGATCCAGGAAGGTCAGGATCTCGTCCAGCGCAGCATTTCCGAGGCCCAGGACCAGATCTCGCAGGTCCGCGACGAAACCGAGAAGCAGCTCCAGAAGGTCTTTACCCGCAGCGACGTCAAGCTTGAGGACATGAAGGGCCTCGTGAGCGAGTTCCTCACCACTCGCCAGAAGAACATCGAGACCTTCCAGAAGTCGCTGGATGACCGCATCCGGTTCTGGATCGACAAGATCCAGGCTGACGCTGCGTCGGGCGATGACCGCCAGTCCATCGAGAACGAGATCAAGTCCCTCAGACACCGCCTTGCCGAGCTTGAGGACAAGCTGGACAAGCTCCGCTGAGACGGGCCTGTTGAAATGAAAAGGGCGCCGATAAGCGCCCTTTTCATTTCAACAGGCCCGCAGATATTCAGGCTGCAACCGCCGAAGGCCCCTTCAGTTTCAGGTAGATGTATGCCCCGGCCGCATAGGAGAACGGCGTCGCCAGCACGCCGCCCACGACCGGGATCAGGCTCGCGGCTATCGAGATGAGTGCCACTACGATCAGAGCCCCGAATACCATCCAGAAATTGCCATCGACCAGTTCTTTGCTCTTCTTGAGCGCGTCAACGGCTCCAATCGCCGGGTCGTCGGCAATCACCTGATAACAAAGCCCGCAGACGATACCGATATAAATACCAGGGATAACGAGCAGCAAAAGACCCACACACACTGCCAGGCCGTACAGGAGCAACAGCACCCAGGACCGGCCGAACCGTTCAAACCCCTGGAACAGGTCGCCGATCTCGATCTTCTCGCCACGTAGCGCACGGATTGACAGCTTGTACATGCCCAGAACGGCAGCGGGCAGACAGATGATTGTGATCATCAGAACCGTGGCGATGAGCCCCGCCACCAGCAGCGTGACAAAGTTGTCCTTGTACACCTCGAAGGAGGTGTTCACCATTTTCCCGATCTCAAGTTTCGGTTGCGACATGCAGGTTTCCCTTTCCCTCCGGCCTTCCCGTGACCGGCACCTGTCATCCTATCACAGATTCCGGAAGGGCCCGGCAACAAAACCGAGACACTCAAAGCCTTTCGTCAAGAGGATCGACGCATGAGCCCCCGCACTCACGGAGGAGCTCGGTGGCTGTCTTGCCCAGTACCGGATGGACCCAATCCTTAGCGATATCGTAAAGGGGTTCCAGCACGAAACGCCGGTCCTGAATGCCCGGATGCGGCAGGATGAGGTCCGGCGTGTTCAGTACAAGGCCGTCCCAGTCAAGAATGTCGATATCAACCGTCCGGTCCGCATAGGGACCGCTGTTACGGCCGGATCGCTCTGGACGGCCTAGTTCTTCCTCCACATCGCGGATTATCCGCAGAAATTCATAAGGAGACGCCGATGTCCGGAGACGGATTGCCGCGTTCAGAAATGCCCCCGCTCCCGCCTGCATCTGCCACGGCGCGGTTTCATAAATACGGCTTTCCGCCTCGAGATCGGCACCTGTGCGTTCGATAATCTCTGCCACCGCCCGCCGGAGATTCCCGAGACGGTCACCCAGATTGGAACCGAGTCCGATCAGAACCAGTGCCATGTCTTTAGTGCACCCTTAAAAACAGACGAGGCGGCCCTTCATCAAGGTCCGCCTCGCGCCGGTTGAGTGTACACGCCTATTTCCGGGCGGCGATGGCCTTCTCAATCCGCTTAAAGGCTTCTTCCATCCGTTCGATATCGACCGTGAGAGCGATGCGGAAATACCCCTTGCCGCCCTCCCCGAAACCCGAGCCCGGCGTCACGACCACACCTGCTTTCTCGATACAAAAGTCGGCGAACTGGACATCGTCATCGTTGAAGCCGTCCGGCACCTCGGCCCAGATGAAGAAGCCGGCCTTCGGCTTGCTCGTCTTTGCGCCGATCGCCTTGAGGCCCTGAGCTGCGGCATTGCGGCGGCGCTTGTAGAGGCGCCGGAGCTTTTCGACCGATTTAAAATCGGAGCGGAGCGCTACGGCTCCCGCCCGCTGGATGGCATTGAACGCGCCGGAATCGACGTTGGTTTTTACCTTGCCGAGTCCTGCAATGAGCTGCTCGTTACCGGCTGCCCAGCCAATTCTCCAGCCGGTCATGTTGAAGGTCTTTGAGAGCGAGTGGAACTCGATTGCGCATTCCTTGGCACCCGGCGTCTCGAAGATCGAGAGCGGTTTCTCCGCCTCGTCGTAATAGATCTCGGAATAGGCGCAATCGGTCATGATGATCGTCCGCGTCTTCATCGCCCACGATACCAGTTCCGAGAAGAACTCCTGGGTCGCCGTCGCCCCGGTGGGGTTTGACGGATAGCAGAGGTAGATCAGCTTGGCCTTCGCAGCCACATCATCAGGAATCCGCCGCAGGTCGGGCAGCCACTTGCCCGATTTCGTCAGCTTTGCCTCATAGACGTCGCCGCCGGCAAAATTCACCGCTGTCTTGCCGACAGGGTAGCCCGGTGAGCAGCAGATCGCGAGATCGCCCGGATTGATAAACGCCATGGGAAAGTGGGCGATGCCCTCTTTGGATCCAATGAGCGTAATGATCTCCGTGTTCGGATCCATCGTGACGCCGAAACGGCGGGCCATGAACTCGCCCGCAGCCTCGCGAAACTCCATGGCACCGGCATAGGATGGATACTGATGCGTGGCGGGATCCTTCGCCGCGTCGGCAAGGGCTTTCACGATAAATTTCGGCGTAGGCTGGTCAGGATCACCGATGCCAAGACTGATGACGTCAACGCCCTTCTTGCGGGCTTCCGAAATTTTCTTGTCGATACCCGCGAAAAGATACGGCGGCAGGTCTTTGATCCGCTTGGCTAGTTCAAACTGCATGAAGGTTCCCCATCACAAAATTCCGTCAGGATGCACCCTGCCGTCCGCACCGCCGCTGCGGGGCGGATCACGCGGGCTTTCCCTCACCCGTGCATGAACAATGGCTATAGACCAGCGAAAAGGCGGCGCGCAAGGCGGAAAATCCGCTGGTGTGATCTGGCTCTCAGCGGAGCCCGCGGATTTGCTCGCCCGAAGCGAACTCGCCCGTATTCAGATTGTAGTATTCGAGGGCTTCCTCAGGGGTCACAAACGTCCGGGCTGCCCGCCCCTCGATCCGGACCCGGTAATAGGATCTGAAACCCTGATACGGATTGTGGGAGGAAATCTCCTCGATAAGTCCCTTTCGGCCCTTCTCGATCACAGTGATTTCTTCAACGGTTTCGCCAAGGTCGGCCATAACGCGGTTCGCTCCGCGCCGGACCTCCGGGGCCCGGCTCTCTGACCGGAAATTTCTTAACGATTCCGGCCCCAAAAACAAGGGCTTGCCGCCTGGCGTGACACCCCCTTTCCCGGCCCCGGTACCGGCTCTATAGTCCCTCCCCGGTCGCAAACGGCCGTTATCCCAGCCCGCTCCCGGAGTGTGAAACTTCATGCCTTCTTCCCAGGATTATCTTCAGCAGGTCAAGAGCCAGATCCGCGAAACCACCGTCGACGAGCTCAAGCGGCTGATGAACGGCCCCAATCCCCCTCTCCTCATCGATGTCCGCGAGGCCGACGAATTCGAGCAGGGCCACGTACCGGGCGCCCAGTTCATCCCCCGGGGTTTTCTGGAACTCCGCATCGAGAACCTGACCACGGACCGGTCGAAACCCGTCTATCTCATCTGTGCTGGCGGTGCGCGATCGGCATTCGCTGCAAAGTCACTTAAGGAAATGGGGTTCAGCGACGCAGTTTCGGTTTCCGGCGGCTTCAAGGCATGGAAAGACAAGGGCTACGATGTCCGTATCCCGCAAACCCTGTCATCCGACCAGATGAAGCGGTATTCCCGTCACGTCCTTATTCCGGAAGTCGGCATCGAGGGACAGATGAAACTGCTCGATGCCAAGGTGCTTCTCATCGGTGCTGGCGGCCTTGGCTCCCCTTCGGCCTACTACCTCGCGGCAGCGGGAATCGGGACCATCGGCATCGTGGACGACGATACTGTGGACGTCTCGAATCTCCAGCGCCAGATTCTGCACACTACCGAGCGGATCGGCATGCCGAAGGTGGAGAGTGCCATGGAGACCATCCATGGTCTCAACCCTGACATTCGCGTAATCCCGTACAAGCTCCGGATCACCTCGGAAAATGTCATGGATATCGTCGGGAACTACGATGTCGTCATCGACGGCTGCGACAACTTTGGCACGCGCTACCTCGTAAACGACGCCTGCGTACTCCTGAACAAACCGAATATCTACGCATCCATCTACCGGTTTGAAGGACAGGCGACGACGTTCATCCCGCACGATGGGCCCTGCTACCGGTGCCTCTATCCCGACCCCACGCCGCCGGAACTCGCCCCCTCCTGTCAGGAGGCTGGCGTCCTTGGCGTGCTCCCCGGGGTCATGGGCCTGATCCAGGCAACCGAGGCCGTAAAGATCATCCTCGGTACCGGCGGGCTGCTGGTAAACCGGCTCCTCACCTACGACGCCCTCAGCATGAAGTTCCGCGAGATGAAGATCCGCAGGGACCACGCTTGTGCCGTCTGCGGCCAGCACGCGACCATTAAGAAACCCGTGGATATGGATATTACCTGCGCCATCCCGCAGTCCGCCGGACATTGATCCGGGTTAGGCCCTGGATGAACCGCCTCTGAATGCCCAATTAACCATTCGAAAGGCACGGTTTCGCATTTGATACGTTCCGTGTTAGGAAAGTCCGTGACAGTGTGCCCCGGCTTCGCTCATAATTGCTGAAGCCCCGGACGGGCAGGAGTTTTCGATGGGTATCGGCGTCACCGAATGGATCATAATTCTGGTCATCGTGCTGGTTCTGTTCGGAGGCAAGAAACTGCCCGAACTCATGGGTGGACTCGGCAAGGGCCTGCGCAATTTCAAGAAAGAACTGAACCGCGCCGACGAAATCGACGTTACCCCTGAAGCCAAAAAACTCGAAGAGGGCGGTAGCTCCACCGGGGCTGTCGACAAGAAGTCCGAGAAAACCCAGGCCTGAGCATCAGCGCGCCTTACCTGTACCGCCAGACGTTCAATCGATCCCGTATTTTTCGCACCGATAACGGAAAGCACGCGCCGTGAGGCCGAGCATGTCGGCTGCCGCTTTCCGTGAACCCCGTGTCCGGTCAAGAGCTTTCAGGATCAGACGCTTTTCGATTGCATCCACATAGTTCTCGAGGCTGAACCCCTCCACAGGCAACTCGAAATCTGCAATCGGCATGGCGGTCGAGGGTGCCGCCGGCGGCGGAGCCGGCGGGAAAGAGCGTACGGCCGGAGACGTTGGCTGGCTGGATTCCCGTGCCGCATAGGTCGTCCCGGCGCCCGGGAGGGACGCCGGCGTAATGACATTGGATGTTTCGAGCGCGACCGCCCGTTCGATGAGATTCTCCAGTTCACGGACGTTCCCCGGATAGGGAAGCGACTGGAGGATGCCCATGGCTTCCCGCGAGATTGTATTGATATCACGGCCAATTTCGCGGGCGAATTTCTGCAGAAAGTGCATCGCCAGATGCGGGATGTCATCCCGCCGTTCGCGCAGCGGCGGCAGATGGATCGGCACTACATTCAGCCGGTAGTAGAGGTCTTCCCGGAACGATTTAATCGCGACCTGCCGGGCCAGGTCCCGGTTCGTTGCCGCGATAATCCGGACATCGACCCGGATATCTTCCGTCCCGCCCACCCGGCGGAAGGTCCGGTCCTGGATTACCCGGAGCAGCTTCACCTGAAGATCTAGCGGCAGTTCACCCACTTCATCCAGAAACAGGGTCCCGCCGTCAGCCTGCTCGAACAGGCCCGCCTTTTCGGCAACAGCTCCCGTAAATGCGCCACGGACATGGCCGAAGAGCTCGCTCTCCATGAGGTCGCCCGGAATGGCACCGCAGTTTACGGCAACAAACGGCCCCTTCGAGCGGCGCGAGGCCGAGTGGATCGCCCGGGCAATCACCTCTTTACCGGTTCCCGACTCACCCGTGATCAGCACGTTGGCACGGGTGTCTTTCACCCGTTCGATTACTTCGTAGACTTTCTGAATTGCCGGGGAAGAGCCCACAATTCCCCGAAAACCGTATCCGCCCTCAATAGCGATCTTGAGACCACGGTTTTCCGCCCGGAGCTGTTTGGTCTCCAGTCCCTTTCGAACCTTGGCCTTTAACTCCTCAACATTGAACGGCTTGGTGACGTAGTCGTAGGCACCAAGCTTCATTGCTTCGATGGCCGTTTCCGTTGTGGCAAACGCCGTAAGAAGAATCGTGACTGTCTCCGGATCACTCTCCCGGACCGCCTTGAGGACGTCAATCCCCGAACCGTCCGGCATCCGGATATCGGAAAGAACCAGATCGAAACTGTCCCGGTCGATAAGATCTCTGGCGTCAACGACCCCGGCCGCCTCAGACACGGCGTGGCCTTCCTTCTCCATGAGAATACCGAGCATCTCCCGGACGGAGGCTTCGTCGTCGACGATCAGGATACGAGCCATAGGAGTTACAGCCTAGACCGTCCGAGCAGCATGGGTCGATTCCGGCTCAACCGAATCTTTGGAAGCCCGGACTGCAGGCAGGCGGATGGTAAACACAGTGCCCGAAGGCCCTGTCTCCATCGCCATCGTCCCGCCGTGGAGCTCGACGATCTTGTAGGCGAGCGAAAGCCCGAGCCCCGTTCCCTCAGGTTTCGTAGTGAAAAACGGTTCGAATACTTTGTCTTTCAGTGCGGATGGGATCCCCGGACCATTGTCTTTTACCTCAATCCGCATCCACGGATGCTCGCCCGGCCCCGCTTCCGGGAAAATAGACAGATCGATCCTGCCCTGTCCGGAAGTCCCGAGTGCCTGCTCGGCGTTTCTCACCAGATTCCAGATTGCCTGAGTCAGCATGTCCCGATCGCCGGTCAACGTACGGACCGATGGATGGGCATGAATATGCAGGCTCGTATATTTTGCTCCGCTCGCACGGAACTGAAGCTGTATATCCTCAAGCCACAGCAGGACATCAATATCGACTGCCTCAATCTTCTTGGGCCGGGCGAACTGGAGAAACTCCGTGATAAGCCCATTCAGCCGGTCAATCTCCCGGACGACAATGGAAAAAAGGCGTGACGAAGAAGCATCCGCAGGCAGGTCATCCTTCAGCATCTGCACGCATCCGGAAATAGAGGCGAGCGGGTTCCGGATTTCATGTGCGATGCCAGCAGCCAGTTCGCCGATAGCCGCCAGCCGGTCTGCTTTCTTCAACTGCTCTTCGGCCGACTTCAGCTGGGTCAGATCCTGAAAGATGTAGATGCTTCCCTTGGCGGCTTTCGCCTCGTCCCTGAGTGGCGTCACCGTAAGCCCATAGTGCCGGACCCCTTCCGCGCCCCGGACCGTGATTTCCATCCGGTCCACGCCGTTCGGGAATTGTTCGGCAACGCGTGAAAATGCCGGTACCACAGCAGCTGCACTGCGGCCGATCATATTGCCCAGGCGGGTACCGAGCAGCATCTCGGCCGCCCTGTTCGCATACAGGATCAAACCGCTGGGATCGGTCGTGATCAGCCCGCTCGTAAGGTTCGAAACGATCCGCTCATGAAGCTGTTCGAGTTCACGCCGGCCGACCTCGCTCTGCTCAAGCAACCGGCCCGTGGAAAACAGGCGTTCGGATACATAACTGGTCAATGCACCGGCGACGAATAGCGAGCTGCTCTGGACGAAAACGCTGTAAAAGCACTCTGCCAGCGTCGGGGCAGTGAACAAGAGTCCAAGTGTTTCACGCAATATCGCCTTCGGATAGAAAAAGACACCGAAAACGGCGGCTACATGCGCCAGACTGCCAAGTGCCGCCGACCAGAATGCCCAGCGATCGCTCAGCACGATTCCGGAATAAATGACGATCACAACTGTCAGGAACGAAAAGACGCTGGAGGGACCACCTGAGACCGCTACCAGGAAACCGGCCGTGGCGATATCCGTCACGATCTGGAATTTGGCAAGAAAACGGAGCTGTTTTTTCCTGTTTTCCCACTTCCGGTAAAGGTACGACCAGACGACTGTCATCGCATAAACGAACGAGATGGTCCCGTAAGTGGGCGATAGAATACGAAGTACCGGTTCGTCCTGGAGCCGGTACCATTGGAAGATCAGTGTCGCACTCAGCAGGACGCTGATCAGTACCACCCGGCCAAGCATGACCCTGGGTAGCCTGTAGACTAGCTGGTCAATTCCGTCCGCTACCGCAGAGTCCGCGGCAGAAAAATATTTGTTATCCGTTATTACACTCATGAGTGCCTGCAACCTGTGAAACAGTTGCGGACCGCGCCCTTCCGGATGCGGTCCGCTTCTGCCGAGCCTGAAACCCCGTTACTTGACCGCGTCGCCCATACTGAAGATCGGCAGGTACATGGCGATCAGGATGAAGCCGAGAAACCCGCCGAGAAACACGATGATGATCGGTTCGAGCAGAGAGGTAAGCGCCTCGACAGCTGTATCTACTTCTTCATCGTAGAAGTCGGCAATCTTGCCGAGCATCGTATCCATGGCGCCTGTCTGCTCACCGACCTGAATCATCTGGACGACCATCGAGGGAAAAACCTTGCTGCCGATGAGAGGCTGAGCGAGCGGTTTGCCTTCGGCAACGCCCGCGCGGACCAGATCGATTTCCTTCTGGACGGCAATGTTGCCGGCAGTTCTGGACACAACCTCAAGGGCTTCAATAATGGGCACACCGGATGAAAGCATCGTCGACAATGTGCGGGTAAACCGCGCCACCGCGATCTTGCGGATCAGGTCGCCAAGGACCGGAATCCGTATCATTGCTTTGTCAAGAAACTCAGCGCCCTTCGCCGAACGGCGGGTCATTTTGTACGCGATGAATGGCGAAGCGATTCCGAGAAGAATCCACGTCAGGTTGGCAACGAAATAGTCCGACATGTCGATGGCAAGCTGGGTTACTTTCGGCAGTTCCTTACCGAACCCCTTGAACAGCTTGGCGAACACCGGCATGACCTTGACCATAAGGAGAATCACGACGCCGACGGAGATCGCGAGAACGGCGATCGGATAGGCCATGGCGCCCTTCACCTTCTTCTTCAGGGCGGCAGCCTTTTCCATGTAGGTCGCAAGGCGTGTAAGAATTGTATCGAGGATACCGCCAACTTCGCCGGCCGCGCACAAGTTTGCGTAGAGTTGGTCGAACGCATTGGGATGCTTCCGGAGGGCATCCGCGAACGTCGAACCGGATTCGACATCCGCCTTCACCTGGGCGAGGACCTTCTTGAACGGACCCGGCGGCTGCTGCTGCATGAGGATGTCGAGACACTGCACAAGCGCAAGGCCTGCGTCGATCATGGTCGAAAACTGTCGGGTAAAAATGACGATTGAACGCTGATCGATACTGTTAAGCAGTGCTCCGAGAATCGGTACATTGCTGAGGTCAATCTCGATATTCTGGGCGATGCTGATGTCGGTGAGGCCCTGAGCCTCCAGTACAGAGCGGAGCTGCTCGGCCGACTGGGCTTCAGTACTCTGTTTGACCTTCTCGCCGTTCTTGCGTTTGGCTTTCCAGGTAAATGACGCCATAGCAAACCTCAAACCACTCTTACCGGACAAAACTGCCCGGTGGCACCACGGTGTGGGAAAGCCGTTAGTGTCCGAATTTCAACGGCTTATGATAGTAAACCCCGCTTGAATTCGCAATACGGCTGCTGATGCATTCAGGGGTTATTGAAGTAATCGTCGTCCAGTTTCTTCTGGGCAACACCTGCTGCCATGGCCGCCCTGGCAACGGCTCTCGCGACGTTCCGGTGCACCGCCAGATTCAGTGGTGAAGGCAAGAGGTCAGCGTCGTCATGGGCCTCGCGGGCAATCTGCTCAGCTGCGGCAATAAGCATCTCGGGAATGATCTTCGTGGCTTTTGAATCGATCGTCCCACGCCAGATACCGGGGTACCCCAGAATGTTGTTGACACTCCGGCCGTCTACCGCAATGGCCGCGCCGGCCTGTTCCGCAGCATCCGGATCAATTTCCGGGTTCGGGTTCGAGAGCGCCATAATGACCGACCCTTTCCGGATGCTAGAGGGCTTCAGGAGGCCTTTCACGCCCGTCGTGAGGATCACAATGTCGCTCACGGAGAGCACTTCATCCATTGTGCTGATGATGCCGCCGCTGGCCCTGAACCGGGCAACCGCGTCGTCGTTGCGGTCGCAACCCTTCACAGGGTTACCCGTATAGATTTTGATGAGCCGAGCAATGGCTAGACCGGCGGCACCGAGCCCTACCTGACCGACCTTCGCATTCTTCAGATCCATGCCGATTTCCTTGCAGGCGGAAATCACGGCAGCGAGCGCAGCCACGGCAGTTCCATGCTGATCGTCGTGCATGACCGGCTTGTTCAGCCGGGCGATCAGTTTTTCCTCGATCTCGAAGCAGGCCGGAGTCTCGATATCTTCGAGATGGATGGCTGCGAAGGTCGGCGCAATACGAACGACTGTCTCAACGAACTCGTCGATATTCCGCGTGTTCACGAGTACGGGCCATGCATTCAGACCCACAAACTGCGTCATGAGTGCGGCCTTGCCCTCCATGACCGGCATGGAGGCCTCGGGCCCGATATTGCCGAGGCCCAGTACGCGCGAACCGTTCGTGCAGATGGCCACGGTCGTGCCGATAGAAGAATAGATTTCCGACAGCTCCGGCTTCTCGACCAGAGCCCTGGACACGTCAGCAACGCCCGGCGTGTACACCTTGCGCAGGTCGGCTATCGATTTGATCGGATGGGTCGGCTGCGAACAGATCTTTCCCCCGCGGTGGATATCGAGCACCTCGTCCCGGACCTCGAGGACTTCGACGTCCGGCGTATCATGAATGACCTGGAGGACCCGCTGGAGGATCTGCTCGTTCTCGCACAGGATGTCGATGTCGCGGATGGCGTACTGGTTGCCGTAGGTAATCGTCTCGATCTCACCGACATAACCGTTGGCCTGCCCGATAATGGTCAGCAGCCGTCCGAGGACACCCGGCTTGTTTTTATTACGGCACCGGATGGTGCGAAGAATCATCGTCTGGTTGAACAGCATGGCGGAGAATTGCCCCTAGAAAGACCGGCAAAAGCCCTTTGGCCGGTGCTCCAGATGTAGCCAATAGCCGGTTTCAAAACCAGCTTGACCGGAACGGATGGATACGCAAGTGACCGGGAGGACAGGGGAAACAGCAGGTTCATGGGCCGGATACTTGTCACAGGCGGAACAGGATTCGTCGGCGCAGCGGTGGTCCGTAGCCTGTGTGCCAGGGGCGAGCGCCCGCTCGTGCTGGCACGGAAGAACTCCCTTCTCGAAAACCTCGAAGGCCTCGCCTGCGATGTTATTCATGGTGATATTTCGAATCCAGAATCCCTCGATGCGGCCCTGAAGGACGCCGACCGGGTGTTCCATGCAGCGGCCGTGCACACCGTTACCGCACCCAGGGATGAGATCATCCGGGCCAACGTAGAAGGCACCCGGAACGTGATCCGGGCGTCCTTGAAGCGGAAAGTGAAACGCCTGGTCCATACCTCCAGTACGGCAGCCATCGGTTCTGCCCCAACTGGCCGCCCCGCCGACGAAGAGAACATCTGGGACCTGGCACCGCTCGAGGTCCCCTACCTCGAATCCAAATACCTCGCAGAACGGGAAGTCCTGCAGGCGGCCCTCCGCGGTCTCGATGCCGTAATCGTCAATCCGTCGGCACCCATCGGCCCCGGCGACCGGGTGCCCGGACCCACGGGCGCTGTGCTGCTGTCATTCGCAAAATATCCATGGCCGTTCCATTTCGCCGGTACGCAGAACTATGTGGACGTGGACGATGTGGCCGAGGGCCATGTGAAGGCCATGGAACGGGGACGTACCGGAGAGCGATATCTCCTGACCCACGCGAATCTGACGATGAAGGAGACGGTAGCCCTCATTGCCAAAACCGCAGGCAAGAGACCGCCGCCCATCGAAGTGCCCGTACCGCTTCTCCAGGTCGGCGCACGACTTGGCTGGGTGTTCAGCCTCGGCAAGCTACCGCCAAAGTCGGCCGACTATCTCGCGAAACGCATGGTATTCAGCAACGAAAAAGCCCGGAAGGAACTCGGTTTTGAGCCCCGTCCCATCGAGCAGAGCTTTGAGCGTGCCATCGCCTACTTCCGGGAAAAAGGCTGGCTCTAGCGCTCGCTTCCAGAACCACCGGGTTTCTGGCGTTTCAGCTGTCCGTAGAGCGTGAACATTGCTCCAGCAAAAAGAATGAACATCGCTGCGATTACCGGCAATGCCCATTCGGAATCCCATATCCGCGTATAGAGATCCACCAGCAAGTCTGCGAGGAGCACGTACGCCACGCTTGAAATCGCATACCCTGCGACCGATCCTGCAAAGAATGTCCCCGGTCTAAGGGCGGAAACTGCACAGACAGCGTTAAAAACCCCCATACCCGTGGGGGGAAATCCCCGGATTCCCGCCACCGCCCAGAAGCCCCGACGCAGGATGATGTCCTCCATCTTCCTCGCATCCTCTGGCAACCGTTCACGCACCCAGTCTGTAATTGCCCACCGGACGACGAGAAACTGGATCAGCGCCGAAACCGGCAGAATCGCGCAGTAGGCAAGATAGGTTTTCCAGGCGCCCATGAGACCGATACCCACGGCAGCCACCGGTCCCCGGGGAAATCCCATACAGCCGAACACGAAAATAAAGGCAAGATAAGCGGGCACGAGATTCGGGCCCACCTTGGGGTCCGCCTGCCACCTCTGGAACGTCTCCCGGATGGCATCCGGCGATGGCAGCGGGATACCGAGCCGCCAGGCGGCCAAACCGATCAGCACCGCCCCGGCGAGGAGGATCGACACTCGTTGTCCGGTGGAGAGTCCACGCTTCGAGGTCAACGTCCATCTCCCTCGTCGTCTTCATCGGGCTGAGCGTCTGCCTCGTGCTCGATTTCCTCGAACGCTTCCGATGACAGGTTTCGAAGACTCTCGCGTACCTTGCGGACCGGCAACCCCCGGCGGATGAGTCGCAGGGCAATCCGGCGGGCCGATTTTTCGTCCACTGGCGGCCGGGATGGCAAGAGACGCCGGATCAGCCGGTCAGGAGTTTCTTCCGCCTCAAGAGCCAATACTGCCTGATCCACCGCCGACCGGGAAAATCCCCGCTGAGCCAGCCGGGACCGGACGGCAATTCCCCAGTAACCCCGGCTGTAGAGCGCCCGGGCGGCCGCCGAGGCATCGCGGCTTTCATTCAGGAAGTTCAACTCCTCAAGCCGCCGGATTCCGGCGTCGGCTTCGTCAGGCGCGTAGTCCCTTTGAAGCAGCTTGCGGCGAAGCTCACGCTTGGAATGGATGCTGCGGCTCAGAAGGTCGACAGCCTTCTGCGAAACGGATGGTTTCTCGCGGCTTCGCCCGCCCGGCTTGCCGGAGGCTCTGGGCATATCTGGGATTCCCCTGGAAACGGTCCGGACTATTCCAGCTCAAGGTCGCTGTCGTCACCGCCATGCTCGGCTTCGACCTCACCCTCGGCCTTCTCGCCGAATTCGTCGAAGTCGGTATCCGAAGTGCCGGAAATGCCCGACACGCGGAGGGCGAAGTCGTCCGGATTGGAGCTCTGCCGGAGGGCTTCCTCGTAGGAGATTCCCCCGCGTTTATAGTGATAGAACAGCGACTGGTCGAAGGTCTGCATGCCGTAGGTCTGGAAACCCTTCTGGATCGCCGTCCGGATCTCCTTGACCTTTTCCTTGTCTTCCATGCACTCGCGCGTGCGGGCGGTAGAAACCATGACCTCGACGGCGGCCACGCGACCCTTGCCGTCCTTGGTCGGAACAAGGCGCTGCGAGATGATCGCCTTGATGATGCCGCCGAGCTGGAGCCGGACCTGATTCTGCTGATACGGCGGGAATGCTGTCACGATGCGGGTGATCGTCTCGGCAGCGTCCAGTGTATGCAGCGTCGAGAAGACGAGATGGCCTGTTTCAGCCGCCGTCAGCGCGATCTCGATAGTCTCGAAGTCGCGCATTTCGCCGACGAGGATCACGTCAGGATCCTGCCGCAGCGCCGAACGAAGCGCCTGTGCGAAACTCACGGTGTCGAACCCCACTTCGCGCTGGTTAATGATCGATTTTTTATCCCGGTGGAGAAACTCGATCGGGTCTTCGATAGTCATGATGTGGGCCGTGCGGCTCTGGTTAATGTGATCGATCAGGGCTGCAAGCGTCGTCGACTTGCCCGAGCCTGTGGTGCCCGTCACCAGCACGAGCCCGCGCTCGTTCATGGAGATTTTCTTCATCACCGCCGGCAGGTTGAGCTGGTCGATGGAGAGGATATTGAACGGGATCGAGCGGAGCACCATGCCGATGGTTCCGCGCTGCTGGAACACGTTAACGCGGAAACGGCCAAGGCCCGGAACGCCGTAGGCCAGGTCACACTCGTTGAAATCCTTGAACTTGTTCTTCTGGGCGTTGTTCATGATCCCGAACGCCATCTTGTTGACGATATCGGGCGTGAGCCGTGGAGCCTGGCGATAGGGCGTGAGCGCCCCGTGCAGTCGGAAAATCGGCGGCAGACCGGCCTTGATGTGGATGTCCGAGCTGCCCATCCCGAGCGCGGCTTTAAGGATTTCGTTCAGCTCCATGCTGAAAGCTTCTCCCCGGAAAACGGATTATGGCGGGAGCTTAACCCATAACAGGCAATCGGCAACCGGAATGGCGAAAAGGGGAACGCGGGCGATCCATGCACCCCCTCTGCTCACCCCAGGCGTAATCGCCGGAAATGAGTAATGACCTGTGGAACGAAGCCGCGTTACTTCGTCAGCAGTTCGCGGGCCTTTTCGAGGGCGTTCGGGATCCCTGCGGGGTCGCTGCCGCCTGCCTGGGCCATATCGGGCTTTCCGCCGCCCTTGCCACCCACGAGCGGGGCGATCCCTTTGACGATGGCTCCGGCATTTACGCGGTTCTTCAGGTCGCCCGTCGCGGCGACGAGCAGCGTCACCTTGCCCTCATTCTCGCCTGCGACAACGACAACGCCCGAGCCCAGCTTCTCGCGGGCCCGGTCGGCGAATTCCCGAAGCGCACCCGCATCAGCCCCATCCAGCCGGTGAACGATCTTCGCCACCGGACCGGTCCGGTCGATGAGCGCGCCGATGTCGGTCGCACCGTCCCCGGAGACGAGCTTGCGCTTCAGCTTGTCCACTTCGCGCTCGAGTTCCTTTACCCGGTCGGCAAGCTTTTCCACACGGGCGGGAACATCCGCCGGCGTCACGTTCAGTTTACCGGCCAGATCACCCAGAATCCGTTCTGCCCGGGCGAACTCGGCCAGTGCCGCATCGCCCGTCACGGCGGTCACGCGGCGGACGCCTCCCGCAACGGCCTCTTCCTTCACGATCTTGAACAGGGCGATATCACCCGTGCGTGAGACATGCGTGCCGCCGCAGAGTTCTGTCGAAAACTCGCCCATGCGGATCACTCTCACCTCGTCGCCGTACTTCTCGCCGAACAGCGCCATCGCGCCCGATTTGCAGGCTTCGTCGTAGGACTGAAGCTTCGTCTCCACCGGTTCGTTCCGGCGTATCTCCTCGTTCACGAGCGCCTCGACGGTGGCAATCTCGGTGTCGTCCAGCCGCTTCTGGTGATTGAAGTCGAACCGGAGCTTGTCAGGGGCCACCTGCGAGCCCGCCTGCGCCACGTGGGTTCCGAGGGTCTTCCGAAGTGCGGCGTGGAGCAGGTGCGTTGCCGAATGATTGCGACGGATGCGCTGGCGGCGCAAATCGTCGATATGCAGCTCCACCGTGTCGCCCACCTTGAGGGTGCCGTTTTCCACATGCCCGCGGTGCACAAACAGGTTTTCAAGCGGCTTCTGTGCGTCGTCCACGCGGATCTGTGCCGAGGACGTCCGGGCAAATCCCGTGTCGCCCACCTGACCGCCGCTTTCGCCGTAGAACGGCGTCCGGTCCACGATGAACTCGATATCCGACCCCTTGCCCGCCTCGTTGGCCGGTTGGCCGTGATGGATGATGCCGAGAACCTTTGCCGAAGTGCGGGACTCCGAGTAACCGAGGAACTCCGTCTTCTGGCCCTGGAATTTGAGATAAACCTCATCAGCGGCCGCTGAAACCTGCTTCGCGCCTTCCCGGGAACGCTCACGCTGGGCCTCCATCTCCTTCTCGAATCCGGCCTCATCCACGGTAAAACCCATCTCGCGGCCGAGCGTGAGCGTGAGGTCCAGCGGGAAGCCGTAAGTGTCATACAGCTTGAAGGCGAATGCCCCTTCGATGTGCTTCGCTTTCCCTTTCTCCTGATAAGTCGAAAGTATCGCGAGCTGGCCCTGAAGGAGATCAAGTCCCTGCGACAGCGTGCGCAGGAACAGTTCCTCTTCGGTCTTCACCGCGTCGCGAATATATGCTTCCTTGCTGGCGATCTCCGGGTAAACGTCGCCCATCTCGCGCACGACGGACGTCACGAGCTGGTAAAAAAACGGCTTTTCCATGCCGAGTTTTTTCCCGTGGCGGATTGCCCGGCGCATGATCCGGCGCAGTACGTAGCCCCTGCCCTCACGGGATGGCAGCACGCCATCGCCGATCAGGAATGTGCTCGCCCGAATATGGTCGGCAAGCACGCGGAGCGAGCCGTCCGTTTCCGGATTGGATCCGAGCTTCACTCCGGTGATCTTTTCCGCGTCAGCAATGATGGCACGGATCGAATCGGTCTCGTAGTTACCGTTAACGCCCTGCACCACAGCCGCAATGCGTTCAAGACCCGCACCCGTATCCACCGAGGGCCTGGGCAGCCTGTCCAGGGTACCATCCGGCTTCTGATTGAACTGCATGAACACGAGATTCCACAGCTCGATGTACCGCTCGTTCACGTCGTCGGGGGAGCCGGGCCCCCTGCCCTTCATCGGGTCCTGGTCATCACTGAGGTCAATATGGATCTCCGTGCAGGGGCCGCAGGGACCGGTGTCACCCATTCGCCAGAAATTGTCCGCCTCGCCCATCTTGAGGATGCGGCCCGGCAGCACATCCGTGTGCTTCTTCCAGAGCTCACCGGCCTCGTCGTCGTTCTCGAAGATCGTGACCCAGAGCCGCTCTTTCGGCAGCCCGATGGTGACGGTGAGAAACTCCCACGCAAACCTGATGGCGTCTTCCTTGAAGTAGTCGCCGAAAGAGAAGTTCCCGAGCATCTCGAAGAACGTGTGATGACGCTTTGTAAAGCCGACGTTCTCGAGATCGTTGTGCTTGCCGCCGGCCCGGACACACTTCTGGGCTGTCGTAGCGCGGGTGTAGTCGCGCTTTTCCTCGCCGAGGAATGTCCGCTTGAACTGGTTCATTCCGGCGTTCGTGAACAGGATCGTCTCGTCGGTCTTACCCGGCGCAAGCATGGGGACGAGCGAGGACGACGGCACGCGCCGGTGCTGCTTCGATTCAAAATACCTGAGAAACGCCTCCCGGAGCTCCCGTGTGGTCATTTTTTTGCCGAGCTGTTTCGCCATGTTACGTCCTGATTGTCTCCGGGTTCCGCAAAAACCCGGAAGCGTGTTATAGAGAGCGTCCCGCCGGGGCACAAGGGGCCCGGAAACACCCTCCCCGGCGAGAGCCCCATCAGGAGAGAACATGCCGAAAGCCATCGACTTTTACTTCGATTTTTCCAGCCCATGGACCTACCTCGCGGAAACGCAGCTTGAGGCCCTTGCGAAGCAATACGGTGCAACCGTGAATTACCGGCCCCTGTTCCTGGGCGGCCTGTTCAAGACCACCGGTCACACGCCGACGTTCAACAGTCCGCTCAAGTGGAAATACAGCCAGGCGGACATGCAGGACTGGGCGAACCATTATGGCGTGCCATTCAAATTCCCCACCCGCTTCCCGCTGAATACGATCCGGGCCCTGCGGGCCGCTGCAGCCATTCAGGCCGCCGGGAAGAACCCCCAGCCGTTTATCGCCGCTGCCTTCAGGGCCTACTGGGCCGAAGACGCCGACATTTCCTCGCCTGAAGTGCTGGCGGGTTTACTTGCGAAAGCCGGCTTCGATGCACAGGCGATTCTCGCCGCGACGGATACGGACGCCATCAAGAACGCCGTGAAGGAATCCACCGATGGCGGCCACGCCCGGGGCGTGTTCGGAGCACCGACGTTTTTCGTTGGGGACAAGATGTTCTGGGGCAACGACCGGCTGCTGTTTGTGGAAAAAGCGCTCAAGTAAGCCTTTTTCGCTAAATTCACCCCTCCCCATCAAATTCGCCAAATGCCCTAAGCATTTGGAATTACTAGCTTATCTATAACTTAACATTGTTAATTAATTTTATTGACATAGAATAACAACAAGACAATACTTAACGCTGTTATGTTGGCTATGGACACTACCTATATGCGAGGTCTCATGGGGTCCAAAGAACGGCGTGAAAAGGAACGCGAGGAAACCCGGACACTGATCCTGGATGCTGCGCGCAAGCTGTTTGTGGAGCAGGGATACGAAGCGGTCACCATGCGCCGGATTGCCGACGCCATCGACTACACGCCGACCGCGATCTACTTCCATTTCAAGGACAAGGAAGCCCTGATCCAGGAGATCTGCCACCAGGACTTTCTCAACTTCGCCAAGTATTTCGCCCAGCATCTCGCCATCAACGACCCCTTCGAGCGGATGACGGCTATCGGCCTCACCTACGTCGAATTCGCCGTCACCCATCCCCAGCAGTTCCAGCTGATGTTCATGACCCCGAAACCGGCCCTGAAACCCAACGACGAGATGCAGGCGACCAAGGGGATACCGGAACAGGACTCCTTTGCCCTCCTCAAGATGACCTGCGAGGCACTCATCAGGACCGGAAGAATCCGGCCGGAATACCGCGATGCCGAACTGCTCGCACAGGTCGCCTGGTCCGTGGTCCACGGCGTCGCCTCGCTTCATGTCGCCATGAACCAGGACACCTGGATCGACTGGTACCCCGTCCAGGCCCGGGCATTGACCCTCCTCGATGCCTTTCACCGGGGCATTACCCTGCCGGAGAACTGACGCACATGGTCGATCTGGCGCTCAAGAACCTCCTGCACGACAAGCTCCGGTTTTTCATTACCGTTCTTGGAGTCGCCTTCGCCGTCACTCTGGTCATCGTCCAGGTCGGCCTCTTCATCGGTCTGCTGGATAACGCCACCATTGCGATCCACAAGATGAATGCCGACCTCTGGATCACGTCCCGGAACACGCCGAACATCGATTTTTCCAAGACGTTCCCCGAAACCCGCGTGCAGCGAATCCGGAGCATCCCGGGAGTCGAACGGGCCGATAACCTGATCGTGTGGTTCATGAACGTGGCCCTTCCGACCGGTGCCCAGGAAAACATCCAGGTCTATGCCATGGAGGATTTCCGGCCCTGGAAGTTCCCCTGGAATATCCTTGAAGGGAACGTCGCCGATCTGAGGCGCGGCCAGTACTTCCTGCTAGACGATTTTGCCAGGAAGCGCTTCGGCGAGTTCAGGACCGGAGACTACCTGGAAGTCCAGGGCCACCGGATGAAAGTGCTCGGGCGCACCCAGGATGCCCGCTCCTTCACGACCTCTCCCATCGCGTTCATGGATTTCCGCAATGCGCAGTCAATCTCACCGGACATTCTCCGCGGCAATACGTCATACATCGTGATCAGGCTCGCACCCGGTACCGATCTCGAAACCGTCCGTGAAGAAATCCGGCGCCGCCTTCCCTATAACGATGTCTTCACCAGTGCCGAATGGGCCGCCCGCTCCGAGAACTACTGGATCGCCAATACCGGTATCGGCCTCAATGCCTACCTGACAGTGTTTCTTGGCTGTCTGGTAGGGATCGTGGTGGTAGCCCAGACTCTCTATACCTCGACGATGGAGCACCTCAAGGAATTCGGAACCGTCAAGGCCATCGGCGGCAGCAACCTCGACATCTACCGGATCCTCAGCCGTCAGGCGGTCATCTCCGCCGTCATCGGTTTCGTGTTCGGATTGATCCCGGCCTACGCCATGGGACCGGCCGTCCGAAGCATGGATCTGAAACTCATCATCCCCCCCGAGGGTCTCGTCATCGTCTTCATCGGAACCGTCGTCATGTGCCTCGCGGCCTCCATGATCTCGTTCCGGAAGGTTGCCTCCATCGACCCCGGACTGGTGTTCCGGACCTGACGGGGAAAGGACAGCCAACTCATGGCAGCCGTTCTCGAAGCGAGTGAGATTACCAAGACCTTCACCGAAGGACGGGAAACCGTCTCTGTGCTCAAGGGTGTGTCCCTCGATCTTCATCCGGGCGAGGTCGTTGCACTCGAAGGCCCGTCCGGTTCCGGGAAAACGACATTTCTCTCGATCCTGGGCTGCATCCTGACGGCAACGAGCGGCAGCGTGACCGTAAACGGTGAACCCGTCGATCCCAAGCGGCCCGGCAGTCTTCCCGGAATCCGCAAGAAGTCGATAGGTTTCATCTTCCAGCAGTACAACCTGTTCCCGGCCCTCTCCGCCCTGGAAAACGTGCAATACGCCCTCAACATCAAGGGCCTGAAAGGCCCGGAGTCCAGGGAGCAGGCCCGAAAGGCCCTCGAAACCGTGGGGCTCAGCGACCGGGAACGGTTTCTGCCCCGGGACCTCTCCGGCGGACAGAAGCAGCGAGTCGCCATCGCCCGCGCGCTCGCCGGCAGCCCGGCCGTGCTGCTCGCCGACGAACCGACCGCGAACCTCGATACCCAGATCGGGGCGCAGATCCTCGATCTGTTCAGGACACTGGCCAGACAGCAGAATCGCGGAGTCCTGATTGTCACCCACGACCCCAAAGTCCGCAGCATCTCGGACCGGGTGGTCAGAATCCGTGACGGCCTGATCGCTTCGGCGTGACCCAAAGGAGTGCCCACCATGAACTTCCTCAATACCCTGAAGTCCGGTGCCGTACCGGTTCTTGCCGTGGGCACCCTCGGTATCGGTGTCATCCACTGGGGAGGCATCGCTCGCGGCAGTCCGGCCTCCCCGTCAGCACCTGCGGTTTCCCCGTACGAAACGCCTTCGGTCCGTGCCGAAGGCCGCGTAGCGGCGTACCCCGACAGCGAGGTCGTGATCGCTTCGGAAACCGGCGGGCGGATCGTGAAGTTCCCCGTACGCGAGAAAACCGCCATCAGGCGCGGCGATCTGCTGGTGGAAATTGACGCCTCCGAGGAACGGGCCGCGTTGTCCGAGGCGAAGGCACGCCTTGCGGAAGCTTCGACTGACGCGAAGTTTTACCGTCAGGAACTCACCCGGACCCGCGAACTGGTGAAAAGCCGGACCATTCCGGAAAGCTCTCTGGATCGTGCGGAACGGGACTATGGCAGCGCCACGGCCCGGGAGGCCACCGCCAGGGCGACGATTGAACGCCTCGAGGCGGTCATCGCCAAGCGGGAAATCCGCTCGCCCATTGACGGCGTCGTGACCTCCAGAGACGCAGACATCGGCGAGACGGTTCCCGCCGGTGCCGCGCTTCTCACTGTGGCAGACCTGAAACGGATCCGGGTTGAGGCTGAAATCGACGAATTCGACTCGGGCCGGGTACAGCTGGGCGGCAAAGTGACCGTCCGGGCTGAAGGGTTTCCAGAACAGAGCTGGCAGGGAAAGATCGAGGAGATTCCCGATACTGTCGTCGGCAGGCGCCTGAAACCCCAGGATCCGGGAAAGCCGTCCGATACCCGTGTGTTGATCGTGAAAATTGCCCTGCTCGAACCTGTTCCAGTCAAGCTCGGACAACGGGTCGAAGTGGAAATCGGCGGCCAGGATTTCAGGACAGCAAGATCCAGATAACGGGAACTACCGTTTCCCGCGCTTCATCGGCTTTCGGCCGCACCCGAACGGGTCGCCGAGCATGATCGACTCGTCACGGTCGGGACCGACGCTGACCATGATGATTGGAACGCCGATCATCTTGCCGACGGCCTCCACATAGGCCCGGGCGTTCTTAGGCAGGTCCTTCAGCTTCCGGGCATTGCGGGTTTCTTCGCTGAACCCCTTGAAAGTCTTGTAGACCGGCACGCACCGGCCAAGATCGATAGGGGACGCGGGCGGCGAGTCGATCCTCCGGCCGTCCAGTTTGTAAGCGACGGCAACTTTCAACTCCGGAAGCCCCTTGAGGACGTCCAGCTTGGTCATCACGATACCGGTTAGCCCGTTCACCCGGACCGAGTGGCGCAGCACCACCATGTCGAGCCATCCGCAGCGGCGGCGGCGGCCGGTCGTCGCGCCGAACTCGTTGCCCGTGCGCGAGAGGTGATCTCCCACCGGATCGCCCTCGGGAAGCTCCGTCGGGAACGGCCCAGCACCCACACGGGTCGTATAGGCCTTGGTCACACCGACCACCGAATCGACCGCCGTGGGCCCAATGCCGGAGCCCGTGCAGGCGCCGCCCGCTACAGTGCTGGAGCTCGTCACGTAGGGGTACGTCCCCTGATCGAGGTCGAGCATCGTGCCCTGGGCGCCTTCGAACAGCACCCGCTTGCTCCCGTCAATCAGCTTCGAGAGCGCAACGCCCGTATCCTCGACATAGGGCTTCAGCCGTTCGGCGAAAGGCGCGTAGGTCCGGACGACCTCTTCCGCTCTGGGGCAGGAGACGCCGTAAACCTTGCCGAGGATCTCCGCTTTCACCGGCAGGATCGCCTCAAGGCGTTCGCGGAACTTCACCGGGTCGATGAACTCGGCCACCCGGATACCTACGCGAGCCGTCTTGTCGGCGTATGAGGGACCGATTCCTCGTCCCGTGGTGCCGATCGCGCCCTTGCCCGACTGCTTTTCCTGCGCGGCATCCATAATACGGTGGTAATCGAAGATGACATGCGCCCGGTCGCTGATCCGGAGCTGCCGGTCGTTTTTCAGGTAGCCCTGCTTCTTCAGCGCGTCGATCTCGCTGAACAGCACCGCCGGGTCGATCACGACGCCGTTGGCGATGAAACAGGTCTTGCCCCGGTGAAGGATTCCGGAAGGAATGAGGTGAAGGACTTTCTTCTCGCCGCCCACGACAAGCGTATGGCCGGCGTTGTTGCCGCCCTGGTAGCGGACGACAGCATCCGATTCCCGCGTATAGAAATCGACGACCTTGCCTTTTCCCTCATCGCCCCACTGGGCTCCGACCATCACGACTGCGGGCATCTGCTACTTCCTCCGGCCGGTTGCACGTCCAGCGGGCGTGGCCAGCGCGATGGCCTCGGAGTCGAGCGCGAACCCGACCGCCGGGGCGGAGCGGCCATAGCTGCCGCAGAGATTGTCGTACCGTCCGCCCCTCAGCACGGCGGAAGGACACGGTGACACATATCCGGCGAACAGGATGCCGGTGTAATACTCGAATCCTTCGGCAAGGCCGAGATCGAACGACCGCTTCACGCGGCGGCGCTTCAGCTCGCGATCGAGCCTCGCCAGCTCCGCCACTTCGGCCGCCACGGTCCTGCCCCATCCGCGCGCGATGGGTTCAATATCATCCCACTGGCCGTAAGCCTTGGTAAGTTCGTAGAGCCGTAGTTTCGGCTTAGAGCCCTTTGCCCAGCGTTCGAGTTCGAAAGATTCCTTACGGGCGATCCACTCGATCACCTGCTCCCGTTCGCTGGACTTCGGTGCAGCCTCGCGGACGAGTTTCGAGACGATACCCGCGTGCCCGATGTCGAGCACATGGCCGTGGCCCGAAGCCGAGAGCGCATCGTGGGCAAGGAGCAGCAGCTCAAGATCGGCCTGGAAGGTCTTTCCGCCGATCAGTTCCACGCCCGCCTGGTGAATCTCCCGGGCGTCAGCCGCACCCGTTCCCTCGCGCCGGAGCACCGTTCCCCGGTACGACACCCGGATCGGATACTGGCGCCCGAGCACGCCCGAGGCGTGCAGCCGGGCGATCTGCGGCGTGAAGTCCGGGCGGAACGCCAGGATTTCACCCGAGACCGGGTCGATGAGCCGGAAAGTATTTTCGAGGGCCTTTTCGCCAAGCCCCGGCCGGAGCACGTCGAAGTTCTCCACCGTGGCCGTGATGACACGCCCGAACCGGCGCCGCTCGAACAGGGCGTCCAGCCGCTTCCAGTAGGTCTGGAGCCGCCGGGTGGTTCCGGGGCCGTGGTCCCGGAAACCGGCGGGCAGACGTGTGCGGTGGATCGTGTTCTGCAAAGGAAATCCCCGTCAGAAACGGACCTGGAACACCTTCTCGATGTTCGGCAGTTTCGCCATTTCAGCCAGCGCTTCGGCCGGAGCGGCGGCATCGATCGAGACGATCGAGATGGCCTTGCCGCCAGGCTGGTCCCGGCCCAGTGTCAGGTTGGCGACGTTCACCTTGAACTTTTCCATCAGCTTGCCGACGTTGCCGATGACACCCGGCTTGTCGAAGTTCGTGAACACCAGCATGGCCCCTTCGGGACGTGCCTCGACCGAGACGTCGTTGATCCGCACGATGCGAGGGTCGTTCTTGCCGAACATGGCCCCTTCGACCGCCTGGGCGGCCGAGCCGCCCTGCCGGGTCGAAATCCTGATGAACGCCGAGTAGTCACCCGTGGCGTTCGTCTTGGTTTCGGTCACTTTCAGTCCGCGCGATTTCGCAACGAGCGGCGCGTTCACGTAGTTCACGCTCTCGTTGCCGAGTCCGTGCAGGAGGCCGCGCAGGATCGCCACCGACAGCGGCTTCGTGTCCACGTCGGCCACAGCCCCGCCGTATTCGATTTCGATGGAGTCGAAGCCTTCGGGGTGAATCTGCGCCTGAAACGAACCCAGCCGTTCGGCCAGACGGATGTAGGGCCTCAGGATCGGGGCCTGTTCGGCGCTGATCGCCGGACTGTTCACCGCCGCCATGACGACGCCCTTCAGGAGGTAGTCCGAAATCTGCTGGGCAATCTGAATAGACACCTGAATCTGGGCTTCGGTCGTGGAAGCACCGAGGTGCGGCGTGAACACGACGTTCTCGTGCTTGAGCAACGGGTGATCGGCGGGGGGCGGCTCCTCGACGAACACGTCGAGAGCGGCACCGGCGACCTTGCCTGAGTTCAGCCCCTCGAGAAGTGCGGCTTCATCGACAATACCGCCCCGGGCGCAGTTGATGATGCGCACGCCCTTCTTCATGAGGCCGATGGCGCGCTGCCCGACGACGCCGCGGGTCTGGTCGTTCAGCGGCGTATGGACGGTAATTATGTCGGCACGGCGGAACACATCGTCCAGCTCGCAGATCTCGACACCCATGCTGGCAGCCCGTTCCTTTGTGATGAACGGGTCGTACGCGATGACCTTCATTTTAAGGCCGATGGCGCGGTCGGCGACAATGCCGCCGATGTTGCCGATGCCGACGAGGCCGAGCGTCTTGCCGCACAGTTCGACGCCCTTGAACTTCTTCTTCTCCCACTTGCCCTCGCGAAGACTCTGGGTCGCCTGCGGAATCATGCGGGCCATGGACATCATGAGGGAGAGCGTGTGCTCGGCTGTCGTCACCGAGTTTCCGCCCGGCGTGTTCATCACGACGATACCGCGCTGGGTGGCCGCATCGCAGTCGATATTATCCACGCCGATGCCGGCGCGGCCCACGACCTTCAGGCTGCTTCCGGCCTCGATCACTTCCTTCGTCACGCGCGATTCGCTGCGGACGATAAGCCCGTCGAAACCGGCCACCGCCTTGACCAGTTCCTCCGGCTTCATGCCGGTCTTCACGGTAACTTCGATACCGGACTGGCTTTTCAGGATCTGAAGCCCCTCGTCGGCGAGGGGATCGGCCACAAGAACCTTGAACATCGGAAAACCTCGGAAATCTCCAGAACGTCTGGGTGCCTGTTCCCGGCTGCCGGGAACGGAGGAAAGCGTTTACTTTCAACCGGTTAATTCCGCAAGAGCCGGGAGACCCCCGAAAGGAGTTCGCTCATGCCGTCCGTCTTGCAAACGTAGGCGTCAGCCCCCGCAGCGAGCGCCCGCGTCTCCATTTCCTGGCGGGGCATGGCCGAATACATGAGGATCCGGGGTCTCGTCTGATGGTTGCGGCGGATGATCCGGATGAGGTTTTCCCCGGTAAGGGCGGGCATCTGGTGGTCGATGACGACGAGATCGGGATCGAACTGGCGGATCCGCTGGGCTGTACCCAGGACTTCGGCCGATACCTGGACCTCGTAGGAGGCCATCCGAAGGGTCCGCTCGATCAGGTTCAGCATGGTCTGATCGTCGTCGATGACGAGTATCTTCGGTCTGGTGTCCATACCGGCAAAGCCCGGTACCGCCCCCTTGAAGGCAGGAAGCGGCCTCCCCCGGTCTCTGGCGAAAAAGGTTACTTGGCGTCGGGTGCCGACGCAATCAGCACCTTCTGGGCCGCAGCAACACCCTTGCCGAGCTCGACCGGGTGGCCGAACTTCGTGAGGCCGGTTTCCAGCGCATGAAGCGCCGTCAGCATGTCAAAGCCGTCCAGATAGCCCATGTGCGAGATGCGGACGACCCGGTTTTCGATCTCGTCCTGGCCGGCAGCCATGCCGACGCCGATCTTGTCGCGCATGTATTTCACGAGCTTCTTCGCCTGAACGCTCTCGGGCAGCAGCGCGGCTGTCACCGAGTCGGACGGACGCTTCGAGTAGATCTGGAGCCCCATGGCCTCGAGACCCGCACGGGTGGCGCTCGCCAGCAGCGCCGTGCGCTCCAGCCACTTCTCCATGCCCACCTGCTCCCACATCTTGAGCACTTCGCGCAGACCGATGATGAGGCTCACTGCCGGCGTCCAGGCAGTCGTATCGTCCTTGAGCGCGGCCCGCTCCTTCTTGAAATCTTCGTAGAAACGCGGGCACTTGGCCGTTTCGTTCAGCTTCCACGCCTTCTCCGACAGGGCCACGAACGCGAGGCCCGGCGGCAGCATGAACGCTTTCTGGCTGCCCGAGACGAGCACGTCGATACCCCAGGCATCCATCGGCATCGGAATCGCGCCGACGGCCGTGATACCGTCCACCACGAGAGCAGTACCCGGCAGATTGCGGGTGATGGCAGCCACTTCCTGAACAGGGTGTGCCGTGGCAGTCGAGGTTTCGCTCGCCTGCAGGTAAACGGCCCGGACGTCAGGGTTTGCGTCGAGCGTCTTCTTGATTTCGGCCGGGCTGACCGGCTGGCCCCAGGGAACCTTGATCTCGATGACGTTAAGGCCGTATTTCTGGGCGATCTTCGTCCAGCGTTCGCCGAACTTTCCGCCGTTCACCGTTATCACCTTGTCACCCGGCGAGCAGATGTTTGTGATGGCTCCGGTCATCGCCAGAGAACCGCTGCCCGACAGGATCAGCACGTCCTGGCTGGTGCCGAAAACCTTCTTGAGTCCCTGTGCGCATTCACGGAAAATCGCCGAGAATTGCGGCGTCCGGTGGTGCATAATGGGACGGGACATCTCCACGAGTGCATTTTCGTAGACAGCGACGGGGCCGGGCGTGTAGAGGCGGTTCTTGATCATGGAATTCGGACTCCAGAGCGGAAGACTGCCCTCAGGACGGCGCGCCGCCCCACGGGAGGCCGGTGGCTTAATCGCAGCATGCCGGGGTGTCAACGCCGCCGGCCGGCCTTTCAGCCTCCGGGACGGTAACAGGGCATGAGAATGGGACGTCTCCTGCGGTTTGCGATCCTCGCCTCCCTCCTTCTGGCGGTGGGTGACCGGGTGCTCGCCGCGGTCCTTGATCGCCTGTGCACATCGTGCAGTGTCCCTGTCCAGTTTACCGGCCGTTTCGACGCCGGGCTGGTCTGGAAACCAGCCGACAGAATCGGAAGCGACCGGGAAGGCGAGATCCGCCGCCGGCTGAACCTCTGGACCCAGCCTCTGGCCACCCCGGAAGACCCGATCCGCATTCTGCTCCTCGGAGACGGCACTTCTTATGCCGCCGGACCGAAAGCAGCATTTCCCGGCCGGATAATCGCCCGTCTCGCCTCGCGGCCCGACCGGCCGGAGGCCGAGCTGATCGACTTTTCCGTTCCGGGTTATTCGACCTTCCAGATTTTCCGGCTCGCCGAACAGATCCTGAAGGGTCTCCATGTGGATCTGCTGATTGTCGCCAGCGGCCTGCACGACCAGGAACCAGTCGAGCGCTCCGATGCGTCGTGGCTCCAGTTCCTCATGTCGGAAAGCGGGAAGTTCCGGGCCGCTGCCGAGAACTCAGGCTGGGTGCGGCTTGCAAGATACCTCTCGCCGTCGCTGTTCAACCGGCAGAAACCCGTGCCCAGAGTGAGCCGCGTGGAGCGGGAACTCCTGATCGAACGCCTCGCCCGGCTTCTCATGCCTCACGGAATCACGCTCGGTTACACGCCGACCGATTTTCTTTCGGATGACGCCGGGAAAGTGGCGGCGCTCGCCCGCGCTCTTGGGGTGATCACTGTCGAGTTCGGCCCCGAGCTGAAACGGCAGGAGGTCGATATTCCCACCCTGCGGCAGCTCTCGGAGGATCCCGATCTCAACCATTACCGGTACACGGAATATCTACTCGTCCACCGGACCCAGACGGACCTCGAGGCCGCCCGGGACCGTATTGCCGCCGAGACCGGCCTCCCGCTTCCGGATCCCGACGCCATGGGCCTGTTTCGCGACCGGTCGCATCCGAACGATTACGGCCACGAATATCTGGCAATCCTGTGGGAACGACGGCTCTCACCCGCGCTTCTGGACACGTTAAGAAAGCAGCGGCTAGAGCCCCGGGATACCCCGGAAGGCTTCCTGCCCGGCGGCGTGCCGATGATGAACGAGATCGACCGTGCCGCGAACCAGCATCTGCCGGAAGCACCGGAGTAATTTCCGGAAAAATCAGTTTAACGACGACGGATCGGTGATTTCGTCCGAACCGCCGTTGCCGCCAATCACCCGGAGCAGAGGACGGCGGTCACGAAACCCCTTGTCGAGGTCATGCCAGAAGCGGATTTCGGTTTCACCGAGGCGCCAGCAGAGATTCACGGGGCGGCCATTCAGAAGGCCCGGGAAATCCACCAGCCCGAGGTCGATATCCTTTACGAGTGCGCCGGTCTCGTGGATGGTGCGGATCTCGCCTTCGACGGCACTCGCGAGCTTCGCCACCCGGTCGAGGCGGGGTCTCAGGGGCTCCGGAACCTTCGCTGGCGAGGCAAGATAAAGCGAGACGTCGCCGATCCCGGCGGCCCGGAGTTCATCGAGGTGACTTTCCAGCTCGGCCCGGAGCGCCGCGATCCGTTCGAACGACCGGGCAAAGACCGGCAGCAGCGAGTTGGCCTCGGCTATGTCGAACAGCTTGCTCATCGAAGCAGCGAAACCGCCTTCCGGATGCGGCCAGAGGCTGCATCGCAAACCATCTTCGTCCACCGGAAGGCGGGTGGCAAACGGCCGATTGCGGACCGGTATCAGGATTTCGGACGGCCCCGCCCGGAGGGAGCCGGAAGGAAGCCAGCGCTTCATTTCAAATTGAGCCATGGGCACGCACCGGTCGCCCAACAAGTTTCCGGATCAACTATACTGCCAGCCGTACACCGACCGGGGAAAGGGGAACCCAGCCGCCTTGAAGAGCAAGACCGGACTCGTGCTTTCGGGTGGCGGCGCACGCGGAGCGTACGAAGTCGGTGTCCTGAAGTACGTCTATGAACACCTGGGCGACCTTGCCCGGTTCGACATCATCAGCGGCAGCTCGGTCGGTGCGATCAACGCAGGCTTCGTAGCCGCCGTGGCCGATGCCCCGCAGACCCGGATCGGCGAACTCGAGAAACTGTGGGAGAGCCTCCGGGTCTGGGAGGAACTCCGTTACGGACTTCCGCAGCTCCTGCGGCTCCCGCTGCTCCTCGTGGGCCGCATTCCGGTCATCGGTCAGGGAATCACCCGCATCGCGCTGGGCCACAGCCTGTTCGACGTGCGCCATCTCGTCGAGATCGTCCGGGACCGCATCCCCTGGAACCGGCTGCCCGCGAATCTCGATAAAGGGAACTTCGAAACGCTGGCGATCACGGCGACCGAGATCCTCTCGGGCATGGGAACCACCTTTGTCATGACCGGGATGGAAAAGCTGCCGCACTGGACGAGCGATCCCCGGCACCGGGCCGAGAAGGCGAACATCACAAGCGCCCATGCACTGGCGAGTTCCGCCATCCCGATGCTCTTTCCCATGGTCGGCATCGACGGCCGGGTGTTCTGCGACGGTGGCATGCGGCAGAACACACCCATCGGCCCGACACTGCGGCTCGGAGCGAACCGGGTGCTGATTATCCGCCTGAAATCGGACAACGGGTTCCGCCCTCTCCTCGCACCGTTCGAGACCGAGCAGCCGCCCCCGGCATTCCTGATCGGCAAGCTGTTCAATGCCCTGTTCCTCGACCAGCTCGACTACGATCTGGACCGGCTGGACCGCATCAACCGGATCCTTGAGGACGGCGAACTCACCTTCGGGCCCGACTTCACCCGGCGTCTCGGCGAAACCACGACCCGGCACCGGGGGCAGCAGTGGCGCAAGGTCCAGACCCTCGTGATCGCTCCGACCCAGGACCTCGGTGCCATCGCGGCCGACGTCATCCGGGACGTGAAGTTCCGGAAAGGGATGCCGTTCATCTGGCGCCTGATCATGCGGTATCTGGATTCGGGACGCAGGGAGGAAGCCGACCTGCTTTCATATCTCCTGTTTGACGGCAATTTCTCCACCCGGCTGATCGAACTGGGATATGAGGACGGCCGCCGCCGCCATGACGAACTGGAACGCTTTTTCACCGATGCCGCCGAAGCCCGCCGTCTGGACAGTGAACCTGCTCCCGACGAAGTCACGGCTGGCGGCACATGAGACACATCTGACGATCCTGTCATCCGATCCGGCGCGATGGGGCAGCGCTCCTTGCCGCGACTGCCGGAGTCATTAGGTTCAGCAGGCGAGCAGTCCTCGCATCCTCACTGAAAAGGAGCATCCTATGATTACCCTTCGCCGCTCCCATGAGCGCGGTCACGTCAACCATGGCTGGCTGAAAAGCGCCCACACGTTTTCATTCGCCAGCTATTACGATCCCGAACACATGGGCTTCCGCGTGCTGCGGGTAATCAACGACGACTATGTCGCCCCGTCGGCGGGCTTTCCGACCCATGGCCACAAGGACATGGAAATCGTCACGTATGTCCTGTCAGGCGCGCTCGAACACAAGGACAGCATGGGGAACGGCTCGGTCATCCGTCCCGGCGACGTGCAGCGGATGTCGGCCGGCACGGGTGTCCAGCACAGCGAGTACAACGCCTCGGCATCCGAGCAGGTGCATCTGCTTCAAATCTGGATCCTGCCGTCCCAGAACGGGATCAAGCCCGGCTACGAGCAGAAGACTTTTGCGGCCGCCGAGAAGCTGGGGAAACTCCGGCTGGTCGCCTCGCCAGACGGAAACGACGGTTCGGTGACTATCCATCAGGATGCGCGCATCTATGCCTCGATCCTGGAACCCGGCAATTCGGTCACGCACAGGCTTGCACCCGGACGCCATGCGTGGGTGCATGTAGCCAACGGAGAACTGGAACTGAACGGCAAGACGCTCGGCAGCGGCGACGCGGCCGCGGTAAGCGCTGAAGACGTCGTCCGGCTCACCGGGAAAGAGAAAGCGGAACTGCTGCTGTTCGACCTGCCCTGACGCCGGCGGTTATTTCTTCGGCTGCTTTTCGAGTTCCTTCTGACGCTCTTCCAGAACGGGTTCGATCGCATCCACCTGCTTGTGAAGGGTCTCTCTCATGAGCTGACGACGCCTGGCCTTCTCTTCGGGCGGAAGGTTCTCGATCGCCTTCACGTTATCGACCACTTCCTGAAGGGGATTTTCCGGCGGGGGGAAATCCGTCCGGCTGTTGATCGCGAGAATCTTTCCTCTCGGCGCGCCACCACTCGTCACGTCCGTTACCTCGAAGTCCACAAGATACGGAGTTCCGGGCTTCATGGTGTCGACCATGGGCTTGAACTTCTCGTCAAACTGGAGGAACGCGATCTGGTAGCTTCCATCCGTCGCCAGCATGACGATCCAGTCCGGTTGGGGCCGCATGTTGAACTTCAGCATGATCTGGGCGCGCTTGCCCACGGCGAATGCCTTGCCAGACTTGTAGATTTCCGGAACAAACGTGAACGTGATCGGCAGACCGATCGGATCCTTCTCCGCCGGCTTCTCGGTCTTCTCTTCAGCCTGGGGAACCGCAGCCACCGAGGGGTCGGCCGGTTTCGCGGGTTCAGCTTTCCGGCAGGCAGAAAGTCCGCCACCCATAATCGCCGCCACAAGAATCAGAGCTGACGCCCGTTTTATGAGAAAAGGGGAGATGAGTGCCATTGGTCTCGTTTCCTTTGAATGCTCTTTTGCTTCGCCTTCCGGGTGCAAGTCAAACAGATTAGCAAAGATTAAACCTCAATCATTCCAATAGTTTGTCCAGTTAAATCCGGGGATAAGCCCAAAAGACGCGATGCATCATTTTTTCTCTTGACGATCAACTAGAGGTGCTTACATTTAAACAGGATGACGCGATACGTCATCCTGCGCTTGCAGACCTAAACCCCAAATCTCACCCAAAGTTAAGGAGTTTCCCATGTCACAGTTCAATTTCAACAAGATCGAAGAGACCGTCCGTTTCCTCCAGAGCGAGGAGTTTCGCTCGAAGATCGAGTCCCAGGCCCGGGAAATCGTTAAACTCGCCTCCGACACGGCCCAGAAAGGCGCACAGTCCGCCCGCCGGCTGAGCGAAACGGCCATTTCCGAAGCCCAGGACTTCCAGAAAGATATTTCTGGCCGGGCAACGGCTTTCTCCGCCCAGCTCCGCGAGCAGGCCAAAATTGCGCTGGAGCGGTTCCGGGATGTGGCCGGTAACAGCCCGAACTGAATCCAGGTTAGCCCCGGCAGCAGGGAGGGGGGCCGCCGCCCCCCTCCCTGTTCTTGCCCCCTCCCCGCCGCATTCCAGGTTCCGGACTTGAAACCCCTCTGGCGATCCGGTTAGAACGGCCCGGCCTGTGAGATTTCCGGCCTGAACGGCCTGTGACATATCCGGCGATTTTTCAATGAATTCCGAAAGGTAAGAAGCGACCCGTGAGCAAGAATGCCGAGGCGAAGAAGATCAAGAGTGCCATCAGCGAAACCGAGAAGGTTCTCGCCAAGGCGAAGAAGAAGTTCGAGGATGCGGCCAAGAAAGCCAGTCTGGAACTCTGGCCCAAGCTGACGGACCTGCCGAAGGTCGGTGCGGTCGCGCAGGGCGGCAAGATTTCACCCGAGCAGAAAGCCAAGATGCGGGAACCCGCCAAGCGGCGCAGCAAGAGTCGCAAGGCGGCGCTCGCCAGCCCGGATCTCCGCAAGGCCCGCAAGGATCTGAAGCGCGCCCAGCGCAAGACCAAGCGCCTCACCAAGCTGCTGGCAGTCCGGACGGCCAAGAAGGCTGAGGCTCCGGCGGCGGAGGCCGCTCCGGCGTCCTAAAGGCGCCGTGAAAGGCAGGCCGGTTCGGGCTCCCGGCCTCACTGAACCACCCAGGCATGCTGACCCGGTTCAACTTCATCGCCCGCTGGATCGCCGGTTTCCTGTTCGGCGCCATGGAGCTCAGTGACAAGCTCCAGGAGCGCATCTGGACCCTGCGGAAAAGCGGTACCGTGATTCTTGTCCAGCGCCGGCGTAGCTGGGTGGATACGGTCGTCTTCAACTTCCTTTTTCTGCGAGCGAAGCTCCCTGTTGTCCGCCTGATCGGCGGCGACATGAACCTCGTCTGGATCGGGCCGATCCGGGAGATCTTCAAGACATTCTTCCGGACCATCGGGCTCGCAAAGCCGCTGCCCCCGAAAAAGCTGTTTACCGAGCGCCTGGCCGAGGAAATCGAGACGGGCCGTGAATCCCTCGTATTCCTCGCCAAGGGCCGGAGCCTCGTGCGGGAATTCTTCTCCGGCAACGACCCTTTCCCCGTCATCGTAAAGGCCGCCCGGACCTCCAGCCGGCCCATTTACCTGCTTCCCCATTACATTATCTGGGACCAGACACCTGGCCATACCAGAGCGACCGTGACGGAACGGATGATCGGCGGGCACGAGGAAGACACCCTCGCCCGCAAGGTCATCTCCTGGATCAAGATGCTCCGCTATGCGAAAGCCGAGTGCGGCATGCCGGTCGATGTCAGGGCGTTTATCGCACAGCAGGACGATAACCCGAGCGACCGCGAGATCGTCCAGCGGCTGAAGCTGGAACTCCTCCACGAGTTCGAGCGGGAGCGGCGGGTTTATTCGGGACCCAAGCTCAGGCAGCGCCCCGACATGAAAGCGGAGATCCTGCGCGACGAGTGGTTCGTGGGACGGCTGCTGGAGCTGGCCGAAGAATCCGGGCAGAACCGGGAAGTCCTCATTTTCAAAGCCAACAAGATGCTGGACAAGATGGCCTCCGACTACAGCCATCTTTCCACGCGAGCGCTGAACACGATCCTGACGCAGGCCTGGAAGCGGATGTGGGACGGCATCGAGGCTGACAGCTCGGATTTCGACAAGCTGCGCGAGGCCATGCGTGAAGGCCCCGTACTCCTGCTCCCGAACCACTCTTCCCATGCCGACTACCTGCTGCTCTCCACGCAGCTCTACGGCGCCGACATCATCGTCCCGCACATCGCGGCGGGCGATAACCTTTCGTTCTGGCCGCTGGGGCCGATATTCCGGGGATCGGGCGCCTTCTTCATGCGCCGGTCGTTCAAGGGCGACAAGCTGTACAAGCTGGTATTCGACGCCTACCTCCGGTTCCTCCTCAAGGAGGGATACCTGATCGAGTTCTTCATCGAGGGCGGGCGCTCGCGCTCGGGGAAGATGCTGCCGCCCAAGTACGGCCTGCTCTCCTCCATGATCGAGCACTACTTCGCCGGCGACTGCCCGCGGCTGTCGATCATCCCCGTGGGGGTCGACTACGACCGCGTGTTCGAGGAAAACTCCTACAAGAAGGAACTCGAAGGCGCGAAAAAGGAAAAGGAGTCGGTCCTTGCCCTGCTCAAGATCGTCCGCTTCTTCGGCGAAAAGCGTGGCCGTGTCTATGTGAAGTTCGGCGAGCCGCTCAGGGTCAATGAGTGGACGGCACTCCGCAATCAGACCATGGACGATGTGGACAACCGCCGTACGTTCACGGTCGATCTCGCCGATGAAATCGAACGGCGCATACAGGCCGAACGCACGGCGACCCCTACATCCCTTGTCTGTGCCGCCCTGCTCCCCGATCCGGACCGCCCGGTGGCGCCAATCGAGTTCCAGACCCGTCTCGAACTTCTGCTCGCCGCCGTCAGGGTTTCCGGCATGCGGCTCGCCACCCCGCTGGCCGGCCAGGTAACGGATGCCCTTACCGCCCTCCACGACCGGCTAAACGACCTCGCCAGCTCAAAGGTGATCGAAATTGACGAGCAGACGGGGCACATCACGTTCCCGCGGCACACGACGCTGATCCTGGACTATTACCGGAACACACTGGTGAACATGCTGGCCGACCTCTCGCTCACCAGTCTTTCGCTGCTTGCTGCCAGCCAGTCACCGGTTCCTGCCGCTACTTCGGAGAAACGCTTCGAGCTGATCGATACACTGCTGAACGACCAGTTCATCCGCCCCCGCCGGATGACTTCTGACGAGCGGTATCAGGGCCTCAAGAGCATGGGGCTCGTGGAACTCACCAACGGCCAGTCTCCGCTCCAGACCACGATCAAGGACCGGAACGGTCTCCGGGTGCTTGCAAGCCTCGTCCGGACGAACATCGAGACCGCCTGGCTCGTCACCGACTGTCTGCCAGCACTGGACGGCAATCCGATGAGCCGGAAGGATTTCACCAAGCTCGTCACAAAGCGGTCGCAGGATCTCCTGAAGACGGGTTCCCTGAAGTCGGTGGAGTCGACATCGCGCGCCCGGGTCGATGAGACGATCGCTTCCCTTGCCCGCCTCGGAATCATCGAGCCCGGCAAGGAAAAGGACGACATCCGCTCCGGCCCCACCGGAAAGCGCCACCAGTACCTGGTTCAGACGAGGGAGATTCTGGATCTGACCGTTCCGCCGGAAACCGCCGGCGGCAGCGACTGACGGGTACCGTCAGAAGCCTTCGAGCACCAGCCGGTCCACAGCCTTCACGAGATCGTTCAGGTTGCCGACCACTTCCGCCCGGTCGATGTGCGGCAGATAGCGCATCATCTCCGAATCGCCGAAGCCCCAGTTGCCACGGTTCTCGGGATTGAGCCAGGTGACGGATTTCGCCCGGGCCTGGATATCCTTCAGCACCCAGTCGTTCGGCGCATTGTAGTTGTTGCGGCCGTCGCCGATGACGATGACATGGGTTTTTTCGTTCACCACATGGAAGTGATCCCGGTGGAAGATCTTGAGCGCCAGCCCGTAGTCCGAATGAGTATAGGGGTTGATGATGTTACCCCACATGGCGGTCTCGATCGCGCTCGAGACGTCCTGATTCTTGAACAGCGGCGTGATCTCGCCGAGCTCGGCCACGAAGATATAGCTCCGCACCCGCTGGAATACGGTCTGGATCGAATAGACAAACTGGAGAAAGAACCTCGACATGGAGCGGACCGAGTCGGAGATATCGCACAGGATGACCAGTTCCGGCTTGTCGATGATCCGGTCGTTGAACACCAGCTTGAAGGGCACCCCGCCATACTGCATGTTCTTGCGGAACGTTCGCTTCACGTCGAATTTGCCGTGCTTCATCCGCTTGCGCTTCACCTGAACCACTGACTTCAGCCGTTCGGCAAGCCGGTGGACGATTTCGCGCATCTTGCGCTGATCTTCCTCGTTGAGCTGGTAGAAGCTCTTCTGGAACAGCAGTTCGTTCTTGAACTTCTCGACCTGATCGAAGTTCTCGATCTCGAGCTGCCGCTCCACGTATTTGCGGACAGCCTCGCGAAAGCGTTCCAGCCGGTCCTCAAGACGCCGGAACCCCTCTTCGACCATCTCGTTCGAGAGGCCCTTGGCCTTCAGTTTATCCTTGATCTTGCCGAGGTCACCTTCGACCTTGTCGAGATTGAGCCGCTGGCGGATCCGCTGGGCGAACATGCCGATCTGGAGGATCGTCTCGATATCCCTGACTTCGGCTTCGTCTCCAGCCTTGCGGAGCAGGCGGTCCAGGTTGCCCCGGTCGTTCCGGATCAGGGCATTGGTCAGCTCCGAAAGATCGCCGGTCAGTTCGTCCATCGCCTGCCCGAGCATCTCGGCGAACTGCTGCATATCCATCTGCGAGCCGTTCTCGCCGGGACCCGGTTCGCCTTCACCCATGAGTGAACCGACCTCGGAGAAGAACAGGTCGAACAGTTCATCGTAAGTGGCGATGTCCACATGACGCTTCACCAGCGAGGTCCGGAGCGCGTCCCGGAACGGTTCGCGGTCCTTCAGGCCGATCACCTTCGCCGCCTCCATGGCGTCTACCGTCTCGGACAGGCTGATCCGTACCCCGTTCTTGCGGAGCACGTTCATGAAATCGACGAGCACGTCATCCATAAGGGTTCATTCCGCCGTCAGTTGAGGAAATCCTTACGGGGATCGCCTGAAGGCGTGTTCTTGTCGGCAACCGCTGCTTTGGCCTTCTGCCGCTCGATGTAGGCCGTCATTTCCTTCTGGGCCTTGAGGACGTCGCCTTCGTACTTGAGGATTGCCGAGAGGGTGTCCTTCACCACCTCATCGCCGAGCGTCTTCACGTTGAGCACGGCGAGGGCACGGGCCCAGTCCAGCGTCTCGGAGATCGAGGGAATCTTCTTGAGGTCCTTCTTCCGCAGGTCGCTCACGAAATCCACCACCTCGGTGGCGAGCTTCGCGCTGACTTCAGGCACCTTGAGCCGGACGATCTCAAGTTCGCGGCTCTTTTCCGGATAATCCACGAACAGGTGCAGGCAGCGGCGCTTCAAGGCATCCGACAGCTCGCGGGTATTGTTCGAAGTGAGGAACACGAGCGGCGGGAACTTGGCCTTGATGGAACCCAGTTCCGGCACCGACACCTGGAAGTCCGAGAGTACTTCCAGCAGGAATGCCTCGAACTCGGGGTCCGCCTTGTCGATCTCGTCCACCAGCAGCACCGTCGGCTTGTCGGCAGAAATCGCCTTGAGAAGCGGACGGGGCAGCAGGAACTGTTCGCTGAAGAACACGTCGTCCTGCTTGGACAGGTGGCTCACCGCTTCGGTCAGGCTCTTGGCCGACCCGATCACATCGCTGATCTTGTCCTTCAGGATCTGCGTGTAGAGGAGCTGCTTGGCGTACTCCCACTCGTAGAGGGCTTTCGCCTCGTCGAGCCCTTCGTAGCACTGGAGCCGGACAAGCTCGCGGCCCAGAGCCTGGCTCACCACCTTGGCGAGGTCGGTCTTGCCGACGCCTGCAGGGCCCTCGATCAGCACGGGCTTTCCCAGCGCAGCCGCGAGGTAGACGACCGTGGAGATGCGTTTATCCGAGATATAGTTCTGCTTGCCGAGCAGCGAGCCGACTTCGTCGATCGATTTGAACACGTTTCAATCCGTCCTTCCGGCGGGCCCTGAAGGGCAGCCCGTCCCGAGGTCAAATGACGCTAGCATCATTTAATTCCGATAGGGAACGGGCTGCCAGACGGCGGGTTTTATTGAATTCGGATCGGGCTGGCCGCACAGTAGTGGACTGTGCTCAGGGATATCCTCATCGCCAGTCCGGCCTTCGCTGCCGCCATCGGTCTGCTCTGGACATCAGCTAGATCCCCCGAAGACCGGACCCCGGCGGTCCTAACCGGCCTTGTCGCGCTGCTGGCGATTACTGCCCTGTGGTCGTTTGCCTTCGACGGCTACCGGTCCGACCTGTGGGTTTATCTTACCGTCTCGGAACGCATCGCCGCGGGCGACTGGCTCATCGGCCATGAGCCGTTCAGGCTTGAACCGCCCGGAAGCCCCCATCATTCCCTGCTGTGGATCGCCGCAGGTCTCTTCCGCCGGTTCACCGGAGTCCCCGCCGTTCTCATGTTCCGGGTTCTCGGCGTGCTCACCATAACGACACTCGCCATCGCCGCCTGGAGGCTGGCCAGCAAGGTCTTCGAGGACCGCCGGAGCCGGTGGCTCGCGACAGCCCTCTTTCTCGGATCCCTATCCGAACTGTGGGCCACGATCGAACTGAACCGGAATGTCGCTCTGGTATTCGTGCTGCTTGCGTTATCTGAAGTGTTCAGCACCAGTGAGAAACGGTTCGTGAGGCTTGCGGCATGGATCGCCCTAGCCTTCTGGGTTCATTTCTTCGGCGGTCTGCTCACACTCGCCGCCGGTTCGGCGGCGCTTGCTGTCCCTGCCCAGCGAAAACCAGCACTCGGCGCCCTCGCGGCGGGGCTCACGTTCGCCTCACCTGCAATCCTCTACCATCTCTCGCTCGCGGGAAATCCTGTCAACCCCGACTACCTGTGGGGGCCGGGGCAATACAGATGGTCCGGTCTCAGGTGGCTGAACCCGCTCCAGCTTTTGCGTGAAATCCCGCCGGGACTTCTGGCCCTCGGTGCAGCGGGCCTCATCATGAGTGGCCCCCGAATGCTCTTGCCAGAAACCGTGAGGCGCTATCTCCTGCTGGCAACGGCTGCGGTCAGTATCGTGCTACTCACCCCGCTCTATCACCTCTGGTGTGAATACCTCGGAGGCTGGCTCGCTCTGCGTCTTGTTCCGATGCTTCTTCTCTGGATTCCGGCAGCGAATCTGCTTGCGTGGACGTTCTCAACCGAACGCCTGTTTCCGAAGGTCGCGGCAGTACTGCTGACGGCCTCTGTCTTCTGGCAGGGAGCGGCGCGAGTCGTCCGGGACGGCTCTCACGGTGCGCTCCACTACCGGTTCACCGCAGAGGCCCAATCGGAAGCAGCCGCCTTGAAGGACGTCCTCTCCGGCGGCTTGTTCCTCGCTCCGGACGACCTTGCCTACGGTATCACCGGGAAATCACTCGCAAGGCCGTTCACCGTGACCCCCGGGCGTGCATCGCCCTACCATCCGTTCAGGGAGAGATCGGCCGATGCGCTCGCGGCGCTTCGGACAAATTCCGAGTCCTGCTGGCGCGCATTTCTCGCCAGATACCCCGAAGTCACCTATCTCGTGACCCCGGCCGCCGGGGGACAGTATGAAAACCTGATCTGGAAAGATTCCGTCCCCCGCATCCGGCCGTCCACTGTCCGGCAGACACTTGCATGGGCCGGCCTCGTGGAAACCGTCCACCTGGGCAATCATTATGTGGTGGACCGCTTCAAGGATCCGGAAAGGCTAACTCCGACAGGGACTTTTCCCGATACCTGCACCATAACAGAGGAAACGAGATAACCCCGGTTGAATCCGCTGCCGCCCATTGCCGATGTCCTCGACCGCCTGAACTTTCAGGCGCCCTTCAGCCTGACGGCCGAGATGGAAGGACTCTTTTCGCGGCTCGAAAAGGCCCGAAACCTTTCAGAAAGGCTGGACTGGTTCGAAGCGGCTGCGGTCTGGCTCCGGCGGCCGGGGGAGACAGCGCTTCCCGTTGATGCCAGCGTTCCATCCACATCCCCGGCGGCCCGGCTCTGGCTCCTTTCCGGGATTCTCCACCGGTCGCCAGATCATCTTCAGCTTGTCACGCGTTCACTGGACGAGGTCCTCAAGACTGGCTCCTGCCTCAACTTGTTCTGCGAGACCGGGCTCCCGTACGGGCAGCGGTTTTCGACCGAGCTTGTCCGGCGCCTCTCCGCCAGTTTTCTTCCCAACCCTCCCGCTGAACAGGATCTTGCAGAACGGCTCTCCCGCATTTTTTCCGGGCCGGAATCGGTCCGGTGGCTTGAGGATCTCCCGCTCGAACTTTTAAATGGCTTTGCCCGGACCCTGATATCCGGAATCAGTGCACCCGCACGGGAACATCTCCATTCCGCGATGACCGACGCCATCCTGATTCTGGCCGCAAGATGCAGCTCGCTCGGCCTCGCGCGTGAGTTCCGTGACCAGCCAGGCTGGCCGGGTGCGGCCATGTCACCGTTCCTGAGGCTTCAGGCCGCGGCTGCCGGTCCCAGTGAAGATCTGCCCGTGCTGGTCGCAGAGTGCCGGAACGCTCTCACGTCCCTGAACGCCAGCCTGGACAAATCGGGAGTGAGCGTAGACCTGGTATTCCGGATCGAACTCGCGGGCGATCAGCTCGGCCGGATCGAGACCCTCGCCCTGCTGCTCAAGAACGAAAGCGGCGTTGATACTGTGGTCGAGTTCTTCACTGCGCTGGCGCGAGCTGCAGCCGATGACCGCAGCGTCCTCGGCCTGTTCCGCCGGAACCTGCACCAGCTATCCCGCAAGATCGTCCGGAGTGCCGGACATACCGGAGAGCACTACATAACCTCCACGCGAAACGAATACTTCGTCATGTGGAAGTCAGCGGCCGGCGGCGGGTTGCTCACCACCGTGACAACCGCCATCAAGTATATCCTTACGTCTTTCTCGAACCCGCTTTTCATTGAAGGCCTACTGACCTCGCTGAACTATGCCACGAGCTTTCTGGCCCTCCAGTTCACAGGGATGACCCTGGCGACCAAGCAGACATCCGTCACCGCAGCCGCCCTTGCCGGGGCCATCAGCGAGCGGAGCGGGGAATACAGCCTGCGCCCTCTTGCACGGATGATCGCCAACATTGTCCGGTCCCAGATTGCAGCGGCAGCGAGCAATATCATCTTCGTGGCCCTCGGGGCTTATGCCTTCAATCTGGCGGTCCTCCTTGCCACGGGAGTGCCGTTCCTCTCGCCGGAGAAGGCCCTTTATGTGCTCAAGTCGTTTGATCCCCTGGAGACCGGGACGGTCTTTTACGCAGCCTTCACCGGCGTAATCCTGTGGGCGTCGAGCATCGCAGGCGGCTGGTTCGAGAACTGGATGATATTCCGCCGAATGCCCGAGGCTTTGGCCCTGAGCCCCCGCCTCCGGAAGGTGTTTGGCACCTCCGGGGCTCAAAAATTCGCCGGGTTTCTAGACCGCAATGCCTCCGGCATCGCTGGCAATGTCTCCCTCGGATTTATGCTCGGAATGATCCCCGTGCTGGGGAGATTTTTCGGACTCCCGCTGGAAATCCGTCACGTGACGCTCTCTTCGGGAGCCATCGTGTTTGCCGCCGCCGCCCTGCCCTGGACCTGGACGCCGGAACTGCTGTGGGCAGCTATGGGAGTAGCAGCCATTGGCCTTATGAACTTCGCCGTCAGCTTCTCGCTGGCACTATTCGTTGCCTTGCGGGCGACCGGCGTTGTACGGCACGAATTCCGGAGTGTCCTGCGGGCAGTCGGAGATGAGTGGCGGACCGATCCACGCAGCTTCCTGTTGCCGCCAGAGCGGCAGACCTGATTCAAAAGCCTTAACTGAAGGGGATAAAGTGGAGGCGGCTATCGGATTCGAACCGATGGATGACGGTTTTGCAAACCGTTCCCTTAACCACTTGGGTAAGCCGCCCCGGAGCGGACACGCTTCTTAGCGGCTGTCACCCGCTCCTGACAAGTCCATTTTCCGGATGTTTTCGGGATAAGAAGGCGTCACCCGGACGGGAACCGGGGTTTCGCGGCGCAATTTGAGGGCTCGGGGAGCGCAAACACTGGCAGACACGCTGTTGGACTTGGGCGTTTGGTTAATCTGCTTTTTCAGTCAGTGTTAACGCTCCCCGAACCCTCAATCGCCTCCACGATATCATTCTCAAGCGTCGAACAGTCACCGGTCCCGTTTTCCAGAACCAGCAGATCGTCCGACACCGTCAGATCTCCTTCATCGACACAATCCGTCACCGGCAGCCCGGCCAGCCAGGCGTCGCCATCCAGAATAAAATCAATGACCCCAGCCTTGGGCTGGGACAGGGGTCCATACACGCGGACTCCGAATTCCCGCGTCACGGGCAGTTCGAATGCAATTCCGTCTTCCGGGTCACCGTAAATGCCCTCGACCCAGATCGAGCGGCCGATGAGCGGCGAGCCGTCTTCCACGGGGCTGACCGCCGCGTCCCCCTGCTCGAACACGAGTTCCATCCACTGGTAGTTGGACAGCGGAACCGGCAAATTGCCGAGCGACGGCGTGAACTGGCCGGTCAGGAGATCGATCTGGAACGGTCCGTTGATGCGGACAAACCCGTTCAGGCAGGTGTAGTAGCGGTTCTCGAACACTTCCTGGAACTCACCGCAGCTGTCAGTTTCGGCGAGCCGGAAAGCAATCCGGTCAACCGAGGCCAGCGCCGCCGTGATGCGGAATTCGGTACCTTGCGCATCGTGGATCAGCGGAGATTCACCGTCACTCTCAGTCGAAACCATCAGCGCATCGATGTCTGCAAAGACGCCCTTGCCGTCCAGGATGAGGATATCGCTCGGCGAGATGCCGTTACCCGTCCACGTACCTTCTTTTCCGCATGCGGCAGAGCCAAGCGCGACGCAAGCAGCCAGCAGCAGATGATGAATGCGAATCTTCATGGTCACGCGGCTCCTGTCACGGGGAAAAGCTGGATTCCCATCACATACACTTCGCGGTTGTCGCCGGTCCGGGGGGCATCTTCAAGCTTGTTGAGCAGGTTTTTCCCGAATTCCTCAATCTCCCGGCAGACGTAATCATACTGGTCGCGTGTCAGGGTGACCGTGAGGGAAGTCAGGTTCCGCTCATCTCGGCCCAGCCGGTCCAGCGTCTCACCGGCCTGCTTCAGCATCTCGCGGTGGTAGTTCCGGGCGGCCAGGAGCTGCACGGCAGACTCGGCCGAAAGTTTTACCGAATCGAGTTCGAGACGGCCGTCCTCGTTCTTCTTCGCGAGCCCGAGTTCCAGCATCCGGTCCAGGACCTTTTGCGCCTCGGCCTTCGTAATCCGGGGCCTCAGCCGCCGGGCAATCCAGTCCGGATCCTCCCGGAAGTCGGGCAGCAGGAACATCTCGCGGATCGGCACGCCGTACCAGTTCGAATAAATGTCGTACTGGTTGCGCTTCAGCCGGGAGACGGAGGACGTGTCCTTCGTGCCACGGCGAAGCTGCTGGTAGTAGCGGTTCCGGTCATCGTCGTTGGTCGCCTGCGTGAGCCGCACGAGGGCTTCGAACTGGTCGCGCTCCTTGCCATCCAGGCCGAGCGCCTTGGCGAACCGGCCGATCGAATCCTGAGAGAGGTTGCGCTTTCCGTCGATGACGAGCTTGAGGAAACTGGACGTGGCGAAACCAGCCCGGCGCGCGAACTGCCGGTGAGAGAACCCGGGCTGGGCCTCTTTTAAATAGTCGACCATCACCTTGAGGTAGTCCCGGTAATCATCGAAGGCCGCTGGCATCGGCCGGTCTGGTGTTTTCTGTTTCGTCACGTATGGGAAAGCATGTTCTCAAAAAAGTCCTTTGATGTAAAGCAGTTAAGGTTACTTTTCGTTTTCTATTAGAGAACACTTTAATCGTCTAGAGAACGCCCGACAGATCGACTAACCCACCGAAAAGACTGCCCTTTCTCCGGCCTAAAAGACGAGGAGCCAGATCACAGAGATCTGGCTCCTCGCAAAATACCTGAAAACGGAGGTGGTTTACCGCTCAGAGCCCCATCTGCTTGGCGATGATTACCTTCATGATCTCGTTCGAGCCGGCGAAGATCCTCTGGACACGGGAGTCCTGATACATCTTCGCAATCGGGTATTCGAGCATGTAGCCGTAACCGCCGTGCATCTGGACAGCATCGTCCACGATCTGGCAGAGGGTGTCCGTCACCCACATCTTCGCCATGGACACTTCCTTGACGATGTTCTTGCCCGCCATGTGATCCACGATCAGCTTGTCCACGAACGTCCGGCCGATTTCCACCTTGGTGGCCATCTCTGCCAGCTTGAACTGGGTGTTCTGGAACTTGGACAGGGGCTTGCCGAACACCTGCCGCTCCTGCGTGTATTTGAGCGCTTCGCGCAGCGCCGCCTCGCAGCCCGCCTGCGCACCGACCGCGCAGATGAGCCGCTCCTGCTGAAGTTCCTTCATGAGGATATAGAAGCCGCCGCCCTCGCTTCCGAGCAGGTTCGATACCGGCACCCGGCAGTCCTCGAACGACATTTCGGAGGTGTCCTGCGCGTGGAGGCCCACCTTGTCGAGATTCCGGCCGCGCTTGAAACCAGGGGTGTTCGCCTCAACCAGGATCAGCGACACGCCCGCATGCGGGGGATTCGCCTTCGTATTGGTCTTGCAAGCGACGACGATCAGGTCGCAGTGCTGGCCGCTCGAAATGAACGTCTTCTGGCCATTGATGATGTAGTGGTCGCCGTCCTTCACGGCCGTCGTCTGGATCGCCGCGAGGTCGGAACCCGTATTCGGCTCCGTCATGGCGACCGCAAGCACGACGTCGCCCGAAGCGCAACCCGGCAGGTATTTCTTCTTCTGCTCCGGCGAACCGAAGATCGCGAGATAGGGAGCCACGATGTCGTTATGGAGCGAGAGCGAGAGCCCCGTCACCCGCTGACGGGCAGATTCTTCTACCATCACCACGGAGTACAGGAAATCGGCTCCGACGCCGCCGTATTCCTCGGGCAGGAACGGGCAGAGGAAACCCTGCTCGCCCGCGCTGTTCCAGATCCGGCGGGGGACAATGCCGTCCTTCTCCCATTTGTCGTGATACGGGACCACTTCCTTTTCGAGCCACTTGCGGAACGACTCGCGAAGGAGTTCGTGTTCTTCCTTGAACTGGACCAGACGCGACATGGGGGAAACCTCCAGGATTGATTAAGGGCCGCACCGGCGGCCGGGGTCAGGAGATAAGCCGCGTTGACTCGCGAGTCAATGAGTTGTCCCAGAGAAGGCATGAAGATGGCCCAGCCCCGGCTTTCCTTACAGCGGCAGCCGGATCCAGCCTAAGGGTTTGGTCCTAAACCGCTCGATCCGGCTCACGAAGACATGCCCGGATGGGATCGGTTCGAGCTCAGGCTCAAGCGGCCACTGGAGCCGCCTGAAGGCGATTTCCCTCCGGCGCCACCGGATCCCCAGTTCGCACCCCCGGTCGACCAGAGGACGGAATGTATCGGGGAGTCTTTCCTTCAGACGCTCCAGATCCGCCTGCGCTTCGGCGGCGAATCTCAAGGACCCCTCGCAGGCGAAAAATCCTGCACCGGTCCAGTACGGTTCGGCAGCATCTGTCGGCACAAGAGCCGGGTCCACCCCACGCCGTTTCACCCCGGTTTTCCTTTCATAATCCGGAGCACCATCCGGATTGCCAGGACCAGATTCGGCACCAAACCCCCAGACCGGCAGATGAAGCACCGTGTCGATAGAGAAGAAGAATGCAGCTTCGTCTTTCAGCTCCGGCGGAATCGCCTTCAGCGAGGCCAGCAGTTTCTCGGGCGTCTCGTAGGTAAGCGGATCGAACGCCTCCGAGAGCAGGCGACCCGTGAGCGTGCTGAGGGGCATTGTCCGCGTAAAGCCGAGCTTCGCCCGGTCGGTCTGTCCGAAGGTGAGCAGTATTCCGGCGACGATCAGGACGGCTACCGTCCAGCGAAAGCCGCGTGCGATCCAGCGGCGAATATCCGTATCAACCGCACTGCTAGCTCCTGCGGCGCCAAGCAACACCGCAAAGGCGGGCCAGAAGATCGCAAAATGACGGAGCCGGAGAAGTTCCGGACCTGGAAGTCCCGGCACGTGCCGTCCCGTCGCGTGGAGCCACAGGGGCCCCGTGACTGCCAGTATGAGCGCCAGCGTGACAACCGGGTCACGCTGGTTCTCACGCACGGCCCAAACAGCCGCGAAGAGCAGCACCAGCCCGAAGAACGGTCCGGTGCCCCAGAGCCCTCTCAGCGAAAAGAAATCCGGCAGATCCTGCGCCGCGAAATACCACAGCCGGAGCGGATAAGCGTGCAGGTTCACGAGGTCCATGTTCGCTGCCGGGCGATGCTGCCACCACAAGAGCCCGAGAAAAACGGCGCTACCCAGCGCCGCTCCCCCTACAAGTCCCGGTAAAAGCCGCCGCCGCTCCGCTGATGGCAGACGGAAGTGGGCATAGCCCGCCGCCGCAACGACGGCGGGTCCGATGGGCAGCGCGAGCACCGGAAGCAGTGTGGCGGCGAGGCCGAACCGGAACGCTTCGGCAAAGGTCAGATCCGGAACCCGGGCAAAAAACCGTTTCGAAAGCCAGAGGAGGAGCCCGAACGGGAGCAGAACGGCCGAGTAACCGCCGTAGGGGTAGAGGTAGACCTCCGTGGCATAGGCCGATCCGAACGCCGCAAGCGCCGTCACCCTGAGGGCCGTACGCCGGTCGTCAAACGATCCGGCCAGTGCCACAAGACCCAGCAGATTCCAGGGAAGTGCCGCCAGCCTGAAGGCGAACCAGTTTTCGCCGAAGACTGCCAGAAACGGCGTCATAAACAGATACTGGAGAACAGCCCCCATCTCTCCCCAGTGCTGCGGGAGCCGGAGGAGACCCTCGATAGAGAATCCGTTCCAGAGCCGGTGGACCTGATAGGGGAGCTGCAGCCCTTCTACGGCGAAGAGCGGAAGTTCCACCGAACTCGCGGAGATCAAACCATAGGCAAGATAGAGCCCGTAGATGCTCAACTGCCCCGCCCTCACCCAACGGCCGCCGCTCACTGGAATGCTCTCCAGAGGTTTGCCCCGAGCCACAGGAGGCAGGCGGCAGAGAACGTACGGCGGAACCGTGTCCGCCAGACGGCCGGCTCTCCCGCTGGAAAAAATCCGGCCAGCGAAGCGAGTGCCATCGCGAGCGCAGGCAGGGGTTCGATATACCCGCTGAGTGTTGATCCCGCAGCAAGAATTACCGAGATCACGCTGAATGCAGCCACCAGCCGCCGCACACAGGCGGCTCCGGCCAGCGCCGCCGTGGACCCGGTGCGGGCACGAGTGTCTTCACCAAGGTCTGCGAGCTCGTGGATGAGCTGGGACTGGAGCATCGGCAAAGCGAGCAGCACGAACGCCGGAACCGTACCGGCGATTTCAGCGGGAGTTCCAGCCCAGTACAACGGAATGAACAGCCAGATGTTCGACAGGGTTCCGAGCACGGGAATGCGTTTAAGGCCCGTACCTGGCAGTGAATAGAGGAACCCAGCCACAGGCTGCGAGGCTGATACCCACGGATGGGCAGGCACCATGAAAAATGCCAGCGGCGCACAAAGCAGCAGAACGCCTCCACTGACCTGCCCCCAGACACCGGCGCCTCCGTCTGTCCCGGCCAGCGGGTTCTTACCCGGGTCGTCGGAAGCGGCGTCGCAGGCGGAGTTGAAGGCGAAGCCGGAACCGAGATAGATCGCCGCCCAGAGGAGCGGAGGGAAAGGAAGCCCTTCGAACTTTCCCGACGACCAGCCAAGTACGACCAGCCCCAGGTACTGGAGCCAGCTCTCCGGGCGAACGAGCCGCCACAGGGTGGAACCCTTCAGGCTTTGGAAGGACATCTAGTCAAAAGGACGTACCCACCCGGCAGAGAGAGGGTCAAGGACAGGTCAATCGGGGTCTTCTTCCTCTTCCCGGGTGAAGATCACGAAAGCCATGGCGGGGCGTTTGCTCGCGTCGGTGCGGACGAACTGGATCGTATCGAACTGCCAGCCGTCTCCAGCTGTGGAATTCAGAACTTCCTCGAGCCGTTCGTCAGTCACCGTGCTGGTTTCCACCACCTTGTAACGGAGACTTTTTGCGGTCTTTTTGGGTTCTTTCTTCGACATGACACCGCACTCCATAGATCAGAGGGCAGATTTCTCCCGCTTCGGCGGAGCGGCCTTGTTCTTCCTGATCTTTTTCTTGATCAGGGTACGTTTCAGGGCTGACAGATGGTCGATGAACAGCGTGCCCTCCAGATGGTCGATCTCATGCTGAAAGATCACCGCGAGGAAATCCTCTGCGTCGATCCGGAGGTCCTTGCCTTCGGCATCCTGCCCAACAACCGTTACCGCCCTGGCCCGGTCTACTTCCTCATTAAAGCCCGGAACCGACAGGCACCCTTCCTCGAAAACGATTTCGCCTTCTTCGTAGATAATTTCCGGGTTCACGACGGCGATGAAATTGCCCGGCTTTTCCCCGGCCGTGGGGTCCACCACAATCAGCCGGATACTCTCGCCCACTTGCGGAGCAGCAAGCCCAACGCCCGGAGCGGCATACATGGTCTCCCGCATGTTCCCGATCAGGGTTTTAAGCCTCCCGTCGAAGGACGTGACCGGGGCTGCCACCTGTTCGAGGACAGGGTCTGGATAAGTCCGGATGTCGAGAAGGGCCATCGACTTTCAGTTAACCATCCCGCGCCGGGCAGGCAAGAACGCCTGACCCTGCTTCGATAAAGGTCAGTCCTCGACGATTTCCATCTGGCTGACCCTGCCCGCCGACCGGGCCGTTTCCTCGGCGGACATGGCCGTCCGGGCCTCGATCCGGATCGCCTGGCTTCGGCTCGTGCGCTTTTCGACGGCATTCACCTGCATGATGCCGTCGGTGTTCAGATGAAACGTCACGTCCACCTGGCTCTCTGCACGCCGGTTCGGCGTCTCCATGTCGAGCACGACCTCCCCCAGGAAAACATTGTCCTCTGCCGTACGGACCTCGCCCTGCGTGCACCGGACGCGAACCGAAGGCTGGTTGTCCCGGGCGGTCGTGAACGTCCGGGTGATCGACACGGGAACCCGGGTATTGCGGGGGATCAGCACATAGTTCACCCCGCCACAGACTTCGATGCCGAGGGAAAGCGGTGTCACGTCCCGCAGAATCTTCGCAAAGAAATCCGTCTGGCTGCCATTTCCATGGACGGGAGGCGGCACATAGGGAGAATCGACAACAACCGGCTGGCTGCCCTCCTCAATCGTGAACGGATGCTCCGCATCGGACTCGGCCGCCGCAGGTTCGGGGTCGGGAAGCGGGACGATGTTCGGCGCTTCGGGGTCGTGGGAACGCATCCGCTGCACCGGTGTTTCGTCGGGCAACGGAGCCGGGGCCAGGGCATCCGGCGCGACGGCACCCTGCCGCGTCAGGGTCCAGGCATGAATCGAGGCGCCCATGGCTACAGCCTCGTCCGGACTCACGCCCATCTTGGGTTCGATGCCGAAATAATCCCGGATCATCTGCCGGATCCGGGGCATCCGGGTCTGTCCGCCGACGACCATCAGTTCGTCCAGGTCGCCTTTGCCGAGCTTTGCTTCCGTCAGCACCCGGTCGCAGATCGTGATGCATCTTTCGATCAGGTCGTTCGTCAACATGTGGAACAGCTTGCGGGTGACTTCGATATCCAGATGCTTGTGCGCCTCGGAATAGGGAACGATGAACGGGAGCAGGATCCGGGCCTTTTCGCTGCCAGAGAGCTCGTGCTTGGCTCCCTCGGCGGCGTCCTTGATCCGCTGAAGGGCCATCTTGTCTTTCGTGAGGTCGATCCCCGAACTCTTCTGGAACTCCTTGACCACATATTCGACCAGCCGGTTGTCGAAATCGACACCGCCCAGGTACGAGTCGCCGCCGGTCGCGAGGACATCCAGGCTGTCCTTCGTAATCGAGAGAATCGATACGTCGAATGTACCGCCGCCGAGGTCGAAAACGGCGATCCGGCGTCCGTCCATCCCTTCGCGGCTGCCGTAGGCCAGCGCTGCCGCGGTCGGCTCGTTGATGAGCCGCAGGACCTCGAAACCGGCGATCTCCCCGGCCTGACGGGTGGCGAGGCGCTGGGCGTCGTTGAAATAAGCCGGAACCGTGATCACCGCCTGCTCGACTGGACGGCCCAGAAACTGCTCGGCATTTTTCTTGGCCTTCTTCAGAATGAGGGCGCCCACTTCGACAGCGGTGTAGGTCTCGCCCTCGAGCGCAATGCTGATCTCTCCGTTCGCCCCCTCCTTGATTGCATAGGGGAAGAACTCACGGGCAATGAGAGAGGCCTCGTCCGCATAGCGGCGACCGATCAGCCGCTTGGTGCCGAAGATCGTCTGAAAAGGGTTCGAGATCACCTGCTGCTTGGCGAGATGACCGATAAACAGTTTCCCCTTGGCATTCCGGGCGATGTAGGACGGAATCACGTTCGATCCGTTCTTGTCGAGAATCACACGCGTGCCCGAGGCGTCGCTGTACGCGGCGCATGTGTTGCTCATGCCGAGATCGATACCGATAGCGGTTTTCATAGGCTTCCGGCCTGGATGCGGGACTTCGTTCAGTATATCCACAGGCCGGCCGGACTGGCCAGCGGAAGATATCGGGACTGTACACCGTTGAAACACCCCGGTTGCCGTATTATCTATTTAAGCAGACGGTTTCAGCGGGCCTTGGGGCCGGCCACGAACCCCAATCAGAATTGAACCTCTGGAGATTGAAACGCATGAACTTCCGGGTATGGATCGCCACCGCCGCAGCAGTCGCCCTGCTCCAGGGCTGCGGCAAGGAAGAGCTCATCAAGGAAAATGAAGCCCTGAAGGCCCAGCTCGCCGACAAGGACAAGCAGCTGTTCCAGACCCAGTTCGACCTGGACAAGTGCAAGAGCGACAACAAATACCTCAAGGACGAGATCGCGAAGATCCAGCGCCTGCCGAAAAACGAACGGTCCATGCGCGACGTCGATCTGAAATAACGCTCGCTACCGGAACCGCCGCCGGGTATGCTTGCTGGCTGGTGAGGACAGCAGGATTCCGGCGGGAGCAGTCCGGTGGATCTCGATCAGGCTGCCGATCTCTATCTCTCCCATCTGAAAAGCGAGCGCGGGCTCTCGGTCAATACGGTCGAAAGCTACGCCCTCGATGTGCGGAACTTTCTCGAGTTTGCCGCCACCCGGAAAATCGCCGCCTGCCGGGATGTTGATGAAGTCCTGGCCACGGATTTCCTTCACCATCTCCATGCGAAAAAGCTCGCGATCCGGTCAATCTTCCGGCGGCAGGCCGGAGTGCGGGGGTTCTTCCGGTTTCTCCGCCGGGAGAAGATCATCGACAAGGATCCGTTCGCCAGAATCCCTACGCCGAAGCTCCCCAAACCGTTACCCAAGGCCCTGGGTTATGCCCAGACCTCCCGGCTCCTGACGGCCGCTTCGGATGAAAAAGGAAGCGAGAACCGGTCCCCGGGAGCGAAAGCCCGTGATTTGCGCAACGAGGCAATGGTCCAGCTTCTGTATTCGACGGGGCTCCGCGTCACCGAACTCGTTACCCTGACGGCTGGCTCGATCGATATGGGCGAACGCCTGCTCCGTGTCCGTGGCAAGGGGAACAAGGAACGGCTTGTTCCCGTGGCCGACACCGCCTTCGATGCTCTCGTTCGTTACCTGGAACTGGGCAGACCCCATATCCTGAAAGGACGATCGGCCGACGCCCTGTTCGTCACGGCACGGGGGGGACCCATGACCCGCCAGATGTTCTGGCATCAGCTTAAGGAATGGGCGCGTTCGGCCGGCGTCCGGGCCTCCCCCCATACGCTCCGGCATACATTCGCAACACACCTTCTGACCGAAGGGGCCGACCTGAGAAGCCTCCAGCTTCTTCTTGGACACTCGGACCTCACAACGACGGAGATTTATACCCAGGTAAGCCGGGAACATGTCCGCCGCCAGTATGAATCGGCCCATCCCCGCGCCCGATCCCGCAGGCCGCCGGGTTGATGCCGGATCATCGCCCGGTAACGTAGACGGGGTTGCAATCTCGTGACGGAGCCGGTTTGAGCCTTGTCAGCCGTGACCGATTGTTGAATGTTTGGTGACGATACCGGGGACAAGTCCGGCCGGTACAGGAGCCCAGAAACGAAGTGAGCCTGTTCGCCGCCATCGACTGTGGCACCAACTCCTTCCGGCTGGTGATCGGACGCAAGGACCCGGATGCCGGATACCGGTTCCTGACCGAACTCAAGGAATCCACCCGCATCGGGGCCGATCTCTTTACCGGGGAATTCATCACCGACAAGGCCGTCGAGCGGTCGGTCGCCGCCATGCAGGTATTCAAGAAGGCGATCGAACGCGAACCGGTCGCCCGGGTCAGGTGTGTCGGGACGAGCGCCTTCCGTGAAGCCAAGAACGCTGGCGACGTCATCGAGCGGATCCGCCGTGAAACGGGCTTCAAGATCGAGATCATCCGGGGAACCGAAGAAGCCCGGCTCATCTCCCTCGGTATTATCAAAACGCTCGACGGGGAAAACCGCAAATTTCTGCTTGTGGATATCGGCGGAGGATCTACGGAACTGACCATCGTCGAAAACGGCGAAGGCCACTGCATCGAATCGGCCCAGGTGGGTGCCGTCCGGCTCACCAACCTGTTCCTGAAGAGCGACCCGCCGGCCGACAAGGAATTCAAACTCCTCGAAAGCTTCATCGACGACAAGCTCCGCCGTCCCCTGCGCAGGATCAAGGAACTGGGTTTCGACGAAATTGTCGGTTCGGCGGGGACAATGACCGCTCTCGCCAAAATGAGCCGGAACGGGGCCAAGCTCGACCGGTCGACCCTGTACTCCGTCAAAACACCATTTGTCCGGCAGCAGCTCGAAAAACTCCGGTCCCTCAAGACTTCCGACCGGGCGAAGATCGAGGGCCTCTCAAAACAGCGGGCCGAGATTGCCGTCGCAGGTTTCGCGGTCGCGAACTATATCCTGAGCGAACTCGGCGTGAAGCAGATGCGGGTTTCAGGCCGGGGTCTCGTCGACGGCCTCATGATCGACATGATCGAGGATTCGGAGAATCATCCGCTCTATTCACAGTATCTGTCCCGGCAGCACCGGGCGGATTTCAACGATCTCGCCGCCCGCTACCGGCTGGACAAGATTCATGCCGAGCGAGTCCAGGGTTTTGCACTGGACCTGTTCGATCAGCTCAAGGACCTGCATGGGCTGGGAGAAGACGAACGGGACTGGCTGTCAGCCTCCGCATTTTTCCACGACATTGGCATGCTTATCAGCATGAGCGGCCATCACAAGCACTCTGAATACATCATCCGGAATCTTGACCTGCCGGGTTACTCGCCCCAGGACCTGGAGATGATCGCCCGGATTGCCCGCTTCCATCGCAAGGCCGAACCCACGCCAAAGCGTCCCGAAATTGCCCCTCTTGCGGCTTCCGACCAGAACAGGCTCTTCTGGCTCACTGCGATCCTGCGGGTTGCGGACGGTCTCGACCGCTCCCATGCCTCCCACATCAAGGCCATTCGCGCAATTACCACGAAGGACACGATCACCATTGAACTGGCAACCCCCTTCGACGTCGACCTGGACATCTGGGCGGCCGAGAGCAAGGGGCAGATGCTGGCCCGCCTTGCCGACCGAAAGGTGCGCTTTCGCGTGCTCGATTCGGGTTCCGCCAGCGGCGGCTGACGGCTACACTCCAGGCCATGGAATTCCGCGACACCCCTCCCCCGGCAGCCCGGGGTAGTTCCGGCTGGAACTTCGGCCGTTACCGCCGGCCGATTCCGGATCCCGGGATCACTGTACCAGGGCCTTTCGGCCGTTACCGGCTGAAGGAGTGGCATTATAGTTCGTTTGTCACACCCGACTGGTTTTTCGCCTTTGCCGCCATTCAGCTCGGATACTCGGCCAAAGTCTTCGCTTACCTTGTGAACCGCAAAAACCCCTCGGCAAGTCACGAATACTCCGAGCTCGCTCCGCTCGGAAAAGGGCTTTCATTTGCCCCAAGCTCGGTTCGCGGCAATACCCGCTGGGAGCACAGCTCCGGCCGGCTTCATGCTGCGTACCAAGATGGCTGGAGTTTCGATCTTGACCTGCCGCTCGGCCGCGAACGACTCCGGGGCTCCCTCCAGATGGACGATGCCGATGCCCTCGCCCTGCTCTTCCAGTTACCCAGCGGACAGCCGGCCTATACCCATAAGGGCGCCGGTCTTAAAGCCGCCGGAGAGCTCCGGTTCGGAAACCGGGCGATTTCCTTCGACGGCGCTACGGGGACGATCGACTGGACCCGGTCCATCGCAATGCGTGAAACCCGGTGGCAGTGGTGTTCACTTGCCGGAGTGACGGTGGCTGGAGACCGCGTGGGCCTGAACCTCTCGGCCCAGGTTTATGACGACGCTTCAGGGCGGTCCATGGAGAACGGGTTCTGGTGCAATGGGAAATTGCACGTACTGGGAAAAGTGGACTTCTTGGTCCCGCCCGACCCCCGCCGCGAACCCTGGACCATCCAGAGCAGCGGCTCGGACGAAGTTCGCCTCGAGTTTACGCCTCTCGGCACCCGCGAGGAGCACCTGAACCTCGGCGTCGTGAAAAGCGACTTCATTCAGCCCTACGGCACGTTCCGGGGAACTGTCCGGATTCCGGGCGGGGCGCTCCATGACGTTTCAGGCCTGTTCGGCGTAGTGGAAAAGCACCTCAGCGTCTGGTGAGCGGTTATTCCGCGACTGCAGCATCCCACACTGTCTGGTCCCAGCCGTCCGCAGGCAGCGAGGCATACGGCTTCGATACTGGCATTCCGTCCAGCGATGCAGATTTCACGGTAAACTTCGTGAGCGAACGATCCATGATCCGGGCGAACGCTTCCAGCACGTTCGGATCGCGGTCTTTGCTGAGATAGCCCTTCTCTGCGGCAACGACCTCGGCGTCCAGCATGGCCAGGAACACGCCTTGCTGGGCGAGAACGCGATAGGCCCGGACAAAGGCGTTCATGGCGCTCCTTCCCGTACGTGGCTCACGGGCATTGAATATTTTCCGGGCCGCCGGAAGCGCCTGCTCCAGGTAGCTTGTCTGGCCGTTCATCTGCATCGTTTTGAAGATATAGGCCATCAGCCGATGGAGTCGCGGCCGGTTTTCCGGATTCAGCACTTTCTTGATCTTGAGGCGATTTTCCTTGACCACGGGAACGATCGTCTTGGTCAGACCATAGACGAGTGCATCGGCCTGCGCGTTGTCCTTGGCATCCGGCCTGACGACCATCGCCAGCGAATCGGACAGAACATTGTTGTATCTCGCATCGATGTCCACCCACTGCTGGATGAAGCGGACGCCGTTAACCATGGTTCCCTTTTCGAGCCATTCCGCAATCAGGCCGTTGAACGACAGTGCAACATTCGAGGGAACTGTCAGGTAAGCACGTATGTATGGCACGAGGTTCCGGAAATCGCCGTTCTTGGGATCGGCATCCATAAACCGGGCAAACTCCTGGGCAAGAGTTCCCTTCTGGTCGCAAGCCACCAGATCGCCGAAATTGTTGTCGATCTCGCGGATCCGCATTCCCTCGGGCGGATTCTTGAGAACCTCTCCCAGCCAGACGAGAACACGTTCAAGCTTTTTCCGGTTCTCGGTCGTGCCCACCAGCTTTTTCGCGATGTTCAGCCACGGCTTGATAATCCGGTCCTTGCGGTGCGGCGGTTTGCGGAGCAGGTTCGCGAAGCCGTCCAGGAATACCGTCAGCGCCTTCTTGTTCGGATCGGAAGGGAGCCGCGTGTCGCGGACAGCCCTCAGCGTCTCCACAAAATTCTCGAAGATGCCCTGGTCGAACAACACCACCATCAGCGGGTCGTTCAGGCCGGCTGCACCGGAGATGTAGACCGAGTTCAGCATGTCCACGAGATACGGGGCATCACCACGCTTGGCGAGCTCCTGCACCATCCGGAACATGGACTCGATCGGAGCGTCGTTCAGCATCGCCTTGATGGGCTCCGGGTCGTCCACCAGCTTGTCGAGGATATTCGGTTCGCAGAACAGGTTACCGACGCCGGCGAGCCGTCGCATGGTGTCGTACATGCCAGCCATCCGTTTCGCCGTGCTGGCCGACAGATCCTTCGAAGCCTCGAACGCGGAAACCGCAAGGTTCTTCGTCGGGAACTTGATCGGAATACCGGGCATATTGAACGTGATGATCACGTCAGTGAAAGCCACCGGAATACCGCAGTTCATAGGCGTATAGGCTGTGTTCAGCAGCCGCAGCATGCGGGTCGAGTCGCTCGGATACTGCGGCGGGCGGGCCAGAACGCGCTGTTTCTGGTTGATCGTGTGGTACTTGAACAGGTCGCCCATGCGTTTGCGCTGTTCGGGCTTCAGGCCGTCCAGAAATGTGTCGGTCACGACTTCCAGGGAGTTCTTGCCCTGCGCGTCCTTGGTGAGAAGCCGGTTCACGCCGTCCAGAATCACGTCCAGATAAGTGGCGTTCGGGAAATCCTTGTGCGGCTCGAGGAAACCGTTCAGTCCCAGCAGGATCGTGTAGGGGAGCGGGCGGCCGTCGATGTCCTTCGCCGTCAGGATCTTGCCGACATCTGAAAGAATCTTGTCGAACAGGTCCGCCTGCGCCATCACACGAAAAGCCTCAAGCGCATCGTCGATTCCTTCGTACCGGAGCGCCCAGGAAAGCGAATCCATCGAATCGATGTCGAGGGAGTCACGCATGACGAACAGTACCGTTTCGGTTATCTCGAGGGCGTTCGGATCCTTCAGGTAGTGCGCCATGAAGGAGCCCCAGCTCTCCATAAGCTTCTCGAGCGGGCGGCCTTTCTTGGGATCAACCATGCAGGCAAGCGGCACCCGCGACACCGAGGCAAAGCTCTTTCCGTTCCGCATCTCAATCAGGTTGTAGAGAAGCCGGGGGGCCAGCTTGTGGGCACCCTTCTCGACCGTCACCTTCGCCTGGAAGTCGATCATCGCCTCGAATTCCTTCTGCGGCAGATTGAAGAACGGGGCGATGAATTCCAGCGGGAGATCGAAGAACTCGTAGTTCGTCTTCCGGTCTCCGTCGAGATCCATGTTGCCCATCTCGTAGAAGGCGCTGTACAGACGGCGAGCGTCCTTGTAGTTCACAAAGACGTCCAGGATCATCGTCATGTCGGAGAGCTGCGACCAGCCGGCCTTGTCCGGTTTCGACAGCTCAAGTCCAAGCAGCTCAAGCACCTCGAAGGTCCCGGCTTTGTGGGCGCCGGCGAGCGCATCGAACATTTCCTGGTAAACGCCATTGCGGGCCAGGTCGCGGTTCACCTCGAAATACTGCTTCACTTCCTGAGAGGTATAAATGTCGGGCCAGATGCTCTCCAGCACGTCGTAGGCAGCCATCAAGTTGCCGTTGGCCGGGCGGACCGGACTCACTGACGTATCCTCGCGAAGCGGATTGAACCGGGTTAGGATGGGTTTCAGTTTACCGGCCGCCTCGATATCCCTCATCATGGGTTCCACGAGCCGCGTGCGGGTCTTCTCGTCTTCGTTCCAGGCGCGCTCCCATTCTCTCAGGAGCCGTTCCAGCGGGTTCAACTTGATGTCGAAATTGACCTTGAAGTCAGCCCGGTTTCCGAAACGGTCGGAAGCCACCACCGCCAGCTCCTGCGGGCCGCTATTGCCGGTCCGGGAGGAAAGCGGGGTGCCCGAACGGAACGGGCGTCCGTTCAGCGTGATCAGGACGGATGCCGGGTCGAGATTCGGATCCTTTACCTCGACGATCGGCTTCGTTTCGGTGATCTGTGCACCTTCTTCGACGCCGGCCACCGTCACGACCGGCGGATTGGTATCGGTGGACACCTGAACGTTCAGGATATCGGAATTGCCTGCAGCGTCGGTGATCTTCACGGTAACCTTGTGGTTGCCATCTGCGAGATCCGGTGCCGCAAAGGAGAATTCGCCCGGAGATACCTGGAATGTCTGCTGCACCTGGGATTCCGGATTGTCGTCCAGCACCGCCTCGATGCTGAACGGCGATTTGGTCGAGCCGACCGTCACCTTGAGCGGAAGCTGGCGCACCAGTTCTCCCGGTCGCGGCGAAATGACCGAAACCTGCGGACGGGAGGCGTCGTAATTAACCCGGACACTTGTTGTGGCGGAACGGTTGCCTGATGAATCCTGTGCATAAATATCGATAACATTGGAGGAACTCTTCAGGGGGACCATGACGCGGAAGTTCTTGCCCTCAACGGCAGCCGGCAGGCCGTTGGCAAAAACCTTGGCTTTGGGGTCGTCGAGCGTTCCGGACACTTCCACTTCCCGGTTATTGACGGAGCTTCCGTCGGCAGGAGTTTTCACCTCGAGGACCGGCGGCCGGCTGTCCTTGATCACGCGAATGGCGAATGCCTCGCGGCGGCCCTTGACGTCAGCGCGGGCGGCGATGACGTTTATGCCTTCCTGGATCTGAACCCGGGATGTGGTGAAGAAGTCGCCCTGCCGTTGTACGGGCTGATCATTGATCCAGATCTTGTCGACGTCCTTGGGAGCAATGGCCTTCACAGCGATCCAGAGCGCCCTGACATCGGCCCCGTCCACGGGCTCGAGTATCTTAACGGAAACCTCCTGATCGAGAGTGAATCTGCGTTCGACCATGGAGCTCACGGTGCCCTTGGTCGCCATCACTTCGACCAGATTCGGTCCGGGATGAAGACGGACATCATCCAGCGTGAAGTAGCCGCCGCGCGTGGGCCCGTTCACCGGCACTTCTTCGTTGTTCACCCGGGCTGTGAGCTGGGCCGCAGGATCGATGACCCGGCCTGCAACCGTAATCACCTCGTCGGCGACCACATCGTCTTCTTCTGGATGGGAAATTTCGGCCTTCAACCGTGCATCGAAGCGCAGGTCGAGAACCTGGACCTTGGTGGGAGCCGGGGCGCAGGAATACAGCATCAAGGCCACAGAAAGGGCCGCCCAGAAACGTCTTTTCATCAGTGCCAACCTATCCACTTAAGCCGGAGCTCAAGAATGAGCCCCCAAGTATAAGGATGGCGGGCGGTCCCGCAAGGCGTCAGTCATTTATCACCTTCATTTTCATAATGTTTTTCAGAGCCCTTGCTGCTTTTGGGGCCCCACTCCTCGCGGTTCTCCGCCATCAAGAGAATACCCGTTGACAGCCAGTGAGGTACAATGATACATATAGTGAGATTTTGTATCACCACACTTGGATTGGAGCCGGGACAAACCGTCATGAACCCTCGTACCCCCGCCCCGCCGCTTTCCCTGAAAGACCTGCGCAAGCCTCCAACTGCAGCTCCGGAAGAAACACTGCCGGGCCGGGTTCTCCGCTCGGCGTACGAGGAATTCATGGACTTCGGCCTGCGGCGGGCATCGGTCGACAACATTGCCCGCAGGGCGGGTGTCGCCCGGGTTTCCGTCTATCGCCATTTTCCCAACAAGGAGGCGCTGATCCGCTCGGTCTTCCTGAGGGAATCACAGAAATGCATCGCTGCTGTCGACCGCGCGGTTTCGACTCTTCCCGTCTTTCAGGAGCGTCTCGTTGAAGGTTTTACCGCCGCGGCGCGGATTGCCCGCAACCATGCGCTGACCCAGCGGCTTCTTCAGACCGACCCGGACATTCTTCTTGTTCACATGACGACAGGCGCCGCGCCAATCCTCTCCGTCGCCCGCAGCTATCTGGCTCGCAGCATCCGGAAGTTTGCGTCCGGCATCCCGCCGGCTGCCGCCGATGCCGCTGCGGAAACGGTCATGCGGCTCGGATTTTCATTCATCCTGACCCGGGAAAGCTGTGTGAAGATGGACGATGACGATTCGGTCCGCCGCTATGCCCGGAACCACATCCTGCCAATCGTGATGCACGGCTAGCCGGCTATTCCCAGAGCAGCCGGTAGCCGACGCCGACCTCTGTCTGGAAGATCCTCGGATGTGTCGGATCGGGCTCAAGTTTGCGCCGGAGATGTCCCATATACACCCACAAGTATTCCGTCTGATTCCGGTGATCGGGCCCCCACCCGGCGGCGAGCAACTGCCGGTGGGTCACAACCTTTCCTGCATGTTCAACAAGCGCCATGAGCAGCTTGTATTCGACCGACGTCAGGCGTACCTCCCGGTTCTCCACGAATACACGCCGTGACGTCAGCTTCACCTTCAGGGGACCCGAAACAAATTCCTCGGCCGAACCCCGGTTGCGGATCTCGGCGACATGGCGCAGGGCAACCCGGATACGGGCAAGCAACTCGGCCAGCCCGAACGGTTTGGTCAGGTAATCGTCGGCTCCCGCATCCAGTGCCGCCACCCGGTCGCTTTCCTGTTCACGCGCCGAAAGGATCAGGATCGGAGCCTTCGTCCAGTGCCGGAGTTCCCTGGTTACTTCGAGCCCGCCCATGTCCGGAAGACCGAGATCGAGAAGGATCATATCCGGCACGGACTCGCGAGCCGTCACAAGCCCGGTCTGCCCCTGATCCGCTTCGATCAGGCGGTAACCTTCCGCCTTCAGGCTCGGACGCAGGAAGCGGCGGAACGAAGCCTCATCCTCGATCAGCAGGATCAGCGGTCCGGGAGCGGATTTTGATTCGGCGGTCGCCGGGCTCATTCCTGTTCCTCCGGCACCTGGGGAGGAGGCGGCCCGCCTTCAAGCGGTAGCGTTACGGAAAATACCGCACCGCCTCCCTGACGGTTCGACATCCGGATCGTACCGCCATGAGCCTGAACGATGGCCTGGCAGACCGTGAGCCCGACACCGCTGCCGCCGGGGTCGCCTGGCCTCTGGATACGATGAAACATTCCGAAGACCTTCTCTTCCTCACCGGGCGGAATACCCGGGCCACGGTCGGCCACCTGCAGGACGACCTGTCCATCCCTGACCTCGGCACCGATCTCGATTGGCGATGCCGGAGGCGTATATTTAACCGCATTTTCAACCAGATTGATGATTACCTGGGTCATCAGAACCTCATCCAGCGGTGCCAGCAGGAGGGAATCCGCCGCCCGGATCTGCACTGACCGGCCTGCAAGACGGGATTCGAGCCTCTTAAGGGCAGACACAATGAGATCTTCGACCGGATACCAGACCTTCTTCACCGTAAAAGCTCCGGTTCCGATACGGGTCATATCAAGAAGGTCGCTGACAAACCGGTTCAGACGGATGGCTTCGTCACGGATCGTCTCCAGCAGTTCCCTTCGGCTTGCCACGTCGAACTTGTCGCCCTGCTCCAGAAGGCTGGTCGAAGCTCCTGTTACCGCCCCGAGGGGTGTACGCAGGTCATGGGAAATGGCGCTGAGCAATGCGCTCCTCAGCCGCTCGCGCTCGGCTGTAATCCGGGCTTTCTCGGTTTCCGCAGCATAGAGTGCCCGTTCTAGTGCCAGAGAACACTGGGAAGCCATCAGTTCAAGCAACTGCCACTGTCCCGGTGACAGGTTCCAGTCCGGCGTTCTACCGGCAAGCCCCAACACGCCCAGTATCCGCTCCGCACCTTTCAGCGGGATACAGAGCCCTTCCGCATCCGGAAGAACCTCCGTACCGCGGCCAGCGGCCTGCCCCGTCTGAAGCGCATAGTCCGCCACTGCCTTGAGAGTACCGGACGTCCAGGCATGGCTTTCCTGCCTCACGGGACTGCCGGGTATCAACGCGGCCGCTTCGGCATCGAACAGAATGCCGGCATGCTCGGCGATGGCAATCGCCAGTTCCGGCACCGAGCTTCTGGCCGCGAGGCTCTGTGATACTGCGTAGAGCGCAGCCGTCCGGCGCTCCCGTTCGCGGGCGTCTTCGGCCTGCTGGCGGATCCTCAGCGTCAGGGAACTGACAAAAATCGCCGTCAGGAATACCACCAGCAGCGGCAGTCCATATCGGATATCCGTCATGGTGACTGCGTAATAAGGCGGCACATAAAAGAAGTCGGCGGCAATGAAGGTGGCAATCCCCGCCAGATAGGTCGGCCCTCTCGGGAACCGGCTAGCGATGAACAGCAGGCATGCCAGATAGATCATGGCGATGTCGATGAAGCCTGCGACGTTCCGGATCAGCTCGCAGACGCCGGTCGTCACGGCGACGATCGCCAGCGCCAGAAGGTATTCACGAAGAGGGGCCCATCCCAAGCGGCGCACCATCAAGGGCGGTTTCGGCATCTGTCGCGGGTGTTCAGACATCCCTTCCCGCCCTTGTAGCATGCCCCGTGAGCCCCCTCAGTGGGCGGCCGCCCAGTTGCGGGCCGCGTTCGTATCAACCTCGAGCGGCACGTCGAGCTTGACCACTGAGGACATGACCGAAGGCACAAGTTTCCGGATCCTGTCCACTTCCCGGTCGGGCGCCTCAAACAGCAGCTCGTCATGGACCTGAAGGATCATCCGCGTGCCGAGACCTTCGTCCGGAAGCCGGCGGTGCAGCTCGATCATGGCAGCCTTGATGATGTCGGCCGCCGTCCCCTGAATTACCGTATTGCAGGCCGCCCGTTCGGCGAAGGATCGCTCCTGGAAGTTCTTCGACGTCAGCGTCGGCAGGTAGCGCTTCCGGCCGAGCAGAGTCGTCACATAGCCCTTCTTCCTGGCCTCTTCGACGGTCTTGTCGAAGAAGGACTTCACGCCCGGATACCGGCGGAAATAGGCATCGATGTACTTCTGCGCCTCGCCGGGCGATACCTCGAGACTTTTCCCGAGCGACATGGCGCCGATGCCGTAGATCACGCTGAAGTTGATCGTTTTGCCGGCTCCACGCTGTTCCCTAGTGACCTTGTCCGGTTCGACACCGAACATCTCCGCGGCCGTGAGGCGATGGATATCTGCTCCCTCCCGGTAGGCCTTCACCAGCGCCGGATCGCCGGTCACATGGGCGAGCAGCCTCAGTTCCACCTGCGAATAGTCCGCCGACACAAGCTGATGACCTTCGGGAGCTATGAATGCCTCACGGATACGGCGGCCGTCCTCGGTACGGGCGGGAATGTTCTGGAGATTTGGATCCGATGAAGAAAGTCGGCCGGTTTCCGCGACCGTCTGGTTGAATGACGTGTGAATCCTACCGGTCCTGGCATTCACCATTTGCGGGAGCGCGTCGATGTAAGTGCCCTTCAGCTTCGTGAGCCCCCGGTACTCGATCAGCAACCGGGGCATTTCGTGCTGCTCGGCGAGTTTTTCCAGCACTTCCTGATCCGTGGAGTAGCCGGTCTTGGTCTTGCGTGACGGCGGCAGCTTGAGCTTCTCGAACAGGATCACCTGAAGCTGCTTCGGAGAGTCCACGTTGAACTCCGAGTCCGCAAGGGCATAGATCTGCTTGAGCAGTTTCTGCATCCGGTCGCCGAACTCGCGGGAAAGCGCAGCGAGCTGCTTCGTGTCGACCAGTACGCCCCGCTCTTCCATGTCGATGAGCACGTCCACGAGCGGCATTTCGACCTTGTCGAACAGGCCGCGGACTCCTTCCGCCGCGAGGCGCGGGTCGAGCTGCTCGTGCAGCCGAACAACGGCGTCGGCATCCTCGGCGGAATACTCCGTCGCCCTGGGGATCTCCACCTGGTCGAAGGTCCGCTGGTGTTTCCCGGTACCCGTGACCTCTTCGTAGGAAAGCATCCGGTGTTTGAGGAAATCGAACGCGAGCTGGTCGAGGCCATGCGAACGGCGGCCGGGATCGAGCACGTAGGAAGCGATCATCGAATCCCAGTCGAATCCCCGGCAGTGAATGCCGTAGCGGAGCATGATCCGGCGGTCATATTTGACGTTCTGGCCGATCTTCACGATGGCCGGATCCTCCAGAACCGGTTTGATGAGGGCGACGGCCCTGTCCCTCGGAATCTGTACCGGCGCCCCGAGATACCGGTGGGCGACCGGCACGTACCAGGCACGGCCCGGCTTCGTGGCGAACGACATGCCGACCAGCTCCGCCTCAAGCTCGTTCAGCGACGTCGTCTCGGTATCGAAGGCGACGAACTTCGTCTTACGAATCTCAGCGATGAGCTTTTCGAATGCGGCCTCGTCCAGCACCGTTTCGTAACGGTCGCGCCGGAAGCCCTGGTACTGGTCCTCCGTGGACATCTCCCGGATCAGGCCGGTGAAATCCATCTCCCGGAAGAACGCCGCCATGCGTGCCGGGTCAGGATCCCGGGCAGTCAGATCGTCCAGAGATGCCTTGAGCGGCACATCGTCCCGGCAGGTGGCCAGTTTCTTGGACAGCACTGCCATTTCGCGCCCGGCTTCGAGCTTCTCGCGAAGCCCCTTCTTGTCGATCTCGTCCAGGTGTTTCAGCAGGTTCTCGATGGAGCCGTATTTCTGGATCAGGCCCGGCGCGGTTTTCTCTCCGACACCCCTCACGCCGGGGATATTGTCGGTCGAGTCGCCGATGATCCCCTGCACATCCGTCACCTGCTCCGGCGGGACGCCGAATTTCTCGATCACCTGCTCGCGGCCGATCGCCCGGTCCTTCATCGGGTCCCACATGCCCACATGATCACTCACGAGCTGCATGAGGTCCTTGTCGGACGAGACGATGACCGTATCCACGCCCTGCTTCTCGAACCGGCGGGCGAGCGTCGCAATGATGTCGTCCGCCTCGAACCCCCTGAGCTCGAGCAGCGGCAGGTTGAACGCCTCCGTGGCTGCCCGGCGGCAGAGATCGAACTGCGGGACGAGGTCCGGGTCCGGCTCCTTGCGGTTCGCTTTGTAGGCCGGGAAAATTTCCTCGCGGAACGTGGGGCCGCTCGCGTCGTTCACACAGGCGATATAGGCCGGTTTAAAGGACTTCTGGAGCTTGAGCAGCATTCGGCAGAAACCCAGCACGGCGTTGGTCGGAAGCCCCTTGGCATTCGACATGGGCGGCAGCGCGTGGAACGCCCGGAAGACGTAGGCCATCGTGTCGACGAGATAGACCTTCGGTCGCTCGCCCTGGTCTTCCGGTCTGTGCTGCTTCTCCGTCACGCCCCGCCGCTCTCTCCCCGCCCGGCAGCCATTCGGCGGCGCCGGGGAGAGGCGAGGTTAGGGGGGCGAGAGAGGGGATGCAAAATAAACCGGCCGCTCGGGCGGCCGGCTTTCAGACGCCTGCGCGGCAGTCTGCCTTACGGTGCCGGCGGCACAGTGGCGACGATCTGGTAGGTCCCAAGTGCGCGGATCTCCACTTGGTGCTGGTACGGGGAGGAGCCGGTATCTGCCAGTTCCGCAGGGGTTCCCTCCGGACGCTTCTCAAGAATCCGAACCTGCAGTTCCTGCTCCTGTGAACACTTAACGCACGGGATGGTGAGCAGGGCCGGACTGGAAAGCGTCAGACCTGCAGGTTCGATCCGGATCGCGGGCCCCAGGAAGCGTGCCCCCCCGTCTTCAGGATAAAAAGGCTCTTCTTCCAGATGAACCGTGACCAGGGTATCCCGGTCCATCGATCCGGGAAGGAAACAAAGACCTAGTCCGTTAACCGGACTGGCTTCATCCTCCACGCCGAGACACCCGCCCGCCCGTGCTTCAATCATCTGCCCAGTCTCGGGAGCGGAATCCACAAAGCCACGTATCGTTGCGCCCGGAAGCCCGGTGAAAATGCCGGCAATCCGGTTCGTGCCGCGAAGCCGGACCTCCTGAACCAGGGTGACTGACGATGAAATACCGGGAGGAAGCCGGATCACCGTTTCGTTGATCGTGACGATCCCCTCCAGATGGCCCTGGATCTCCAGAGTCAGGCGGCTCATCTGCCCCTCTGGAGCTGAAAATATTTCAGCCCCGCTGAATTCTGTCCGGGAGCCAAGATTGACCGTACGGTCGTAATACCTCCGGGAATCAGCCCATCCCGTGGCGGGTAAAAGAGCCAGACAGCAAGCGATAGAAAATAGTTGAGAGCAACGCGTCACGGCAGAACCCCCAAGGTATGCCCAGACCAACCGGACTGAACGCAGCATTTCAGTAATGAAATACTAATACGCCGTACGGAATCTGCCTGTGATCCGTGTCTTATCTTACGTCAGGAGGCAGGAACCATCATTAGCCGCTGGGGCCGGTCCGGGGACTTATTCGTGATGGCGGAAGCAGACGGCTTAGAGTCCGCCGGTTTCAAAAGCCGTGAAAGTCTTGTCAGCGTCTTCGATCGGACGGTCGAGGGCGACCATGAGGTACTGGCGCTGATAGCGGCGGTAGAAACTCATGACCTTGCGGGAATAGATCGACTCGTTCAGTTCACGGGTGGCCTTGATCTCGCGCAGGCGGCCGAGGCCCATGTTGTAGGCCGTCAGCGCCATATCCAGGCGAGGTTCATGGTGACGCATCCTGGCCAGATAGTAGGCACCAAGCTTGATGCTGAACACCGGATCATGGAGAGCGGAGTCCCCCGGATACCGGATTCCCATTTCATCCGTAATGGCCTTCGCCGTCGCCGGCATCACCTGCATAAGGCCGCGGGCACCGGCATAGGAAACCGCCGACTTCCGGAAGCTGGACTCGTGGGAAGCCACCGCCAGAAGCAGCAGCGGATCCAGCGCGTTCCGTTTGGCTTCGACAAACAGTGTTTCGCTGACGAGATGCCGCTCGGCCTCCGAAAGGCCCGTAGAACCCTCAAGCGCATGGGAGATGACGGCGAACCTGGCGCGGTCTTCCGAAGTGAGAACCGGCGTAATTGCGCGACCGGCGCTGCGGGCGAACTCGACCTCAACCACCGGGGTCTTGCGGGACATCACCCAGGTAACCCCGAGGCTCAGTACCAGAAGCCCCACAGCCGCCACAGCCGCAACGCGGATTGACGCACCGCCCCAGCGGGAGGTGCGGCCTGCGTGGCTGATCTGGCCTTTGGTCCTGGAACTCGCGAGTGCGAGTTTGGCGGCGTAGTTGAGCGTGCTCATGGTGAGTTTTCTTCCGTTTCGGTCCTAAAAGGTCCCTGCCGTTACCGGCCGGTCCTCATGCCCTCGACATCCGACTTACCCACACCCTCTTTCACTCAAGGCTCTACATTAAAAAACGATCATCAAGCCTTGTGTATTAGTCTTCGGCTTCAGGCCCGACAAAACAACCGGTTGCCCTTACGGGCTGAAATCCGAATGAGCCGGTAAAACGGAAAGCGGCCTAACTCAAGTTAAATCAATGAGTTAGGCCGCTTACTTCCCAGTCAGTGACCGGTTAGTCACTATCAGGCCTGCGCGACCGGAGCCGCACGACGGGCCTTCGGAGCTGCCTTCTTCACCTGGCCCTTCACGTAGGTGGTTTGCTGCTTGGAGAGCGTTTCCACCTTCTTGGCCAGCGACTCAACGCGGTGCGACAGGTCGTCGATCTGCGTACGGGTCACGAGTCCCACCCGGTTGATCACTTCCGTCACCCGCAGGGCGAGCATCTTCTCGAACTCCTCGCGGCTCTCTTCGAACTGCTCGGCCAGATTCTCCACCCAGTTCTTGCCCTTCTCGAGATCGAGGCCGGCCGTTTCGACGATCTTCTCAACGATTCCGGTCACTTCGGCTTCGACTTTCTCGAACGCCTTCTGGCCCTGCTCGATCTGCGAGCGGACGAACACGGCGATGGGGTTGTTGTCCTGGTTCTGGATAGCGGTCTTCTTGGCGGTCATGGGTGGATTCCTTCCTTAGATGGTCTTCGTTTTATCTGTTTCCGGTCCGCTGCGTTTGCGGCCGTTACCTTGTCACTTTTTCGGGGCGCCTCACTGGGGCTCCCCCTCCGAACTGTTCAGTGGAGGGAGCGTCGGCATGACGTGCCGCGTTAGGAGCAAGATAACACAACGCGTCAGTCCGTCAAGCGTTTTATTTTAGAGACTCGTGTTTGCCCTGTTGCAAGGCCGTTTTGCACAGTTAAAAGGTCAAAAGATATGCTTGACACACTGTTATACCGGTGGGAAAGTGGCCGCAGTCACAAGTGAAATTCGCGGCCCGGCAGAACGGCAAGCAGGTTCTGCCTTTGCCATTTGGGAGCCCACAAGGATCGAGTCCGTTGCTGGTGTTACGGTTTCATAACTCTGTTTCAGCCGTCTTTGCGGTGGCCGCCGCCGTCTGGCTCAGTATCCCGGCCAGCGCCTCGGCCCAGATCAGCGTCGGCCGCTCGGACTGGAACGTCTCCGGAAATATCCCTGCCGCTGAACTCCAGATCGTCGAGCAGCAACTCGGTGAAGTTGCTGCGAGCGCAAACCTCAAGCTGGTCTCGATCGGCCTATGCCCGGAAACCGCCTGCACCACGGTATCACTGGCATCGGGACTCTCCCGGTACCTCTACCTTGAACTCCAGGACGCCGAGGACCGCGGTATGCGGGTCCGCTTCCGGGTGGTGGACGCCCTGAACAGTCGGCCCCTCGCCACCCGGTCCGTTTTTATCCAGAAGAACGACCGCCGGGGCACGAGATCCGCCCTCGAAGTAACGGTCCGGGACGTGGCGTTCCACCTGTTCGGCCCTCCGGTACCTGATTCCCTCCGGGCCGACGCTGCCCGTAAAGCCGGAAGTTCGCCTGCAGCTCCCGCCGCGCCCCAGCCCAGTTGGGCCGGTTCCCCGCCACAACAGCCGGATGTGGTGAAACCTGCGCCGGAACCGGAAGTGATCCCGGTTCGCGCGGAGGCGGTCCGGGAACCCGCCCCGGAACCGGTACGGGCAAGACCCGTCATTCGGGAGACCGCACCACCGCCACCCGAACCTGCCCCAGAGCCTGTCTACGCAGCCCCTCCGGCTCCTGAGCCGGAGCCAGAACCCGAGCCCCAGCAGGAAATGGCACCTTCCACTCCGCCAGCCAGTACAGACACGATCATTCCCGACAAGATCGACATTCCCTACCTGCCGTAAGGGGGTAATATCCTGGCTGCCGGGCGGGTGTTGCTCCGGCAGAGGGGGTCCCTGTCATGCGGCTTTCGGATTACGCCACGGGCATGGCCCGGTACAACCAGTGGATGAACGGGAAGGTCTACGCCGCAGCGGCGGAACTTTCCGACGCCGAACGGAAGCAGGACCGGGGGGCCTTCTTCGGTTCCATTCACGGGACGCTCAACCATCTCTATATCGGCGACCGGGCCTGGCTGTTCCGGTTCAAGGGCTGGCCGCTCGATTTCAGAGGCCCCCGGGACCAGCCGTTCTCCGACTTCGGGCGACTCCGGGAAGCGCGCTCCCGGCTGGATGGCGATATCCTCGACTGGGCCGCTTCCGTCAGGGATCCGTTCGGCGACTCGCCCTACTCTTTCCACAGCGTGACCTACGGGAGGCAATTCACGCTTCCCGGCTGGGCAACGGTCGTGCAGATGTTCAATCACCAGACTCATCACCGGGGTCAGGTGACGACGCTGCTCACCCAGGCGGGCAAGGACGTCGGCGTGACCGACGTCCCGTGGATGCCGTACTGGACGGAAGCGGCAGGAACCCCGGCCGAAAACCCCTAGAGTTCGCCGTCATCCGCCTGGACTCCGGCCTCCTCGCGCACGCCGGCGGGCCGGACGACGCCGGGTCCCAGAAGGTCGGCACCCGAGGTATCCTCGATCACGAACTTGAGGCGGGTCTGGATCTGCGTGAGCCGCTTCTGGTCGCGGATCTTGTGGCCGAAGATATCGGTCACGTAGAAAGCGTCGTCCACCCGCTCCTTCTTCGTCGTGATCTTGGCCAGGTGAATCGAGAGGCCTAGATCCGCCATCTCCTGCGACACGGCGTGCAGGAGCCCCAGCCGGTCCCCGGCCGTGATGTCGATGATCGTGTGCTCGCGCGAGCTGTCGTTGTCCACCCGGATCTTGACCGGAATCTGGAACGGGATCGGGTTCGAGCGCATCCCCTGCTGGCTCTGGGCGAGCAGGCTGGGCACGCGCTTCCGTCCGGACAGGACTTCATCGAGCGTTTTCTCGAGCCGGTCCCACTGCTTCGGGTTGTCCGTGTATTTCCCGTACGGGTCCCGGAGCCAGAACACGTCGAACACGGAACCGTCGCGCCGGGTGTTGATGTTGGCCGACATGATCGACAGGCCCAGCGCCGAGAACGTACCGGTGAGTTTGGCAAAAAGGCCCTTGGCGTCGAGCGTGAAGATCGCCACTTCCTGGTACGGCGTGCCGGGCACGTCCCGGCGGAACATCCAGAAACTCTTCTGCCCGAACGGGGCCGCCGCGTCGTCACGCCGGTCAGGCGGCACGCTGGCCTTCACACTGAGCAGGAACCGGGTGTGCTCGACCATCTCCTCGCCGCCCGTGGCGAAGAAATACCGCATCGGGAAAAGCGACAGTTCCGTCTCGATGTCCGGGCCGGGGAACTCCGGATAGAGGTGGTTCAGGATAAACGTCGAGGTCTTGGCAAGCTCCCGCTGCACGTCGCTTTCGTCGTAGCGGCCCTTGTCGATGGCGACGGCCGTGACCTCGTGAAGCCGTTTCGTCAGCTTGTGTTTCCACTCGGTCCAGAGGTCCGGGCCGGTGCCCCGGATGTCGCAGACCGTGAGCACATAGAGCATGTCGAGCATCTCGCGGCGGCCGCACATGGTCGCAAACAGCGATATCTGGTGCGGGTCGTTGATGTCGCGTTTCAGCGCTACATGCGAATAGTCGAGGTGCTTCAGCACGAGCCATTCGATGTCGTCGATGTCCTGCGGCGGCAGGCCCATCCGCGTGCAGGCAGCGCGGGCCTTCTCGGCTCCCTTCACGGCGTGGTTGCCGCCCATGTTCTTGCCCACGTCGTGGAAAAACAGCCCGAGCGCGAGCACATGCGGCCGCTGGCAACCCTGGGCGAGGTCGCAGATCTCAGGATAATCCTTCCGGTAGTGCCCGAGCGTGAAGTGGCGCAGATCCTTCATGCAGAAGATCGTGTGAACGTCGGTCGTATAGACGTGGTAGGCGTCGTGCTGAACATGGCACGAAATCGTCCGCCATTCGGGTAATATCCTCGAAAGCAGCCGGAGCGCATGCAGGTCCCAGAGGATGTGCCAGAGGCGCGTCTGGCCGATAAAAAGATCCCGGAAGGCATGCTGGGCGGCCGGCAGGACCGACAGGTCGGCTCCGCCCGTAAGGCTGTTCAGGTAAATCTGCTCCTTGGCGACCCGCGACACCTCGCAGTTCATTTTCTGGGACCAGACGAAAATCTCGATCATGGCCTCCGGACGGCGGTCCACCACTTCGCGGTCCGCGAAAGCCAGCTCTCCGTTCACGAACCGGATGCCATCGGCGATCGTCTTGGGCCGCCCGAACCGGGCCTTGATCCGGGCGCCGATCGAAGCCGACCGGCCGTAGGCGGTGATCCGCTCGGTAGAACGGATCACGGTGTCATTGACCGCATTCGCCATCAGGTAGAACCGGCGCATGAACCGCTCGACGCCGCGGCGGCCGTCCACGTCCTGATATCCGAAATATCTTGCCACCTGTTCCTGGAGTTCGAAACCGAGCCGGTCCGCCTTGCCGGAATTCGTGAGGTAGTGGAGCTCGTTCCGGGTGCGGAGCATGAAGTCGTGGGCACGCTGAATCTGGAGCAGTTCGGCCTGGTTCAGCATGCCCTTCCCGGCCAGCTCCTCCAGCGTCCGGACGCCGAACTTCACGTATCCCAGCCAGAGCAGTACCTGAACGTCACGAAGGCCCCCGCGGCCTTCCTTCACGTTGGGCTCCAGCAGGAAAACCGAGTCGCCGTATTTCTCGTGCCGCTTGCGCATGAGCCCGCACTGGAGATCGACAAACCTGTCCGGGGCGTCGCGCAGGGATTTGCCCAGAATCTGCTTCTCGTACTTCTCGTACAGGCCTTTGTCCCCGGCCAGAAAGCGCGAGGAAATGAGCGCCGTGCGGACCGTTTCGTCCGTCTTCGCAAGCTGGTCGCAATCGGCAAGGCGCCGGACCGAATGGCCCACGTCGAACTTGAGGTCCCAGAGCCAGAAAACGACCTTTTCTACAAACTTGGCGAGCGGTTCCGCGTTCCTGTCCTCGCCGACGAACTGGATATCGATGTCCGACAGGGGGCTGCGCTCGCAGCGGCCATAGCCGCCGATCGCCATGAGGCACCAGTTCTGGGGCTTAACCGCAACGGCCTTGCCCGCTTCTTCGACCAGATAGGCCAGCAGGCGGTCAATCATCTCGGCATGAAGTCCGGCCACGAATTTTCCCGAGGCCCCGGCCTCGTGGGCCTTGCGGACTACCGCCCGGCAGTCGGCGAGGAAACGGCTTGCAGCGGCCGCGGGTCCGCCGCCATTGGTGGCTGAGGAATCAAGCGGCGGCATGACGACCGCCACGTCCACCGCCGGACGCTCGGGGTCTTCACGGTCCAGATCACGCCATTCGAGGGGAAGCAGCGAATCGCTGCCGGTTGTTGCCGCTGTCGGTACCATGGTTTGCCACAGAAGCCCGCCGTCTCACCTGCGCCGGGCTTCGAATGGCCCAGTCTGCCCGTTCCCACGTGCCGGAGTCCATGGCACGGTCATCTCTGCCCTTCCACCTCGCAGAATCGGCTACACTTCCGGCCGTGCCGGATTCCCGCCGAAAACTGCTGCAGCTTACCGGAGCGGCGGCCGCCCTCTGGGCGTTCCGCGATGGCCTGTGGCGTCCTGCACATGCGCAGCCCTCCGCCGGTCCGGCGAAGAGTTCCAAAACCCCGGCAGCCAGGCCGGTGAACGTCACTTCGGTCACCTATACCCAGTCGGAAGGCTACTCCCGTATTGTCATCGAATGTGAGGGGGAACCGTCCGTCCGGATGCAGGAGCTTCCGAAGGATCCCGCTAACGACAAGACCGACCGGGTGCTGGTGGATCTCAAAGCCGCCCGGCGCGGAAAAACCGTTCCGGCGGAAATGAAAATCGAAAAAGGCATCCTGCTCGGCGTCCGGACCGGTCAGTACGACCGGGAGACCGTGCGGATCGTCCTCGACTTCGCCGAAATGAACAACGTCGGCCTGACGAAGCTCTACGATCCGTTCAGGGTCGTGCTCGATATCGACGGCCGTCAGATCGGGGACCTGATCGGCGCGGGTATCGCCGGGAAAGCCCAGGAAATAGAGAAGGGAGTAGAGCCGGATTCGGACGCTCTCGCCGCACTGTTGCCGGGTCCGAAGGCCGCCCCTGAACAGCGCCCGGAGCCCGGCGCCATCGGGAAACCCCGGAGGAAATTCCGCGTGATCCTGGATCCCGGACACGGGGGCAAGGACCCCGGCGCCGTAGGGTTCGGGGGACTTCAGGAAAAGAACGTAGCCCTCCAGGTTGCCGACCGCACCGGCGAACTGCTCTCGTCGGCCGGGTACGATGTCCAGATGACCCGGACGAACGACCGGTTTCTTGAACTCACCGAACGGACCGCCTTTGCCAACAAGAAAGGCGGAGACCTCTTCGTCTCGATCCACTGCAACGCCGCGAAAAACCGCGAAGCCCGGGGAGTCGAAACCTATTACCTGAATCCCAAGGTCGACAAATCGCGGGCTCTCCTGATCGCCAAGGAAAACTTCTCGAGCCTCGAAGCCGTGCAGCGCACGGGCGACAGTTTTGCCGACGCCATCCTGTCGGACCTCGCTTTCAGCCTGAAGGAAGGTGAATCCCGCGAACTGGCAGAGGTGCTTCTCGGCGGCCTCTGGGACGGTGCATCCGGATTCCCCGGCACCCAGAACCGGGGAATGGGCCATGGGCCTCTCTATGTGCTGATCGGAGCACGGATGCCGTCGTCGCTCGTGGAGCTGTCGTTCATCTCGAACCCGCAAGAAGAAAAGCTGCTCGGCGATGGAAATTACCAGACGGCGCTTGCCCAGGGACTCGCGGCGGGCGTGGCCGATTATCTGGAAAAAACCGCCAGCCCCAGAGGCGGTTGAAACGAAAACGGCGGCTCCTGCCGGATACCGCCGTCCTCTTTTTCCGGAATATCCGCTTATTCCGCGCGGTCCAGATAGGTACCTTCGCGCGTATCGACAGTAATCGTGTCACCCACGTTCACGAACTGGGGTACCTGCACGATAAGACCGGTTTCAGTCTTCGCGGGCTTCTTCGAGGCCGAAACCGTGGCGCCCTTCAGCGGCGGATCCGTCTCGATAACCTTCAGATTCAGCTTGTTCGGCGGGGTGATCTGGATCGCCTTGCCTTCGTAGTAGGCGACCTGCACCTTGAGACCCGCGAGCAGGTAGTTCACCACTTCGCCGAGCGTCTCCGCATCGAACTCGAACTGGTCGAAGGTCTCCGAGTTCATAAAGTGGTATGTGCCCTGATCCTCGTACAGGAACTCGGCCTCGATGCGGTCCAGAAAAACCTGTTCAAGCCGCTCGTCGGGGCGAAAACGCTGGTCGAAGGAATTGCCCGAAACCACATCGCGCATGCGGGTCTGTATCATGCCGCGGAGGTTACCCGGCGTGTGGTGATGGCGCTTCATCACGAGGCAGAGCTTCTTTTCGTACTCGACCAGCATTCCGGGACGGAGATCGATGGCGGCGATAACGGACATATCTGACAACTCCGGTTTCTGTCGGACCGCAGAACCGGGCCTCTCAGACCCGGCATGCAACCGAAAACAACGGCGCAAGCCTTTAGTTTGGGGAGCTTGGCACGTCAACTCCGGGTGAATAGGCTCCCGCCTGCCTGTTCGTCAGGCTTCCGCAAGGGGGATTACAGGGAACATGCTGCTCAGCGAGCTGCCGAAGCGAAACGCCAAACTGGATCCGGATCTGATCGCCGCCGTGGAGCGGGACCGCCGGATCACGAACCGCGAGTGGTACTCCCGGGTACTCGCCCAGGCGAACTGGCTGAGAGCGAAGGGAATAGGGCCCGAGAAGCGGGTGGCGGTCCTCTCGTACAACCGGTCGGATATGCTTGATCTGTATTTCTCGATCCCCACCGTTCAGGGGGTGATCGTCCCCGTCAACTACCGGCTGAAAGCCTACGAGATCGAGTACCAGTTCAAGGACGCGGAAGTCGACGTCCTGTTCGTCGAGAAGTCCCTCTGGCCCGAGGCCAGGACGGCGGTCTCAAAATCGGGCCGGAAGATTCAGGTAGTGGGCCTCGACTTCGACGGAGAGGACGGCGTCGTTCCCTACACGCAGACGGTGAGCGGGCCGTCGATCCGCGAAATCCCCGTCTTCAGCGAACACGAGACAGCCCTTCACGCCTATACGTCGGGCACCACCGGACGGCCCAAAGGCGTGCTTCTTAGCCACCGGAATATTCTCGCGAACTCCTGGACCGGGTGCATCGAAAAACGCATCTACCCCGGCGAGAAACTGCTGCACTCGGCGCCGCTCTTTCACCTTGCCGCGATCTCGTCATTCTATTCGACGGCGCTCATCGGCGGGGCCCATGTGTTCCTGCCGCAGTTCGACCCCAAGGCGGTCGTGGAGGCTATTGAGCGGGAGAAGATCACTTTTGCCTTGTTCGTGCCGACAATGATCAACATGCTCCTTGAGATGCCGGGCATTGAGCAGCGGGACTTTTCCTCCCTCAAGATCATCTCCTACGGCGGATCCAGCATCCCGGTCGACCGGCTCCGCCGGGCGATTGAAGTGTTCAAATGCGGCTTTGTTCAGGGTTATGGGCAGACCGAAGCCGCGCCGATCATGACGGCGCTGCGTCCGGAGGATCACGTTCTGGACGGACCGAAGTCGAAGCGGCTCGCCTCTGCCGGCCGCGATGCCGTGGGCTGCGAAGTCCGTGTCGTCCGGCCCGACGGTACCGACGTCAAACCCGGCGGCGAAGTGGGCGAGGTGATCGGCCGGGGCGACAACATCATGAAGGGCTACTGGAAAAAGCCCGAGGCCACCGCCGAAACCATCCGCAACGGGTGGCTTCACACGGGCGATCTCGGCTGGATCGACGAGGACGGCTACATCTATATCGTCGACCGGCTGAAGGACATGGTCATCTCCGGCGGCGAGAACATCTATCCCCGCGAGATTGAGGAACTGCTCTATCAGCATCCCAAGGTGCTTGAGGCTGCCGTCTACGGTATTCCCGACCCCAAATGGGGTGAGAAGGTGATCGCGGCAGTGGTGCCAAGGGCCGGACAGACCCTGGTGGCAGAAGAAATCGTCCAGTTCTGCAAGGACAATCTCGCGAGCTACAAGAAGCCGCGGGAGGTTCTGGTTCTGGACACCCTCCCACGGAACGCCTCCGGCAAGGTCCTGAAGACCGAGCTCAGAGCCCGTCACGGCTGAGGCCCCCGGCCTTGAGTTAAATCACCCCGCAACCGGGAGAGCCGCTTCCCGTATCCAAGGAATGCGGTAGACTGGAAACCCGAGGGTCGAACGGAAGATCGTGCAGCTCACGCCTGTACAAAAAAGGCGGATCGAGGATTACCGCCGCATTGCGGAAGGATTCGGGCTCGACGGCGCCGAAACGGCGGAAGTCGTCGAAACCGCCGAACGGTTCGAGCTGTTCTGCCTGCTTCAGGACCGGCCGTTCCGTGAAGAGAGCTTCCGTGCCTTCCTCGAAGGCCTGTCGAAAGGAACCCTGCCGGCCGCCGAACAGGCGCTTCAGAAAGAACGGCTCCAGCGTTACTATCATGCATTCTATAAGTCCCTGAAAGAAAACGCCGGCGAGGAGGCGGTCCTCGCCAACAGTCCAGCCGCGCCGCAGCCCTTATCTGCTCATCGGGCTCTTCCGCTCAAGCCCCTCCGGGCAAAGATTACCTGTCCCAAATGCGGCACGGAGCAGGACGAATCTCCGGAATGCATCCGGTGCGGCGTCGTCTTTGCCAAGATCGGTTTCGGCAAGGATGCGATCAAGCAGGCAATGCTGCCGGGGGACATCGCCTGGAACAACGCCCGGTTCGGCAACGACGATACCGTGCCGCGGGCGATCCGCATGCTTATTCTCTACGGCGCCATGCCGCTGCTCATCATCGTGATGACCGGCGTCTACGAGCTGGCCCACCGCCGGAGCCGCTGGGACGTGCTCCAGGCCCGCGAACATCTGGCGGCCCTGAAGGCCGAACGGGAACGGGAAACGGGAGCAGGCGGGGCTCTCCTAAAGCCCTGCGGGGTGGTCAACGGTGACGGCCGGATTCCCGGACAGTTCTCCCTTTCGTACCGCCCGGTTGCCCGCACCGGTGACAGCGAGGACTACGCCCCGGAACTGGTCAGCACAAACCGGCGCCGCCCGGCGTTCGAGATCGAACGGGTGCTCCTCACGAGCGAACGGATCGTGGAGTCCGGAAACGGGGATCCCTCAGGCAGCTATACTGCCCGGGTGTCCACCGACGAGGAAGTATTCTCCCGCAGCGTCGCCCGGAACGAACTGGGCCCGATCCGTGAACACTATAACGGTGATCCACCCGAAACCCGCGGTTTTCCGTTCGATCTTGCGCCACACATGGACAAACCCGGCTTCTACGACCTTACATTCTGGTTCAATATTTATTCGGCCGAACCGGGCGGTTTTCGCCGGATGGCCAACTGGGAACCGATTGAAGTCGAATGCAGGATCCGTCGTGTGAAAATCATGGATACCGCAGCGGTCCAGGCCGCCGAAGCGGATTTCCGCCAGCGAATTTCCGGAGCGGAGACCCGGCTGGCGGCCACCGAAAAAAGCCTTGCCCGGAACGGTCTGATCCGCATGTCCCTGATCGTAGGCTTCTTTCTCTACGGTATCTGGGGATACTACTCGCTGAAAAACTTCAGATAACCGGGAACACTAGAACCCCAGTTCCTGACGGAGCGAGAGAAGTTCGAGAGTCTTTTCCAGACGTTCGACGGACGGGATGACTACCGAGGTTTTCTCCAGAACGACAATCCCCTTGTCCTTGAGCGTGAGAATCACCCGCTTCACCTGAGTAACATCTATACCCATGGTCTCGGCCATTTCGCGCGGCGTGATATTGACCCGGATACCGGTATCGGCGGGCAGGCCTTTCTCGTCGGCGATCTGCAGCAGGGCATTGATAACCCGGCTCTCGATGTCGTGATAGAGCAGGTTCTCGATGTGGTTGTCGGCGTTCTGCAGCCGGGACGCCAGCGTCTTGATAATCCGGATGGCAAGCCCGGTGTTGTTCACCACAAGCTTTTCGAAGCCTTCATGCGGGAACCGCAGCAGACGCACCTGGGTGGCAGCTTCCGCCGACAGGCTGCGCGGCCGTTTGTTCAGTACCGACATCTCGCCAAAAAATTCGCCCGGCCCGACGGTCTGGAGGACCTTCTTCACGCCGCGAATCATCTTGAACAGCTTCACGCGGCCGTCCTGGATGATGAACATTCCATCGCCGGCGTCACCTTCGCGGAAAATCAGATCGCCGGGCTGGTAATCGACCCCGAACCGGGCAAACACCTCGCGCTGGCCCTGAGAAACCGGCGCTTCGATCTCGTACGACTTGTCGACGAGATGGGCTGTGGCTGCTTCGCCCGCGAGGATGTTCAGACTGGTGGCTTTGTCGGACACTGCTTCGCTTCCGGAAAACGGCATCCCGCTGCGCCGCGTACTCCTGCGGTCAATCTACCGACATGAGGCGCTTCCGCCGCCGTGGAATGTTGGGCAAGTGTGAACGCGAAAAGCGGTGAAATTCAACGGGTTTAGGGAACTACCGGAGCGCTTCGATATCGCTCACTTCCTTAGGCACTTTGGTAAGATCAAGTGGCGCGCCGGAGGGGCGGACCACCACGTCGTCTTCGATCCGTATGCCTCCGAAGTCCAGATATTTTTCGGCCAGCGAGAAGTTCACCATCCCCCGGTATTTCCGGCGCCGTTCAGGACTGCGAATCAGGGCCTCGATGAAATAAAGGCCGGGCTCCATCGTAACCACAAAACCCGGCTCAAGCCGGGCATTGAAACGGAGCATGGGCTTACCCATATGGCGCAGCTTCCGGCGGCGTCCGCCGGAAACGTCGTGAACATCAAGGCCCAGCATATGGGAAAGACCGTGGGGATAGAACGTGGCAACAGCCCCCGATTCCACCAGAAGGTCCAGATTCCCTTTCAGAAGACCGAGGAACTTGAGCCCGTCACCGAGCACCCTCAGCGAATGGAGGTGTAGTTCCGCACTCGTAACCCCGGCCCGGGTCCGGCCGATGCATTCCTTCTGGGCGGCAAGAACAATGCTGTACACGTCTTTCTGACGGCTGGTGAACTTGCGGGACACTGGAAACGTCCGGGTGATATCCGCCGTATAGCCCCGGTACTCGCCACCGGCATCGATCAGCAGCAGATCGCCCGCCTTCATCTGCCGCCGGTTCGACTGGTAGTGAAGCACGGCACTGTTGCGGCCGCTGGCGACGATGGATGGATATCCTTCATGCCGCAGACCGGCTTTCCGGAACTCACGCTCCAGTTCCGCCTGAACCTGGTACTCGAACATGCCGGGACGCGTGCATTTCATGGCAGCAATGTGGCCCACGGCCGAACAGTCATTGGCATGCTGAAGCGTCTGTATTTCGCCGGGAGTCTTTACCGCCCGCAGCTCTTCGAGCGCCTCGCGAAGCGGCTCGGGCTTTGCCTGAAGTCCCTGCTTCAGTTTCCGCCCGAGAAGCTCGATCCCGCGTCGGTTGCCATAGAGCCGCTGGTAGCCGCGCTTCAGTGACGGGAATACACGCGATAGCTCCGAGATCCGGTACGCCCGCCGGATACCATAGTGCCGGGCGGCTTCGGCCGGAGGCGGGATGTATCCCCGCCAGACGAGCTGTTTTTCATCCACGTCCGGAACGAACAGCGTCGTCTCGCCCCGCTTCGGGTCGAGCAGGAGCGCAAAGTCCGGATCTTCGATTCCGGTAAGATAGAGAAAATCCGATGACTGGCGAAACAGGTAAGAAACGTCGTTGTTGCGAATCGTCTCGCCGTCAGCACGCATGAAAATGAGCCCGTCAGGCAACCGCTTCATGAGCGCATCCCGGTGCTTCGAATAGAAACTGTATCCGAGTTCGTTGGCCAAGCTTCTGCTTTCCTCTTCGAGGACTAAATAGTGCGTGCCATCATCCGGAACAACCCGGCTAGCCTGACCGATCCTGTCATGATTTAAATCACCGGAGTTATTCGGTTTTTTCCGCGCCCAATATCCTGACGCGGCGCACCACCCCGAACGTCGATTCGAAATGTCCCGTCCTATGCCTCTAAACGCTTGTAACCTCCTAATTTCCCTCGCTTTTCTGTGGTTTCCAGGACAACCGAATGCTACATTTAAACTTGCGTGTTCAGAAGCTGGCGGCGTTGCAGAAGCACGCGGCGATCCTAGATCGGGGTGGGTTCGCATCCGATATAAATCTGTTTCGACAGATCTGCGTCCGCCGGCCGGGATGAACGGTATTGGCTGTCGATAAAACCAAACTCGTCCAGCAGGCCCAGAAGTTCATCGTGGGCCAGAAATGGGACAAGGCGATCGAGTGCTACGAGCAGATCGCCAAGATCGAGCCCAGGGACACGCGCGTACGCCAGAAAATCGCCGAACTCCATGCCCGGCGCGGCGACATCCCGAACGCCCTCAAGAGTTACGCCCAGGTTGCCGACCAGTACACCCGCGAAGGTTTCTATCAGAAGGCCCTCGCCGTGTACAAGCAGATGCTCCAGATCAAGCCGGATTTCATCCCGGCCTACGAGGCGCTCGCCGAGGTCAGCATCAAGCTCGGCCTGAACTCCGACGCCATCAACTACATCAAGGTCGTCATCGCCCAGCACGAAAAGGAAGGCCGCGTGCTGGAGGCGCTCGATGCGATCAAGAAACTGATCGAGATCGACCCCGGCAATATCGCCTCCCAGATCAAGCTCGCCGAGCTCTATGCCCGGGAGGGGCACAAGGACGATGCAGTCAACCAGCTGGCGGGACTGATCCCCCAGTTCGAGCGCTCGCAGAGCTGGGACGAGCTGCTCCGCATCCGCGAGCGGATCTGCCACTACGACCCCTCGAACCAGGAGCAACTCAAGGCCTACTACAAGCTGCTCATGAAGCTGGGCCGTTATCAGCCCGCCTTCCAGCCCCTTCAGCGCTACATCAAGCTGAACCGCGAGGAAGTCGAGGCCATCGAGGATCTGGCGTTCATCCTGCGCCAGCTCGGCAACGGGCAGCACGAAAAAGTCGCCCTCAAGGAGCTGGCCCGCCGCCTTGGCGAGAATGCAGATCCAAAGCGCCTCGAGGAGATCTACTCCCGGATTATCGAGGTCGACCCGTCCGATCAGGGTGCGGCCGACTATCTGGCGGCCCTGCGCGCCGAAATGACCACCGACGACGAGGCCGGTGGCGGCGAGCAGGCGGAGGCCGAGGTCGATATCGCCAACGACGACATGATCGGCGGTGACGAGGATCTCGTTGGCGAAGAAGACGACGAGGACGGCGGCGACACCCTGATCGACGAGGACGTGGAGATCGCCGGCCAGGAGCAGCTCGACACCATGCTGGTCGGCACGGTTTCGGGCGGCGACATCCAGCCGGACCAGATCGATGCCTATCTCACGGAAGCGGACGTTTACGTGAAATACGGCCTGATCGAGAAGGCCGTCAACCATCTCCAGAAGCTCATCGCCTCAAAGCCCGACTGCCTGCCCGCCTACGAAAAAATGCGCGATGTGCTCTCCGCCGGTTCCCGTGGCGGCGAGTTTGCCGGCATCGTGAAGTCGGGGACGGATCTGCTCAAAGCCAGAGGCAAGGACACATCGGCACTTCAGGCCCTGCTCACTCCCGGTGCTGCCGCGAAGAAAGCGGCGCCGCCTTCGGCCCCCGAGATCGACCCCGACATCGCCGCCGTCGTTGCCGAAACGAAGACCGTGGACGAGCAGATTTCCGACGAACTGGCGGATGCCGTGAGCGGCGCCCTGGACGCGAGTCTGCCGGACAACGAACCAGCGCCTCCTCCTGCGCCTGCGTCCGTATCCCACGAGGTCTCCATCGAAATCGATCTGGAAGAACCGTCCTCGGCCCTGGTGCCGCCGGCACCCCCGCCCCACGCCGTTGATCTGGACGTGGATCTCCCGGAAGCGGGCGCGGACAGCAGTAATCCGCTGGCGGGAGCGGATCTCGACACCGACCTCAGTTTCAACATGCCAGAGCCGCCTCCCTCTCTCGAAGCGGCCACAGACGAACCCCTCGGAGGAGAATCCCTGGAGGCCGGTCTGGATCTCGCCCCGCCGCCGGCTCCCCTGGCGCCACCGGCGACGCTCGAAGCGGAAGAGGAACTGTCCGCCGGCCCGCTGCCCGATTTCGACGAATCGTCTCTTGGCGCTCCGCCTCCGCCTGAACCTGCCTCCGCGGCTCCGGTTCCGGCGGCACCCGAGGCGGCAAGGCCCGCTCTGGCGAAACCGGTCATCAGCAAGCCAGTGATCCAGAAGCCCACGATATCCAGACCCGAAATCGCCAGACCGCCCGCCATCGCGAAGCCCCAGATCGCAAAACCGCCGGTTGTGACCCCTCCCAAACCGGCCAGTGCACCGGCTCCGGTAGCCGCCAAGCCAGCACCGGTCATCGCCAAACCGTCGATCGCGAAGCCCGCACTGGTGAAGCCGGGTCTTGCGACACCTGCCGGTTTTCCGAAGCCCGCACTCCCGAAACCGCCGCTCGCGAAGCCGGGGCTTACCCTAGCGCCGCCGAAACCGGCGGCTCCGGCGCTCAAACCGCCGCTTGCGAAACCCGCCGCTCCGGCTCCTGCGGGCGTCAAGCCGCTCGCACCGGGCCTGAAGCCCGCGCTGCCGAAGCTCGCGCCTCTGCCGAAACCGGCCTTCAAGCCGCTGGCTGCACCGTCGTTCAAACCCGCGCCGAAGCTTGCGGAAGTGGTCAAGGACAAATTCGCCGCCGATTTCGAGCAGATCGACTTCGAGATCCAGCAGGGGCTCTACGACGAAGCCCGCATCACGATCGACATGATCCTCACGCAGGATCCCTCGAACGCGAAGGCCAAGCAGAAACTGAACGAGCTGATGGCCGCCGAGAAGATCACCCGCGAGGAGGCCGACGGGAATTTCGTGCCGGAATTCGGCGGCGGCGAACAGGTGTCGGTGGATTCCGTGCTGAAAGCCTTCCAGGCCGGCGTCGACAAGACCGTCGCGAAGGAAGATTTCCAGACCCGGTTCGATCTCGGCCTCGCCTACCGCGAAATGGGCCTGTTCTCGGAAGCCGAGCGCGAGTTCCGGCTCGCCCTAGACGGCAACGGGGCCCGCCGCCCCGACTGCTGGAACATGATCGGCCTCTGCCAGATGGAGAGCGGCGATCCGGCGGCGGCCGTGCAGACATTCGAGCAGGGACTTTCCGAAACGGCCGACGCCGAGCCCCGCCACAACCTCGCCTACGAACTGGCGAACGCGAAGATGGCCGCCGGGCAGAAACCGGACGCCATGGGGCTCCTGCTGTGGCTCGAGGGCGAGACGCCGGGTTTCCGGCAGACCGCCGAGCTGGTGGCCCAGCTCAGATCCGAAGGCATTGACGGAGGCCCTGTGCCGCCGCCGTCTCCCGAACCCCGCACCAGTACGGGCTCGAGAGCGAATGTTTCCTATGTGTGAGCCGGGAGGCCGGAGGAACCCCCGGCGAGGTAACGGGCTATGAACTATCTGCACTATTACGGACTGTCGCAGGAACCTTTCTCGAACACGCCGGTTTCGAAGTTCTATTTCAACAGCTCCCAGCACGCCAAAGCCCTGCTCCGGCTCCAGGCCGTCGCCGAAAGCATGAAGGGTCTCGGCATCCTCGTGGGTGACATCGGCGCCGGAAAGACCACTCTCGCCCGCCGCATGCTCGACGAACTTCCCGAGGACGAATACGAGGCCGCCCTGCTCGTCATCATCCACTCGGGCATCACCGCCGAATGGCTCCTGAAGCGCATTGCCTCCCAGCTCGGCGTCAAGAACCCCGCCGATGACAAGCTCCAGCTCCTTTCCCAGCTTTATGAACGGCTGGTCGAGATCAACAAGAAGGGCAAGAAGGCCATCGTCCTGATCGACGAGGCCCAGATGCTCCAGACGCGGGAGATCATGGAGGAGTTCCGGGGCCTGCTGAACCTCGAACTGCCCGGTACCAAGCTCATCTCGTTCATCTTCTTCGGCCTGCCGGAGCTCGAGCAGAACCTGAAGCTCGACGAACCGCTCGCCGGGCGCGTCGCCATGCGGTACCACCTGGAACCGCTGAACGAGGAAGCCACGGTGGCCTACATCGATCACCGGCTCCGGCTCGCGGGCTGCACGCGCCAGCTGTTTGCGCCCGACGCCATCAAGGCGATCCACAAATATTCGGTCGGGATTCCGCGCATCATCAACACCATCTGCGACAACGCCCTGTTCGAGGGCTCCCTCACCAAGCAGGAAGGCATTGCCCCCAGCCTGATCCACCAGATTGCGAACGATCTCGGCCTGAACCAGACCGGTGCGAAAGCCATTGCCGCACCGGTTCCGCAGCCCGCCGCGCAGCCTGCGGCTGCCGCGCATCCGGCAGCCCCGGCACCTGTGCAACCCCGTCCGGGTCCGGCAGCGCCGCCGCTCAAGACTCCGGCCTTTACGCCGCCCAAGCTGAACGTCCCCTCTCCGGTGGCCGCCCGCCCGGCAGCCGCCAAACCGGTGCCCGACACGAGCGCAAAGGCCCTCATGACACAGGCGGCCGACGACGAGATCGACGATATTCTGGGGAAGATCGGCGGCTGAACGTCAGGCCGCAAGCCGCTGCCAGCGGTAAGGCAGCAGATCCAGCTCCGGCGTTTCTCCGTTGATCACCTGACGGAGCAGGAGCGCCGATACCGGTGTGAGCAGGATTCCGTTCCGGAAGTGCCCCGTGGAGATATAGAGTCCCCTGGTCCCGGTCTCGCCGAGCACCGGGAGCCGGTCCTTCGTGTAGGGCCGGAGCCCCGCCCAGGTTTCGACCACCTGCGCCCCTGCGGTTCCCGGTACGACCCTGAGCAGTTGTGACGTGAGGCGCGAGAGCCCTTCGACCGTCACTTCCTTTTCGAAGCCGGCGAACTCCATGGTCGACCCGGAGACAATCCGGCCATCGTCACGCGGCACCAGATAGCCGCTTCTCGTAAAAACCACCCGTCCGAGTGTCCCCGGCTGCATCCGCACGGCGAGCATCTGGCCACGGGCGGGCTGCACAGCATCGGCCGGAAGCCCGAGTCCGGCGACCCGGGAGGACCAGCTTCCCGCGCAGACGCAGACCAGGGGCGAAGAGATTGTCTCCCGGTCGAGTTCGACCCCCGTCACCTGCCCCCCTTCGGAGGTAATCCCCCGCACCGTGTAGCCCGGCAGATACCGGGCACCTGCCCGGGTCGCAGCCAGGGAGAGTGCCTGCACCAGCAGACGGTTGTCGATTACGCCGTCGTTCTCGAAGTGAAGGGCCGCCGTGATCTGCCGGGACAGCGCGGGTTCCAGACGGCGGGCTTCATCGCCGGTAATCCTCACCAGCGGCAGTCCCGCACGGATCTGCCAGGCGGCGATGCCATTCAGCCAGTCTTCGTCCTCCGCATCGAACGCAGTCTTGAGCAGACCTGATCGCCGGAAACCGGTATCGACACCCGTCTCGTCCTTGAGAGCTGCCGAAAAGGCGGGGAAAAGCTCCCGGCTTTTCAGGCAGAGGTCGAGAAAAGGCCCCGGCTCTTCGGCCTCCGCCTGGGCACCCAGGATGCCGGCCGCAGCTGAAGAAGCTTCCGCCCCGGGTACGGCTTTCTCCAGCACAAGGACATCGCGTCCCGACCGTGCGAGTTCCCTCGCCAGGGCCGAGCCCATGACGCCGCCGCCGATGATGGTGATTTCTGCGCGGATCATCCTGCGGCGAGCATAGCCGAAGATTTCGCCTGGACCATGCGCTGCGGCAGGTTGAGGCTGCGTGACTTAAGGCAGGTACGGCGCCGGATCGACGGGGGTTTTGCCGTCCCGGAGCTCGAAGTGAAGGTGAGTCGTCGTCGCGACACCGGTATCGCCGACCGTGGCGATAACCTCACCCGCACGGACAAATTCGTCCTGCTCGACGAGATTCTTTTCATTGTGGGCATAGACCGTGGCCCAGTTGCCCTCGTGCCGGATGATGATGAGGTTGCCGTATCCACGGAGTCCGTTGTCCGAATAAATCACCCGGCCGTCGGCGGCAGCCCGGATCTTGGTCCCACGCGGAGCCCCCAGATCGAGTCCGTCGTGGTTGCGCCCGTCCCGGGGGCCGAAGCCCGAGAGCCGCCTGGGATTCTCCAGCGGCCACTTTAGCCGGATAGGATTCCGGGTCACGGCCGCAGCCTTCGGAACGGGTTCGGCGGAAGCGATCTTTTCGCCGTTTTTCTTCCTGGGCGGAGCTGCGTCGGCAACCGGCTTCTGGCTGCCGCTGGTTTTCGCCACGCTCAGGGTCTTGCTGGCGCCCGGAACAAAGAGCTTGTCGCCGGGCTGCACTTTGGAGTTATCCCGGAGGTCGTTCCAGGTAGCCAGTGTCGCGGCGTCGAGGTCGTAAGCCTTCGCGATGGAGGAGAGTGTCTCGCCCTTCTGGACCTGATGATAGACGCCGCGCTTGCTGCCGCAGGCCGACAGTGCGACGCATGCGAGCAGCACAGCCGCCAGACGGCTGAAACCAAAAACGGTTATGAATGAACAATCCCGGCGCACGGATACCTGCGTCGTGTGGGTGCGGAAGGCATATAATTTATAGATAATTTGGGTTCAGTTGTCTATCAGAAACGAACCAGCGCGACTTCGATAGGTGCTTCAATATTATTTATCGAAGCAGGTCGGAATGTGGACGATCTGCTTGAGCGCCGCGAAGTGCGTCATGTTGAGATGAAGCGGCGTGATCGAGACGTAGCCCTGCTTGACCGCATTGAAGTCAGCGTGATCGTGGGTTTCGATCACTTTCTGCTCCCCGGCGATCCAGTAGACCGTCCGTCCGAGCGGGCCGTCCATCGGTTTCACCAGCTGGTCGTAACGCCGCCGGCCCTGCACCGTCACCCTCGAACCCTTGATCTCGGATGCGGGGATCGCCGGAATATTCACATTCAGCAGCGTGTCCGGCGGAAGCTCGTGCCTCAAGACCCAGGTCGCGACATCGGCGGCGATCCGGGCGGCGGCTGAAAAATCCGCGTTGTGCGTCTTCGTCGCCAGCGAAAAGGCGGCGGAAGGAATTCCGAGGATACAGCCTTCCATGGCCGCCGAAACGGTCCCGGAGTAGGTGACGTCGTCTCCCAGGTTCTGGCCGTGATTGATTCCGCTTACGACGAGATCGGGTTTTCTGCCTTCGAGCAGGACGTTGACGCCCATGATGACGGAATCGGTCGGCGTTCCATCCCAGGCGGTGATCCCCGGAGCCACGTCGAATCGCTGGAGCGGACGGGACACCGTGAGCGCATGCCCCATGGCAGACTGCTCGCGGTCGGGCGCCGACACGACCACCTCGGCGCCGAGACCGCGCATGGCGTCGGCCAGATGCTTGATCCCCGGCGCCCACACGCCGTCGTCGTTCGAGACGAGGATCAGGGGACGGCGGGATTCCGGGGACTGACTGCTCATGAAATTCCGGGGATCCGGGGTTGAAAACTGGTCGGGCTGGGGGGACTTGAACCCCCGACCTCACCCACCCCAAGGGTGCGCGCTAGCCAACTGCGCTACAGCCCGAAGAAAGCTGGCTCCCGCTTAACCGTTCGGACCTTTCAAATCAACGGGATAATTTTGCTGGAACTGCCGCCATTGCGGCCGAGAACCGCCGGACAGGATAACGGGGCTCTGGCCTCAGGGGTTCAGGATATTCTTGAGGACCTGGGACGGCTTGAACGTGAGCACCCGGCGGGCCGTAATCTCGATCTCCTGACCGGTGTGCGGGTTGCGGCCGATACGGGTACGCTTGTCCTTGACGATGAAGTTGCCGAACCCCGAGACCTTGAGCCGGTCGGAGGTGGCCAACGTCTCCTTGACGATCTCGAACATGCCTTCGACGATTTCGGAGGCTTCTTTCTTCGAAAAACCGACCTTCTGGTAGACGGACTCGACGAAATCGGCCTTGGTCATGGTACCCATAGCTTGTTCCTTGACGGCACGGCCCCGTCGGCTGGCGTCCTTCGCCATTTCCGCACGGTTCCGAAACTAGCTGTTAATTATAGGCCCGGCTGGCAAAAAATCAAATAGAATTAGTGCCTTAGCTCGACTCCGAGGTCGCGCTTCAGGACCTCAAGAATCCGGGTTTCCACGGCGCGGACCTGCTCTTCCGAGAGCGTTCCGTCCCTGGAACGGAGCTTCACAGCCAGGGCAAGCGAGTGAGTGCCCGCCGCCAGCTTGCCGCCCCGGAACAGGTCGAACACCTCGATCTCCTGCACGAGCCCCTCGCCGGCCTTCTCGATGACTCCAGTCAGCCGTCCCGAAGAGATGGAGTCCGGCACAACGAACGAGAAGTCGCGTTTCACCGGCGGGAAGCGGTCCAGGTCCGGAACCCCCTGGTAATCCCGCTCAATCTCGAGCAGCGGGTCGAGCGTCAGTTCTAGCACCGCCACCCGGCCCTTGAGGTCATAGGCGGCAGCCACCTCGGGATGCAGCTCGCCGAAGCACCCGATGACGGATGCATTCAGCGTGATTTCCGCCGAGCGGCCCGGGTGCAGGAACACCTCGCTGGAAGCCCGGTCAAAGCGGAGCGGAACCTGGAGCAGACCGGTGATCTGCTGGGCGACGGCTTTCATGTCGAAGAAGGTTTCGCCCCTGCCCGATTCCTGTTCCCAGAAGGTCTTGCCTTCGGGCGACTGGATCAGTGCCGCGACCGTGTGCTTCTCCGACGGCAGGGACTCGCCCTTCACCGGCTGGTAGGTCCTGCCGATCTCGAACAGCCGGAGCTGCGAGGCGCCACGGGCGGCGTTCGCCTGTGCGATCTGGACGAGCGAAGGAACCAGCAGGGTACGCATGACCGACTCTTCGCTGCGGATCGCATTCTGCAGGCGCACCGGCTGGCGGCGAGGATCGTTTTGCGCGAGCCGGAACCGGTCGGGCCAGCGGTCCGAAACGAATGTGAAGCTGATACATTCAGTCAGCCCCCTGCCCGCCAGCAGCTCACGGAGGGCCGCCGTCTTCCGCCAGGACGTATGATCGCGGCCGGGCTCCTGAACGACGCTGGGAAGTGTCGACGGAACCTTGTCGTAGCCGTGAATCCGGACGATCTCCTCAATGAGATCGATCTCCCGTTCGAGATCGTGCCTTGAGGGCAGCACGCTCACCTTGAGCACGGGCCCGCTGTCCGTCACTCCGAAGCCGAGCCGCCGGAAAATATCCGCGACCGTCGCCCGGGGCACGTCGTAGCCCAGAAGGCGCGGAATCCGGTCCAGCCGGAGTTCGATCTCGCGCGGCCGGATTTCCGTGGAAGCGACCTCGATGCGGCCCTTCACCACCTCGCCGCCGGCGATCTCCGCCATGAGACGCGCCGCGTGATCCAGTGCCGCTCCCGTACGGGATGCATCGATACCGCGTTCGAACCGGTAAGAGCTCTCGCTGAAGAGGCCCGTCGCCTTGGAACTCTTGCGGACCGCCCCCGGCCGGAAGCTCGCGCTCTCGATGAACACGTTGGCGGTTTCGGCCGTCACTTCCGTGGACTGGCCGCCCATGACGCCGCCCAGGGCCACCGGCTCGCCGTTGGAGGTGATGGTGAGCTGGCCCTCGAACAGCGTGCGCTCCACGCCATCCAGCGTCTTCAGCTTCTCGTTCGGCCGGGCGCCCCGGACGGTGATGTCCTTCGCGGGCAGCCGGTCGAAATCGAAGGCGTGCAGCGGCTGGCCCCAGAGGAGCAGGACGTAGTTCGTGATGTCGACGACGTTGTTGATCGCGCGAATGCCGTGGGCCTGGAGCCGGCGGGACAGCCAGAACGGGCTCGGCCCCACCTTCAGCCCGGCGACGATCCGTCCGCAGTAAAGCGTGCAATCGGCCGCGTCGTCCACTTTCACGACGATCCGGTCCTTCGCCAGCGTCCCGCTTTCCATGAGCTGGAACTGCGGCTCGACCAGTTCCAGACAGAGGATCGCCGCGAGGTCGCGGGCAAGGCCGATCGCCGAGAGCGCATCGCCCCGGTTCGGGGTCACGCCGATCTCGAGCACCGGTCCATCGCTCGCCACTTCAGCGAGTGGAAGGCCGGGGGCCGTTCCGTCGGGGAGTTCCCAGAGGCCCGACTTCTCGGCCGAGGCTCCGAGTTCGGCCTGCGAGCAGAGCATCCCGCGGCTTTCCACGCCCCGGATCTGCGAAGCCCTGATCGTAACGCCGTTCGGAAGGGAGGCGCCCTCCTCGGCCAGCGGGACGATGATTCCCTCGCGGCAGTTCGGGGCGCCGCAGACGACGCGGGTTTCTCCCGCTGCGCCCCGGTCTACGGTCGCAAGCCGCAGCTTGTCCGCGTTCGGATGCGGCTCCACCCGGACCACCCGGCCCGTGATCACGCCCTTCCACTGGGCCGCCGGGTCGTGAATCGCCTCGACTTCGAGCCCGGACCGCGTGAATGCCTCCGCGATCTCCTTCGTGGAGGCGTTGAGGCCCGGAAGCAATTCTTTCAGCCAGTTGACCGATATGCGCATGGTTCAGACCGCCCCGTTCAGAAATTGCGGAGGAACCGCACGTCGTTGTCGAAAAACAGCCGCAGGTCGGGGATCCTGTACTTGAGCATGGCGAGCCGCTCGATGCCCGTCCCGAAGGCGAACCCCTGCACTTTCTCCGGGTCGTAGTTCACGGCCTTCAGCACGTTCGGGTCCACGAGGCCCGCGCCGAGCACTTCCAGCCAGCCCGTGTGCTTGCAGACGCCGCAGCCTTTCCCGCCGCAGAAGACACACTGGATGTCGACCTCGGCGGAGGGCTCGGTGAACGGGAAGAAGCTCGGACGGAGGCGCACCTCCTGGTCCGGCCCGAACAGCTCGCGGATGAACGCCCGGAGCGTCCCCTTGAGATCGGCGAAGGTGATGTGCTCGTCGATCCAGAGCACCTCCATCTGGTGGAACATGGGCGAGTGCGTCTGGTCGGAATCGCACCGGTAGACCTTGCCCGTGCAGATCACCTTGAGCGGCGGCTTCTTCTTCAGCATGGTGCGCACCTGCACCGGTGAGGTGTGGGTCCTGAGCAGCACGCCGGGGGCGACGTAGAAGGTGTCCTGCATGTCCCGCGCGGGGTGGTCGGCGGGGAAGTTCAGCGCCTCGAAGTTGTAGTAGTCGAGTTCGACCTCGGGCCCGTCCACGACGCCGAATCCCATACGCACGAATATGTCCCGGACCTCGGCTTCCATCCGCGAGATGGGATGCACATGGCCGAGCGGGACGCCGCGGGCGGGGAGCGTGATGTCGATCGCTTCCCCGGAGAGCTTCCTGTCCAGCTCCGCCCGGTGCAGTTCCGAGCGCCGGTCTTCCATCGCCCGGGTCAGCTTGTCCTTGGCGACGTTCGCTGCCTGGCCGAGTTCGGACCGTTCCTTGTCCGGCAGGCTCTTCAGCGAAGCGAGCACGTTCGAGACGAGCCCCTTCTTGCGGCCGAGGTAGGTGTTGTCGATTTCCTGGAGTTCGGCGACCGAGGCCGCCCGGGCGATCCCGGCGAGCGCCTGTTCAGTCAGCGCCTGAAGCTGGTCGATGGGCCTCGCGCCGGAATTCAGTTGCGGGTCAGAAACCCCATGTCGGTTCTCCACGGGCGCTCCCTCGGAATTTCAGCAAACGGATCGGACGGGAGCCCAAGCCCTGCGAACTGCCGGGAAGGCTAAAAGACCGTCCGGGAATGGGCAAATCCGCCGCCCGCCGGGTCCGGCCCAGCGGGCCGGTTACCTGACGGACGGCTGGAAGCCCGGATCAGGCGGCTTTCGCCTGCTCCACGAGCGCCTTGAAGCTTTCGGGCTTCTCGAAGGCCAGCTCGGCGAGGATCTTGCGGTCCAGCTCGACGCCCGCCTTCTTCAGGCCGGCGATGAACTTGCTGTAGGACAGGCCGTGCTCGCGGACGGCGGCATTGATGCGCTGGATCCACAGGCCGCGGAAGTCCCGCTTCTTCACCCGCCGGTCGCGGTAGGCGAATTTTCCGCCGCGAATGACGGAGTCGCGGGCGGTCTTGATCAGGCGGCGATGGCCATGGCGCCGGCCTTCGGCCTGGTCGAGAATCTTGTTGCGGCGGGCGCGTGCTTTGGTTCCACGTTTAACGCGGGGCATGGTTCAAACTCCTTGGGTATTCGGATTCGGGGACGGCTCTGGCTTCCCTGCGGCTCAGCCGTAGGGGAGCATGATGCTCACGCGGCCTTCATCAGCCTTGCTTACGTAAGCCCGTTTCCGGTGGGTGCGCTTGGTCTGCTGGCTCTTGTTGGCGAGCAGGTGGCGGGAGTGCCCCTGTTTGAACTTGATCTTGCCCGAGGGCTTCTTCTTGAAGCGCTTCGAGGCCGACTTCAGGGTCTTCATCTTCGGCATGGGTCTTTACTCTCCTCTTGGTTTTTCATCCGGTTTCCCGTGTCGCCCATCAAGGACTCGCGGGGGGAGGTCCGGACAAGGCCGGGTGAATGCACGAAAAGCCGGGGCGATGTCAACTGGCCGCCCCGGGGCCTGAAACAGCCCGAAACGGCGACGGCCGCCCCCTGAGGTAGCGGCCGCCCGGTAACGCCCGGAGGGGGGATTACTTCTTGCCGTCGTCCGGCTTTGCGGCTTCCGCCGGGGCCGGCTTGGGCGCGGCCTTGGCCTGTTTCTTTTCCTTTTCGGCCAGCTTGGGGTTCGGCGTAAGGATCATGAACAGGTTGCGGCCTTCCAGCTTGGGCTGGTACTCGACCACCGCGTATTCCTTGAGGTCCTCGAGCATGCGCTGGAGCAGCCGGTGGCCGAACTCCTGGTGCTGCATTTCGCGGCCCGAGAACATGATGACGACCTTCACCTTGTCCTTCTCGGACAGGAACCGCTGCGCGGCGTTCAGCTTCACCTGATAGTCGTGGTCCGCGATCTTCGGCCGGAGCTTCACTTCCTTTGTCTCGGCCTGATGCTGGTGCTGCTTCTGCTCGTGCTGTTTCTTCTTCTGAAGATACTTGAACTTGCCGTAGTCCATGATCTTGCAGACGGGCGGCTGAGCCGTCGGCGAGATCTCGACCAGGTCGAGGCCCTTTTCACGGGCGAGGGCGAGCGCTTCCCGGGGATGCATGATACCGAGGGCATCGCCGTTTTCGGCGACCACCCGGATCTCGGGAATACGGATCTGCTCGTTTCTGCGGGGTTCATCGGTGTTCGGTCTGACGACACGGCCCCGGAAATCTTTAGAAAGGATGGAAACTACCTCCTGGCCGCGGTCTCGTTGCGGCAGAACGCGATGAATTCATCGATGGATTGCGCCGGGAGCTGGGTTTTCCCGCGCCCCCTGGGCGCGACCTTCCCCTCGGCTTTTTCGCGGTCCCCGACAACCAGTACGTAGGGAACCTTGCGGACCTGGGCCTCGCGGACCTTGTAGTTGAGCTTCTCGTTCCGGAGGTCGGCCTCTGCTCTTATACCAACTTCCTTAAGCCGCTTCAATACAAGCTCCGCGTAGTCATCCTGGGCGTTGGTAATCGTCGCGATCACCACCTGCACGGGGGAGAGCCACAGGGGGAATGCCCCTGCGTAATGCTCCACCAGGATGCCGAAGAACCGTTCCACGGAGCCGTAAATGGCCCGGTGAATCATGATCGGCCGGACTTTCGCCCCGCCGGAGTCGGTGTAGTGGAGATCGAACCGTTCGGGCAGGTTGAAGTCCACCTGCACGGTCGAGCACTGCCAGAGGCGGCCGATGGAGTCCCGGATCTTGATGTCGATCTTGGGTCCATAGAAGGCGCCGCCGCCCTCGTCCACCACGTATTTGGGGAACCGTTTTTCGAGGACCGACTTCAGCGCCGCCTCGGCCTTGTCCCAGACGGCGACGTCGCCCACGAACTTGGGCGGACGGGTCGATAGGTTCACCTCGAAGTCGGTGAAACCGAACGTGCCCAGCACCTCGGTCATGAGGTCCAGGATGGCGTTTACTTCCTGCTGGATCTGGTCCTCGCGGCAGAAGATGTGCGCGTCGTCCTGCGTGAAGCCGCGCACGCGCATGAGGCCGTGCAGCACGCCGCTCCGCTCGTACCGGTAGACCGTGCCGAGCTCGGCGAACCGGAGCGGCAGGTCCCGGAAGCTGCGCATCTGGGACCGGTAGATGAGCACATGGAACGGGCAGTTCATGGGCTTCAGCTGGTACATCTCGTCTTCGACTTCGATGGGCCGGAACATGTTCTCGGCGTAGAAGCTCGTGTGCCCGGAGGTGTTCCAGAGGTTCAGGTGCCCGACGTGCGGCGAATAGACGAAGTCGTAGCCGCCTTTCTGGCAGAGATCCTTCAGATAGTTTTCAAGGAGATGCCGGATCATCGCGCCGTTCGGATGCCAGAGGATCAGCCCCGCGCCCGAGTTGTCCGGCTGGATGGAGAAGAGATCCAGCTCCTTGCCCACCTTGCGATGGTCGCGCTTTTCGGCCTCTTCGAGACGCTTCAGGTGGGCGTCCAGCTCGTCCTTCGTCGGGAAGGCCGTGCCGTAGACGCGCTGGAGCATCTTGTTCTTCTCGTCGCCGCGCCAGTAGGCGCCCGCGAGCTTCAGGAGCTTGAACTCGCGCAGCTCGCCGGTCGATTTCACGTGGGGGCCCGTGCACAGGTCGATGAACTCGCCCTGCGAATAGGCGGAGATCACCTCGCCCTCGGGGATGCCCTGGATGATCTCCACCTTGTAGTGCTGGCCGAGATCCTTGAACTTCCTGACCGCGTCCTCGCGGGAGAGCTCGTGCCGCTGGATCGGGTCGTTGCGCTTCACGATCTCGCGCATCCGCTGTTCCATCTTCTCGAGGTCTTCGGGCGTGAACTGACGGTCGTAGTCGAAGTCGTAGTAGAAGCCGGTGTCGATGGCCGGGCCGATGGTGATCTGGACGCCGGGGAACAGCTCGTTGGCCGCCTGCGCGAGGAGGTGGGACGTGGAGTGCCGCAGGGTGTCCAGTCCCTGGGGCGACGTATAGTCGAGCACGGTCCCGTCGGTGAGGGTTCCCTTGGTCGGATCGGTCTTGGCCATAAGCAAACAAAACGGGGATTACCGGTGGCAATCCCCGTATCCTTTTCATCGATTGCCGTTTCCCTGGCCCCTACCAACGGGCCGCCGGGACTCGAACGGTTCTGGTAGGCGCAGACGGTCTCGAACCGTCGACCTCTACCGTGTCAAGGTAGCGCTCTACCCCTGAGCTATGCGCCTGTCGAACCTGTTTGTACCCGCTCCGGAAGCCCTTTCGGGGTCCCCGCCGCGGGAGCGCCAAGGTAGAGGGAACCTCACGGGGCGTCAAGAGTGAAACCGGCGCTTACTTCGCATCCGGAAACTTCTCCACGTGGAAGTCACCGTCCCGGCCCGTATAGACCGCCCGGCGGCCCCGGATATGAACGGTGTAGCTGGCGCATCCGGCCCGCATGACCCGGTGCAGGAACTCGACGTAACCGATCTTCTGCTGCTGCACGTCCCGGATCGTGGCCTGCACGGTTTCGGCGCTGAAGCCGTCCGCAACGGCCGGAGCATCGGGGATCGGAAGCTTCCCACGGAAATTCTCCCCATTGGCGGCGTAGTACACGCACTCCTGTGCCACCAGATCGGCATAATAACGCTCGCAGCCGTTCTCCAAGCACCGCTTCACGACGTCGGGGAAACGGATTTTGCCCTCCAGCGAGAGTTTCGTCGATTCCGAGATCATGTCCCTGTTCATCATGCCTGCCGTTCTGCTTTCCGGACCCCTAGGTCCTTTTGTTTGCCTAGGCAATTATTGTCACGGCAATCATAACCGGTCAAGCTGAATCCCATGAGCGGCAAAAATTCCGTCACCGGACTTCACGGACATACCGGCTACTGGCTGAACCAGATCCGCCAGCTGGTCCATCATTCGTTCGCGGACAAACTCGAAGGCCGCGGAATCACGATCCCGCAATGGAACCTGCTGATCGTGCTCTGCACGGGGGAAGCGAGTACGCCCCAGGAAGTCTCCCGGCTGATCGGCGTGGACCCCGGCGCCGTCACCCGTCTGATCGACCGGCTCGAAGCCAAGGGGTTTGTCCGCCGGAAGGCCGATCCCGACGACCGCCGGGCGACCCGGCTCGAACTCACGGCGGCAGGACAGGCGCTCGCCCCGGAACTGTCGGAACTGGCCGACCGCAACGACTACGAGTTTTTCAGCTCACTGACGGCGGCGGAACACCGCCAGTTCCGGGAGCTGCTCGCGAAGCTGCTCCGGGCCCGCGAGATCGATCCGCCCCCTGCCTGGGTCGAAAACGGACCCCAACGGCCCAAAGGGAAAAAACGGAGCTAACCCGGCGCCCCGGACTCTCCCCCTGACCCCCTCCCTATAAACAGGGAGGGGGAACCGGGGGAAAACCCTCCCTGAGTAGGGAGGGTGGCGGCGGAGCCGCCGGGAGAGTCTGATTCCCCTGAAAACGCTTTGCGCCCGGTTTCCGGCTCCCCGATTTCGGGGGCGGAACTCCGGGCGCACTTCCGAGCTATGAGAAAGAATAGCACACGATTTCCGGGATCAAGGGGGGGAGGGGGCAAATGGAACATAATGGCGCATAATGGCCGCAAATGGACCCCTCGAAATGACATCTTTGGTAACGGGAAAAAACGATTCTCAACGTCTTAAATGGTGCGGCGCAGGTAGTTGATTTTATTCAGGAACTGCCGGAACGACCCCCGAAACCGGGTCCCCCTTAACACCCCTCCGAAAAAACCTTGTTGCAAGGAACATTCAAAATGGTTTGGGCGGCCCCTCCGCCGGAATCGCGAGCGGGATCAGGGAGTTGAACGGGGCAGTGCCGGAAAACGGCACATTAAAAAACGGGTTCTTTACACGTTAAATGATGGGCGTACGATCAGAAAACCGGGGTTGACGGGGCCGAGCTTGCGCAGAGGCCTCACCCCTTCTCTTCCAGCGGGAGGGCCTCGAAGCGGCTGGCTTCCACCGGCAGGCCGAGCAGATGGCGGCGCAGCATGTCGAGCACGGCGATGGCCGTGATCTGGCGGACCTGCGTGCGGCTTCCGGGGAAGAAGATCTTGCGGACGAAAGTCGCCGACGGAGTCGCCAGCCCGATGAACACGGTACCGACCGGTTTCTGGGCGGAGCCACCCGTGGGGCCGGCGATGCCGGTGGCCGACAGGGCGAAACGCGAGCCGGAAATCCTGCGGGCGCCTTCGGCCATCGCCTTCGCGCACGCCTCGCTCACCGCCCCGTGCTCGTTGAGGACCGCCTCGCTCACGCCGAGGACCTCGTGCTTCGCCGTATTCGTGTAGGTCACGAAACTCCGGTCGAAATACGCCGACGATCCCGGCACCGAGGTCAGCATCTCGCCGATAAGGCCGCCTGTGCAGCTTTCGGCGAGGGAGATCTTCGCCTTTTCCATCGTGAGCAGTTCGCCCACGACCTCCTCGATCGACTGCCCTTCGGAGAAGATATAGGCGCCGAGCCGCTTGAACACTTCCTTCGACGCCGCTTTCAGGACCTGTTTCGCCGAGGCGATATCGGCGCCCTTCACCGTCAGCTTCACCTGGATCTCGGGGAAGTGCGCCCGGAACCCCAGCTTCACGCCGGGGAACTGGTTTTCGAGCCCGTCCAGGATCTCGTCAACCTTGGACTCCGGCAGACCGTGAGTGCGGAGCACCTTGACCTCGAAAACGGAGGGTTCGGGCCGCAGCTTGTCGAGCCTCGGAACGACCTGTTCCGTGAACATCTTCTTCATTTCGCTCGGGACACCGGGCATGAAGAAAAAATGCGCCCGGCCGAGCTTCATCGTGAACCCCGGCGCCGTGCCGACGGGATTCGGCAGCACTTCCGAGGCATCCGGGATCATCGCCTGCTTGCGGTTGTTCTCCGGCATGGGACGTCCGCGTGCCTGCCAGAGGAGCTGCATCCGGTCCAGCGCGGGCTGGTCCAGCTTGAGCCCGCAGCCGCCCGTCTTGGCGGCGATTTCCGTCGTCAGGTCGTCCACCGTCGGCCCGAGGCCGCCCGTGCAGACGCACACGTCCGCCCGCTCCCCGATCTCCCGGAACGCCCCTTCCAGATCCGCCCGGTCGTCGCCGACCGTGAGGTGGCGGACCACTTCGAGCCCGAGCGTCCCGAGCTGGTCGGCAAGCCAGGCGGCATTCGAATCGACGATCTGCCCGGTGAGCACCTCGTCACCGGTGGAAAGCACTTCACATTTGAGCGACATGCAACGACTCCGTCAGGTTTCAGGATCGGGCGGACGCGCTATCCGCCCCAGAACTCGGCCGGGATATGCCCGGCCCGGGAAAGATACCCGAGAACGTGCAGGCAGAGCAGGGTCCACAGGCCCGCAAAAAGATCGTCCAGCACGACCGCATGGGAACCTTCGGCCTTCCGGTCGAAGATGCGGCAGGGCCAGGGCTTCGTGATGTCGAATACCCGGAACAGCACGAGTCCCGCCGCCAGCGTCCAGAGGTTCACCGGCACCAGAATCATCGAGGCGAGAAAACCCACGAATTCGTCGATGACGATATCGGTGGAGTCGTGGGTCTTGAACAGCGGGTCGCAGATGCCGATGGACCAGGCGGCGATGAAATAGAACCCGGCAACCGTTCCGAGATAAAGCAGCGGCGGCAGGTGGGACAGCCACACATACCAGAGCGGGGCCGTGACGATCGTCCCCCAGGTGCCCGGCGCACCCGGCAGATGCCCCACAAACCCCACCGTGCCGATGAAGTGGGCGATCCAGTCGGACGCGCTGCCATGGGGTATGGGCCTCGAAGGCTTGCGGTTTGCCATCCGCAGGATTCCCTAGCACGGTTTGAATCCCGATTGCACTCCTCGCAGCGGATTGCCTAGATAGTCCGCGGAGGAACTATCTGTGAGCACCCCCCTCGTACTGGTCGAACGCACGCCGACAGGCGTCGTCACCCTCGCCCTGAACCGGCCGCAGAGCCTGAACGCCATGACGGCGGATCTGGGCGACGCGCTGATTCACAAGATTCAGGAAGTGAAGGACGACCCTTCGGTCCGGGCCGTGGTGCTCACCGGAGTCGGCAAGGCGTTCTCCGCCGGCGGCGACCTCAAGATGATCGAGGAAAACGGAAAGCGGTCCGTCATGGACAACCGCTCCTACATGAAGGATTTCTACCGGCGTTACCTCACGATCCGCGAGATTCCCGTGCCGACCATCGCGGCGTTCAACGGCGCGGCCATCGGTGCGGGCCTGTGCATCGGCCTTGCCTGCGACATCCGGATCGCCGCGGACGATTCGAAGCTCGCGCTGAACTTCGTGAAGCTAGGCCTTCATCCCGGTATGGGCGCCACCTGGCTGCTCCCCCGCCTCGTCGGGCCGCAGGCGGCGAGCGACCTCCTGTTCACCGGCCGGATGCTGACGGCGGACGAAGCCCTCAAGATCGGCCTTGTTTACAAGGTGTATTCGAAGGACACGATGCTGCTCGAAGCGATGAAGCTGGCCGAGGAGATCGCAAAGCAGGCCCCCGTCGCGGTGAAGCTGACCAAGAAGGCGCTCCAGCAGTCGGAGTTCTGCTTCCTCGACCAGCAGCTCGATTTCGAAGCCGTCCAGCAGGCGGTGACGTTCTCGACGGAGGATTTCCGCGAGGGCATCTCCGCCGTCGTCTCGAAGCGCACGCCCGCGTTCAAGGGGAACTGAACCGATGACCGCACGAGCCGACAGCCGCAATCCCGGCGACCTCCGCCCCGTCACCATCACCCGGAATTTCACGGCCCATGCCGCCGGCAGCGTGCTGATCGAATGCGGCGGCACGAGGGTGATCTGCACGGCGACGGTGGAAGACGACATCCCGAAGTTTCTCAAGGGCAAGGGCGAAGGCTGGGTGACGGCCGAATACGGCATGCTCCCCGGCTCCACCCACACCCGCACCGACCGCGAGGCGGCCAAAGGCAAGCAGTCGGGCCGGACGGTCGAGATCCAGCGGCTCATCGGGCGGGCGCTCAGGGCCGCCGTCGATTTCAGGAAGCTCGGCGAACGGTCGATCCGGATCGACTGCGACGTGATCCAGGCCGACGGAGGGACCCGCTGCGCCTCGATCACCGGCGCGTGGATCGCCCTCCGCGACGCCGTCATCAGGCTCACGATGGAGAACCCCGGGATGCCATCGGTGAGCGAGATTCTCACCGACAACATCGTCGCCGTGAGCGTGGGGATGCTGGGCGGCGTTCCGCACCTGGACCTCTGCTACACGGAGGATTCCTCAGCCGAAGTGGACATGAACGTGATTGCCACCGGCAAGGGCAAGCTGGTGGAGGTTCAGGGAACGGCCGAGCGGGGCGTGTTCTCGCGGGCCGAACTGGACAGCCTGCTCGACCTCGCCCTCAAGGGCTGCGGCGAGCTGGCCGCCCTCCAGAACCGGGCGTGAAGCGGCTTCTTCTCGCCACCACCAACGCCGGGAAGCTTCGCGAACTCCGGGCGCTCGTGGAGCCGCTCGGCATTCAGGTGGTGTCGCCGGGAGATTTCCCGGACCGCCCTGCCCTTGCGGTCGAGGAAACCGGAAACACGTTCGAGGAAAATGCCCGGCTGAAGGCCCATGCCTGCTCGAAATACTACGGCCTCACTGCCCTCGCCGACGACTCCGGCCTCGCGGTCGATGCCCTCGGCGGCGCGCCGGGAGTCCGGAGCGCCCGTTATGCCGGTGACGGCGCTTCGGACGCCGAAAACGTCCGGAAGCTCCTCGATGCCCTGAAAGATGTCCCCGATGAGTCGAGAAGCGCCGCATTCGTGTGCGTGCTGTGTCTTGCCCAGCCGGACGGAACGGACCGGCTGTTCCGGGGCGAATGCAAGGGAACGATCACCCGCCAGCCCCGGGGGGAAGGCGGATTCGGCTACGACCCTGTGTTCATGCACCCGGACTTCAGGGGCCGCACGTTCGCGGAAATCTCCCCGGCCGGGAAAAATTCCGTCAGCCACCGGGGGGCCGCCATGACCCGGCTCACGCAGTTTCTAAGCCTCCCGGATCAAACCGGACAAACCCCCTGAAACCTGTTCAATTCCGGGCCGTTATAGATTCTTGACTCCCTAGTCAGTCCGTCCGCTGTATGTTAAATGTTTTGGCCTCAAACGGGGTGTGGCGCAGTTGGTAGCGCATCTGCTTTGGGAGCAGAGGGTCGGAGGTTCGAATCCTCTCACCCCGACCAACGTGGCCGGCACTTAAATAGAGAAGGCTGGATCAGTAAGTTCTGTGACTCCGTGTAAGAGAATCCCGGCGGCCGCTGGCCGCCTGATGTTGACGACCGCTATCTGTTTCGCCGCCCTGCTGCCGGGGATATCCCTGGCTCAGGCCCAGCCGGAACCGGCGCCGGCCGCTACCCCGGCCCCTGTGGCCATGGACCGGCTTTATGAACAGATCATCCTGACCGGGAAGATCCTGCCTTCGTTTACCGGCGTCTCCGTCAAATCGTTCCGGGCCGGCTCCATCAATCCCGCGACCGGCGAACTCCGTCCGATTCCCGTGCAGGCCGACGAGCGGAACGAGAAGAACAATTCGTTCGTGTTCGCGCTGGGCCCCGGAGCCGATGTGGATTCCACGCCGGGAGTGTTCGACAGCAACGACGAAATCGTTTTCCTGGCCCGCGACCTCGGCCCGAGGGCGTCCGACGACCAGAGACGGGCCTTGGGCAGCGAAGTAATCGAGGTCAAGGTCACCGATCCCGGCAACAGCGCCACCGGCTTCGCCTACCTGTTCAAGAACCCCGATGCGCTGCCGCTGTCCAAGATCGATTATGTGAACCTTGACGATCCGCAGACCGGCCTCCGGGTTGCGAGCCGGAGCTACGGTTTCGGTCTTGCGGACCAGTGCCAGCTTACCTTCGACTACCTGTCGGTCCGTGAACCCGGCCAGCAGTCGGAAGTGAACATCATGGACCGGCTGAAAGTTCGCGGCTGGGTCAAGCTGTTCGGTTTCATCAGCCTGTCCACGGACGAATGCTCGTGGACGAGCCGCTACCACGGCGCCGTGGACGGCCCTGTTCGCGTCATCCGGCGGACCAAGAGCAGTTTCACGGTCGCCATGATTCCGTCCGTCCGGTTCGATACCGAACTCGTTTTCTATCCGGACCATTTCGAGGTCGCCATCACGGGCCGCCTGCCCTTCGACCTCGAGACCATCGCCCCGACGGGCGGCTTCGCCGTCTATGCCGACTACAACGACGCCGTGAAGGGCGCGAAGTTCTACACCGGTTCCTACACCGCCGGGATCACCTTCGACGGAACGCCGAAGGCAGAGCCTTCGTACGAAGTGCTTTCCCGGATTCCCTACGTCTGGGGAGCGGTCTACGGGCTCGGGCCGAAGAAGAATCTTGGGTGGTTCTCGCGCGTCGTGCCGGGCTACAACGTGCCCCAGAAATACGCTCCGCAGGTGTTCGACAACGACAGGCAGAACAACCCGCCGGAGAAGTTCCCCGGCGTCCACGAGATCGGTTTCAAGGTCGACAGCCTGAACGAGCTGAAAGGCGGCCGGTTCGCCATCTCCTCGGTCGCCTACCGGATCCAGGACTGGGACCCCAGGGACGCGCAGAAGCTTCTGAACGTCGTGGACAGCCCGCTCTCGGCGGAACTGGCCCCCGCGGACGGCACCGGAGCAGCGACCCGCTTCGCCATGCCGACCAGGCCCAACGAACCGCCGGTGCCCCAGGACGTCCCCGCATCGGGCACCATTCCCGCCAGGAAGAAGTAAGGGCGCAGCCGCGGCCGCGCCCTTCCCTCCGGTCCCGCTGTCCGACGGCAGTTCCGGTCAGCGCCGGTACTGTTTCAGGAACTTCTTGTTCGTGATGTATCCGTTCTCTACGTACCAGTCGACGGCGCGGCGGATCGACTCCTCGATCGGCCTGGGCGAGTAGCCCAGTTCGTTCCTCGCCTTGGCGTTGTCGAAATAGAGATAGCTCTTGGCATAACGAAGCGCGCTGCCCGCAAAGAGCGGCGCCTTGTGCGTCACCGTGTCGGAGCGGGTCTCCATCCAGTCGGCCAGGGGGATCATGAGGCCGATGGGCAGCTTGCGCGGCTTGAACTCGGCGCCCGTCACCCGGGCGATGACCTCGAAAAATTCCTTCATCTCGACGTTCTGGTTGCAGAGGATGTAGCGCTCGCCGTTGCGGCCTTTTTCCTCGGCCAGCACGTGCCCGCGGGCGACGTCTTCCACATCGACCACGTTGAATCCGGCGTCGAAATAGAAGGTGTTCTTGCCGTTCACGATATCGAGCAGGATCTGGCCCGTCGGCGTGGGCGCGATATCCCGGGCCCCGAAGGGGAATGCCGGATTGCAGAATACGACCTCAATGCCGTTCCGGCTGAAGGTGCGGGCCTCTTCCTCGGAAAGCCACTTGGAGTAGACGTAGTCGTTCGCCTGCCCCATCTTGTTGAACTGATCCTTCTCGGTGGACGGCGTTCCGTCCCCTTTTACTCCCACCGCCGCAATGCTGGAGGTGTAGACGACCCGGTCCACGTTCGCCTTGAGAGCCGCCCAGAGCAGGTTCAGCGAACCGACACAGTTCACTTCGTACATCTTTTCCCGCCGGGGGAGCCAGGTCGCGTAGATGGCGGCGAGATGGTAGACCCGGTCCACACCCTGCATCGCCTTTTTCAGCGAGTCCGGATCCATCAGGTTCGCCTCGATCCGCTCCAGGTCGATGCCGTCAAGGTTCTTCGTGTTCTCGCCCGGCATGATCATCGCTTTCACGTTGCGGTTCTTCGCGAGCAGCTCGCGAACGACATGCGATCCGATGAAGCCGGCAGCTCCCGTCACCAGTGTCTTGCCCATGTTTTAAGTTCCCCTCTGAATTTCGCTATCGGCAGTTCGCAGTCCGGAGGTCCCGAATCAGAGGACTGGCCGTGCGGCCAGTCCTCTGGCATGCGCCCCCGGTCTGCTGCCGGGCACCTCTGGCTTCTAGCTAATGGAAACCCAAAGTCCAATCCGACCGAGCGGTCGGGAGCCCTGAGTCTGGTTCAGGGCGCAGATGGTGAGGATGCTTCCGCCCCGTTACCGGCAGGAACCGCCGGTTCAGCAGGCTTCGGGGCCTGCGGCGCCGGTGTCTGCGGCGTGACCGCCCGGAGATTCACCGGCACCAGCCGGAGCGGCTTCGCCGGTTCCGCAAAGCGTTCTTCCTTGAGACAGGTAAAGCCGGACGCCAGATGCTGAAAAACAGCCGTGGCGTCTTCGGTCAGGAACGCATCCCCCGTCTCCACGCGCTGCCGGTAGACGGTCTGCTGGCGCTTGGAGCGAATGAGCTGGAGCGACAGGAACCGGCGGTCCCCGGCCTTCAGGAGGTCGCCGACGACGATAAAATCCGAGGGAGCGGCCCTCGCTGCCTCCACGGCACAGGCATTGGCGTCGGCGGCACATTTGGCTTCGAGCCCGTTTTTCGCGAGCAGGGCAGCGACTTCCGTATCGGAAGCCACCGAAGCGCAGCGGGCGAAAAAGAGCTGGTCGATGAGCAGGCCCTTCAGCGTCCCGGCGGCAGCGGGGTCGGCCCCGGCCCGGGCTGAAAACGGCAGCACGATCACCGTGGCCGGCGCCGGGTCACCCTCGGCACGAACCAGACCGGGCACAAACAGGTTCCAGACAGCGGCAATGACCGCCAGCAGGCGGCAATAGGGTCGCGTTTCCATGATGCCGGAAGATTATCAAGAACAGGCGAGGAACAAAAGGGAGATTACTCGGCCTCTTCCTCGAGACGGGCGATCAGTTCCTTGTATTCCTCGGCCGTCTTGAGGTCCTTGAGTTCGGAAGGATCGTCCGGCGCGATGGTGAACAGCCAGCCGTCTTCCCACGGATCGTCCACGAGCAGCGAGGGGTTTTCGATCAGGTCCTCGTTGACGGACTGGATCTCGCCCGTGACCGGGCTGATGATCTCGAGATTGCCCTTGTCCTCGCAGTCGATCTCGCCGCACTCGCTGCCCGCCTCAAGAGCGTCGCCTTCGTCCGGCAGCGTGATATCGAGAATATCGCCGAACTTTTCGGCCGCGTACTCGGTAATGCCGACGCGAACCGTGCTGTCGTCTTCCAGTTCGAGCCAGATGTGGTCTTCGGTGTACTTCAGGTGTTTGCGAACGGCTGCCATGGGGGCGGACGGTTAACTCCGGGCCGGAACGAGGTCAAGAAGAACGGCTGCAAACGGATTTGACGGGCCGGTAACGGCGTTATTGCTGGACGCCCTCGACCTTCCGGACTTCCGGCCTGAGCGGAGAGCGAAGTACCCGGTAGTATCCGGCCGCGCCGCCTTCCGGGAAACCGGGGAGAAACGCGATGTTGGCGCCGAAGTAATAGGTCTGGGCTTTCAGGTTTTCCCAGCCGGTGTACTGGTAGCCGACCGACGGCAGCCCTCCACGCAGATCTTCAGGCGGATCCGTGGCGTCGGGGTCGTCGATAAACACGACCGAAGACTTCAGCTTGAGCGAGGGATCGAGATCGATCGAGGTAATCTGGTTCGCACCGCCGCCGGAGATGAAATACCAGGGCTCCGCACCGAACTCGATGGTCTTTTCCTCATCCAGCATCCGTCCGTCGATCAGCGTTCCGCCCGGCAAGGCACTTGTCGCCAGCTTGAGGCCTTTCAGGTTCGTAAAGTCGTGGAGGAACGCGACGTCCAGCGACGAGACGAACATCGCCGCGGACTTGGGGAATATGATCCGCACGTTCGCCCGCCAGAGGCGCTCGAAATGCTGGAATGAAACCAGCGCCGTAATGTCGAAGCCGGGGACCGACTTGATGATGAGCGTGTGCTCCCGCGTCACACGCAGCGGCCCTGTCCGGATGCCGTCCACTTCAGAACGGATGTCCTCCTCCGTAACCCTCAGGTTCAGGAGGTTGCCGAGGCTTTTGACGTTGATCCGGACCTTCAGGCGGTCCAGGACATCTTCGTCACCCCTGCCCGTCAGGTCCCGGAACGAAATGCGGTTCGACATGAACGGCTGCTTCCGGTCGTACCCCCAGATATAGCCTCCCGCATAAGCGGTCTGTTCCGCCATATCGAAGCGAACCAGCGGCTGCCCGGCCGGGGCAACGGCGGTATCCCCCGCCAGCAGATACACATAGACCGGTTCTTTCAGGAATGCGGGCGAAAGCTTCACTTCGACCAGTGTTCCGCGTGCCCTCGCCAGCCGTTCCGGAGAACACAGATTCCCGGTATCCCTGAGCATGAATACGATCTCGTCATTGGCATCCAGCGTGCCCGGCTGGTCGTCTTTGGCCACTTTCGACCGTGGATCCGTATTCGTGACCCGTTCGGCGGCGTTCAGTTCATCCACCTGCACGGTGACCGGCCTCAGCTGATCCCCGTAACAGGCCACAGCGGATATATTCGCTGCCGGAGCGCCCAGCAGCGGCGTCACCTGCGTACCTTTCAGCACGACCGGCAATGAAACCGCGCTGTTGGAGCGGACCGGTCTTGTGTCCGGGGCCTGGGCCTGAAGATCGCGAGGCGGACAGAGCACGGCTCCCGCAAGCAGCACGGGAAGAATCGCAGACAGTTTCAGGAGATGATCCGCCATCATGAGAAGAGAACGGAGTCTACAGATTTGTCCCCGATCCGCAATAGTTTTTTATGCTCCGGCATCCTTCCCGCCCTTGTCCGGAGCGGGCCTCACGTGACACGCCTGTCATTACATGCGGCATGAAAACGCCTGTCTTCGTGCAGTTTGCGGCGGCGCCGCGCCGGAAGTCCGGCCCGCTCAAACAGAAACGGCGCCCCATGCCGGGACGCCGTCCTGAATCGGAAGTGCGGCGGGGCTCAGTTCACGTCGCGGAAATCCGCGTCTACGACCTTGCCGTCCTTGCCTTCCTTCTTCTCCTCGCCGTTTCCGCCCGGGGCCGCTCCATCCGGGGGCGGTGCGCCTGCCGCAGCGCCGGCGTTCTTGTACATGAGCTCCGCCATCTTGTGGGAGATCCTGATCAGTTCCTCGTTGGCTGCCTTGATCTTCGCCGCATCGCGGGAGTCGAGCGCCAGCTTGCCGTCGGCGACTGCCTTCTCGAGCTCGGCCACTTCCGCAGCCGGGATCTTGTCCTTGTTGTCGGCGAGCAGCTTCTCGAGCTGGGCGATGGTGCCGTCCAGACGGTTCCGCTCGTCGATCTCCTCGCGCCGCTTGTGATCTTCGGCGGCGTTCGCTTCGGCGTCCTTCACCATCTTGTCGATCTCGTCCTTCGAGAGGCCGCTCGAAGCGGTGATCTTGATCTGCTGTTCCTTGCCGGTCGCCCGGTCCTTGGCCGACACCGAGAGGATACCGTTCGCGTCGATGTCGAAGGTCACCTCGACCTGCGGCATGCCGCGCGGCGCGGGCGGGATCCCCGTCAGGTGGAACCGGCCCAGCGTCTTGTTGTGTTCGGCCAGCTCGCGCTCGCCCTGAAGAACGTGGATCTCGACCGACGTCTGGTTGTCGGATGCCGTCGAGAACACCTCGGTCTTGCGGGTCGGAATCGTGGTGTTCCGTTCGATCAGCTTGGTAGACACGCCGCCGAGCGTCTCGATGCCGAGCGACAGCGGGGTGACGTCCAGAAGGAGCACATCCTTCACGGCCTTGTCGCCCTGGAGCACACCGGCCTGGATCGCGGCGCCGAGGGCGACGACTTCGTCCGGGTTCACCGAGCGGTTCGGCTCCTTGCCGAAGAACTTCTTCACGGCCTCAATGACCATGGGCGTGCGGGTCGAACCGCCGACGAGCACCACCTCGTCGATCTGGCCGGTCGAAAGGCCCGCGTCCTGGAGCGCCTTGCGGCAGGGCTCGAGCGTGCGCTCCACCAGCGGCTTGACCATTTCCTCAAAGCGCGCCCGGGTGAGCTTCACGTTCAGGTGCTTGGGACCGGTGTTGTCCGCCGTGAGGAACGGCAGGTTGATCTCCGTTTCCTTCGTGGACGAGAGCTCGATCTTGGCCTTTTCGGCGGCTTCCTTGAGCCGCTGCATGACCATCGGGTCGCCGGAGACGTCGATGCCCGAGCTCTTCTTGAACTCGTCGACGAGCCACGCCATCACGACGTTGTCGAAGTCGTCGCCGCCGAGCAGCGTGTCGCCGTTCGTGGACTTCACCTCGATCACGCCGTCGCCCACCTCGAGGACCGAGATGTCGAACGTGCCGCCGCCGAGGTCGTACACGGCGATCTTTTCTTCCTTCTTCTTGTCGATGCCATAGGCGAGCGCAGCCGCGGTGGGCTCGTTGATGATGCGCTTCACCTCAAGGCCGGCGATCCGGCCGGCATCCTTGGTCGCCTGGCGCTGGGAATCGTTGAAGTAGGCGGGAACCGTGATGACCGCTTCCGTCACCGGCTCGCCGAGGTAGGCCTCGGCCGCCTGCTTCAGCTTCACGAGAACCTGCGCGCTCACCTCGGGCGGTGCCATCTTGCGGTCGCGCACCTTGAACCACACGTCGCCATTGTCGGCGTTCACGAGTTCGTAGGGGACCTTCTTTTCGCGCTCGGGGATTTCACGCAGCTTGCGGCCGATAAACCGCTTGGACGAATAGATCGTGTTCTGGGGGTTCATGATCGCCTGGCGGCGGGCGGCCTGGCCCACGACGATCTCGCCTTCCTTCGTGTAGGCGACCACCGACGGAGTCGTCCGGGTGCCTTCCTGGTTCTCGATCACCTTGGCCTCGCCGCCTTCCATCACGGCGACGCACGAATTGGTCGTGCCAAGGTCAATGCCAATCATCTTTCCCATATATGCCTCTTTCCTCCGGATTGCTCCGTTAACGTCAGTTCTCTGCTGCCGGGACTCCCGGACCTTTCCTGAACACCTTCAGGGGGTTGGCCCTCGACTGGCCGGTCGCCCGACAGCCGTAAGGTAAGCACCTGACCCGGTGGGTCAAGGGCAGGTGCGCAGAAAAAGTCCGGGAATTACCCGTGTATTTCCCGAGGGTTAGCCCCATGCCGTCTGCCAGGCCGTTTTCGCCTGTCACGGCCGGCATTGCCCGCCCCCGAAAACCGGTCTAAACCGGCGGTCCCACGGCCGATTCCGTTCGAAATACACCGGCCCAGGGCAAGGCAGCCTCAAAAATGGTCGACAAGCTGAAGAAAATCTGGATGAACGGCACCCTCGTCAACTGGGACGACGCCAAGGTGCACGTCCTTTCCCATGCCATCCACTACGGCACGAGTGTCTTTGAGGGCGTCCGGTCCTACGAGCTGGCCGACGGCGGACGGGGAGTCTTCCGGCTCAAGGAACACACCAAACGGCTTTTTGAGTCGGCGAAGATCCTGATGATCAAGCTCCCCTACACGGAAGACCAGATCAACGACGCGATTCTGGAAACCCTCCGGGCCAACGAGGTGAAAGGCGCCTATATCCGGCCCATCGCCTTCATCGGCGACGGCGCCATGGGCCTCTACGCGGTCAACAACCCGGTGATCGTCTCGATCTCCTGCTGGGTGTGGGGCGCTTACCTCGGCGACGAGGGGATCCGGAACGGCATCCGGGCGAAGATTTCATCCTATGCCCGCATGCATGTGAACACCCACATGACGAAATCGAAGGCGGGCGGCAACTACATCAACTCGATCCTCGCCAAGCGCGAGGTCTCGCTCGCCGGATACGAGGAAGCGATCATGCTGGACACGGACGGCTTTGTCTCCGAATGCTCCGGCGAGAACATCTATCTGGTGAAGGATGGCGTGATCAAAACGCCGCCGCTCACCGCCGTCCTGAACGGCATCACCCGGAATTCCGTGATCCAGCTCGCCAAGGAAGAAGGCATCCCGGTCGTGGAAGCCCGCTTCACCCGCGACGAGCTTTACTGCGCCGACGAGGTGTTCATGAGCGGAACGGCCGCCGAACTCACCCCGATCCGCGAGATCGACGACCGCGAGATCGGCAAGCCCGGCCCCGTGACCCGGAAGATCCAGGAACAGTACAAGAAAGCCGTTACGGGAGCCCTGCCCAAGTTCCAGAACTGGGTCACGAGGTTCTGACCCGCCCCCTCACGCCGCCCTGGCCGCCGGGCTGAGGCCGGCGGCGAGGAGCCCCGCCTCCTCGCCGCTAGCGAAGCTGGCGTCCGCCAGGAGTCCCCGGGAACCCACCCAGTCTCCGGCGACGAACAGGCCGGGCGTATCGCCCACCTGCGGACCGGGGCGTCCCGCATAGCCGCCGCCCGCCGCCGTCACCAGCCGGTGCGTCACCACCAGCTTCGGCAGATACCGCCGGAAGACGACCGCTTCGCGCCAGCCGGGCTGGAGGATATCCATGACCCCTTCGAGCTGCGTTTCGTCGCCGTGAGCATCTGTTTCGGTGCCGGGCTCCAGATACTTCATGAGATGCACGACCGAACCGCCCCCCGGGCCCAGCTTCGCCGTCGCCGTATGAACGGAATAGTAGACCGGCTCGTCCATGCCGATGGCGAAGGTGGTCTCTGGGCGCGGCAACCGGTTCAGGACGAGATCGAGGGCCGCCGCTTTCACCAGGATCGACTGGGTGGCCCAGGAAGCCAGCAGGCCGCTCTGCGGGACGAGATGGGTGGCTTCCTTCGGGCCTGCGGCAATCACCAGCCGGCTGGCGGGCAGCACCCGGCCACCCTGAAGTTTCACGCCTGAAACCCCCTGCCCGTCCGTCTCGACGGTAACGGCATCCGCCGCCGTCAGGATTTCGACTCCTGTCGAGGCAGCTTTCGTCCGGAGCTGTTCGATGAAACTCTGCCAGCCGCCGTCCAGGTAGTACACGTTGTATTTAAGCGCGAGCTGGAGCTGGCGCACAGCGATCCCGGCGGAAAGTTCCGAGGGTTTATTCGAATAGGTACCGAGCCGGATGAGGCTTTCGGCCGTCTGACGCACGTGGAGGCGCAGTCCCTCCCGCTCCAGCCAGTCCCGCACCGGAAAAGAATCCAGTTCCCCTGCCCGGAGCCGGGGGATCTTCGAGAGGAAACCGGCAAGCTGGAAACGGTCCCGCCAGCCGAGCAGATCGCCGAAGAAGAGCGAGAGGAAACTGGAGGGAATCTGGTACGACTTCCCGTCCCTCAGGGCCCGCCCGGCCGCCGACGGTTTCTTTCCCTTCAGCTCAAGCCCCAGCGCCGTGGCAACCCGCATCGCTTCGCCGCCGTCGTAAAACGCATGGGCTCCCAGGTTGAGGTGATATCCCTCTTTCACCTGCGTGGCTCCGCGCCCGCCGAGACCGGACGATTTTTCGACGAGAGTGGTCTTCACCCCGGCCCGGCCGAGAACGACGGCCGCTGTCAGCCCCGCAATACCTCCGCCGATTACTACTGCTTCGTTCATGGTTCCACCGCTTCCTTTCAGGCCATAACACGTTCGGGCGGTTTCAAAGGTTACAAAAAAGTGACTGCCGGGCGTAACCCGGTGTATTCTCGCGCAAAACAGGGGAAGGGGTCCCTACCAAAATGGCCGTCGTCACCCGTACGACCAATCCGAATGAACTGCTCGGAATGATGGAGGACGGTTCGATTCTGGAGATCGTCGAACCGATCTGCCAGACGCGGGCCGACGTCCAGCTCGACATCTGGGACGACGACCGGGTCGCCAAGTTTTTCTTCGAAGGCGGCCGCCTCGTCCATGCCGTGAGTGGCAACCATAAAGGACGCGACGTCGCCTACAACCTGATCAACTTCCGGCGCGGCGTCTTCAAGTTCAAGCGGGACCAGAAGGCGCCGGAACATACCGTCAACATCCCCTACGAGGGTTTCTTCGACCGGTTCCAGATGGGGATGGCGGAGATCTTCAGCCAGGTGGCGCTCGCCCTGGATGACCGGCAGGTGGCCTGCGAGATCCGCTCCCACAAGGGCGCCCTGATCGCCCGGTGGTCGAACTCGCTCGCCATGGGCGCCCGGCTCGGCAGGCTGGAAAACCTCACCCACGACCAGGTTTCCAAGCTGCTGGAGTCGATCGGCCCCGGGAAGCTCGACACCTTCCGCCCCCACGAAGGAATGATCGAGTATCTCCGCCGCCTCCAGAGCTTCAAGGCGTTCGTCCGCATCATCTATTCGGACGCGGAACTGACCCAGCGGATCCAGAAGTGGAACGAGGACAATCTCGAAGCCGGCGTCGTGCGGGCGTTCACGGATGCCCTGAAACAGGCCGACCGGCACCCCGGCACGCGGCTTCCCAAGATCCTCCACATCGACGACGAAGAGCCCATGCATCTTCTGGTCAAACATGCCCTGTCGAACATCAAGGCGGAGATCATCGCCGCCTACGACGGACAGGAAGGATTCCGGACGGCGCTCAAGGAGCGCCCCGACCTGATTATCCTCGATCTCTCCATGCCGCGGATGAACGGCTTCGAGGCGTGCCAGAAGCTCAAGGAACACGAAAAAACCTGCAACACCAAGATCCTGGTCCTTTCCGGAGAAGATACGGAAGTGAACCGGCAGATCGTGACCGGATCGCTGTTTGCGGATTCGTTTCTCGCCAAGCCGTTCAACCGGCGGCAGCTCGTGATGACCGTGCTTTCCATGGGGCGGTTCGAGCTGAAGGACGGCTAGTCCGGCCTCTTTTCCATACGATTGGACCCGGCGCGGTTCATCGGGCAATATAGGGGTCTACCCAGGACGGTCCGTGGCGTGTTGTGAGGGCTCCGCCGACGGCGTCTGGTCAGTGATTCCATGGCGAAAAAGAAGCCCGATTCCGGCAAACAGCTCGATCTCATGTCCGCCAAACCCTCAGCGAAGGCAGAGGCCAGGGCCGCTGCCGCGCCCAGGGCCGTGCCGGCCCCTGCTCCGAAGGATGACGGCGCAGCCCCCGAGACTGGAAAGCCCAAACGGCGCGCTTCGGCCGAAGACATGGCCAAGCGTCAGCGGGAAATCTCCGTCTCGGAGTTTTTTACCAAGAACCGCCACCTGCTCGGTTTCGACAACCCGCAGAAGGCGATGCTCACGGCCATCAAGGAAGCCGTGGACAACGCCCTCGACGCCTGTGAAGAAGCGGGCATCCTGCCCGATATCGAGGTCGGGATCTCCGAAGTCAGCGAGGGCCGCTACCGCATCCGGATCGGGGACAACGGCCCCGGAATTCCCAAGCCGCAGATCCCCAAGGTGTTCGGCAAGCTGCTTTATGGTTCCAAGTTCCATCGCCTGAAGCAGAGCCGCGGCCAGCAGGGCATCGGTATCTCGGCGGCGGGCATGTACGGCCAGCTCACCACCGGAAAGCCGGTTCACGTCGTTTCGCGCACCGGCAAGGGAAAGCCCGCCTATGCGCTGGACATCACGCTGAACACACGCCTGAACCAGCCGGAACTTTCCAACGAGACGGTCGACGAGAAGTTCGAGAAGCCCCACGGCACGAAAGTCGAGATCGAGTTATCGGGCCTCTACAAGAAGGGCAAACGGTCGGTGGACGAGTACCTCATGCTCACCGCCGTCTCGAACCCCCACGTCACGCTCACGTTCACCGCACCGGGCAGCCCCCCGGTCGTCTACGACCGGTCCAGCACCGAGCTGCCGGTGGAAGCCCTCGAGATCAAGCCCCATCCGCACGGCATCGAACTGGGCATGCTGATCAAGATGCTCCAGGACACCGGTTCGACGACGGTCAAATCCGCGCTCAAGGCGGATTTCTCCCGGGTTTCGGACGGGCCTGCCGACGAAATCCTCAAGCTGGCGAACGTGAAGGGTTCTGCCAAGCCCGGCTCGCTCGAAGCCTACCAGATCGAGGCGATCTACAAGGCGATGCAGACGGTGAAACTCCTCGCCCCGCCGTCCAACTGTCTCTCTCCCATCGGCGAGGAACGCATCGAGGCGAGCCTCAAGGCCCGGTTCAAGGCGGCGTTCGTGACCTCTTCGACCCGCAAGCCGGTCGTCTACCGCGGCAACCCGTTCCAGATCGAGGTCGGCCTCGCCTACGGCGGCGACCTGCCGGCGGACGAGCTTTGCGAGCTGTACCGCTTCGCCAACCGTGTTCCGCTCCAGTACCAGCAGGGTGCCTGCGCTATTCACCGGGCTGTCATGACAACCGACTGGAAGTCCTACGGGCTACAGCAGTCCAGGGGCGCGCTGCCGACAGGGCCCCTTGTGGTCATGGTCCACATGGCGAGCGTCTGGGTTCCGTTCACCAGCGAGTCGAAGGAAGCCATCGCGCACTACGACGAGATCATCAAGGAAATAAAGCTGGGGCTCCAGGACTGCGGCCGGCGCCTCAAGCTCTACGTGAGCGGCCAGCGCCGCACGGCCGACGAGCTGGCGAAGCGCGGCTACATGCTGAAATACATCCCGCTCGTCGGCGAAGCGCTCCGGCTGCTGCTGGACCTCAAGCCGAAGGATGAGGAGGCGGTGAAAGAACACCTCAAGACGATACTTGAGAAAACCCGCGCCACCGCCCTTCCGATTGTCCGCAAAGGGACGGTTTCTGCAGAGGAGCTCGCTGCCATCCGGGCGGCAGAAGCCGAAGCAGCCAAGAACAACATTGAAACGGCCGAGGCCGGCTGACAGGACTGCCGATGACCCGGGTGACGTTCATCACCGAAAACAGGACCATCGAGGTCGAGAAGAAGAAACAGCTTCTCGACCTTTGCGAACAGACGGGCTCCGCCCTGCCCTTCGGCTGCAAGGTCGGCACCTGCGGGACCTGCACCATCAAGGTCGTGAAGGGGATGGAAACCCTCACGAAGGTCAACCTGTTCGAAAGGAACCGCCTCGGCGACGGCCGTGTGCGGGAAGGCTACCGGCTCGCCTGCCAGAGCGAGATCGTGGCCGACGGCGAACTGGCGTTCGAGAACGGCTGAACCGGCCCGCTAGCTCCGGAGTTTCTCGGAGTTCTCCATACCCTTGAGATTCAGGAATGCCTTGGCCTTCTCCACGTCGAGGGCGAAGAACTTGCCGCTCGCCGTGGCGAGTTCAGTCCCGTCCGGCGTGATGATCCGGCCGGAGGCGCTCACGATCTTGTCGCCGATATCATCCGCCCAGGCCTCGATCCGGATCAGGTTTTCGATCAGCACCGGCTTCTTGAACTTCACGTTCAGTTCGACCGTGACGCACTTCTTGTCGGACGACTGGCTCGCGGCGATTCCGACGATCTCGTCAAGCAGCGTCGCCACAATGCCGCCGTGGGCTGTCTTGGACATGCCCCTGAGGTGAGACTTCAGGATCGTGTCGCAGTAGTACCGCATGTCCCGGTTCCACCGGTAGGCCTGAAGCTGCATGCCGCACTGGTTCTCGGTTCCGCAGGCAAAACAGCCCTTTGTCGCCGGGATATAGTAGCGCTCTGCTTCGGGATGTTCGGTCAACGGCATCGGTCTTTCTCTCCTTGGCAATAACCGGAAACGGGCGGCCTACAGGCGCCCGACGTGAAGCTTTTCCCAGGCCATCACTTCGTCATAGCCCGGAAACCGGCGCTCCAGTTCCCGGAATCTCCGGTTGTGGAAATGTCCGTCCCGGCGGCCCTCGCGTTTGGCTTCGGCAATGAGCCACGCATGGCAAAGCTCATGGTACACCAGAAACTCCATGACAAGGCGCGGCACGAACGGCCGGTCGAGGCGCGGGTTCACCCGGATCAGGTGGTTGTCCGGGCTGTAGACGGCGAGCTGGATCCGGCGCCGGCCGCGGCTCGCCCGGCCCCAGCCGATGGCGGCCGGGGGAAGCTCCGGAAAATGCTGCGCATGTACTCCGGCCAGGATAGCTGCCAAGTCGAAGCAACGGCCCTGCACGGCTTCAGGACGCGAGAATCTCCGGGGAATCCTGGGACGGATCAGGTGCCGGTTCTGCTCCACATGGCGGGAGATTTCCGGATGACGCCCGCGCCCCCGGCGGCAGTATGAGGCCACGGCCCGGAAGACGTCCGGCTCGACCCATTCGAACATCCGGTGCGCCCGCACGGAAATGCCCGCAGGTCCCCGCCGCACGGCAAGCATCGTCGTCGTGTTGTCGGTAAATTGCAGGGTGACGGGAGCCGCCGCCTCGCGGGCGAGCAGTTCCGCCGTCACCTGCACCCGGCTGAACGGGAACGAGAGCTGGGCTCCGGTCATCAGGAGTTCTTGGCGTTACGCTCGGCGTACGCCTTCAGGCCCTCAAGACACCGGATTGTAACCTCATCGATCTTCTCACGGAAGAGTGCCGGCAGCGGTGAAAGAAGACCGTCCCAAGTCTCTTCGCTCCGGACCCTCGTGCGGCCGCCGAGGTCGTCGAGCAGGATGGAATGGACGACCTGGAGGCCGGGCCCGCCGCCGCTCCAGGCGATCTTCACCGGCTCCTGAAGCGCACTGAGCTCGGTTTTCACCGGCAGCGCCCGGCCACCAAGTTTCATCTTCTGAACGAACCGGGTACCAGACATGACCTTGCCGGGTGTTTTCTTCGTGACCGACACAATGTCCGGGTACCAGGCGTTCCAGCCCTCGATGTCGTACCAGAGCTTCCAGACTTCCTGGACCGGTGCGTTGATCTCGATCTGGTGTTTGACCAGCATGAATTTTCCCCCTGAAGCGTTCCCCACCATATGCTCTCCGGAGCGGCAGGGACGACGCAAGCTAAAGCACGGAGCCCGCTCCGTGGCAAGACGTCAGTTCAGGGTCGGAGGCGGCGGGGCGGCGGGAGCGGCAGCCCCCTGTGCGGGCTGCCCTTCCTTGCGTTTGAACGGAAGGAAAACGGTAAAACTCGTCCCCTTGCCGGGCTCCGACTGGACCTCGATCTTGCCGCCGTGGGCATCGACGATCCACTTCACGATGGACAGTCCGAGTCCTGAGCCGCTTTCCCGGCGCGTTCTCGCCTTGTCGGCCCGGAAGAACCGGTCGAAAATCTTGCCGAGATCCTCTCTGGCAATGCCAATTCCGGTGTCCCGGACCTCCATAAAGGCAAAAAACGCATTGGCCTGTCCCAGGCGGACCTGCACGGAGCCTCCGGCCTCGGTGTACTGGACCGCATTGTCCACCAGATTGCTGACCATCTGGGAGAGCCGGACCCGGTCGCCTTCGATCTCCAGCGGTTCCGTATCCTGCGGCCAGTTCAGCGAGACGCTTTTCTCCGATGCCAGCATCTCGAGGCTTTCGCAGATGTCCCGGACCAGTTCCTTCAGGTCCAGCATCTCGCAGTTCATCTGGACCTGCCCCACATCGGCCTTGGAAAGCACCAGAAGGTTCGAAGTGATCTTGCTCAGGCGTCCGATCTCTTCCAGAGCGGAAACGAGAATGTCCTGGTATTCCTCGGGCGTGCGTTCCTGCTGCAGACCGAGTTCGATCTGCCCCCGGAGCACCGTCAGGGGGGTCTTCAGCTCGTGCGAGGCATCGGACGTGAACTTGCGGATCTGCTCGAAGGACTGCTCCAGCGAATCGAGCATGGCGTTGAAGGTCTTGGCGAGGCGCCCCAGTTCGTCATCGACAAGGGGGGCATCGAGCCGTTCCTGGAGATTACGGGCGCTGATCCCCTGCACGGTTCGGGTGATGCGGTCGAACGGCCTCAAGGCCTGGTCGACAAAGACGGCCCCCAGCAGGCCTGCCGCCAGCACGCTGAGGCCGAAGACGACCGCCATGACCGTCACGAGGCGTTCCAGGGTGTCGTCCATGTATCCCATGGAGCCCGCCACCTGGACGACGGCGCTCGTCACCTCTCCGTTCAGGATGATCGGCATCGTGATCACCCTGACAGGGTGCTCGTCGATATTCCGGAAGGTCTCGTATGTCGTCACGCCGCGCTGGGCATTCGCCTGAGCGAACTCGGTAAACGGCACCAGTTCGCGGCGGATCCGCGACCGGTGCCGCTTTCCTTTGGGCGTCTCCAGGATGTCGATGTAGCGGTCCACAACCTGCCGGCCGAACACCCAGCCGAACATGGATTGCCGTCCGTAGAGGCCGCGTTCAGCCTGGGACGCATTGACCCGGGCCAGGCCGACGGCCGCCGTCTTCAGCGACGCGTCGAACTGGCGGATCATGCCCCGGTCGAAAAAGACGTACAGGGTCGTGGAAAAGGCTGCCAGTAGCGCTACCAGCAGCCCCAGATACCAGACGAGGAGTTTAGCCCTTAGCGTTAAGGGCCTTCGTTTCACGCGGCATCAGCTTCCTTGAGGACGTAACCGACTCCGCGAACGGTGTGGATCAGTTTCTTCTCCGGCGGCGTTTCCACCTTGTTCCGGAGGTGGTTCACGTAGACATCCACGATGTTCGTCGAGGAGTCGAAGTTCATGTCCCACACATGCTCGCTGATAACGGTCCGGGTCAGGATCTTACCACAGTTCCGCATGAAGAACTCAAGCAGCGCGTATTCCTTGGCCGTGAGATCGATCTTCCGGCCGCTCCGGCGGACTTCGCGGGAAACAGGGTCCAGCGTGAGGTTGTCGACCTTTAGCACCGCGGCGCGGGAGCTCGTCGCGCGGCGGAGCAGTGCGCGGACCCGGGCGAGCAGCTCGGTGAACGCGAAGGGCTTCGCCAGGTAGTCGTCGGCGCCGGTGTCGAGTCCCTTCACCTTGTCCTCGAGAGTGTCACGGGCGGTGAGCAGCAGCACCGGAGTCTGGACGCTCTTCGCCCGGATCTGCTCGAGAACCTTCAGGCCGTCGAGCTTGGGCAGCATGATGTCCAGGATGATCAGGTCGTAATTCTGGTTCAGGGCGTAGGAGAGCCCCTCTTCGCCGTCCTGGGCCACGTCCACGGCGTAGCTTTCTTCCGTCAGGCCTTTCTGAATGAAGCTGGAGACCTTCTTTTCGTCCTCAACTACGAGAATTCGCATGATTTTCTTCCCTAAGTGTTTCGGTTCAAAGACGGAGGTAGTGCCGGACGGGAGCATTTCAGTGTGCATGGGATTTCCTTTTGCCCTAGTTTCCCGTTTTGGCGCGTCCCCAACGCGCATTTTTAATATTTGCTACAAAACCCCTCTCAGAGGCAATTAAAATCGCACTCTTTAATGTGTTTTCACGTTCGGTTCATGGGAGACCCATTGCCGCTTCATGCACGTTAATACTTGTCCCCGGACCCCAGGATGGATAACTATTTTCCGGCCTAAAAGTTCGTAGTTTCAGGCACATAAGTGCTTACGGAGGACACCGTCCCATGAGTGATTCGCCGGATCCCGGTTTCAAATCCGTTGACCGCCGCCGGTTCAAGGCTGACGGAGAGCCCAAGTCCGCCTCCGAATCCGGACCCGCTGAGGGCGATGCCTCCAGCGGCCTGAAAGGCGAGACCTTCGAGCGTCATCCGGAATCCGAGCCTCAGCCGCCCGAAGTGACTTTCGGGACCCTGTGCCTGTCTCTCCATACCCAGGCACTTTTTCACATGGGTCTCCTTCGTTCGCCCGAGGGCGAGGTCCCGCCGCCCAATCTCCCGCTGGCGCGCTATACGATCGACATTCTCCATATGCTCCGCGAAAAAACACGGAACAACCTGTCCGGCGACGAAGGGGAACTTCTGAACGGCCTCCTTTACGAGCTCCAGATGCGTTACCTCAGTGTGACGGGAAAGAAATAGGGCGGGCATCTTCAAGGCCGGAATGGAACCGCATCAGGACGAACGGGCGAGCAGCCGCGAAATCGAAGGGCTGCTGATCGAGCTCCAGAAGGGGATTCGCGCCGTCGGGTTTTATCCGCCGAAGCACCCGGCCCTGACCAAGATCGTCCAGCAGTCCTACGCACCCTATCAGAAGGCCGCCCATGACAACGGCGAGTTCAGCTTCAGCGTCACCCGCGCCGGTATCTGGTACAACGAAAAGGTGCAGAGCCCCGAGAACGACGCCGTCAAGGGACTCGCCAAGCTGCTGTTCCAGCGCCGGATCAAGAAGCTGTTCTTTCTGGACGGCCTGACGGTCCAGGAGTGGTACCAGTTCCTCCGGAATGTCGCCAGCGAACCGGACGAACTGTACCAGCGCGGCGGACTCGAAACGCTGCTCAAGAAGTCGGGGGTCCGGCACGTCTTCGTCAACGACATCGACCTGAACTACCTGAAGCAGCCCAATAACCAGCAGGAGATCCCCCAGTTCGAGATTCCCGAGGAAGAACAGCCCGCGCCCGAACCGGAAGAGCCCCCCGAACAGCCCGAAGAAGCCACCCCATCCATCGCCCATTCCCGGGAACTGACGCCCGAGGGCTACGATCCGGATGAAGACGAAGACGGCGCCCGGTTTCGCCAGGAACTGGAGGATCGCGTCGCTCAGCTCGACGGGGCACGCGACAATCCCGACGTCTACTATACCAATGCCGTCTCGCTGGCCGACCTGGCCTCCCGTCTGCTCGAGGCCCGGCGCTGGGGCATGCTGTTCCGGCTCATCGAGTTTTTCGAGCAGGACACCCACAACCCCGACATCGCCGTGGACGTGAAGAAATACGCGATCCGGGCCATGCGGAAGATCGCCTCCCCGCAGGTGGCCCGCGCCCTTCTCACCGAACTGCTCACCGACGATAAATCCGAAGTCGAGGTCGAATCCCTGCTCCGGATCCTGTCCCTGTTCGGCACCGTGACCCTGGATGCGCTGGGCGAACGGCTGAAAACTCCCATCGATGACTATGGCAAGAATCTCGTGGCCCAGCTTCTCGCCCGTATCGGCCATCCGGCGATGCCGCTGATCCAGTCGCTGGCAAACGGGGAGACTTCCCCGGCGGTCGCCGAGATCGCCGCCATTACGCTGGGCGCCATCAAGGAACCGGGCGGGGTGCCGCTGCTCAAGGCGCTCCTCGCACGTAAGGAACCGGAAGTTCTCAATGCCGCCATCGACGCCCTGTTCTCGATCCGGGACCTCGAAGCCCTGAATGTGCTGGGCCGCTATCTTTCGGGTGACAATCCCCTGCCCCAGCGCCGCCGGATCCTGGACACCGCCGGGAACTACAAGGAGTTCCGCCTGATTCCCATCCTGCTGGACCTGTTCCGGCAGGCGGAGGACTTCGAGCTCACCCCGGACCTGCGCAAGGCGCTCAATATCTCGCTTGCCCGGATCGGCGGCAAGGCGGTCCACGAGGCGCTGATCGGCATTCTCAAGGCCCGCAAGCTGTTCGGTCCCGCGTTCGACCATCGCACGCTGTCGGACGCCCTAAAGATTATTGCCGCTTCCGGCGACCGGGACGTCCTGAACCACCTTCGTGCCGACGTGAAGTTCAGGGATTCGGAGCTCCAACAGCAGCTCGCACAGACTCTTGAGCGCATGGAGCGGCGTCTGGCCGATACTGCCGGCCGGCTCGGGGAAAGGGCTGATTCGTGAAAGCCTACGAACAGATCCTGACTCTCGTGGCGGGGGCCCTGAAGGCCAAGTCGCTCTATCCGGTCGAGCACCCGGGTTTCCGCCGCGCCATCGACAACCTGCTCGCGGCCCTCAAGCCCTTCCACCAGCAGGGCAAGGAAATCACGATCGGCGTCGCCGAGGACACCCTGGTCTGCGAGGACTTCGCCTCCTACAACCTGCCCGCCTCGTTGCAGGAGTTCCTGGAGAAACTCCAGGTCATCGAAATCAATGCCATACATTTCCAGCCGGGACTCACGGCGGAAGAATTGTCCGACTGGGTGGAAGTGCTCGATTCCGACGACGCCGAAAAGAAAAAGGGCGACTGGGTTGCCGACGAACTGGTCCTGAGAGGCGTCACCCATATTCTGGTCGCACTGGTCACTCCCGATGCCGGCAAGGTTTACGGCGAGGCCCTGACCTACGTGGGTTCGCTGTTCGGCGAACTCCGCATGGGCGGGATCCCCCGGCCGGACAAGGCCAAGGGGATCGTCGGCGCCATGAACCGGTGCCTGAACAAGAACCCGTCGGCGCTCATCGGCCTCTCGATGATCAAGAGTTACGACAACTACCTGTTCAACCACTCGGTGAACGTGGCCATCCTGTCGCTGGCGCTCGCGAACGCCCTCGACCTGAAGGATCCGATTCTTTCCGCCGTGGGCCTCGGCGGACTGCTGCATGACCTCGGCAAGATCCGTCTCCCCCGGGAAGTGCTCATGAAGCCCGGGCGGCTGAGCCCCGCCGAATGGGAGGTCATGAAGCAGCATTCGACCTTCAGCTTCGAGATCATCCAGGAAATGAACTCCCTGCAGGAAACCACCGCCCGGTGCGCGCTCGAGCACCACGTCCAGTACGACCTCAAGGGCTATCCGAACCTGGGACCGGGCAACAGGCCGAATCCGTTTTCCCATGTGGTCGCGATTGCGGACTGCTACGACGCGATCACCACGCTGCGGGTCTACCAGAACCAGCATGGCCCGCGTGAAGCCCTGCTCATCATGGACAAGCTGGCGGGGACAAAACTGGATCCGCACTATTTCGAGCGGTTCGTGACCATGCTGGGCATGTATCCCATCGGGTCGGTGCTCCGGCTCGAGACGAACGAGCTGGCCATCGTGACCGGCAGCAACCCCGAGCCCGGCGCTCCACCCAAGGTGAAGATCATCACGAACGGCTACGGCGACCGGCTTGAACACCCGGTTGAGATCAACCTCGCGGGGGCCCAGCCCGCGAGCGCGCCTTCGAGGCGCGTGATCGGCACGGTCGATCCCCTGCTCCGGAACATCGACGTTGCGGGTTACCTGAAATAAAGGGCTTCAGACCGAGAGGACGCCAAGCGCCTCGGCTGCGGCACGGCGGAGCCGCGTGGGCCCCTTGGACAGAATGATCGTCAGGGCGTCTTCCACGGCCCGGTCGCCGATCCGGCCGGTGGCCTTGATCGCCGCTTCGACGACATCGACGTTCTTGCTGCGCAGCATGGCACGGAGCGTATTGACGATCTCCGGGTCCTTGAAGTTCGGCAGGATATCGATGATCGCGATCTGGCAGGTGGCCGTGTCGTTGGGGAGCAGTTCCAGAAGCGGCCCGATGGCTTTGGGGTGCGACTGGTCGCCGAGAGCCCGGATCGCTGCCGTACGGACGTCCTCGTCTTCCATCCGGAGAGCGAATACCAGTGCGGTCAGGGCCCGGTCGTGCCGGATGCGGCCGAAAGCATAAATCGCCCGGATCTGCGCCGCCTTGTCGCCCCGCTTGAAATTCTCGATCAGCAGGTCGAGATCCGAAAGTGCCTCTACCTGTTCCAGCGATTTCGAAGCCAGCTGGCGCACCTGTTCGTCCGGATCCTTGAGGGCGTTCCGGAGCGCATCGAAGCGCTTTTTCAGGTGTTCAGGAATCATGGGCAGCTATTTCCCCAGCTCCTCGAGTTCCTGTTTCGCAAGGGCGTTGTTCTTGTCCTTCTTCAGCGCCTTTTTCAGGGCGTCCACGGCACCTTTGGTATCGCCTTTCGCCTTGAGAATCTGGCCGAAGAGCGTCAGGTATCTCCCGTTTTCCGGTTCCATAATCAGTGCGGCCTCGCAATGATCCTTGGACATCTCCAGCCAGTCACCGTCCATGGCCGAAGCCCTCTGCCGCTCCTGGAACAGGAGCCGGGCATATTCGTACCGGTGAGCCGGGCGGGCAGGATCGATATCCACGACCTCTTCCAGCAGCTTGATCGCCTTGCGGGGATTGCCGCTGGCGATGTGAAGCGCATCCTCGAACATCTGCTTGGCTTTCTTGACGTTCAGCTTGGGCTTCAGGAACTCGGCCTGTTTCTTGTATTCGCTGTTGTAGGGATCGAGCTGTGCCGCCAGCTGGAAGTTGCTGTACGCCTCCTGCCAGTGGCCGTGATTCATCTGCTGGTCGGCCTGCCTGGCCAGTTCGCGGGCTTTCTGGACCTTCATCCGGATCTGGTCGACGATGGTCGCCGGCGCCGCCTTCGGGCGCGCCTGCTTTTCCGGTTCCGAGTCGAGCATTTCCAGTTCCGGCTCTTCTTCCCGGGCCTCGGCCTCGGCAAGCGCCTTCAGTTCACGGTCATGCGCCGCGCGGGACTGAGAATCGCTGAGCGTGTCATAGGCGCGGGTCAGGACGTCGAACGCCTGGTTGATGCGTTCCCCCCACACGCCCGTATCCTGCCCGTAGAAATTGTCCGGATGGATCTCGGCAGCGATGGAGTGATAGGTCCGCTTGATGGTACGGTCATCGGCGTTGGGGGAGACACCGAGAACTTCGTACCAGTAACCCAGCTCGCCGCGCTCGATTGCGCGCATGATGTGGGTGGCGGCCTCGACCGACAGACGGCCCGTGTCGGTCCCCTCCGGCAGTACGTAGGCTTCCGGTTCTTTGACACCACCGCCTGCGGGTTTTCCGGTCCCGCCGGTCTTCCCCTGGGCGAGACGGAGTTTCAGGTCGGTCATCGCTTTCGGCGACAGCTCGATCAGTTCGCCGTTTCGCAGGCGGACCTGAATCATCTTGAGGAGCATCAGCTTGGCGACCGATTCGTCAGTCCGGTCCGGTCCCCAGCCGGTCAGTGAGCGGAGGGCCTTGATGTTCGTGCCGCCGTCGATCCGGGACAAAAGGAACCCGTCCTCGGCGGTCAGCTCGCGCGAGTTAAAATCCGCCGCAGGCAACAGCGACGGAATGCCGTCTTCGGGCAACCGGAGAGAAACTCCCATAACTGGCTGTGATATTAGATACTTATCCCATCAAAAGGACAAGTAGCGCTTTCTGGGCATGAAGCCGGTTCTCGGCTTCGTCGTAAACGATCAGCTCGGCAGCGTCCTGGAGGTCCTCCGACAGTTCCTCGCCCCAGTGGGCCGGAAGGCAGTGCATGACTTTCGCACCGGGCCGGGCGAGCTTCAGCAGGGCCCGGTTGATCTGGAAGCCCTGAAACGCGTGGCGGCGGATTTCGGCTTCCTTCTCCTGCCCCATGCTGGTCCAGGTATCCGTGTAAAGGACATGGGCGTCCTTTACCGCCCCCTTGGGATCTTCGGTGACGGTCAGACGTGAGCCGCATTTAGCCCCGACGTGTTTCAGGAACTCCGGGTCGGGGCCGTACCCCTTCGGGTGGGCAATGGACAGCTGGAAATCGAAAAGGGCGCAGGCTTCGATCCAGGAGTTGGCGACGTTGTTCCCGTCGCCCACATAGGCGACCTTGACCTTCTCGAAAGATCCGAACTGTTCCTGCACGGTCATCAGATCCGCCAGCGTCTGGACCGGGTGCAGCAGGTCCGTCAGTCCGTTAATGACCGGGACGGTGGAATATTCGGCGAATTCCGCCAGCCGGGCGTGATCGAATGTCCGGAGCACGATGCCGTGACACATGCGGGAGAGCACCCGCACCGTGTCCTTGATCGTTTCGCCCCGGCCGAGCTGGATCTCGGACGGAGAAAGGAAAAGGGACCGCCCGCCCAGTTCCCCCATACCGACCTCGAACGACACCCGGGTACGGGTCGAGCTTTTCTCGAAGACCAGCGCAAGCGTCTTGCCCGCAAGCTGGCTGCTGTTTCGTCCGGCCGCCCGCTCGCGCTTCATTTCGATGCCGCGATTCACGATCTGCCGGATTTCGTCCGGTGAGAGGTCCGAAAGCTCAAGGAAGTGGCGAAGCCTGTTCATGTCGTCAGAGCCCCATCGCTTTCTGAAGGATCCGGCAGGCGGTATCCGCTTCCTTCGAGGTGATGTTCAGCGGCGGCACGAGCCGGATCACGTTGCCCGCCGTGCAGTTGGCGATGAGCCCCAGTTCCAGCGCCCGCTTCACGGTTTCCGGTCCCTCGCGGGTCACTTCGATGCCGATCAGAAGACCCATGCCGCGCACGTCCGAGATCAGTCCGGCTCCGGACCCGGCCTGGAGTTTCCGGAAGAACGACTGTATCCGTTCCCCCTGCTTGCGCACGTTCGCGAGGAGCGAAGGCTTTGACACCTCCCGGATGACGGCCAGTGCCGTCGCCGTGGCCAGCGGGTTGCCGCCAAACGTCGAACCGTGGGTACCCGGCCCCAGCGTTTCCATCACTTCCTTGCGGGCGCAGATGGCGCCGATCGGAACGCCGCCGCCAAGTCCCTTGGCCAGCGTCATGATGTCGGGCTCGTAGCCCATCTGCTCGTAGGAAAAGAGCGTGCCCGTCCGGCCCATGCCGGCCTGAATCTCGTCGACGACCAGGAGAGCGCCCTTCTCGCGGCAGATTTCCTTGACGCGCTTCAGGTAGTCCCGGCCGGGAACCACGACACCGCCTTCTCCCTGAATGGGTTCCAGAGCGACCGCACAGGTCTTTTCCGTAACCGCTTCGGCCAGGGCCGCGGCGTTGTTGAACGGAACGAACCGGATGCCGGGCAGGAGGGGCCCGAAGCCTTCGGCGTATTTCGTCTGACCGGTCATGGAAAGGGAGCCCACGGTCCGGCCGTGGAACGAATTGGACGTCGAAACGATCTCGTACCGGCCGCCGTGCTCCATGCCCCACTTGCGGGCGAGCTTGATCGCCCCTTCGTTTGCTTCCGTACCCGAATTGCAGAAGAAGACCCGCCCGGTGAAAGAGCGTTTTTCGATCTCCTCCGCCAGTTCCGTCTGGGAGGGAATGTGGAAGTAGTTGGATATCTGTACGAGTTTTCCTGCCTGTTCCCGGATCGCTTTCGTCACGACCGGGTGGGCGTGCCCGAGGCAGTTCACCGCCACACCGGCGAGGAAATCCAGATACTTCTTCCCGTTGGCGTCCCAGACCCAGACGCCCTTCCCCTTGACCATCGCAATGGGGAAACGCCGGTAGGTAAACGCCACGCTGTCCAGCGTCCGTTTTTCCCAATCGAGGTTCAGGTCCCGTGCGGACGCCGTTTTCTTGCGCTTTGCTGCCATGGCTCAGGCGTCGTCCAGAAGGGGTTTTTCGGAAGCCTTATCCCGGACCGGGTTCCAGCTGATCTCCGTTCCGATGCCTTCTTCCGTGAAAATTTCGAGCAGGCAGGCGTGCTGCACGCGCCCGTCGATGATGTGGGTCTTGCGGACTCCGCCCTGAAGCGCGTCCAGACAGCAGTTCACCTTGGGGATCATGCCGCCCTTGATCACACCGCTGTCGATCAGCGTTTTCACCTGATCGGCGTTGAGCTGACGGAGCAGTTCCTTCGCCTCGTTCATCACGCCGATCACGTCGGTCATGAGGATCAGTTTCTCCGCCTTGAGCGAGGCCGCGATCTTCCCCGCAACGATATCTGCGTTGATGTTATAGGCCTGGCCGTTTTCGTCAGCGCCGACCGGTGCAATGACCGGGATGAACTTGTCGGTGACGAGCGTGCGGATGACCTTGGGGTCGACCCGGTCGATCTTGCCGACAAAGCCGATGTCCCGGAGCTTTCCGGCGCCGTCGTCCATGAGCATCTTGGACGACTGGATCAGCCCGCCGTCCTTTCCTGAAATGCCGACCGCCCGGCCGCCCTGGGACTGGATCAGCGTCACGATTTCCTTGTTGACGTGTCCGGCGAGCACTTCCTCGACAACCACCATGGTTTCGGCGTCCGTCACCCGCATGCCGTTCACGAACTCGCTCTTCACCCCGAAACGGGCCAGCCGTTCCTTGATCTGCGGTCCGCCGCCGTGAACCACGACGGGCTTCATACCGATGTATTTCATCAGGACGACGTCGCGCGCGAAGCTGCGCTTCAGCTGGTCGTCCACCATGGCGTGGCCGCCATACTTGATGACGAAAACCTTGTCCGTGAAACGCCGGATATAGGGGAGCGCCTCCAGTAGGACGCCCGCCTTGTCGACGATGTGCTGCAAAGAGGTTCTGCTTTCCGGCGGCCTCTTCTTCCGGCCGCCGCGGACCGCCTTTCCGGCGGCTTTCCGAAGCTAGAGTATGTAATTGGAGAGATCCTGTTTCTTCAAGATTCCCTCCAGACGGTTTGTAACAAATCTGGCGTCGATGGAGACCGTCCGTTCAGGGTAGGACGGTCCCTCGAAGGAAATCTCCTCCAGGACCTTTTCGAGGATCGTGTGGAGCCGCCGGGCGCCGATATTCTCGGTCTGGCGGTTCACCTGAGCGGCGATTTTAGCCATTTCCTCCATCCCGTCCTCGGTGAACCGGATCTCGAGCCCTTCGGTTCCGAGCAGGGCCGCGTACTGGGCCGTGAGGGCGTTCCGGGGCTCCTTGAGAATACGGAGGAAATCCTCGGCCGTCAGGGATTCCAGACTGACCCGGATCGGGAAACGACCCTGAAGCTCGGGGATGAGATCCGTGGGCTTCGAGACGTGGAATGCCCCGGCCGCGATGAACAGGATCTGGTCCGTCTTCACCATCCCGTATTTGGTAGTGACGTTGGAGCCTTCGATGATCGGCAGGATATCCCGCTGGACGCCTTCCCGGGAGACATCAGGCCCGTGAGCCGACCGTTCGCGGCTTGCGATCTTGTCGATCTCGTCCAGAAAGACGATTCCGCCCTCTTCTGCCCGGCGGAGGGCTTCCCGGTTCACGGCATCGGTGTCCATGAGCCGCCGGGATTCCTGGTCCATCAGGATGGAACGGGCCTCAGATACCTTTACGTTCCGGGTCTTCTTGCGCTGGGTACCCAGAATTCCGCCGAGCATGTCCGACAGGTCCACGCCCATTTCCTCGACTCCCTGGGGGCCGACGATCTGGGCAAGCGGAACCGACTTGGGCACGACCTCGATGGAAACCTCGCGGTCCTCCAGCCGGCCGTCCTTCAGCATCTGCCGGAATTTTTCCCGGGTGTCGCTGGTCTTCGTCTCCTGGACAGAAGCCGCCCCGCCCGAGGCCGGAGCCACGAAAAACCGGTTTTCCTTGGGAGGTTCCGGCTGGCCGGAACCGGGCAGCAGCACATCGAGCAGCTTTTCCTCGACCGCCTTCTCGGCCTGCTCCTTCACCCGGACCTTGTGTTCCTCGGCTACCATCTTGACCGAGACTTCCACAAGATCGCGGATCATCGACTCCACGTCCTTGCCCACGTAGCCCACTTCCGTGAACTTCGAAGCCTCGACCTTGAGAAACGGGGCGCCGACGATCCTCGCCAGCCGCCGGGCGATCTCGGTCTTTCCGACGCCCGTGGGCCCGATCATCAGGATGTTCTTGGGGTAAATTTCGTCCCGGAGCTGGGGATCCACCCGCTGGCGGCGCCACCGGTTCCGGAGCGCCACGGCGACAGCCCGCTTGGCATCTTTCTGGCCGACGATATAGCCATCCAGAAGTTCGACTACCTGTTTCGGGGTCAGATCCGTGGGTGCGATCATCCGAGTTCTTCCACCTGAACCGAGCTGTTCGTGTAGATGCAGATCCGGGAGGCGATCTGAAGCGCCTCCTCGCAGATCTGGCGGGCCGTAAGGCCGGTGTGCTTCGTCAGCGCCAGTGCCGCCGCCTGCGCAAATGCCCCTCCTGAACCTATCGCCAGCACATCGTCGTCGGGCTCCACCACATCCCCGGCGCCTGTGAGCAGGTAGCAGCCGGAGGTGTCCGCCACGATCAGCATGGCCTCCAGTGTCCGGAGCATCTTGTTCGTCCGCCACTCCTTGGCGAGCTCGACGGCAGCCCGCTGAAGGCTGTCCGGGTACTGCTGGATCTTCTCCTCGAACTTCTCGAAGAGCGTAAAGGCGTCAGCCGTGGCACCGGCAAATCCGGCGATCACCCGGCCCGAGGCGAGGCGCCGGACCTTCCGGGCGGAGTTCTTGAGGACCTGATTTCCCTGAGTCACCTGACCGTCGCCTGCGATGGCCACCTTGCCGTTCCGGCGGACGCAGACGATCGTGGTTCCATGAAGTTCTGTCACGTCGAGGAATCCTTGCCGCCGGGAGCCCCCGCGGGCACCCGGCCGAGCTTCTCTCTAGCGCGTGTGTGGGCCTCATGGTAGGTCCGGACCAGCTTCGCCAGCTGGACGGCCGTATACCGCTGCGTCGCAGCCAGCGAACGGTGCCCGAGCATCTCCTGAATCGCCCTGAGGTCGGCGCCCCCTTCCAGCATATGCGTCGCATAGCTGTGCCGCAGCATGTGCGGGGTCACCTTCACAGGATCCGGGCTTTTGGCGCCATATTTTTTCAGCAGCACGGCCAGCATCGACTTCGAGATCGCCCTGCCCTTGCGGGAGATAAACAGCGGCATGCCGGGGCCGAACTCCCGGCGGTACCGCTCCCGCCGGGGGAGATACGCCTCCCAGGCTTCTACAAAGGCATCGCTGACCGGCACGATCCGCTCCTTGGCGCCTTTGCCGAGCACCCGGATTTCCCGCGCAGATAGATCCAGATCGGTTTCCTTCGCACCCGCAAGTTCGGACAGGCGGAGCCCTGAGCCATAAAAGAGTTCCAGAATTGCCCGGTCCCGTTCGGGGGCGTAATCGCCATCGCCCGGGGTTTCCATCAGCTTTTCGGTCGCGGCCTCGGGCAGAAACCGGGGCAGTGCCTTTTTCCGTTTGGGGGACTCGAGAAGTTCCGTGGGGTCGGCAGGAATCCGGCCGGACGACACCAGCCAGCCGAAATAGGTCCTGAGCGCGGAGACTTCTCCCGCTACCGTGTCATTCGTTACTTTCTTGAACAGGGTCCCGATATAGTTCCGGAGATCGTACAAATTGATCGACGCAAGGCTTTTGAGTGCCGCCGGACGTTTCCCTGCAAGGTAGATCCCGAACGACCGGACGGTCCTGCCGTAAAGCTCACGGGTGCGGGGGGAACGGTTCCGCAGCTTCAGGTATCCATCGAACTCGGCGGCGGATTTCTCGAACTCGGTTCCGGACAAGGGGTCCATCGCTCACGCCACTTTCAGTTCCGGCAGGAACGAGGAGTAGTCGGCCCAGGCACGCTCGCCCATGAGCCTGTGCCGCTCCTCTTTCTTTGCCCTCACCTCCAGCGGTTCCAGAAGTCCCCAGTTGAAATTCATCGGCTGGAACGACTCCGGCTTCGCGGTCTTCAGATAGTATAGCAGAGAACCGATGGCAGAGTTACGGGGCCAGGCGGGAAGCGGCCTACCCTTCAGGCGGCAGGCCACATGAATGGCGGCCACGGCCCCCATCACGGTGGACTCCGTATAGCCCTCGACGCCGGTGATCTGCCCGGCGAAATAGAGCCCCGGCCGTGCCGCCGCCTGGAGCGTCCCGTCCAGCAGTTTCGGCGAGCAGATAAAGGTATTCCTGTGAATGGAGCCCAGGCGCAGGAATTCGGCGTTCTCCAGCCCCGGAAGCGAGCGCAGAAGGGCCATCTGATCGCCATGACGGAGTTTCGTCTGGAAAGCCACAAGGCTCCACATGGTCGCTTCCTGATTCTCCATCCGGAGCTGGACAACGGCATAGGGGTCCCGGCCCGTTTTGGGGTCCGGGAGGCCCACCGGCTTCAGCGGCCCGAACCGCAGGGCCCCGCGCCCGCGGCGGGCGATGTCCTCGATGGGCATGCAGGCCTCGAACGGCCGGAGGTTCTCGAACTCCTTTTCCGGATAAGGCTCGGCTGCCAGCAGCTGATCGACCAGTTTTTCATACTGGGCCTTGTCCAGCGGGATGTTCCAGTAATCGTCCCCACTGCCGTGACCGTACCGGGACAGGCGGTAGAGTTTCGAGCCGTCCACTGTCGCGGCATCGACGATCGGACTGATGGCGTCGTAGAAGGCGAGATGGGTGCCGCCGAAGATCCGGGCCAGATCGGCGCTCAGGGAATCGCTGGTGAGCGGCCCCGTCGCCAGAATCACAAACGGCTCTTCCGGAACGGTACCGACTTCACCAGGTACCCGTTCGATCAGCGGTTCTTTTGAAAGCGCCTCGTCCACAAAGGACGAGAAACGGTCCCGGTCGACGACGAGGGCTTCTCCACCCGGCAACCGGCATGCATGTGCCGCCTGGAGGATAAGGGAATCCAGAGTTTCCAGTTCCCGTTTCAGGACGCCTTGTGCCGATTCCGTGCGAAGGCTTTTGAAAGAGTTCGAGCAGACGATCTCGGCGGCCCGGCCCGTCTGGTGAGCCGGGGTCATTTTCAACGGGCGCATTTCATGAAGACGGACCGGAATTCCCCGGCGGGCGAGCTGCCAGGCGGCTTCGCTGCCGGCAAGACCGGCTCCCAGGACAACGACCGGCCGCTCAGCTGGCGGCATCGAGCGGAGCCTCGGCGTCACCGGCAGGGTTTTCCTCCGGCGGGAGATCGCGTTCGTAATCGCAGGCCTCGTTCGGGCACTTGATGAACCGGCCCCGTACCTTGGAGAACTTCTCCAGCAGGTAAGGGCTCTTGCACTTGGGGCAAGGTTCGGGGAGCGGCTTGTCCCAGGTCGTGAAATCGCAGTCGGGGTACCGGTTGCAGCCGTAGAACATGCGCCGGCGCTTGGTGGTGCGCTCGACGAGCTGGCCGCCCTTCTCCGCGTTGCACTTGGGGCACGGGACGCCGATCTCGTAGGAGCGAGCCGATTTGCAGGCCGGGTAGTTCTCGCAGGCGACGAACCGGTTTCCGGTCCAGGCCTTCTTCACGAGCAATCCGGCCCCGCAGATGTCGCACTTGCCGGGGATACGGACCACCTGCTCCACGCCCATCTTGCCGGCTGTTTTCACGATCTTCCGCGTGAATTTGCACGCAGGATAGTTCGTACAGGCGATAAACGGCCCGAAACGGCCTTTCCGAAGCGCGACCGGGCTCTTGCACAGGTCGCACGGCTTCATCGCCTCTTCGCCGTATTCGGCGACGGGATCGGTCAGCTTCAGGGAGCCGTCCGGCTGGCGCTTGAAGTCGCTTGTAAAGCTGCAGGTGGGGTAGTTGGTGCAGGCGATGAACTCGCCCATGCGGCCCCACTTGATGACCGTCTTCGACCCGCAGAGCTTGCAGGGAATATCCGTCGGGATCTCCTGCCGCTTGAGGTCCCGCATGTGCTCGGCGGCGTGAGCGAGATCCTTCTCGAACGGGCCGTAAAACTCGCGGATTGTCTGGGCAAAATTCGCCTTGCCCTCTTCGATCTGGTCGAGCTTGAGCTCCATGCCGGCGGTGAAGTTCACGTCGATGATGTCGGCGAAATTCTCCACGAGCAGTTCCGTGACCTGCTCGCCGAGATGCGTCGGATGGAAACGGTTCTCGACCTTCTCGACGTAGGCCTTGTCCTGGATGACCGAGATGATCGAGGCGTAGGTGGACGGCCGGCCGATACCCTTTTCCTCGAGCTCTTTTACGAGGGAGGCTTCCGTGAACCGGGGAGGAGGCTGGGTGAAGTGCTGCTCGGGCGTGATGCCGAGCAGCTTCAGTTCGTCACCTTCGCTGAGCGGCGGCAGGACCTTGTCCTTGTCGTCTTCCTCGCCCTCACCGTCGGCCTTCGGCTTTTCGGTTGCAACCTTTTCCTCGGCTTCTTCCTTATAGATGGCCGTGAACCCGGCGAACTTCATCACCGAGCCCGACGTGCGGAGGCCGTAACGGCCAGCCGAGATCTCAACCGAAGTCTGGTCATAAACGGCAGGAGCCATCTGGCAGGCGACGAACCGCTTCCAGATGAGCTCATAGAGGTCGAACTCCTCCTTGGAAAGGTAAGCGGTCACCTTCTCGGGCGGAAAATCCAGCGACGTCGGCCGGATCGCCTCGTGCGCGTCCTGCGCGGAGCCCTTGTTCTTGAAGACGTTCGGCTGCTCGGGGAGGAACTCCTTGCCGAACCGGCTGCCGATATAATTGCGAGCCGCTTCCAGGGCGTCGTTCGAGATACGGACGGAGTCGGTACGCATGTAGGTAATAAGGCCGACCAGTCCGTCGTCGCCCAGCGAAACGCCTTCGTAAAGCTTCTGGGCGACACTCATCGTCCGGCGCGTGGTGAAACGGAGTTTGCGCGCCGCATCCTGCTGAAGCTTGGACGTCGTGAACGGAGCGGGAGCCTGGCGGCGGCGCTCGCGTTTGACGACCTTGGAAACCCTGAGTTTTTCCTTGCGGAGGCCTTCGACAACGGAACTGGCCGACGCCTCGTTCTCGATGGAAGCTGTCTGGCCATCGATGCGGGAAAGCTGCGCCGCGAAGGCCGGAAGAACCGGTCCCTGACACTGGGCGGCGATGGTCCAGTATTCCTCTTTATTGAACGCGCGGATTTCCTTCTCGCGCTCGACAATCACGCGCACGGCCACCGACTGCACCCGGCCGGCCGAAAGTCCCCGGCGGACCTTGTTCCAGAGGATCGGGGAAATCTTGTAGCCGACGAGGCGGTCCAGAACGCGGCGCGCCTGCTGGGAGTCGTATTTTTTCGCGTCGAGATCGACCGGATTGGCGACCGCTTCCTGGACCGCCTTCTTGGTGATCTCGTTGAAGAGTACCCGGCGGTAGGTCTTCGGGCCGATACCGCCCGCCGACTTGGACTTTTCGGTCTCTGCCGGTGCGACTTCCGCAGATTTTGCCGCCTTCTTCGACCTGGCCTTGACGGTTGCCGTCTTGGCGGGTGCCTTCTTTTTCTTCCCCTTGGGCGGACGTTCCTTGACACCGCCTTCCAGAGCCAGCTTGATGTGCCAGGCGATGGCCTCGCCCTCGCGGTCGGGGTCGGGTGCGAGGTAGATCGTGTCGGCCTTGATCGCCGCCTTGCGGAGTTCCTCGATGACGGCTTCCTTGCCCTCGGAGACGTAATAGGTAGGTTCGAAGCCGTGGTCGAGATCCACGCCGAGATCCGACTTCGGCAGATCCAGGATATGGCCCTTGCTGGCCATGACGTCGAAACCCCGGCCCAGATATTTCTTCAGGGTCTTGGCCTTCGCAGGCGATTCGACGATGACGAGCGATGATGCCATTAACTGCTTTCCATCCGTTTCAGGTATAGGAAAAGACGGGGACTACCGGCCACTCCCCCGCTTCATCCGCGAGAAACGCATTCCCGCGGACTGAACCACCTTCCCCGTCAGTTCCATTTGAAGGAGTAGGCTCATCGTTCGGGCCGCGTCAAGACCGGATTTTTCCGCAAGCACATCCGCATGGACTGGCGATTCCGTCAAAAGCTCCCAAAGTCGGGCAGTTAGCTCGTCTCCGGCAAACGGATTCACACCGTCATTTTTAGCCTCTGCAGAGGGTTGCTCCTTCGTGCCTTTTCCGGCCGCAAGCGTCCGGCGTAGCCGCCGGTCACTCGCCATCGGAGCGATCTGCGCGAGAATATCGTCGGCCGATTCGGCCAGAATAGCCCCTTCCCTGAGCAGCTGGTGGGGCCCCGCCGACCGCTGCTGCCTGGCCTGGCCCGGAACGGCGAATACCAGCCGGTTCTGCTCCAGTGCATGCCGCGCCGTGACCAGGGCACCGGACTCGAGGGTCCCTTCCACAACCACCGTTCCAAGGGACAAGCCGCTGATGACCCGGTTCCGCTGACGGAAGAACTCGGGCCGGGGCGCCGTGGTGACGGTGAACTCCGACAGCACAGCCCCGCTCCTGATGATCTGCTCCCGGAGTCCGTCGGTCCGCTTCGGATAGTCCACTCCGAGGCCGCACCCGAGCACGGCGATGGTACGGCCGCCTGCCTCAAGGGCTCCCCGGTGGGCAGCGGTATCAATTCCCAGAGCGAAGCCGCTCACCACCGTGACTCCTGCCTGCGCCAGGTCCCTGCCCAGCTCATAGGCCATCTCCTCTCCATAAGAGGACGGATCCCGTGTCCCGACGATCGCCACCGCCGGGCCCGCAAAGGGGCTTTCTGTTTCCGTACGACAGTACAGCACGGGCGGAGGCGGGGTGATCTCTTTGAGCAGCGGCGGATAGTCCGGGTCGTCGAGCCAGAGCCGGGATGCGCCCAGCCGCTCGGCTTCTCCGATATCCGCATCCACAGCACTCCAGGCCGTAAACTCCCGGACCGACCGGACCTGTGAAGGTTTGAGCGGCGGCTGAAACCGCTCCGGGGTTTCCATGACCGTAGAGGCCGTCGCTCCAGCCTTCAGCACGGCGTTGAATGTCGCCGCACCGATGCCGCTCACTTCCAGCAGGGCGTGACGCGCCCTGATCTCGCCGGGTTCCCGGCTCACAAATGCTCCCGGTCAGGGGATATAGGGATTGGCCGTCTTCTTGGCCGATTCGTAAATCCGCCGGGAGAGGTTCGCATCGTCCGTCTCCAGAAGGGCCGAGGGCCGCTTGAACAGGATCGAGGAATCCGACGTGACCATCCGGTCACCTACGTGCGCCTCGCGGTCGAGGTAAGTGATATAGGCGGTAGCAGTTGATTCCGTCGACCGGATGACGATCGCTTCACCGACTGCAATGTCGGGCAACTGCACACGTCCTTCCAGTTCGGGGTCCTCTGTCTTCCGGTTGGGGCGGGCGATCCTGAAGAGAGTGCCCGGTACAATGCCGTCCTTCGTACCTTTATCCACATAGACGAGCATCTTCGTGAGAATGTTGACGACCCGTCCCTGTGTGCCCACGAGGTAACCCTCGACGGGCTTCTCAGCGACCTTGATCGGGAACTCCGACTCTGGTTTGTAATAAGGGATCACATAATCCCGTCTGTCGATGCCATAAAGCTTCGGATTGCCCGACGATATCTCTTCATAGGCCATCTTGATGCGGGCGGTAGAGAGGTTCTTCTGGGTGTCGACAACCTGAATAATGCCTATGGAACGGATCACATTCCCCAGCTTTTCGCCGGTCACCGGATGAACCACCGGGCCGTCGTTGCGCACAACCCAGAACCGGTGGCCCTTGGCGACGCCATGATCACTGCCCCGGTTGATATACAGCCGGTCGCCGGACGAGAGCCTGTCGAAGCTCTCCTCATCCTCCTGGGCCAGAATCACGCCAGCGTTCTTGATATATGACTGATCGACAAATTCGACAATGCCTTCAGAACCCGCGCGCTGAAAGACGAACCGGGTCTTGTCGTAATCGGCGATTGCCCGCTTTTTCGACAGAAGCTCGACCGCCTGTGCATCGAACACCTTGATCTCTTCCTTCTTTTCGAACTGGCCGAGGTACTGGGCCCGCGCACTGCCTTCAGTATCGGGGCGGACCTCAGGTTCAGGCATCGCTTCTTCCGACATCTCGGCTTCCGCCACCTCTTCCGTCACGGCAGGCTCTACCGCTTCCTCGCGGACTGATGCTTCGGCGACCGGGGCGGCTTCTCCCGAAATCTCGCCAATTTCCTGCGGATACACGGTCACCGGCTCGCCGGGATAGATAAGGTCCGGATTGACGATCTGGGGATTGTTCTGATGAAGGAGCTGCCACTTGAACGGGTCGTTCAGGAACCTGGAAGAGAGATCCCAGAGAGTATCTCCCTTCTGGACGACATAGACCTGGGGAGCTTCACCGGCACCGGCCTGCTGCAGCATCGGCTGGACCTTTTCTCCCGTCGCCACACGTTCACGGACGTTTGCCACCGGATCGTCGGTCGGAACCGAGCGCTGCATGTCGATCACGGCACGTGTGTTCTTGTCGATGGCCGGGGCAGAGGCTGGGGCCGACACGGGCGGCGGCGCCGGCTCTGCGGCGGGAGCTTCCTGTGCCCAGCTCACTGCCGTCATGCCGATCCAGCCGAGCCCTGCCAGTACGAGAACCCAACGCCACCGACTGTCAATCATCTGTTCAACCATTGCCGGTCTCCCGATACGGTCTTCCATACTCATCCCATTCCCTTTTGCTACCATGATACTTCAATCTCCGCCTTGAGCCCAGTCTCCGAGCTTGGCACTCGCCTTTGGGGCGGCATCGGAGTACGGATACTTGTTCAAAAGCCGTTGAAGTGTGGAATTCGCATCCCGGTCGCGGCCCAGCTTCTTCTGCGAGAACCCGACCTTGAGCAGGGCATCCGGGGCCTTGTTGCCCGCCGGATACTTGTCGAGAACCTTGCTGAACTCCTGGATGGCTCCCTCGTAATCCGAGCGGGAGTAATAACACTCGCCGATCCAGTACTGGGAGTTGTCCGCATAATCGTGGTTCGGCCACCGGCGAACGAACTCGCGGAACAGGTCGAGTCCTTCGTCATAGCTGCCCGCTTCGAACAGCTTGTAGGCAGCGCCATACAGATCCAGTGGATTGCGATAATCGGATTTCTTCGCCGGTTCTACGCTGGCGACCCGGGTTTCGGGTGCCGGTTTCGGCCGCATTGCCGCAGGAGCCGGAGGCACCGAAGGCGGCGGAGTCGCGGCTACGACAGGCTTCCGCTCCTCATCCCGGGACTCTTTTACCGGGGCCGGTTTCGTGGACGCGTCCGGGAGATCGGATGCCGACGCCATCATCTCCGGCGTCACCCGCAGGATCTTGATCTCCTGATTCGTCTTGATCGTCTGGATGTACTGCCGCTGGGTGTCGAGCTTGTCTTCCAGGATGAAAATGGACGAGCGGTTTTCGTCCGTCATCGCCTGAATCTGGTCGAGCTGCGCCTGGATGGCGCCCATCTGGGCCTCGACCGACATGACGCGGTCCTGAAGTCTTTCACGCGCAGCCTTTTCGCCGCAGCCTCCAACACAGAAGGCCAACGTCAATACTGCACTCGATACTGGTTTCAAAGGAAAATACACGCGGTGCAGAACTCACTCTGCTGGCGTGTGGGATCGGGAGGAACAGCCCCATTAAGAAGTAATGGCGCTTCGTTGTCAAGTGCCAAAGCTGTTTCAATAAGTATAAAACGGGAGATAATTAACCTTAACTGAAGGTTACTTTGATGTCGCTAATGAGTCGGAGGTGATGACCCGACTGCACTTCACTGACTTTGAATCGAATCATTTATTTAACTCTTTATTGATGTCCAAAGGCGAGGCTTGAGCGGGCTGACCCACCCCTGACCGAAAGGGTTTTCCCTCGATCATCACATCGTATCCAGTACCCTCAAGAGCATGGGCCAGGGCTGAGGCAGCACAGGTATTGGAAATCTTCATGGCCGAAACCAGACGGCGCTCTTTCTTCTTCGGATGTCGGAACTCCCCGCCCTGCTCCGCGCACCGCTGAAGCTTGAGCCGCAATGCACGAGTCCTGATCGCTGGAATCCTGGAACTGACGGGAATGCCGCCGGGCAACTCCGTTTCCAGCACCCATTCAATGTATTTTTTCCGGAGCCGGGTTTCGGTCTGTTCCGGACGTTCATCCGGCAGCCCCTCGACTTCGGCCTGAAATTCACGGGGCAGATCGACCACCGGCCTGCCGTCTGCAGCCATGAGCAACAGGATCTGGAACAAGATTATCCGCACCGGCTCATTGTGAACGGGCGCGAACGGTCCGGCCAGCAGTTCCAGTTAGCCCCACCTGCCGGATCATGGTAAGCAATATGGCCATGCAGCGTCCGCCCCACGATTCCGGAGATGAGGTTCGCGAGACCCACAGCTCCCTCGAAGCAGCCGTTCGTGACGTCCCGTCCTTTCTGACGCCGGATCAGAAGCTCTACATGATTCTGGCGTCCGTTTTCGTCTCCAGCCTCCTGATCGGCGATGTGATCGGAGGGAAATTCTTCGTCGTCGGCGGGGTCGAGCTGTCCGTCGGCATTATCCCCTTCCCTGTCACCTATGTTCTCACGGATGTGGTCAACGAGTTTTACGGGAAGAAGGGCGCCCGCTTCATCACCTTCGTCTCGGCTGGCATGGCGGTTTATGCTTTTTTGCTCCTGCAAGCGGCATTGCATCTGCCAGTCTGGGAAAAAAGTCCCGTACCGCAGGAAGCGTTCGCCAGCGTCTTCGGCTTCGGCGTGCGTCTGTTCGTCGCCTCACTGATCGCATTTCTCGTTTCACAACTGGTCGACATCTACGTGTTCCAGTTCTTCAAGCGGATCACCGAAGCACGGCACATCTGGCTCCGCTCGACCGGTTCCACCGCCCTGTCCCAGATCGTCGATACCTTCGTCATCAACTTCATCCTGCTGGTCGGCAGCATGAGCACTGGCGAAATCCTGTCTATCGTTTTCAACAGCTATCTGTATAAACTCGCCGCCGCCGTGCTTCTCACTCCGGCGGTTTATGCCCTTCACACGCTCGTAATCCGGGTATTCCGCATCCATCCGGAAGCGACCGTCCGGCGCGCCGAGGGGATCTGAGCCGGCGGCTTCTCCAAAATATCGGGGGCACTTGCCTTTGATTCCGGAGTTTCCTAACACTCCCGCTCCTTGGCGACGCCCGTTCCGGGCGGAAAGCCACCTTAGCTCAGTTGGTAGAGCATCGCTTTCGTAAAGCGAGGGTCGTCGGTTCGATTCCGACAGGTGGCTCCAGCTTTCCTGACGCTCAACTGCTGCCGTTTTGCTCCGTCAGGCCTCGATGCGAATCAGATTCGTTCCGGCTTGCGGCGGAACAGGGTGATCCACAGGTGATTGCCGTGCTGGTAGCTCAATGCTTCCGGCCCGAAAACATACCGCGTCTCCCGGCCGGGCAGGATGTCGACGATTCCAACCTTCTCATAATCCGTCAGATAGCGGCTCAACCAGTCGAACAGGAAACCGTAGGATTCCGGCCCTCTGAGCCAGGAAATATTGCCATGTACGAAGACCATGATCTCCGGACGGTGGAGCTCAATATTTGCCGCCATTTCTTTCTGCATTTCCAGCGCAAAATCGTGCGGCTCCATCAGCCCGTACATGAAAAGATGGGGAGTCGCCGACTGGCGCTTTGAGTAAAAAAGAATCTGGGCTTCGGAACCGGCGACGGCAATTCGGTCTTCGGGCCGGGTATTCTGCTCTATCCACTGTCCAATACGCACCGATTCCGGAAAAGGGTTGGTGCCGTAATTCAGACGGGAATACTGGTCCGGATCTGCTTTGAGCCAGACGGTTCTTTGCAGAAAAAATCCCTGCAGGATCGCGCCCGCAGCAAGCAGGATAACGACAGTAACGGCTTTTCGTCCGGCAGTTTCCTTCCATAGCTCCCCCGTCAGCCCGGACAGGCCCCATCCTGCCGCCAGCGCGACGACCGGACTCAGATATAAAAAATAGTGGGGCCGGAAATAAAAGCCCTGCGAGACCGCCAGAGCCGCCGTGAACAGCCATCCTGACAGCCACCACACGCACCATCGCTCCCGCCCACCTAGCCATGCAGCAGCAAGACCCGCGGCCGCCATGATCCAGATTACGGAGAAAGGGCTCACAACCCTGCGGAAGGCCCAGAGAAAATCTCCCCAGATATCACCGCTTCCCGACGGGAACCCGTAAAAGACCGGATATACGAACGTCCAGAACCAGAACCTGTCGAAATCCGACTGGGAGTACATCCACGCGAAAACCAGCACGAGAGGGAAACACCACCCGGCCGCAAACCGGAGCAGAACAGACCATCGGCGATCTCCGGAACCGAAGAACAGCAATCCAGCCGGGGGCAATGCGAACAGCAGGGCGGTCTGCTTGGTTACAAACGCAAGGCCCAGAAATACTCCAGCACCATACGCCAGCACCGCCCGCCCGCCAGGTTCCCGCCCCCGCAGTGCCAGCCATGTGCCGCAGGCCGTAAAGAAAAGAACGACATGCTCCGCATTGCCATTCAGACCGTCAACTCCGGCGGCCGCGGAAAGCACCAGAAAAAACGATGAAGCGAGGGCACCGCAAACAGATCCCGCCAGACGGCGGCCAATCAGATAAACTACTCCTGCACTCAAAATGTTCAGGACCAAGATCCCCGCATGGATTCCCGCCGCGGTTTCTCCAAAAGCACGAAGAAAGGCTGCGTAAGCCAGGTACAGAACCGGCATGTGCATGCTGTATCCGCTGATATAAGGCGGTTCTCCCAGCAACAGCCGCTGTCCGATGTACGCAAAGACTCCTTCGTCCCGTTCCAGAGGAATATCGAGAAGCCGGAAACGCACCCAGCCAATCGCGATTGCTGTGACCACGGGAACGAGATGGACCGTCCAACGGCAGTCGAACCGTTTTTCCGGAGGAGTCACGGCTTTCAGAGACTCAGCCAATTTGTCCCTAACTCCTGCCTGACGGGTCACCCGGGCGGCAGCAGCACCGCCTGAAGGTCGGGCCAGTAATAGACCCCGACGAAACCAACCGCGAGGATCAGGAGTCCTGTCACCCACCAGTAGTTGTGGGTGGCCTTGTGATAGTTCGTCCAGGTGGCGCCGCACATGATCGGAACCAGGGCCAGGCCGGCAGCTGAGGCGGCTTCCGGGTACCAGTAACCCGCAATCAATCCCGCTGCGGCCAGTATTTCAGTGACGCCCACGACATAGCGGAGCCACTGCGGATAGCCGAATTTCGTGAACGCCCGGACCATATACCGGGTGCCGTAGAGCTTCGGACTTCCTGCCGCCAGATACGACGCCGCCAGAAATCCCTGAAGAATAAATACCGCGATTTCCATCACCATAACCCCTGACAGAACTCGACCGCATCGTCCATGCGGTCCCCGCCCCAGAATACATCGCGCCCGGCCACTATGGAGGGAGCACCGATGATACCTTTGTCTTTCGCCAGCAACCCGTTCGCCCGGATCTTCTCCCGGATCTCCGGCCGTCTCGCAGCTTCCAGTGTTTTCCTGCCGTCCCGGCCCAGCTCATCGACCAGTGCCTCAATCACAACCGGATCTCCGATATCCTTCTGCTCGGCGTAGTAGGCCCGGAATATCCGGTGAATGGCCGCGCCGCCCCACCCTTCGTCCACCGCCACGTTGGCGACCTGAACCGCTTCCAGCGTATTCACAGGAAACTTTTCCGGCCAGTCGAGCGGGATCTGCCAGCGTTTTGCCCGGCGTTTGATGTCGAAATACACCTGCCTCATCTTCCCCTTCCAGGGGTGTGGAACCGGAACGTCCCAGGCAGCGTAAACATCGTCGAAATACTGCGGCCGCCAGATCAGCCGGATGCCGGTACCCTTCAGCCGCTCCTCGATCCTGCAGGAAGCCAGATAGGAATACGTGCTCTTGAAGTCGAACCAGAATTCAAGGGAATCGAAGCGGAGCGGCATGGCGGTTGATCAGGCTCCCACCCGGACGAGCTGCTTGCCGGTGTTTTCGCCCGAGAATAGCCGGAGCAGCGCTTTGGGTGCGTTCTCGATACCATCGACGATATCGACGCGGGAATTGATCTTCCCGGAGATCGCCCACGGAGCCATCTCCTGAACCGCTTCCGCGAACCGCTTTTCATAGTCGATGAGGATAAATCCCTCGACTCTCACCCGGTTTACGATCAGCGAGAACCAGTTGGAAGGTCCCCGCACCGGCTCCGTCGAATTGTACTGGGAGATGGCCCCGCACAGGATGACTCTTGCGTGGGGTTTTAGGTGCGTCAGCACGGCTTCCAGCATGGGACCGCCCACGTTATCGAAGTAGATATCGACTCCTTCCGGGCACAGTCTCCCGAGATCGGCTGCAAGGTTCTGGGACTTCCGGTAGTTCAGTGCTGCATCGAAACCGAGTTCACCGGTAATCCAGGCACATTTCGCGTCGGATCCGGCAGTGCCGACGACCCGGCATCCCTTGAGCTTGGCGATCTGGCCGGCAACCGAGCCCACGGCACCTGCCGCGCCGGATACCACGACGGTTTCCCCGGCCTTCGGACGGCCAACATCGAGCAGACCGAAGTAGGCCGTGAGTCCAGTGAGTCCCAGCGACGAAAGGGCCATCTCCGGCGTCACCCCTGGCAGCAGCTTCTGAAGATGCTTCGCCCGGACAGTGACATACTGCTGCCAACCTGTGAATCCCGACACCAGGTCGCCCGCAGCCAGCGAGGGATCGTTCGAGCGAAGCACCCTGCCCACGGCTGCTCCGCGCATGACCTCGCCGATGCCGACCGGCGGCAGGTACGACTTGGCATCGGACATCCAGCCGCGCATGGCAGGGTCCAGAGACAGGAACAGGGTTTGAAGCAGGATCTGGCCTGGCCCCGGTTCGCGGACGGGTTCGCAGACCGTCTCGAAGTCGCTTTCTTTCGGTAACCCGACGGGACGTGATTTCAGCCGGATCTGGATACTGGATTCGGACATGCCCCCTCCGCGTCTACTGACGAAGACGTCAGGTCGTTAACACATCAACTATTGGAGAGACCAGTTCAGGGGAGTAGTTCGCCGTCCATCCAGGCGGCACGGGCTTCCAGCCAGTTCTTAAGAAAATCTATCTCGTCCTCGTGCGTCTGACCCACAAAGTAGTTGGGACTCACGTACGTTCCCAGAATCGGCCACCGGTCGAAGTTGCTGTCCACGGCAGGACCGATGGCCGCGACCAGATCGTCAATCAGCGCCCCAATGCTGGAATCGGAGAGCGTCCCGCCTCTCAGTTCAATCCACCGGTCTCTGAGCAGCTCCTGAAAATCCGGATCCGTGAAGAGAGCAACCCACCACTCCGGGGGCTTGCGCTGATGATCGGGGAGCGGCTCCTCCAGCATCCATCCGGAAGTATTCCAGGCGTTATAAAAGCGGCAGTTTCCGGCTGCGATGTCGAAATCCCAGACAGGCCCCATGAACAGTTTCCCGTTGCGTTTCTTGTGCATGAACATGCTGGCACGGAAACCGTCGACGTTCTTGAACAGCTCGTTAAGCAGGAAGTAGTCCACGAAGCTTCCCGTATCGATCAGGTCTTCGTAAGGCGTTTCCGGTTCATCCGACAGCAGACTGTCCTCAAACTGCCCGATATAATCCTCAATCCAGGCTTTCTGCAGGTCGGTGACGTCCTCGGCCTTGGGGTAGTCGAGGATATACTGGGTACCGCTACCGGTGGTAAATGCGTAATCACCCGGGTCGATCCAGTCGACCTTGAGAAGATACCCGCCCGAAATCTTCGGCAGGGAATCGTCATCTTCATCCAGCTTGGAAATATCCACCCGGTCGCCACCCCGCTTGATTTTTTCCAGCAGTGCATAGACGCCGAGATAATGGGCATAGGGATCGAATGCTTCCCCGCTGTCATTCAGCACGACCTCAACCCATTCGAAACGAGATGCGTAATGACCCATCCGGCGGCTGAGTTCATAGGCCAGAGGATTGCGGATCAGCGTTTTATCCACATAGGTCCCGTTCAGAACCCAGTCCGATTCTTCAGGCAGTCCCAGCAGTTCGACATCGACGCTCTCGTATTCTTCTTCCTCCCCGTCCTCCAGCTCCCAGGTATCGAAACCGTACTGCTTCTTCGGCATCGTGAGCGACAGGTTCCCTCGCAGCTCAATGCCCGCATACCCGGCGTAAACCGGTTCCACTCCCGAAATGTCCGGCGTGTAATGCCCCGGTGGAAGAATCAGGAAATCCGCCAGCACCTTGGGATCGTCAATAATCTCGACGCCAGCCGTGTCAAAAACCATTACCGGCAGCGAAAAAGTCCGTTCAGTTGGGACCGGATCCGGGGCTTGGACCTGCTGCGCAGCCTGATGATCCAGTCTGCAGCTGGTTACGGATGCAGCAATCAGCAATGCACAAAGGCGGCGGGCTGATAAACTGTTACACTGGCGCATCGGTCAGGTCCCCCGGGCAGGCGTATATCAGCCCACAGGACCGGCTGGCGGCAACCGGATAACTCAATTGTTACAACTGTTCCATTTCTGGTTTTGCACCGGCGAGAATACCAGCATGAAAGCCTTTCGCCTCCTGTTCCTGCTATTCCCCGCTGCTACTCTCGCCTGTACCGAACTTGACCCGGTGGCCTTCGTCCCCCCGCCTCAGGTACCGCTGACCGGTGCCCTCGCATCAAACGAACAGCTCCGACTCTGCGAGCGGATCGGTGATTTCCCCGGGGCCGAAGACGTGGCGGTCGACGACATGGGCCGTATCTATGCCAGCCATGAAGCGGGGAAAATCGTCCGGATCTCGAAGGACGGTTCCGCCATTGAGGATTTTGCCGTTACCGGGGGCCGGCCGCTGGGGCTGGATCTCGACATCGGAGGGAACCTCTGGGTCGCCGATGCCTTCGCGGGGCTGCTCCAGATCGGGCCTGACGGGAAGATCGAGCGGAAAATCACCGACGCTGGCGGCTCAAAGCTGCTCTTCGCCGACGACGTTGAAGTCACTTCCGACGGAAAAGTCTATTTCTCGGACGCCAGCTCACGCTGGGATTTCAACCACTACGTCTACGATGCCATCGAAGGGCGCCCCACCGGCCGCCTGATTGAATACCTCCCGGCCACCGGCAGCTCACGCGTACTGCTGGACGGCCTGGCTTTCGCCAATGGCGTCGCCCTCTCGAAGGACGAGGACTTCGTCCTGGTGAACGAGACCTATGCTTACCGGATTTCCCGATACTGGCTGTCGGGCCCGAAAGCAGGACAGAAAGACATCTTTGCCGCCAGCCTGCCCGGCTTCCCCGACGGGATCACCCAAGACGAAGACGGCAACTTCTGGGTTGCAATTTACATGCTCCGCAACCCGGCGGCGGATTTCATCGCTCCCTATCCGCGGCTCAAGTGGCTGATCGGCCAGCTTCCCCAAGGAGCCTTCAAGATCGTTAAACCGTACGGACTGGTACTGAAGCTGGACCCCAGTGGCGCCATTCTGGAAAGCCTCCACGACCCGGAGGGCAAACGCACCGGGAACCTGACGTCCGCTGAACCGTATGGTGAGTCCCTCTATCTGGGATCGCTTCATGGCAAGGGGATCTGCCGTTACCCGCAAGCGGTCAAGCTTTAGAAGGAAGGCCGATGAGCAGGACAGCATTGGTTGCTGGAGCCACCGGCGTCGCCGGAACGGCCGTCGTCGAGGAACTCTCCCGCCAGGGTGGATGGACCGTTCTTGCCCTCTCCCGGTCGATCCGGCCCGGCCATTTCCCCCGCCCGAATGTCATCAGCGTTCCGGCCGACGCCTCGAACCCAGCCGATCTTGCCGGAAAACTGTCCGCCCACCGGATCACGCACGTCTTTTATACCGCCCAGCATTTCCTCCAGTCCGGAGATCCCATGAGACCGGTCCCCATTGCCTGGATGAAACGCGGGCTGAGACTGGCGGGCTGGTTCACGCCGCTACTGATCGGCAAGGCTGGCTGGATCGACAGGTTTTATTATACATCGCTGTCGAAGCAGGCGGGTCTCCATGACCCCGAAAGCAGGAACCTCGCCATGCTCCGGAATGTGATTGAAGCTGTTTCCCGGCCGCCGCACGATCTCCAGCATGTGGCGATGGTCACTGGCGGCCGGTACAACGGCATGCACATGGGACCACGGCTTTATCCGGACTGGAATATCCCGTTCACAGAAGACGCTCCACGGTTCAACGGCTCCTGCTGGTATTACGGCTGCGAAGATTTTCTGAAGGACCATGACTGGTCCTGGTCCGTCGTGCGGCCCTCCTTCATCATAGGCCACGCGGACGGAGCCCCGCAGAACTTCGGCACCGCGCTGGCCGTCTACGCTGCGATCATGAAAGCCCAGAACAAGCCGCTGATCTTTACCGGCGCCCGGGAAAGCTACGACTGCCGATGGACCCTGAGCAGCGCCGAAACTCTCGCCCGCCAGATGATCTGGTCCGCCACCGATGCCAGAGCACGTAACAACGCCTTCAACAGCGCCAACCGGACCCCGTTCCGCTGGCGGGATCTCTGGCCGGCGCTGGCAGAGCTGACGGGTCTCGAACCGGAACTGAGCGCGAAGCCCGTTTCAGTCCTGAGCGTCATCGGGCCGGCGGAAGAAATCTGGGCCGGACTTGCTGCGAAGCACGGCCTCAGGACCGGCAAGCTGTCCGACGTCTTCTCGGTCCGGTTCTTCGATCAGAGCATGATCATCGACTGGGATGTGGAATATTCGCTGGACAAGTCCCGGAAGGCCGGTTTCAACTCTTTCGAAGGCGACGAGGAGATGTTCCGCACCCTGCTGACCCGGCTACGGGAAAGCCGGATCATCCCGCCCGTTTGATCAGCCGGGGCCTCCGCACGCCATGACCCGGTTCATCTGAGCGAAAAGTTCGTCAATGGTAAATGGCTTCTGGATCACGGCTGCGGGTGGATATTCTCCGAACCGCCGGGAGACATCCCGTTCGGCATACCCAGTCATCACGACAACCGGAACTGTCCTGTAACCCTGGGTCCGGATCTCCGATAGCGTTCTGACACCGTCCCAGCCGGGCATCGTCAGGTCCAGTAGAATGAGATCGGGAGGCTTACCGCGTTCCCTGATCATATCCAGTGCCGGGCGCCCTCCGTCCGCTTCCAGAACGCTGAACCCGAACTTGGCCAGCATTTTGGCGGTGGATTCCCTGACCAGCGGCTCGTCGTCAATCACAAGGATCTGCCTGGCGTCCCTGCCGTATTCCGGTGACGCCTGAAGGACAACCGGACGTGCAGGCCCGGCGGCTGACCGGGGCATATAAATACGGAAACTGGTGCCCCTGCCCCGCTCGGTATCGACATCGAGACCGCCGCTGTGATCCCGGACGATTCCCAGAACGGCGGCAAGCCCGAGGCCGCGTCCCGTAAACTTGGTGGTGAAAAACGGATCGAATATCCGGTCGACCGTTTCGGGATCCATACCACAGCCTGAGTCGGACACCTCAATCAGAACGTGCCGGCCAGGACTGAGGGGGCCGCCGAAACGGGTTCGCTGGGGAACACCGGTGGCAGGCTCCATCGCCTCCGTCCGAAGCCGGATCACTCCGGGCTGGTTGCCAATGGCCTCGGCTGCATTCGTGATCAGGTTCATCACGATCTGGCGCAACTGAGTTGCATCGCCGTCGATGTAAAAAGAATCAGGTCCGGTCTCGATCACAAAACTCGTGTCCCGGCCCACCGACACCCGCAGAAGGTCAGCCATCTCCCGGACGAGGCCGTTCAGTTCTACCGGCTCGCGGGTGAGCTGCCCTCGCCCGGCATAGGCGAGCAACTGCCGGGTCAGCTCCGACGACCGCTTTGCAATCCGCTCGATAGCGTTGAGGGTTCCATTGATTTCAGGCGACGCACCGGCCGACAGACGGGCCAGAGAAACATTGCCGACGATCGCCGCCAGCATGTTGTTGAAATCGTGGGCGATTCCGCCCGCCAGCACGCCAAGGCTTTCCAGCTTCTGGGCTTCCAGCATCTTGCGCTCGACCTGTCTCCGCTCTTCCTCCGCCCGGCGGAGCGCGGTGACGTCGTGAACGACCGCAAGCGCACCGGTGATTCGGTCCTGTTCGTCGATAATCGGCGCCGTCTGCATGGTGGTGACGACTCTCGTCCCATTCCGGTGCACAAGCACAGAATCGTGCTTTTCGGCGACACCGGCCAGCCGGCGTTCCAGATTCTGGACACCCTGCGGACGGGTGGACGGCTCCATCAGGTCCAGAAACGATTTCCCGAGCATTTCGTCAGGTGTGTAACCGAGCATTTCGGCCATGGTGGGATTCACGAATGTCGTCAGGCCTTCGGCGTCGATGGTCCAGATACCGTCCTTGGCCGTGTTCACAATGCGCCGGTATTTGCTCTCGCTGAGCTGCAGGGCCGCCTCGGCTTCCTTCTCACGCGTGATATCCTGTGCGAAAATCACAACTCCGGTGACCCGGGCATCTTCGATGAGCGGGCTCAGCTGGCTGCGGAACCAGACGACGATACCGTTCTCGCGGACCAGCCGGATCTCAAGACTCTCCGCCGGACCGCCTGCAATGATGCGGTTGAAAATCTCCTTCTGGCGGGACCGGTAAGGCTCCTCCATGTACATGAAAGAGTCGGTGCCGACGATTTCACGTCCTGCATATTCCTCATAGGTGCGATTGATATGGCGGATCAGGCCATCGGGACCGACGATCATCAGAAAGCCGGGAAACCCAGCCGAAAAACTTTTCCAGTATTCCGATTCCACCCAGCCCCCGTCCGTCAGAACAGTATCAACCAGTCAGGCCAGCCGCGAGTCCAAGACCCGTAATTCCGCCGTCCCGGGAAACCCTCAATGCCGCTCAATGGCGGACGCACCAGAAGCTGCTGAAGCCGGGTAATAACAGCTTTCAGCGCCCGGATTTGGCCTTTATCTGGATTACCGCCCCGTTCGGCAACAGATTGTCCGGGACCACTACGCCAGCAAGCGCCTTCTGAAAACGGGCGCACTTCTCGTACTTATCCGTTTCACAGTAATCCTGTTTCCAGATATTCAGCAGGCCATCATACTTGAACAGGGGGAACATCCGGCACGAGGTCGCGTGTGGACACAGCAGCTTTTTCTCGTTACTCATTGCCTGAACTCAGGATAGTCCTGACAGGAAACCATGTCTAACACCGAATTTCTCCCCTGGTGGGCCGGTGCTGCAGCTCTAGCCACTGTCGCCATACTCTATTTCTATGCCACGGGCCGTCTCCTCGGCGTGAGTGGCCTGTTCGACAAACTGCTCCACTGGAAGCAAACCCGGAATGCGGATGCAGTGCGAGCCGCCCTCCAGGATGCTCCGGACGACTGGATGCGTGAGATGATCGCCGCAACCCGGAGCGCATACGGAGACCGGGGACCGGCGACAGCCGGCACTTCTGAGCGGACGGCAGAAAAAGTCGAAAGTGAATCTTCCGGCCGGGTTCCGGCTCCCGCCACTGCCATTGAGTCCGTAGTGTTTCTGGCGTCACTCCCCGTAGGCAGCGCGATAGCCGCGCTGTCCACCGGGAAGTGGGGCAGCAGCTTCAGTGCTACCCTGCCGCAGATCTTCGGTGAATCGGCATTGGCGGTGCTCGCCGTCGGCGGAGTACTCGTGGGTTTTGGTACCCGTATGGCGGGCGGTTGCACTTCGGGTCATGGGCTGAGCGGATGTTCCCGCTTTCAGCCGGCAAGCCTCGCTGCAACGGCCAGTTTCCTGGGCATGGCAATTTTCGTTTCCCTGGTGATGGCGAAGGTGCTCCAGTGACAGCGCCCCGCCTGCCGCTTCTGGCTCTTGCCGGTATTACCCTGGGAGCGACGCTCCATCTGACGGGCTTCAGCAGCTTCGATGCTGTCCACCGGATGTTTGTTCTCACGGATCTCAGGCTTCTCTATACCTTTGGAGGGGCGGTAGCGATCCTCGCTCCGCTCCTGCCGCTGTTGACCCGGAATGTGCAATTTGCCCGCAAGCCTTTTCACCCGAGAGTGATCATTGGCAGCCTGATTTTTGGTACCGGCTGGGCTCTCACTGGTGCATGCCCGGCCGTGGCTCTCGTGCAGATTGGCGAAGCCAAATGGCCTGCTCTGCTGACCCTGGCGGGCATGATTGCCGGCACCTTCCTGTTCGGTCTTGTAAATGGCCGCTACCTGAAGTGGGACAGCGGCAGTTGTGACGTGTAAAGCCAGCTGGCTCTGCCGGAGTGTCCACAACAGCCGGTTTTCAGGAAAATGACTGGATTCTGGAGCGTCAGAATCCCTTGAGGGGAGTGGTGCCGAGGGGCGGATTCGAACCGCCGACACGTGGATTTTCAATCCACTGCTCTACCAACTGAGCTACCACGGCATTGCGACTGGGAACCGCAAGCGTTCGGACGATTGCCGGGGCCCTGAGGCCGCGCTCCGCCGAACGGAGGCGCATTGGTAGCCACTTTTTCCGGGCAAGTAAATGGGGTTTCAGTGCCTGCCGAAACCCCTGAGAACACAGGTGGTTGTGCGCTTTCGATGCTCCGGGGGAAGCCTCCGGCTAGCCGCCCGGAAAGCGACCCGCTCAGTCGGGGTCCAGTGCCGTCAGAGCGGCGTATTTCTCTTCAAGCCAGCGTTTCAGGTCGAGTTCATGGAACACGCGCTGGCCGGCCTCCATGCGGTACGGGATCATACCTGAATCGATCCAGGCGTTGACGGTCTCGGAGGACACGCCCAGCGTAACGGCCAGTTCCTCGATCGAAATGATCCGGGCTGAATCCACGGCGGGTCTCCGTTCCGGCGGCACAGCCACAGGTGACTACGCGCTGCCTGTTGAAGTATATAGGTGCCGGAAGGCGAGGCAACCCTTTTCAGCGCATGGCACGCACAAGGAAACAGCCACGGCCGTTCGCCCTGCTGGACAATATCCGGCAGATCGGGCGCACCCTGTCCCGGCGGGATCTGACGCCCTCCCAGCGGCTGGAGAACGCCTTCCGCCAGATGGCGCCCGGCGAGTACGAACGGTTCCAGCGCCGCGCCCGCATGTTCGAGGAGCTTGCCCGCAGCGAATACAGCAGGCTCCGCACCGATCCGAATTCGAACGAGCAGGAAGTCGAGGCATTTCTCGCCGTACTGCGGGCCTCGGTGAAAACCTTCCAGAACGAACCGCCCCGCACCTGGGCCGGAAAGCGCGTCGTCGACTGGGTGTCCAGAAACCTCGGCCAGATGGAACACGCCCTGCTCCCCTCCCGGCAGGAAGCGTTTGCCGTACTCGGGGTGCAGGTGACGGACGATCTCGAAACTATCAAGGTCCGGTTCCGCTCGCTCGCCCGCGAGGCCCATCCTGACAAGCCCGGCGGCAGCCATGCCCGCATGCAGAAACTGAACGAAGCCTACAAGACCGTTGTCAGAATCAAGGGCGGCAACTGAGTTAATTTTCCAGTCCGTTGACGCCGATCTCACTCCTGTCCCAGATTGCGCGGATCAGGGGGAATTATGAACTTTTACCATTCGAACCGTTTCCGTGCAGCAATTGCTGTCTTGCTCGCTGCCATGGCCAGTGGCTGTGCGACCGTGCATCCACTCAGGATGACCGCCGAGAAGGCGCCTTACAGCAGTTCCGTGGTCTCACCCAAGCTGGCCGGTAAGAAGCTCAAGAAAATCATGGTCATTCCGCCGTCCGGTACCGTGCGCGGCGCCTTTGAAACCCAGCTCGTCCTGTTCGAGAAGGAGTTTCTCAAGCGGGGAATCACGGTGATTGCCGGCGCCATTACGGGCCGCGTGGTTCTGGAATCGGGAATCGGCGGACAGGAGAAACGGGAAGAAGGCGCACAGGGTCTCTCCGACATGGAACGGGCACTGGTAATGGCAGAAAAGACCGGTGCCGATGCGATTCTCCAGATCGGCAATTTCAGCTGGAGCAGCGATTCCAAGGAAAGCCGGTTCTTCACCGGTACCGCCGAAGGCACCACGCCGTTTGAGGAAACCGACCAGAAGACGTACAAATCCTGGGCCGGGCCGAAGTATTACTTTTCCGCTCCCGAACTGGCCTTCATTGGCCGGGTCGTCGATGTCAGCAATGGTGAAGTGGTAGCTTCTCTTGACGTCCGCATGCCGGCGAATTTCTCGCTCCCCCGCGATTATCAGGCCGTACTCGTAATCCAAAATCCCAACACCCCGCCCCTGCTGCAACAGGAAACGGCCTTCCAGTATACGGTTTATGAGTGGAGCAATACCGGAGGCGTCTGGCAATCCAAGACTTCCAGTCCCTGGCTCAAGGATGCCATGGAGCAGACCGAGGCGAAAGTCATCGAAACAGCGGTCCGGCAGGTGGCCGCCGACTGAGCTGCGGGGGCCGGGGAACAGAGCCCGGCAATCCGGCCGGCCTTGCCTGGCAGCACCTGATCCCTCGAAGCAGGATCAGACCCTGAAATTCCTCACTGTCGCCTCGAGCGTACGGGCTTCCGAGGCCAGGAGCTGGATCACCTCGTTCAGTTCGAGGACGCGGTCCAGATTGTGCCGGCTGGATTCGCTGATCGACGAAGCCGCCCACGAGATTTCCTTGGCACCGGCACCCTGCTCCCGCGCCGCCCGGTCGATGTTGTCGACGAGTTGCGCAATCCGGGCAATCCGTTCGGCGATCCGGGAAGTGAGGCGTTTCTGTTCGGTCGTTGTATCGAGCACCCGGTCCGCCGTCTCCTGCATCGATTCCGACGCCTTCGTGATCTGGTCCGCTCCCCGCTTCTGTTCATCCGTCGCCCGCGCAATGCTGTCGATCATCTCGACCGTGCGGCTGATGGAACGGGTGATTTCCGTAGCGCCGTTCGACTGCTCGCCGGTCGCCTTGGCGATCCGTTTCACGCGCTCGGAGATTTCCAGCGTCGAGAACTGGATCTGCTCGAGCGCCGCCCGGGCCTCGGCGGAAACATTCACGCCCCGCTCGATCTGCTGGTCACCCTGAAGCACGAGATGGACGGCCACCTGAGCCTCCTGCAGGATGCCCTGGATCCGCTCCCCGATTTCCTTGGCGCTCCGCTGGGTACGGCCCGCGAGCTGCTTGATCTGGGTGGCGACGACCGAGAAGCCGGCCCCTTCGTCACCTGCCTGCGCGGCGATGATCGCGGCATTCAGTGACAACAGGTTCGTTTTGGAAGCCACGTCCTGGATCACCTGCACGATTTCACGGATCTCGTCCAGGCTGTCGGAAAGCTTCTGCATGGTGGAAGTCGCCCGAAGCGACGTCTCGCGGATTGTTTCCATCGTGTGCAGGTTTTCCTGAACGGCCCGGGCCCCGGACTCGGCATCGGAGAGCACTCGGGCCGCGGTTTCGACCGAATCGGTCGCCAGATCCCGGACGCTCAGGATCGATTGCTCCATCTCGCGGACATTGCTCGCCGTCTCGTTTGCCGCCATCGACAGCGTGTCGACATTATCCACGACCGAGCGGATCGAGGCTGCCACCTGGAAGATCGACGAGTTGGTTTCCTCGATTCTTTCGGAAAGGGAATCGACCGCCTTTTCGACGGCAGTGGCCCCCTCCTTCACTTCCTCCACTTCGGAAATGGCTGCCCGGGCCTCCTCGGAAAGGCCGCCGACGGTGCGCGACACTTCTCCAAGACTCCGGCCGATCTGCTCGATGGACGCGGAAGCGACCTCGACCGCTTTCACCTGTTCCTGGGTTGATTGCTGAACCTCGCTCGATGAATGGCTGACCCGGGTGGAAATCTCTCCGAGCTGAGTGCTCGATTGGCCGATCCTGCCCACCAGCGCCCGGAGCCCGTCCCGCATGAGCTGCACCGAGCGGCTCACCCGGCCGACTTCGTTATAGGCGGCGACATTCACCGGCACCGACAGATCACCGCCGGCAATACCTTCCAGCGATGTCGTCAGCCGCGACAGGGGTCTCGTGATCCCTTCAGCCGCAAACAGGATCACGCGCCAGAGGAGAAGCCCGGTAATCAGGAACAGCACGGCCGCCAGCCCCATCGTTCCGGTTTCCTGTTCAATATCCTGCCGGGGAAACACCATCGCGATGGCGCCCCCGTGCGTCAGCGGCATCCAGACCCACAGGTCAAGCTTCCGGGACAGCATCCGGCGGTAATCCACCTGCCGGCCGGTCTGCTCGGAACCGGTGACAGATTCCATCGGCAGGCTTCTCAGCATGTTCTTGCCCGCAAGTTCCGGCTTCACGATCCGCTGACGTTCGTCGTGATGGAGAGGCGTTTCCCGGAACTGCTTTTCGCTGTCTTCGGCCGCGAGTCCGACGACGGCTCCCGATGAATCGAACCAGACGACCGCGCCGTGGGGAGAGGGCTTGAACAGCGCCATCTGGGTACCAAGCTGATTCACATAGTCGGGGATCTGGGAAGCATCGGTTCCCGACGATTCCAGCGCTTCGTGCCAGCTGGAAAGCCGGAAAACGGCCAGCCGTTCCATGGTCGAACGCACCGTCTTTTCGCCCTGGGCGAATCCGAACAGGATGCCGAAACCGACCAGAATGACCAGCAGCCATACCACTGGCCAGCCGATCGTCCACCGCATCGTCTGGAGGCGGGGCTGGAAAGCGCTGTCATCGGTCGCGAGTCCGCCCTTGGCGCGGAAATACTGGAAAACCGGCTCAAGCCGCCGCTCGCTCAGCGCCCGGATATAGATGGAGATCATCACTCCGATGGAAACGGAGATGAAGAACGTCATGATCTTCTCGAGCCAGCCGATGGAGTAGGTTTCCCGGAACCCGTAGATTGCGGCCGTCCCGACGCCGCCAACCGGCCAGGCGAAAAGTATCCAGGCATTCGTGTTTACGATCAGCCGGTTCAGGCAGCCGATCATCTCCCGCGCCTGTTCGGGAGGAATTCGGTCGGGTTCGTTCTCCTGGGCAGCTTCCTCGAAACGTATGGCCGGCCTCACCCATCTCCAGGAAAGGAAGGCGTGCACCAAGAGCAACGTATTAAACAGGCCCAGAAACTGTGCGAGCGCCCCCGGCTCGTAGATGAGATCCGTGCTGAGCTCGGTCACGGCGAGCAGTGCGCCGGAACCGAGGAATACGCCGGCCAGCGAGTAAAACACGTACCAGCCGTAGAGACGGATGAGGGTTTTTCGAATCACGGAACTCCCGGCCCCCGGAATTCCGGGGAACCTGCCAGCCGGTGCCGCTGTCCCCTCACGGAAGACCAGCCACCGGCGAAGCCAGACGCTGCCATTTTGAGGATCATAACCGATTCCTTTCCGGCGGCTCAACCCGGCTGGAGCGGTCAGAAACCAAGCAGGACCTTCCGGTAAAGGGAAATCTTAATCCGGTCCCCATTGCCGATCAGGATATCGGCAAATTCGTTGCGTATGCCCTCGTCCCGGATCGCGAGCCGCATGCTGCGTTCGACCAGCCTCGGGTAGCGGAAAAGCTGCTGCATCCGGGTCCCGACCCTCAGGGTATGCCCGAATCGCCGGTCGCACTCGGCTGCATAAGGTTTGAGGGATACGGCCGAGAATTCCCGATTCCCCGCCTTCCAGATTCCGAGGATCACTTGCGACGCGGCTTCCCCGGACTCCAGTGCATATTCGATCCCCTCCCCGGTGAGTGGATGAATAAAGCCTGCGGCATCTCCGGCGAACAGCACCCGGTCAGCCGCCAGCTCCCCGATGTAGGAACCGAACGGAAGGTAGTGCCCCCGGGGTTTTCCTTCCATCTTCGCGTCCCGGAGTTCATTCCGCATGTTCGGGTTCTCGTTCACAAAAAGGTCGAAAAGCTGCGGCAGGGTTTTCCCCGACTTGTGCAGATCGTCGGCCCGGATACCGAGCCCCACGTTCGCCTTCCCACCTTCGAGCGGAAACAGCCAGCCGTAGGCCGGGAGCAGGTGCCGGTCCCAGCAGATCTCGAAGGCATTGGGAGAGTCCGCCTTCACGCCCGAGTAGTAGGCCCGGATCGCCCAGGCTCCGTGCCGGTCGGCCCGTTCGTGAAGCTTCAGCTTGCGGCGGATCAGCGAGTTAGCCCCGTCGGCGGCAATGACCATCTGCGCACGGAACGAATTTCCGCTTGCAGCCTCGCAGACGATCGCATCCGGCTCCCGCCGAACTGCGACGATCTGCTCGTTCTCGACCAGTTCGGCTCCGGCCTCGAGTGCGTTCCGGACCAGCATGTGATCCAGCTCCATCCGGGGGACCACGAACCCTTTCCCGCCGAAACAGGCAGGCGGCATATCCATGTCCGCCGTAACGCCGTAGGGCGACAGCATGCGGACCGTGCCGATCGAGCGGTAGCGGCCCTCCAGCTTTTCGTAGAGCCCGAGCCGGCGCATCATGGCAGACGAGCGGGGAGTCAGGCCGTCACCACAGACCTTGTCCCGGGGGAATTTCGACTGTTCGACAATGAGAGCCTTGAGGCCGGCCTTGCCGAGAAAATAGCCGGCCGAAGAACCCGCCGGCCCCGCCCCCACGATCAGTACATCGGCTTCGGTCACCATCCGGCGGCCACCCTTCGGTCGATCCGGCGCCCTGTCCGGCACGCTGTTTCAGCAGCCACCGGGACTCTGGCTCCGTTTCGGGCAGTACCCTAACCGAGATGACGGGCCGCGGCGAATTCCCGAAGCACCAGGGCGCCATCGGGTTTCACATCGGTAATGGTGATCGAACCGTTCCGGACGTAGCGGGAAACCCGGATTTTCGGCCCCGCAGAACAGAAACGGTCCGCCAGGTAAGTAATGACATAACCGTGACAAAAGACTGCGACTTCGTCTCCCGGGACATGTGCTTTCCTGATCGCCTCCACAGCCCGCGAAAGCCGCTCATGGAATTCGGCAGGAGTTTCACCGCCGCGGGAGCGCCCCCGCTCCCAGCGGAAATACATGGCCGGGATGAGACTGCCCCCAAGAACGACGGTTTTTGCCCGTCGGGGAACTGCCGGCAGGGATGAAACCGTCCGGATGAACTTCCAGAGGAAATCGTCTTCGGAAAGCCGTCCGGGACGGACCTCGCGCAAGTCATGGGTCTCGGTAATGCTGTGGCCTGTGATACCTGCCAGTGCATCTGCCGTCTGTCTGGCCCGGATCATCGATGACGACCAGATGGATTTGATCGGATGGCGGGACAGTTCCCGGGCGGCCGCGACGGCTTCGCGCCGTCCCTTGTCGGACAATGGTCCTTCCAGTTGCTGGTCCAGAAGCTGGTTCAGGATATTCCGGTCCGGAGTTCCGCGAAACTGGTCGCGGATCCTGGCCGTTTCCATTTCTCCGTGCCGGATCCAGTAAATGCGCATGAGACTCAGAGGGCTACCGGCCAGATGACGTGAAAACTCGATCCCCGGCCCGGCTCGCTTTCGACCCAGACCTGTCCGCCGTGAGCCTCGGCGATCATGCGAACCAGGGCAAGTCCCATTCCCATGCCGCCGTACCGGCGGGTCAGGGAGCCATCGACCTGGTAAAACCGGTCGAAGATCTTTTTCTGGTGTTCCGGCGCGATGCCGATGCCTTCGTCCCCGACGATCAGGTGTGCCCAGGTCGTATCCGCCGTCACTGGGCCGGACATCAGGTTGCCGTAACGATTCAGGAGTTCCGGTCCTCCGATCGAACCCAGCTTGAGGAAGATCCGCTTGCCCTGGGGGGTAAATTTCACCGAATTCTGGAGCAGGTTAAACACAAGCTGCGAGAGCCGCTGCCGGTCTCCAGTAAGGACCGGAGGCGCTCCCGAGGGATCAAAGGCGATCTCCAGTCCCTTTTCCTTTGCCATGGGTTCCGCCTGGTGACGGATTTCCTCGATCCACAGGCCTGTGTCGAAAGGCTTGCGGCTGATCTCGGTTTTCCCGGAAGCCAGCTTCGTGAAATCCAGCAGCCGGTCGATCAGTTCCGCCAGCTTTTTGGACGACCTGTCGATGGCGTTCAGCGCTTCCTTCTGCTGGGAAGTCAGGCTGCCCATTTCCTCGGTCAGCAGCATCTCGAGATATCCGTTGATCGGCGTCAGCGGCGTACGTAGCTCGTGCGAGATGTTCTGCAGGAATTCGCCCTTGAGACGGTCCAGCTCACGGAGTTCTTCGTTGGCCTGTCCCAGCTCCCTGAGCTTGCCTTCGAGCTGCTGGACGACATTGGAGGAGAACTCCCGGAGGAACCACCGCTCCGCCTCGACATTTTCCACCTTCTCCCGCTTGCCCGAGAGGAATGCCTTCACCTGTTCCGGGAACTGGACCACGTCGATGGGCTTTTCGATATAACCGTCGCAGCCCGCGATCAGCGTACGTTCCTTGTCGCCGGCCATGACGTTCGCCGTCACGGCAACGACGGGCGTGTTGCGGAGCGATTCGATATTCTTGAGCCGCGTCGCGAGCGCGTAGCCATCCATCTCCGGCAGGTTGATGTCGAGCAGAATCAGGTCCGGCTGGCTGTCCGAGGCAAGCTCAAGCCCCTCAAGGCCGCTCTGGGCCGCCAGCATTTCAAACCCCTGCCGTTCCAGGATGCGGCGTACGAGCAGGAGATTTTCCGGATTGTCCTCAATGTAAAGCACGCGGGGAGGCCGTTCCGTCTTCAGCGGGGAAGAAACTGTTTCCAGGATTTTTTCCGGCTGAATCGGCTTCGACATGATCCGGTGAACACCGAGCTGCTCCAGCCGGCTCCGCACGGCGCCATCGACAAAGGCACTGATCACCACGATCTTCGATGCAGGGTCGATCTGACGGAGCGCTTCCGTGGCCTGGATGCCGTCGAGACGCGGCATCCGGATATCCATCAGCACCCAGTCGAACCGCTGGGTTGTGGCGATTTCCGTCGCAATGAGACCGTCGGCCGCTTCCACGACGTGATGACCCGCCCGCCGCAGGATTTCTCCCACGGCCAGCCGGTGCACGGCCTCATCGTCAACGACGAGAATATTCACGTCCTGCAGCCCCATACGGCTTTATCCTGCCGCACCCAGTATTGACGATTCGCGCGATTCATCAAACACGGCCCCTTCCGAGAATCCAGCCCTCGATGGCCGCCGCCAGCATCGTTCCGTCAAGGACCCGGTCCGCATAATTGCTGCAATCCTTGGGCATTCCCCCGCAGACCGCCGTCTCGGGGTTCTCGATGAATACCGTCCCGCCCGCTTCCTTGATCGCCCGGCATCCGTCCACGCCATCTGTGTACGATCCCGGCGATATGCCGGAAATAACGATTCCCAGCACATTGCGCCCGAACCGCAGTGCCGCGGACTTGAACATGGGATCGATGGCGGGGGCGAAGCGGTCTTCGGGCAGAGGCGGCTCGATCTTGAACTTGGGCGTCTCGCCGGGCAGCCGGATCGTCGCCCGGTACCCGCCGGGGGCCACATAGGCCATACCCTGAACCAGCGGCTCGTTCTGCTGAAGCTCCACGACATGGCCGCTGTAGATCCGGTCAAGTCCGCGGGCGAAGCCCCAGGTGAATTTCGGCGGCATGTGCTGGACGATGATAAGCGGGCACTCGAGGGGCGACTTGAGCGCGCCCAGCAGGGTCCGGAGTGTCTGCGGACCGCCGGTCGAAGAGCCGATAAGGATCGACAGTTCCTTCACGGCTTCACCGCCTCTGCGGGACTATCCAGCCTCTGCATCCGGATACAGAATTCCGTGAAACTGTTGCCGGGGTCATCCAGCCGGGCCGGCTGGCTTCGTACCGTCAGCTCCCAGTTGTTTCTGTCGGCAAGCTGCTTGCACACGGCGAGCCCGAGCCCCGTGCCCTTGCCTCCCTTGGTGGAAAAGAACGGCTGAAACAGTTTTTCCTGATGCTCCGGCTCTATACCCGTACCGGTATCCCGGACGATCAGCACCACATGATCCATCGACGGCGCCAGCCGGACGCTCACCTCGCCGCCCTCCTCGGTCGCCTCGAACGCGTTCCGCATCAGGTTCAGAAATACCTGGGCCAGATGATGGGGATCGGAACTGACCCAAACCGGCTCCCCGGGAATATTCAGGCCGAGAGCCACCGGCCGATCCGGAAAGCCCGGCCTCAGGCGGTCAATCTCCTGATTCAGCCACTGGCCGATATCGAACCGTTCCGTGCGGGGAGTCTCCGGACGGGCGAAATCGAGAAGCTGGGTACAGAGCCGTTCAAGGCGGGTCACCTGCTCCCGGATCAGTTCGGCAAACTTTGGACTTTTTCCGGCAGCCGTCAGATCGGAGCCCACGAGGCCGGCAAGCCCCGAGATCGACGAAAGCGGGTTGCGGAACTCATGAACGATACCCGCTGCCATCTCGCCCAGGGCGCTTCTCGTACGGGCCTCGACCAGCTTGTCCTGAAGCCCCGACAGTTCCGCGTTCTTGGCCTTCAGTTCTGAAATGTTGGTGTAAAGCCGGTCCACGAGGTCGCCGCCGATACGGCGCAGATGGTCCACCTGTTCCGGTGTCACGGGCTCCGGTGTCCGCACAGTACCGCTGCCAGGCAGGTAACTCGCAAGCTGGGACCCGATGGTGAGCACGTCGATCGGCTTCGTCAGGTAGCCGTCGCAGCCGGCTGCGAGGGCTTCGGCACGGGCCGTGGGGTCGTCATAGGCGGTAATGGCGACGATGGGGACCTTCTGCATCCGGGGCATGGACCGGATCCTCAGCGCGAGGTCCTTTCCCTGAAGATCGGGAAGCCGCAGGTCTGTGACGATGATATCGGGTTCGAAACTGGCGAGCGTTTCGAGGGCGGCCCCGGCATCCGCCGCCGTGCGGACTTCTGCCTGCTCCCGGCGCATGACCCGCTCGATGAGCTGGAGATTCGCCGGCTCGTCATCGACGCAGAAGACCTTTTTCCCCTGAAGCCCCGCCACCTTGAAACTCTCCCGGTCTTACGGTTTCGCCGCCGGCTTATCGGAACCTGGAGCCGCCAGATCCTGAATCCGCCGGCGAACCCAGTCACCGGCGATCTGCACCGTCTCACCTGCCCGTTCCGGTGCCTCGAAAAGGATATCCCGGAACAGTTCCTCCATGATCGACCGCAATCCCCGGGCCCCGGTCTTCTGCTCGATTGCGTGGTCCACCAGTGCACCTACCGCGTCTTCCCGCACGTCGAGTGTCACCCCATCCATGGCCAGGAGCTGAATGTATTCCTTCAGCACCGAATCCGGCGGCCGCAGGACGATCTCCATCATCTCGGTGCGGCTCAGGCTGTCCAGTTCCACCAGCACGGGAAGCCGCCCCAGAAGTTCAGGGATCAGGCCGTAGTTCGACAGCTCCCGGGTCGTGACCTTCTTGCGCTTCAGGGGGCCCTGCGCCACGTCTTCGGCAGTTCCGAAACCGATGGCCTTCTGCTCGTAATCGGGCCGCAAGTCGCTGAATGCCCCCGCGCAGATGAACAGGATATGGGTCGTGTCGACCTCTACGAAATCGTGGCGGTTCCAGTGCTGCGTCACGTTCATCGGCACGAACATCCGCTGCCCTTCGAGCATCTTAAGCAAGGCCTGTTGCACGCCTTCGCCGCCGATGTCCCTGGACCCCGCACCGGTCCGCATGTTGCCTGTGCGGCGGGCGATCTTGTCGATCTCATCGATGAAGATGATCCCCCGCTGGGTCTCCTGCACGTTGCCGCCGGTCTTGAACAGCAGCTCGGCGATCATCACCTCGACGTCTTTCCCGTAATAACCGGCTTCCGTATATTCCGTGGCATCGCAGACGGTGAACGGCACGTCGAGAATCTCGGCCAGATTCCGGGCGATGTGGGTCTTCCCGCAGCCCGTGGGACCGATCATCAGGATGTTGGACTTGCGAATCGGCACCTCACCCCGCCGGTCCGCATGGAAGAGCCGCTTGTAATGATTGTAGGCGGCCGTCGCGACGACCTTTTTCGCCGTCCCCTGCCCGATCACGAACTTGTCCAGATGCTCATAGATCTGCCGCGGCGTGAGCTGGGCAGGCTGCCGGGGCGGCGGACTGGGCCGGGTAGGTGACGAAGGAGGCATCTCGGGGAAGATTCTATCCCCGCCAGAAGGGTCTGACTACGGCCTCCCAATATTGATACAGGACAGGGGTTGACGGGGCTACTTCTTCCACCCGCCTTTGGCTCCCGAGACCATGCCGAAGGGGCCGACGGGCCAGTTGTATCCGAGGGTCATGACCTTATCGACGTCGGCAGGCGTGGCAATTCCTTCGGCGACAACTTTCTGGGCTTCCTGGATCATGGCGAAATAGATACGGTTGGCGACAAAGCCGTACTTGCCGGGCGCGTCCTTCACCCGGATCGACTGCTTGCCGATCTTTTCGATCAGGGCCGTGCAGATATCGAAAACCGCCGGTGAAGTCTCCGGCTGGTGAATGAGCTCGACCACCTTCATCACCGGAACCGGCGAGAAGAAGTGCATGCCAAGAAACCGGTCCCGGCGCTTGACGCTCTGGGCCAGTTCCGTGATGGAAAACCCGCTCGTGTTCGAGGCGAAGATCGCCCCGGGCTTCACGAGGGCATCCAGTTCGGCAAAGACCTTTTCCTTGAGCGGCTTCTGTTCCGGAACAGCTTCGATAATTAGGTCCGCGTCTTTCAGCGCTCCGAGATCCAGCGTAAACGTCACCCGGTTCTTCGCCCGCTTCGCTTCGTCCGGGGAGAGCTTGCCCCGTTCCACGGCACGGTCGAGTCCGTAGCGGCCCGACGAAAGTTCCTGCTCCGACTTCAGACGGAACTTTTCCTCGATCTCACGAACCACGACTTCGGTGCCCGCAAGCGCAAACACCTGCGCGATCCCGGAACCCATGACTCCGCCGCCGACAATGCCGATTTTCTCGATTTCCATGCTGGTTTGACCTCGTTCCGACTCGTATCATACGCCGCCGGGATGCGGAAACGGCGCGACGACACCCTGCCGGAGCTGCTCAACGAGGTCCGGTCCTGCCGGATCTGCGAGGATATGCTCCCCCTGGGCCCAAGGCCCGTGCTCCGGGCCTCGGCCACTGCCCGGCTGCTGATCGTCGGTCAGGCTCCCGGCACCAGGGTCCACGCGACCGGGATCCCGTGGAACGATCCGAGCGGAGATCGTCTCCGTCAGTGGCTCGGCGTGGACCGGGATACCTTCTACGACGAAACCCGAATCGCCATCATCCCGATGGGCTACTGCTATCCCGGCCGGGGAAAAAGCGGAGACCTGCCGCCCCGCCCCGAATGCGCCGAGCACTGGCTCCCCCGGCTCCTGCCGCTCCTGCCCGAAATCCGGCTGACGCTGCTCATCGGGCAGTATGCGCAGGCCCACTACCTGAAAGACCGGCGAAAGGACTCCCTGACGGAAACGGTGAGGGCCTGGAAGGAATACGCCCCGGAATTCCTCCCGCTGCCGCACCCTTCCCCGCGCAACATCCGCTGGTTCAGGACGCACCCGTGGTTCGAGAATGAGGTGGTGCCTGAGCTCCGCCGGCGGAGTGGAAAGCTTCTGAATACCTGACCTTGCCAACCACTCCGCCCGTACCTTAATGCCAGTCCGTGAGGGCTCCCGCTTGCGCGGCCGGCAAGGACGCGCATAAGTACCCGCCGCCGTGAGCCTTCCCCTCCCCTTTACCCAGGAACAGGAACCCAAAGCCCGTGCGTGGCTTCTGGGGTCGGGCTCGTCCGGAAATGCGTGTTATGTGGAAGCCCGCGGCTTCGGTTTTCTCATCGACTGCGGACTGCCTCCGCTTACCCTCAAGCGGCGCCTCGCCCTGATCGGCCGGGACGTGGACTCTGTGAACTGCATCGTTCTGACCCACGAACACAGCGACCATGCCGGAGGTATTGAGCGGCTGCTTGCCAAATTCCCGCACATCGCCGTCTACGCGACCAAAGAGACAGGCCGGGTTATCCACAAGGAGACAGGAATCGACCGGCTCCGGCCTATGGCCCCGAATGACACCTTCGAGATCGGGCCGTTCCGGGTCATGCCGGTTCCAGTCCCCCATGATGCCGCTGAACCGGTGAGCTTCCGGGTGGAAACGGGCGGCGTGTCGTTCGGCTACATGACAGATCTTGGTTCCACGACCGAAACCATGCTGGACAAGTACTGGAACGTCTCGACCCTGATCTGCGAGGCGAACCACGATCTGAACCGTCTCAGGACGGGCCCCTACCCCTACCACCTCAAGCAGCGGGTGAGCTGCGAGACAGGACACCTCTCCAACGACCAGTGCGCCTCGTTCGTCTCGAGGATTGCCGAGCAGGGGCGCCTGAATCAGGTTGTCCTCGCCCACCTGTCCGAGATCAATAATACGCCCGAACTGGCCCATTCGGCCGTCCGGGCGGAACTTGACGCCTGCGGGGCGGAAACGGTTAGCGTCCGCTGCGCCCGGCGCAAGGAAGTCAGTGACGTCGTGGAACTGTTCTGATCCGGAAAGGCATTTTCGCCCGTGATATCCCGATACAGCCGCAAGGAAATGACCCGGATCTGGGAGCCCGAAACCCGGTTCCGCTACTGGCTGGAGATCGAAATCCTGGCAACCGAGGCCCAGGCCCGGCTGGGAAACGTCCCCCCGGAAGCCGTGAAAGCCATCCGGGCGAAGCAGCCGGCAACCTCCGAGGAGTTCCAGAAGATCATCGCCCGTGCGGACGAGATCGAGCAACAGACCAAGCACGACATCATCGCCTTCGTGTCCGCCTGTGCCGAGCACATCGGGCCCGAGGCCCGGTTCCTTCACCTCGGCATGACCAGCTCCGATGTCCTCGACACGGCGCTCGCCTGCCAGCTCCGGGACGCCGGCGTGCTGCTCATGCAGGACCTCGACCGGCTCATGGAAGTGCTTCAGCGGCGGGCCTATGAGCACAAGGACACGGTGATGATCGGCCGGTCCCACGGCATCCACGCGGAGCCCGTGACCTTCGGCCTCAAGCTGGCCCTTTATTTCGACGAATTCCGCCGCCACCGCCAACGGCTCTACTGGGCCATTCACCGGATCGCCGTCGGCAAGATTTCCGGCGCCGTCGGAACATTCGCCAACATCGAGCCGTCGGTGGAGGATTACGTCTGCGAGAAGCTCGGCCTCAAGGGCGAGCCCTGCTCGAGCCAGATCGTGAGCCGGGACCGGCACGCGGAATTCTTCACCACACTGGCGCTCATTGCCTCCAGCATGGAGAAGCTCGCCACCGAGGTCCGTCACCTCCAGCGCACGGAGGTCTACGAAGCGGAAGAGTATTTCAGCCCCGGCCAGAAGGGCTCTTCCGCCATGCCTCACAAGCGAAACCCCGTTCTCTCGGAAAACATCACGGGGCTCGCCCGGCTGGTGCGCTCGATGGCCGTCCCTGCCATGGAAAACGTGGCCCTGTGGCACGAACGGGACATCTCCCATTCGTCCGTGGAGCGCAACATCGGCCCTGACGCCACGGTGACGCTGGATTTCGCCCTGAACCGTCTCACGGGCCTCATGGACAAGCTGCTCGTCTATCCGGAGAACATGAAGCGGAACATGGACCGGCTGGGTGGACTTCACAACTCCCAGCGGGTCCTCCTCAAGCTGGTTTCAGCCGGTCTCTCCCGCGAGGATGCCTATGCTGCTGTCCAGACGGCCGCCATGAAGATCTGGACCGGCCAGGCCGCGAGTTTCCGGGACGAACTGCTCAGGAACCTGCAGGTCCGGGAAAAACTGGGCGAGGCGGAAGTGGATAGTTGTTTCGATATCGCCTATCACACCAAACACGTGGACACGATTTTCCGGCGCGTGTTCGAGCGGCGCGACCCCGCGTAATTTCCCCGGACGGTGAACCTCATGAGCTCCAGGAAAGAAACCCCGAAAACCAGCCCCCGGCGCGGCGAAAAGTTCTACGAAGGCAAGGCCAAGGTTCTCTACCGGACCGGGGACAAGAAGCTCGTCATCCAGTATTTCAAGGACGACGCCACCGCCTTCAATGCCCAGAAACGCGGCACCATCGTGGACAAGGGCGTGATGAACAACGAGATTTCATCGCTCATCTTCCGCTATCTGGAAAAGAACGGCGTCAAAACCCACTTCGTCGAAAAGCTCTCCGACCGGGAGATGCTCGTGAAGTCGCTCGAGATCGTCCCCGTGGAGGTCGTCGTGCGGAACATCGTCGCCGGCTCCCTCTCCAAGCGGATGGGGATTCCGGAAGGCGAAATCCTGAAGCGGCCGATCGTCGAGTACTACTACAAGAAGGACGATCTCGGGGATCCGCCCATCAACCGGGACCACGCCCTCGTGTTCGGCCTCGCGACTGCCAGGGAACTGGACAAGATCGACAAGGCGGCCCTGAAAGTGAACAAGCTGCTCGTCAAGCTGTTCAAGTCTGTGGGCATCAAGCTCGTGGACTTCAAGCTCGAATTCGGCCGCCACAAGGACAAGATTCTCCTCGGCGACGAGATCACGCCGGACGGCTGCCGCCTCTGGGACGCCAAGACCAACGAGAAGATGGACAAGGACCGGTTCCGCCGGGATCTCGGCAAGATCGAGGAGTCCTATCAGGAAGTGCTCCGCCGGGTGACGGAAAAGCTCGGCAAGAAGAAGGGATAACCTTGAAGGCGAAAGTCTATGTAACGGTCCGCAAGAACGTGCTGGATCCGCAGGGAACAGCTGTCGAACGGGCCCTGCACCAGAGCGGTTTTACGGCCGCGAAGAACGTCCGGATCGGCAAGATGATCGAGATGCAGATCGACGACTCGAAGGGGCTCTCGAAAGCCCAGGCCGAGGCGGAACTCAAGAAAATGTGCGAAAAGTTTCTCGCCAATATGGTGATCGAGGATTACCGCGTGGAGATCGAAGCCTGAAGGTTGCAGTCATCCAGTTTCCCGGCTCGAACGACGACCGGGACACGGTCAGGATGCTGACCGAAGTCTATAGCGCCGATGCGCGCCTTGTCTGGCACCAGGAGAAATCCGTCGGGGATGCCGAACTCGTGGTCCTGCCCGGCGGATTCTCCTATGGCGATTACCTGCGGACCGGCGCCATGGCGAAGTTCTCGCCTGTCATGGACGCTGTCCGCGGCCACGCCCAGAAGGGGAAGCCGGTTTTGGGCATCTGCAACGGCTTTCAGATCCTGTGCGAAGCCGGGCTGCTGCCGGGCGTGCTGATCCGGAACCGGCAGCTCAAGTTCATCTGCGACGACGTGCGATTGAAGCTTGAGACCGACAACTCGCCGTTCTTCTCGAAAGCGAAGAAGGGCTCCGTCGTCCGGATGCCGGTCAAGCACGGCGAAGGGAACTACTTTGCCGACGCCGACACGCTGAAACGTATCGAAGGCGAGGGACAGGTGGTGTTCCGCTATGTGGACCCGGCGGGCAATGCGACCGATGCCGCCAACCCGAACGGCACCCTGAACAACATCGCCGGTATCGTGAATTCCGGCCGCAACGTCCTCGGCCTCATGCCGCACCCCGAACATGCGTGCCAGATGGTTCTGGGCTCCGAAGGCGGACGTATCGTATTTGACTCCATACTGGGCTCCAGGTGACCTGAACCGTGACCGAACCGAAGATCACTCCCGAACTTATCGAAGATCACGGGCTCACCCCCGATGAATACCAGATCATCCTGAAGGCGCTCGGACGCGAACCGACCTATCCCGAGCTTGGGGTGTTCAGCGTCATGTGGAGCGAGCACTGCTCCTACAAATCCTCACGGGTTCATCTCAAGAAGTTTCCGACCAAGGGTCCCCGGGTGCTTCAGGGGCCCGGCGAGAATGCCGGTGTCGTGGACGCCGGAGACGGCATCGCGCTGGTCTTCAAGATGGAGTCCCATAACCACCCCTCGTTTATCGAGCCCTATCAGGGCGCGGCGACGGGCGTGGGCGGCATTCTCCGCGACGTGTTCACCATGGGCGCCCGGCCCGTGGCCAATCTGAACTCGCTCCGGTTCGGCGATCCGAAGCACCCCAAGGTGCCGCACCTTCTGTCGGGCGTGGTCGCCGGTATCGGCGGATATGGCAACTGCGTGGGTGTCGCCACTGTGGGCGGCGAGGTCTATTTCAATCCCTGCTATAACGGGAACCCGCTGGTGAACGCCTTCACCATGGGCATCGCGCGGACGGACAGGATCTTCAAGGGGCTCGCCGAGGGCGTCGGCAACCCGGTGATCTACGTCGGTTCCAAGACGGGCCGTGACGGCATCCATGGCGCGACGATGGCCTCCGAATCGTTCGACGAAACCTCCGAAGAACGCCGCCCGACGGTTCAGGTAGGCGACCCGTTCACGGAGAAGCTGCTGATCGAGGCCTGCCTCGAACTCATGTCGAAGGATGCCATCGTCGGTATCCAGGACATGGGCGCAGCGGGCCTGACCAGCTCGTCCGTTGAGATGGCCTCCCGGTCCGGCAGCGGCCTTGAAATGGATCTTGATCTCATCCCCCGCCGGGAAACCGGCATGATCCCCTACGAGATCCTGCTGTCCGAGTCGCAGGAGCGGATGCTCATTGTTGCCAAACGCGGCCGTGAGCAGGAAGTGATCGATATCTTCAAGCGGTGGGATCTGGACGTGGCCGTAGTGGGCAAAGTGACCGACAGCGGCCGCTGGGTCATCAAGGACGGCGGCAAGACGGTCTGCGATCTTCCGGTCGACGTCCTCGTCGAAGCCGCGCCGGTCTATGAGCGCCCCATGGAGCGCCCGGCATGGCAGGACGACGTGCAGAAGCTGGACCTGAAAACGGTTCCTCTCCCCTCGAACTACAACGACGTCCTCCTCCGTCTCATGTCGAGCCCGAATATCTGCTCGCGCGAGTGGATCTGGCGCCAGTACGATAACTACGTGGGCAAATCGACGCTGCTCCCGTCCGGCTCCGACGCGGCACTCGTGAAGCTCCCCGGCGTGGACCGGGCCGTGGGCCTTACCGTGAACTGCAACTCCCGCTACTGCTATCTGGACCCGTATACCGGCGGCCTGATCACGGTCGCGGAAAACGCCCGGAACCTTGTCGCTTCCGGCTGCGAACCGGTGGCGATCACCGACTGTCTGAACTTCGGCAACCCCGAACGTCCCGAGATCATGTGGCAGTTCGCCAGGTGCATCGAGGGTCTCGCCGATGCCTGCCGGGCACTGGAAACCCCGGTCGTCTCGGGCAACGTCTCCCTCTATAACGAGACCCTCGAGGTCGGCATCCATCCAACGCCGTCGGTCGCCATGGTGGGGCTGCTTCACAAGCTCGAGCATCGAACGAGCCAGTGGTTCAAGCAGCCCGGCCACCGGATCGTCCTTGTGGGCCGTACGCAGGAAGAACTGGGCGGTTCGGAATACCTCTCCCTCGTCCACGGCCAGGAGCGGGGGATGCCCCCGCAGCTCGATCTCGGCCTGGAAAAGACGGTCCAGAAAGCCGTTCTGGAAGCAATCCAGGCGGGGATCATCCGTTCGGCCCACGACTGCTCGGAAGGCGGCCTCGCCGTCGCCCTGGCGGAGTGCGGTTTCGGGGACCCGAGAAATCACGGTGAGCGTCTGCTCGGAGCGGACGTCCAGATCGAGGATTACATCCGGGAGGACGCGCTTCTGTTCGGCGAGTCCCAGAGCCGGTTCGTCGTCACCGTCGAGGACGACGCCGGTCTGGAGAAGCTGGCGGCCATCTGCGCACGGCTGAAAGCCCCCATGAAGGAACTTGGGACCGTGACGGAGGACCGGCTGATTATCAACGGTCTCGTCAATGTTCCGGTCCGGGATCTCTACAACGCCTGGAAAACCCCGATTGCAAAGATCGCCGGGGAAAACTAGAAAAGCACCGATTCAGGCGAAGGCGGGAGCATTACCCGCAAACGAGGCCGGATGGGCGACCACAAGTTCCACGACGAGTGCGGCGTTTTCGGAATCTTCGGCCACCCCGAAGCGGCTCACATCACCTACCTGGGGCTTTACGCCCTCCAGCATCGAGGACAGGAATCGGCCGGCATCGTCTCCAGCGACGGTGAGGCGATCCACACCCACCGGGGCATGGGCCTTGTCGCCGACGTCTTTGCGGGGAACGTCCTCAAGAACCTGCCCGGCACGGCAGCCATCGGGCACAACCGGTATTCCACGGCCGGCGGCTCTCACATCAAGAACGCCCAGCCGTTCGCGATGGATTACCGCCACGGCGCATTCGCCATGGCCCATAACGGCAACATCGTGAACGCCAGCCAGCTTCGCAAGGAGCTGGAAAACACCGGAAGCATCTTCCGGTCAACCGCCGACACCGAGATCGTCGCCCACCTTGTCGCTTCGAGCGAGCAGGAAACCACGGTCGGCCGGATCATGGAGTCCCTTGCCCAAGTGCAGGGCGCCTATTCGATGGTATTTCTCACCGAAACCCGGCTCGTTGCGAGCCGCGACCCGCACGGCTTCCGGCCGCTGGTCCTCGGCCGGCTGGATGGAGGCTGGGCTGTCGCCAGCGAGACCTGCGCTTTCGACCTCATCGGGGCGAAATACGAGCGGGAGATCGAGCCGGGTGAAACGATCGAGATCACAGCAGCAGGAATGACTTCCTTCCGCGGCACGGCTGCCGAGACTCCAAAGCGGTGCATCTTTGAATACATCTACTTCGCCCGTCCGGATTCGATCCTGTTCGGGCGGAATGTCTACAAGGTGAGGAAGGCCCTGGGTGCCCAGCTTGCGATCGAGCAGCCGGCTCCGGCGGATATCGTCATTGCGGTTCCCGATTCGGGTGTGCCCGCCGCCATGGGTTACGCCGAAACGGCGAAACTCCCCTACGAGGCCGGCCTCACCCGCAATCACTATGTCGGCCGGACTTTTATCGAACCCACCCAGCAGATCCGCCACTTCGGCGTGAAGATCAAGCTGAACCCGAACCGGGGCGTTCTGGACGGCAAACGTGTGGTGGTCGTGGATGACTCGATCGTCCGCGGGACGACTTCCCAGAAGCTCGTCACCCTGCTCCGGAACGCCGGAGCGAAAGAAGTCCATATGCGGATTTCCTCGCCGCCCACGACCGGCCCCTGCCATTACGGCGTTGCCACACCGACCAAGGAAGAGCTCATCGCCTCCAGCCAGTCGGTCAGGGAAATCCGGGATTTCATTGGAGCCGATTCGCTGGGCTACCTCTCCATTCCGGGCATGAAGATCGCCCTGAATTCGACGGACGAAGGGTTCTGCGATGCCTGCTTCTCGGGCCGCTATCCGCTTCCGATCGATAATAACGGCCGGCGTCAGATGCGACTGTTCGACGACATGGCCTCGGCTTCGAAGCACAAGTAGTTCCCCCTTCCCTGCCGCCGTGCTAGGGAATCCGTAAGACCGCCCTGTTTCCAAGGAGTCCTGCGCCCGTGACCGACCGTGACCGACTGCTCGAACTGCTCCGCACCCGCTCCTACGAAAAACGCCGGGTGAAACTCGCCTCCGGCAAGGAAAGCGACTTCTATATCGACTGCAAGCGAGTCACGCTGGATGCCGAAGGTGCCGCGCTCCTCGGCCGCGAGCTGCTCGCCAGAATCCGCAAGGAAACCCCCGATGCGAAAGCTGTCGGCGGGCCGACTCTCGGTGCCGATCCAATCTCCACGGCGGTGAGTCTCACGTCCTTCCTTCAGGGCAGTCCCATCCCAGCCTATATCGTCCGCAAGGAACCCAAGGGCCACGGCACCGGCCAGTGGATCGAAGGGACCGAAAACATCCCCAAGGGCGCAAAAGTCGTGCTGGTCGAGGATGTCGTGACGTCCGGCGGCTCCTCCCTCAAGGCAATTGTCCATGTTCGCGAGGCCGGGTACGTCGTGAGCGACGTCTATGTCCTTGTGGACCGGGACGAAGGCGGCCGCGAAAACCTTGCCAGGGAAGGCGTCACACTTCACGCCCTCTACCACCGGAAGGACTTTGTCTCGTGAAAGCCGGCATCGCCGCTTTCATCGCCGGCCTGCTGCTGGCCTCCTGCGCGGAGACTGCCACGACGCCTGCGACGAAACCCGGCGACCCCGCCCGCCAGATCACCGGCGACGACCTCGACAGGGCCCGGGAGAGTTACTACCAGGCCCTTGAGAACGGCACCCGCCGGGTGCGCATCCAGTACGACCGGGTGGATACGGCCTCGATCTACTGGGCAACCCTCGATACGGATGCCATCCGGTCGTTCCGCCGGGATGCACTGGCGGTCTACGAGCTCTGGACGCCGGAACGGGCCGAAAGCGAGAAGCAGAAGGACGCCGAAGAGTCGGCGAAGTCCCTCGCCTTCAGCATCGTGCTCTACACCGAAGATCAGCGGGACAACCTGATCGGCCTCGCGTCCGGCTCCCCGGTGAAAGCGAGCCTGCTCCAGCCGGACGGAAAGCGGATCGAACCCTCATCCATCCAGAAGCTTGAAACACCCCGGTCCCGCATCGAATGGCTCTACCCCCACAAGGACCGGTTCTCGACCGTCTGGCTCGTGAAGTTCCCCCGACCCGAAAAGGCCGGCCCCGTGGAACTCCAGATCACCGGCACCCGGTTCTCGAGCGCGACTACCTGGGAAGCCGGAAGCGCCGCCGTAGCGGCGCCTGCTGCCCCATAGCTGCTTTGCCGGCTCTTCTCGGACTATACTGCCCCCATGAACGACAGTTCCCTGACGCCGACCCGGTTCATCGACTCCACGGAGCCGGGCCTTGTCGGCTTTGTCCAGAAACGCACCGCAGGCCTCAGGACCGACCGGGAAAAGGCTGTCGCCCTCTACTACGCCGTACGGGACGGAGTGAAATACGACCCCTACAGCTTCAACGGCTCTGCCGATACTCTGACCGCCAGCAAGGTGATCGAAGCCGGGAAGGCCTTCTGCGTCCCGAAAGCCATTGCACTGGCGGCCGCCTGCCGGGCTGCCGGCATCCCGGCGCGCCTCGGGTTTGCCGACGTCCGCAACCACCTGACCACCGACAAACTGAAAGCCCGGATGAAGGGCCAAACTGACTTCGTCTTCCACGGCTATACGGAAATTTTCCTCGACGGCCGGTGGATCAAGGTGACACCGACGTTCAACGTGGAACTCTGCGAGAAGTTCGGCGTGAAGCCCCTCGACTGGGACGGCACTGCCGATGCCCTGTTTCACCCGTTCGACAGCACCGGCCGCAAGCACATGGAGTACATCCGCTACCACGGGACGTTCGACGATCTCCCGCTGGAGCAGATGTTTGCCGCCTGGAAAGCGGCCTACGGCCCCGATGTCCTGACGCTTCAGGAACGAGACGGGGATTTCCAGGCCGAAGCCGCGCCGATCGTCGCCGGCCGCGACTGATTACTCAGCCCGTTCCGTTCACTTCGCGGCGATAGCCCTCGAAGAACGACGCCAGGGATTCGGAGTTCCGGGACTGGAGATAAATCTTCCCGGACCCTGTAAACCGGGCGACGAAGCCTTCCCCGCTGAAAAAAAGCCCCTTGTACCCTGCAAACTTCTGGACCGAATAGTCGAGGCCGGACGTGAACCCGGCCACATGACCCGTATCGACGACGAAGCCCTGCGGGCCGACTTCGACCTCATGGATCGCGCCGTAGGATCCGAAGAACACTTCGCCCGGCCCGCGAACCCTGAGCAGGAAAAACCCCATCCCGCCGAAAAACCCCCGGACCCCTGCCCACTTCGTGTCCAGCGATAACCCTTCACCCACATGGGCCAGATACGCTCCGCTCTGGAGGTAGAAGCTCTCTCCCTCCCTCAGCCTGAACGAGAAAATATCGCCCTCGACTGCCGGCGCGAGCAGAAGCTCCTGCCCCTCAGCCGTGGAGGTGTAGCGGTTCTGGAACAGGGTCTCCCCGCCCAGCATCTTGCGGCCCAGAGATTCGAGAAGTCCGCCACGAAGCGACGTATCGACCTTGAGCCCCGGACTCATGCTGATCAATGAGCCGGTCTCGGCCGTCACCGTTTCGCCGGGAGCCTTGAAGATCGTCTTCATCAGCGCGAAATCGGGCCGGTAAAGGATCTCGTGCCTCACAGGGAGTTCCCCTTCCTCGGCGGGAGCCGGCGGCCGATCCACCGGCCGAACTCGCGGGGGTTACGGGACTGGAGATACACCCGGCCACGGCCGGACAGTTTCAGCACGAGCCCCTCTCCCGAGAGCCAGCTCGAGATCCAGCCGGAGCCCGCCTTCACGACCTCGTAGTTCACGCCCTGCGTGAAACCGACGAGGTGGCCCGTATCGACGATCATCTCGCCGTAGAATTCCCGGACCGCGAGGCCGCCGAAGGCAGCCGCAATCACAGGTCCGTGCCCGGACGCCTCGATGAAGAACAGGCTTTCGCCTGTCACAAGCCCCTTAAACCCCTGGAATTTCGTGTCGAGCTTCACCGTATCCGGAGCGGCGACGAAGCTCGTCGCCTGAAGATAGAGCTTTTCTCCCCCCAGAAGGTCGTGGACGGTCATATCCCCGGACAGCGGCGGTGCCAGCGAGACGTGGGCATGCTCGTTCACCGCCCGGTAGACGTTCGTGAACAGGGACTGGCCGCCGAGCAGCGACCGCTTGAGCTTGTTCAGAATGCCGCCGGTGCCCGCCGAAAAAGGCCCTTCCGTCGTCACGGCCAGGTTCGGCGTCATGCTCACGAGAGTGCCGCTTTCGGCCCGCAGGTTTTCGCCCGGCTCCATCTGGACAGCCGCGATAGCGTGCGCCGGCCCGTAACTGATGGCGATTCTCATGGCTTCAGCAGGGGCTGGATCCAGCGGGCCAGCCCGGCCTCGTTACGGGACTGGATATACAGCCGTCCCTCGCCCGAAAACTCGCAGACGAGTCCCTCGCCCGAAAACAGGATCGCCCGCGCACCGCCCTGAATGGGCCGGATTTTCATCCCAAGGGTATGGTCGTACCCCACCACATGGCTGGAATTGACGATGTAGGCGGTCTTGACGTCCACGTACATGACCCCGCCATAGGCGTTCAGGAAGATCTCTCCGCGGCCCGAACATTCAAGCAGGAACAGCCCGTTACCCGCGAACAGGTTGCGAAAGCCGCCCCAGCGGACCCGGACATGCACGTCCCCGTGGCTCGCGAGAAAACTCCCCGCCCGGACCAGCAGGCGGTTCTTTCCGTCGAGCTGGCGACGGAAGATGCTGCCCGGCATGACCGGAGCGAGCACCAGTTCGCCGTTCTGGCCTGCCGTGTAGTCGTTCACGAACACCGACTCGCGGCCGAGAAGCCGCCGGACAAAGGCCGAGAAGAGGGTCATCAGCCAGCCGCCGAAACCCGCGCCTCGGGCGTTCAGCCTGGTCTTCATGGATATCCAGGTGGACCGGGCCACGAGGGAGCCCGCCTCGGCGCGCACGGTCTCTCCGCGCTCCAGCTGAATCTTCAACCAGGAAAACGACGGCTCATGCTCGATCACTGCCCGCATACGGCCGCCAACGTGGCGGAGCGCCGCCCGGCGGTCAAGACCGCCGTTGAACGTGAAACCGATTTTCAGTCTCCCATTTTAGGGCATCCCTTTCCGGGTTCTCACGCCTCCTGTTCATCCGGTAGGATGCAGGCACATTCCACCGGAAGGGGTACCCGTTCGATGAAAGACGCGATCCGCAAGAAGGCCATCAACCTGATGAACAAGATCCTGGAGATGGAGCTCGCCGGCTCGATCCACTACACCCACTATTCATTCATGGTGTACGGGTACAACCGGATCCCCATCGTGAAGTGGCTCCGCGAACAGGCGGCCGAATCGCTGAAGCATGCGGAAACGGCCGGCGAACTGGTCACGACTCTCGGCGGTCACCCCTCGCTCGGCATCGGGCCGCTGCTCGAAACCCAGAAGCACGACATCGGCGACATCCTGAGGGAATCCCTGCGGCACGAACGGGCGACCCTCAAGCTTTACGAGGACCTTCTCAAGGTTGTCGAAGGCGAGGACGTGATGCTGGAAGAATACGCCCGCGAGCACATCTACATGGAGACCATGCATCTCGGCGAAGTGGACAAGATGCTCCGGAAGCCCGGCGATATCGACCGGTTCGAGAAATAATCCACTCTCCCCTTTAAAAGCCGAAGGCCGCGGTCCCCTGAGGGATCGCGGCCTTCGCTGTTTCCGGCAACGTCCGGGTTACATGTCCATGTCGGGCATGCCGGCACCGGCACCCTTGTCGTCCTTCTTCTTCTTTTCGACGACGAGGGCTTCGGTCGTGAGCAGCAGGCCGGCGACCGACGCAGCGTTCTGGAGCGCCGAGCGGGTCACTTTCGTCGGATCGATCACGCCGTCCTTGTAGAGGTCGCCGTATTCGCCCGTCGCGGCGTTGAAGCCAAAGGCGTCCTTTCCGTTCATGACCTTGTCCAGAACGATCGAGCCGTCCTCGCCGGCGTTATCGGCGATCTGGCGCAGCGGAGATTCGAGGGCCTTGCGCACGATCTCGACGCCGTACTGTTCTTCGCCCTTTGCATCCTTCACCTTGGCCAGCGCCGGAAGCACACGGACCAGCGCGGTTCCGCCGCCAGGTACGATGCCTTCCTCAACGGCAGCGCGGGTCGCGTTCAGCGCGTCCTCCACGCGGGCTTTCTTTTCCTTCATCTCGACTTCCGTCGCAGCGCCCACGCGGATCACCGCCACGCCGCCGACGAGCTTCGCGAGCCGTTCCTGGAGCTTCTCGCGGTCGTAGTCCGAGGTGGTTTCCTCGATCTGCGCACGGATCTGCTTCACGCGGGCCTCGATGTCGGCCTGCTTGCCGGCACCGTCGATGATCGTCGTGTTGTCCTTGTCGATCTGGACCTTCTTGGCGCGGCCCAGATCCTTGAGCGTCACGTTCTCGAGCTTGATGCCGAGCTCCTCGGCGATACAGCGCCCGCCGGTGAGGATCGCGATGTCTTCCAGCATGGCCTTCCGGCGGTCGCCGAAGCCCGGAGCCTTCACGGCAGCCACCTGCAGCGTGCCGCGGATCTTGTTCACCACGAGGGTCGCGAGGGCCTCGCCCTCCACTTCCTCGGCGATGATGACGATAGGCTTGCCGCCCTGTGCCACCTTCTCGAGGATCGGGAGCAGGTCCTTCATGGACGCGATCTTCTTCTCGTGGATGAGGATGTAGGGATCCTCGATGTCCGCGATCATCTTGTCCGGGTTCGTGACGAAGTAGGGCGAGAGATAGCCGCGGTCGAACTGCATGCCGTCCACGGTCTCGAGCTCGGTATCGAGGCCCTTCGCCTCTTCCACCGTAATCACGCCTTCCTTGCCGACCTTCTCCATCGCCTCGGCGATGATCTTGCCGATCTCGGAGTCGCCGTTGGCGGAGATCGTGCCGACCTGGGCGATCTCCTTCTTGCTGTCCTTGACCGGCTTCGAGATGTTCTTCAGCTCCTCGATGGCGGCGGTGACGGCCTTGTCGATGCCGCGCTTGAGGTCCATCGGGTTGTGGCCGGCCGCGACGAGCTTCACGCCCTCGCGGTAGATCGCCTGGGCGAGCACCGTGGCGGTCGTGGTGCCGTCGCCGGCGATGTCGTTCGTCTTCTGGGCGACTTCACGGACCATCTGGGCGCCCATGTTTTCGAACTTGTTCTCGATGTCGATTTCCTTGGCGACCGTGACGCCGTCCTTGGTGATCGTCGGGGACCCGAAGGTCTTCTCGATCACGACGTTGCGGCCCTTGGGGCCCAGCGTCACCTTGACCGCATCCGCGAGGATGTTCACGCCGCGCAGGAGCTGCGAGCGGCCGGTTTCACCGTACATGATGTCTTTCGCTGCCATGACTGCTTTTCTCCGTTCCTGTTAAATAGGGATTGCCCGCGCGTCAGTCGATGACGGCGAGGATGTCTTCTTCCTTGAGGATGAGGAGCTCGTCCCCGTCCACCTTGATCTCGCTGCCGCCCCACTTGGAGAACAGCACCCGGTCGCCCTTCTTCACGTCGAGGGGGATGCGCTTGCCTTTCTCGTCGATGCGGCCGCTGCCCACGGCGACAACCTCGGCTTCCTGCGGCTTTTCCTTGGCCGAATCGGGGATGATGATCCCGCCCTTGGTCTTCTCTTCCGAATCGATGCGCTTGACCAGAATCCGGTCGTTCAGCGGACGAACTTTCATGGTTCTAATTCTCTCCTAACTGGTTGGCTTGAAAGGTCTTTGCGGGGCCCAGTGGGACCGGCGGGAGGTTTCCGGGGGGATCGCTCAGGGAGGGGGTCCCCCCCCTCTTTTTCAGATCCCCCGGATTCCGCCCTGCGGCTCCGATTGCCCGGCCAGAGTCATAATCACGCTCCCCACAGGGTCAAGGGATTTTTAGCAATTATGGCGCGAGACTGCCAAATAACTGGAATCTCTTGAGATTCGAGGCTCCGGTTCATTTCGAGGTTTAGCGAGGTTTGTGGGGCCGAAACTCATAACTATCTGAAATCATTCAGGTCTGATGGTTGCCCATTTCGAGGCCGCCCCGGAACAGCCTCGAAACGATGGGGGAGGTTCCGAGGCTAGCCGGATTGCACGGGCGGGGAGTTCGCTGAACCTGGGGGGGGGCCGCGGCGGGGGGGGGGGGGGCGGGGGGGGGGGCGGGGTGTGACTCAACGCAGAGGCGCAGAGGGCGCGGAGGGACGCGGAGGGCACCGA
>CAZUMS010000002.1:0-14726 GCA_964621525.1 uncultured bacterium
CTCAAGGACCCCTCGCAGGTGTTCAAGGACGGCGTGACCGTCGCCTACCGGGTGACGTGGTAGGGCGGTCAGTTTTCCCACCCCATAGGCGATGACGCAAAGCGGCTAAAAGCCGATAAGGCTGCTTTCACGCCGTTCTGAATAATCATCTTAACTAACTGTAATCATTACTTATAATTCATCACGTCAAAAGTTCATTGACCGCTTTAACGCGCCGTGTTATCAATTCCCTCGTGAGGCAGACCGGAAGCGAGTTGAGGATGGAGCAGGTAGCCGATAGCGGCCTGGAGGCAGCCCCGGACAAGGGTGCCACCTACAACACCCGGCAGCTCGTCGTGCGGCTGAACCTCGAGATCACGCCGGACTTCGTGACGGAGCTGGCCCGGGACCATAAGATTCCGGCCTTCAAGGACGGCTCCCGCTGGCGGTTCCGGTCCGACGACGTGGCCCGGATACGCCAGGAGATCCGCAAGTACCTGGCGCTGAACGGCGGGCAGTAAGGCCCGCAGGATTTACGCAACGGTTCCGGAATGGACGGACGGAACCGGGGCGGCACAAAGAGCTAGCCTGTGCGGGGTAAATGGCCTGACCATCCCCCCAACAAGCCGGTCCCCTGAAAAGGGCCGGTCCCGCATCGAACCCCGCACAGGGCCGGACGCCTCAGGGCGCACCGGTCCCGCCATAAAAACAACGGCCCGCCCCGCGCGGTCCGGCTGATCAAACAAAACCGCACACCAACTCTCAAGGCCATTTATTGTCTTTTTCAAGGATCGTGGACTCAGGATGGCGCCGAAAACGGGAATTTCGCCAGCCGGTTTACACTTCCTGATATTTGTCGTTGTGCGCCTCACCATCCTGGGGTAGCATCCCGTCACACAAACAAAACACCGGACGGTGCGGGAACCGTCCGAAAGGGGACACTGAAAATGATGAAGTATGTAAAGACGGGTATGGTTCTGGCGGCAGCGGCGCTGATGTCGGGCTGCGCATCGTGGGCGAACACGACTCCGGGCGTCGGCGTTGGAGTATTCGAGTTCCAGGAGTGGCAGAAGGGCAAGGATTACGAGATCCTCGGCGACGTGCAGGGCGATGCCTGCAAGGCCAAGCTGCTCTGGCTCTTCACGATCGAAGGTGAAGAAAAGTCCGGCACGATTGCCAGCGGCACGGCCTCCCAGGGCGCGGACTCCAATCCGTTTGCCTTCATCGGCAAGCTGTTCGGCCCGAGCTCGGAAGCCACCCAGGCAGCCACGTACAACGCCATCGAGGCTTTCAAGGGCGCCGATCTGGCCCTTCCGGTCCGCTCCAAGAGCAACAAGAAGGACTACCTCGGTTTCTACGTCCGCGAATGTGCGACCGTGACGGCCAAGGCTGTCCGCGTTAAGCCCTGATCTTTTACCGGATACGGATGGAAACGCCGCCTGCCAAGGGCGGCGTTTCTGTTTTCCGGGTGGCGGAGCGATTGACCGGCGATTCCATGGCGGCCTAACTTGGGCCGCTGACGAAATCGGTTTGGCCGGGAGAGTGAACCTGTGGGAAACGGAATGATGCGGCGGGCGGCCGGCATGGCGGCACTACTCGTCCTGATGGCAATGCCCGTCCGGGCGGATCTTCGTTCGGCACTGATGACCTCGGACATCAAGGTCATGACCAAGGAATATCCCGAACCGGCAGTCGCGGGCACGGTCGCCGACAGTGCGGTCGTCTGGGTGTATCTGGGGCCTGCCGGACTCAACGACCGCTGGAAGCCGGCGCTCGAGGAAGTGTTCAAGAAGGCGTTCCCCGAGCTTAAGGTCCGGATGTGCGATTATCCGGACGATTGCGGAGGCGAGGTCAGCGACCGGTTCCCGGACGACCGCTGGGTCGTGAAAATCATATTGACCGGCATCAGGTCGGACGATCGGGACTCCTGGAAATATTTTACGGCGGAAGGCACGGTCGAACTGTTCGATTTCGGCCGCTCCCTGAAACAGTGGGATCAGAAAACGGAGATTGCGATCAACGCACCTGTGTGGGGCGGAGTGACCAGCGAGATGAAAGAGCAGGCCCAGGTGCCGCTGGCCCGCGATGCTTCCCGTCAGGCGCTGGAGAAAGTCCTGCCCGTAATTGCAGGGCGCGACAAAGGAAGCTCGGCGGAGAAGAAACGGATCTTCATCGGCAACGTCGCGGGCGCCAATCCCGAAGCGAGCAATGCCGTCGAAAGCGCGCTTCTCACCGTCATCGAGGAGGCTGGAGACTATACCGCCATCAGCGAAGCCGATGCGAAGGCGCAGCTCAACGCCCTCGCATTCCAGCAGATGCTGGGGTGCAATTCGGATGCCTGCATGATCGAGATCGGCAACCAGCTCGGAGCCAATAATGTCGTGTACGGCACGGTCTCGCAGGTGGGCGGCGACATCCAGATCGTTCTGAACTATCTGGACATGAAAGGCTCCGCTCCCGTGAAGCGGTCCCGTCGCACCATTCCGGCCAAGCTCAAGCTGGTGCCGGGGGCCGTCAAAAGCATGTTCAAGGAGATGGCACGATGATCCGGGTTGTTGCGCTGACGCTGGGAATGGCTCTCATTTCCATTGCCTGTGCGGAGACACGGGGAGTCAATTTCTACCGCATGGATCTGGAGGGCCGTCAGACCTGGGGCGCGGGTGCCGATCGCCTGCTGGTCCGTTCGGTCAAGGTCAGCGTGCCGGGCGCAATCGAGGAAAACGGAACCAAGACGTACCGGATCCTGTTCGAGAACGTGGACCGGGATCCGCAGGAGTTCGAGTACTCCGTGGTCTGGTACGACCGGCTCGGAGCCAAACGCGCAGCCCATGGGAACTGGAAGCGCCTGTCGCTGGCTCCCAGGTCCGAAGCCGTCGAAAAGGTGACGCCGCCGGCCGACGGCGATGCCTCGGCATTCGAGATCGCCATCCAGCCGGCCCCTGAAGACCGCTGACGTCCGCCTATTTCTTGAATTCCGGCTCCGTCCACCAGGGGAAGAAGGGCGGCATGTCCTTCGACACCTTGAGCGGGAAGTTCGGGGGCCGCTTCTGGAGAAAACTCGTCACCCCCTCCATCACGTCTCCGGTCTTGCCCATGTGGTAGATGCACTGGCTGTCGATCCGGTGGGCGTCGATGGGGTGGCCGGCGCCCATCATCCGCCACAGGAGCTGGCGGGAGAGGGCGATGGAGACGGCGCTCGTGTTCTCGGCGCACTCTTTCGCGAGCGCCCGGGCCGTGGGGATCAGGGCGTCCGGTTCCACGATTTTCGACACGAGCCGTCCGGCGAGGGCTTCCTCCGGGCTGAACACCCGGCCGGTCATCACCCATTCCATCGCCTGGCTGATGCCCACGATCCGGGGCAGGAACCAGGCCGAGCAGGCTTCGGGCACGAGGCCCCGGCGGGCGAACACGAAGCCGAACTTGGCGTTCGTGCTGGCGATGCGGATGTCCATGGGGAGCTGCATGGTCGCGCCGACGCCGACGGCGGCCCCGTTCACGGCGGCGATGACCGGTTTTTTGCAGTTGAAAATCCTGAGCGTCACGAGGCCGCCCGAATCCCGGTGGTCCTCGATCTTCTCCGGTTTGTTGGAGCTGAAGGAGTTGCCGCCGAGCCCGAGGTCCGCTCCCGCGCAGAATGCCTTGCCCGATCCGGTGACGATCACCGCCCGGACCTCGTCGTTCCGGTCGGCCTCGTCGAAGGCGGCAATGAGGTCGTCCGCCATCTCCAGCGTAAAGGCGTTCATCCGGTCGGGCCGGTGGAGCGTGATGGTGAGAATTCTCTCGCTGATGTCGAGCTGAAGGGTGGAGGGCATGGGCTGGAATCTCCTCTTTTCGGGAAGGTTGCCGAGCCTATCCGAAACCGTTAACTCGAGTCACCCCCGCCGGGGAGTGGTATTGCGCGGGAGGCCCTGCCGCTCGACCCTTCGACGGCGCTCAGGGTGAGCGGCAAGGGAGCCACCACCTGCATTTCAGGGGAAAAGGGCCGGCAGGACGGCAGGAACGATGGAACCCAAGGTCATCCATCTGAAAACGCTGGAAAACACCTGGATGCTGGGCAGCACGCTCGGCCGGGCGGCCCTGCGCGGCCCGCTGTTTATCGCCCTTTCGGGCGAGCTGGGAGCCGGGAAAACCACCTTCACCCGGGCGTTCTGCGAGGGAAACGGACTGCCGGATCTCGCCCAGGTCACGAGCCCGACCTTCGCGATCCAGCACGTCTACGAGGGCGGAAAGCTCCCCGTTTACCATTTTGACTTTTATCGCCTCGGCACAGTAGACGAGCTGCCCGATCTGGGGTGGGACGGCCTCCTCGGCGAGGATGCCGCCGTCATCGCCGAGTGGAGCGACCGGTTCCCGGAGGCGCTTCCGCCGGACCGGATCGAAATCGCGCTGAGCCACGAGGGCGCCGGACGGCAGGCGGTCGTGAGACTGGCCGGACGTGCGGCGGAAGACCCCGCCATCGTGCGGTGGCTCGGCGGCTGGAACGGATAAGCATGGCACTGATCGTAATGAAATTCGGCGGCACGTCGGTGGGCTCGGTGGAGCGCATCCAGAACGTGGCCCGGAAGGCGATTGCGGCGCAGAAGGCCGGGGACCAGATCATCATCGTCTCGAGCGCCATGTCGGGCGAGACGAACCGGCTGATCGCGCTCGCCGAGCAGATCACCAAGCTCCCCGACCCCCGCGAGATGGACCAGATCGTCGCCACGGGCGAGAACGTCGCCTGCGGCCTCGTCGCCATCGCGATCAACAGCCTGGGCGGGCGGGCGAAGAGCTATACGGGCTTCCAGGTTCCGGTCTACACGGACAAGGCGTTCATGAAGGCCCGGATCTCGGACATCCGGCCGGAGAACCTCCTGAAGGACGTGAAGGCTGGTATTATCCCGGTCGTGACGGGCTTCCAGGGGATTGACGCGGACGGGAACATCACCACGCTCGGGCGCGGCGGCTCGGACCTCTCGGCCGTCGCCGTCGCCGCGGCGGTGAAGGCCGACCGGTGCGACATCTACACCGACGTGGACGGAGTCTACACGACGGACCCGAACATGTGCCCGTCGGCCCGCAAGCTGCCGCAGATCACGCACGAGGAGATGCTCGAGGCCGCGAGCCTCGGGGCGAAGGTGCTCCAGACGCGGTCGGTCGAGTTCGCGATGAAATGGAAGGTTCCGCTGCAGGTGCGCAGCTCGTTCTCGGACGCCCCCGGAACCATGATCGTAGAGGAGACGAAGGATATGGAAGGTCTGGTTGCGAGCAACGTCGCATACGACAAGAACGAGGCGAAGGTCACGGTCCAGAAGGTTCCGGACAAGCCGGGTATCGCGGCGAAGATCTTCAAGGCCATCGGCGACGCCAACATCAACATCGACATGATCGTCCAGAACGTCTCCGCCGACGGAACGACCGACCTGACCTTTACCGTCACCAAGGCCGAGCTGACCCGGACCAAGGCGCTTATTGAACCTCTTGCCAGAGATCTGGGCGCAGCCGGGGTGGCAACGGACTCCAATATCGCCAAAATCTCGGTCGTGGGCCTCGGAATGCGGTCCTATGCCGGTGTCGCCGGGCGGATGTTCGAGGCCCTGGCCCGGGAGGGCATCAATATCTTGATGATTTCGACCTCCGAGATTAAGATATCGGTCGTCATCTCGGACAAGTATACCGAGCTGGCGGTGCGGACCCTTCACGACGAGTTCAAGCTGGGCGGCTGAAAACCCCGGCTCGGAGACGCGGGGAAGGCTCCGCGGAAGCATCCGATGGCCGAGTTCAAGGCACACATTTCCATTATTATCTGATCCGGGGCCGACGGTTATCCCGGCCCGGTCGCCTTATCCGCCGAAGTGCGGGCAGGGTGACGGAAGGCTTTTTTCCAATGACGGCGAAAAAGACAGTGAAGAAAACCATCGAAGTCTACGACACCACGCTCCGGGACGGCTCCCAGTGCGAGGACGTCAATTTCAGCGTCGAGGACAAGATCACGGTCGCCCGCGCACTGGACGAGCTGGGTATTCATTACATCGAGGGCGGATGGCCGGGATCGAACCCGAGGGACGTGGAGTTCTTCAGCCGGGCGAAGAAGCTGAGGCTGCCGAATGCCCGCCTCGCGGCCTTCGGGTCCACGCGCCGGCCGGGGGTTCAGGCTGCCAAGGACGCGAACCTCAAGGCGCTTGTCGAGAGCGGGGCGCAGGTCGCCTGCATCTTCGGCAAGTCCTGGGATTTCCACGTTACCGAGGCGCTCGAGATCTCTCTCGAGGAAAACCTCGAGCTGATCCATGATTCGGTCAAATACCTGAAGAAGCATTTCGAGAAGGTGTTTTTCGACGCCGAGCATTTCTTCGACGGATACCGGGCGAACCCCACGTTCGCCCTGAACGTGCTCCGGAGCGCCCATGACGCGGGCGCCGACGTTCTCGTCCTGTGCGACACGAACGGCGGTTCGCTGCCCACGTGGGTGCGCGAGGTCGTGACCGTCGTCGATGAAGCGGTGCCGGGGGCCGATCTCGGCATTCACGCCCACAACGACACCGAGTGCGGCGTCGCGAACGCCGTCGCGGCGGTCGAGGCCGGTGCGGTCCACGTCCAGGGGACGATCAACGGCATCGGCGAGCGGTGCGGCAACGCGAATCTCGTCTCCATCATCCCGAATCTCCAGCTCAAGCTGGGATGCAGCATCGTGACGCCGAAGCAGCTCCGCTCGCTCCGGGACGTCTCGCGGCTCGTCTACGAGCTGATCAACATGCCGCCCTGGAAACGCCAGCCCTACGTCGGGGATTCGGCCTTCGCCCACAAGGGCGGGATCCATGTGTCGGCCGTCCAGAAATCGTCCAGAACCTACGAGCACATCGAGCCCGGGCTGGTGGGCAACAGCCACCGGATTCTGGTCAGCGACCTCGCGGGGCAGAGCAACGTCCTCTACAAGGCGAAGCAGTACGGCATCGACCTCACGAAGGGCGATCCCGCGGCCCGGCAGATCCTCGACCAGATCAAGCAGCTTGAGCATGCGGGCTACCAGTACGAAGGCGCCGAGGCGTCCTTCGAGCTGCTCATGCAGCGGGCCCTTCACAAGGAGAATCACAAGAAGGGGTTCCGGCTGGTGGGCTTCCGCGTCATCGACGAGAAGCGGGCCGAGGGCGAGGAACCCGTCTCCGAGGCCACCGTGCGGATCGAGGTGGACGGCGAGCTGTCCCACTCGGCGGCGATCGGCAACGGCCCCGTGAACGCGCTGGACGGGGCGCTCCGGAAGTCGCTGATTCCATTCTATCCGGAGCTCAAGGAGATCGAGCTCGTGGACTACAAGGTGCGGGTCATTACCGGCGAGAAGGGTACGGCCTCCGTCGTCCGCGTGCTGATCGAATCGACCGACGGCCGGGACCGCTGGGGAACGGTCGGCGTCTCCCACAACATCATCGAGGCGAGCTATCAGGCGCTCGTCGATTCGCTGTCGTACAAGCTCTACAAGGACAGGAAGCGCGCGAAAGGCTGAGCGCGGGGCGTCAGTCCTGGTCCCAGCGCAGGATCTCCACCGTCGGCGGGTCCTGGGGGTTGGCGACGGGCGGAACGAAGACGGTGGCCGAAACACGGCTCTCGACCGGATCCATGTCGGTGGCGACGCCCATGAGGCCCACCGCCTCGATGGTGATCCAGCGCGAGGTGATCGTGTCGAACTTTTGCGGGCTCGGCGGCGGCTGCACCGAGAGGCCGAGCGTGAACCGGTTGGTGATCGTCAGGAGTTCCTCGGCGGTGTAGGGCAGGTTGGCGTTCGCCAGCACCCCTTTCAGCGTTTCCTGAGCGAACAGGTACGCCTGTCCCCCGCCGCCTGCGGATTTGGGGCAGTCGTATTTGTTGGGGTCGGGGCCGTCCAGTTCGCCCTTGGCTCCCTTGCCGAGTTCCACGGAGGCGGCCTTGTCGCCGACGTCCGCGTTCTGCATCTTCGAGACGACCTCCAGCATCCGGTCCGCGGCGGTGCCGGGGCCACGGAAGCAGTTGATGGCCGTGAGCAGGTTCTCCCGGGCCTCGACCGAGGTCATGCGGTTGAAGTCGTTGGTGCAGTCGCCGAAGCCGGGATTCTGGCCCTGGCAGCCGCCGGCGAAGAAGGCCTCGATCACCGGATCGGGGGCCGTATGGAGGTTCACGTCGGGCGAGAAACACGGCATGGCGGGGGCGTCGTTCGGGACCGATTCCGGCGCGTAGACGGCGGACGTGCAGTTGTTTCCGCCCTGCGGCGGATATGTGTAATCCGTCCGCGTGTAAACGGTCAGGAAAGGGGCGATCCGGCGGTAGATCTGCGGCGTCATGCCCCGGACGAGCCGGAGCTCGCCGATGGATTCGAGCGGGCCGTTGCGGGGCTCATAGGGCTCGTCGAGCTGTGTGTAGTAGTCCCGTTCTGCCCCGCCGTCGCAATTGTAGGAACCGGAGGAGCTTCCGCCCGTGTCGTCGTCCGGATCCAGCCAGTCGAGAATGGCGCACATGATCCGGCCCACGTCGTCCGGGGCGGGAGCGTCGGCGAGCGAATCCTCGTCCCGGGAATCGGCGCTTTCGTTCCGGAAGTGGATCGAGCCCTTGTTCTTGAACTTTCGCCGGAGCTGGGCGATCGTGCCGCTCCCTTCACCTTCGACCGGAACGGTCTGGTCCATGACAAGCTGGGAGATCTGGCGGTAGAGGCGCATGTTGAAGGCGGGTTTCCCGCCTCCGGCCGGCATCCAGTAGACGAGCGCATTCACGTTGAACTTGCCGGCCTCGTCGTAAAAGCGGATCTCGACGTCGATGTTGTCGTCGTCGAAAAAGTTGAACCCGGTCGTGCTGGAGACGAACGACAGGTAGCCGTTCGGGGGGTCATAGGGGTTCGCGGCGGTCCCCATGCTGGGACCCTTTTCGCCACGGCTCAGGGCTTCAGCCCGCTCCTTGCGCCTCTCTTCGATGTCGTCCTGGGACTCGTTCACGAGCTTCACAAATCCGCCGATGCCGAAACCCGGAACGCCTAGCTGCTGGATCACGGCCGCCCAGTCGTTGAACCGGTCGATCCGGATGAACGTGGTACCGGCCTCGACACCGGCCTTGGCCGCATAGCGTGCCTGCTGCCGCTGGCGGGCGTTCGAGGCCGCCTGGAGATCGACACGCACGTTGTACAGGAATTCCGTCGCAACCGCGGCAGCGAGCGTCAGCATGAGGAGCGCCAGGATCAGCGCCATCCCCTTCCGGGAGGGCCGGCGGCGCAGGCGGCGGATCAGAGGCATTCGTCCCCCACGCGCCTTCCGGGCGCTTCAGGGTCGGGGCGGCTTCCGGGCGCCACCTTGCAGGGGCGCGAGGCCGGGACCGTGACGACGGTGTACAGGGTCTGGGTGCCCGCGTCCGGATCGTCGTAGGTCACCGCAATCTCGATGGCCCGTGGCAGGTGCTGGAACTGGTCTTCCTCGATGTCGTCGCTGGAATCCCAGTCGTCCACCCATTCGTCCTCGGTGCCGCGCCTCAGGTAACGGATATCGAACCGGGTGACGTTCGGCAGGGCTTCGCGCTCGCTCACGGCGTATTTCGTGTAGGTCTCGCTGTCGTGAATGAGGGACTGCTGGCGGATCAGCGCCGTCCCGGACCCCTGACCGTTCTCCAGCTTGCCGACATAGTAGGCGACCATGGCTTCGTCGCTGGAGGGCTTGTGGTCCGACACGCTGATGGCAGTCGTGACGAACCGGATCTCGTCGGTATCGCCCTGGCTTTTGCCGAAGAAGTTGTAGGGACAGTTCTCTGTCCGGTCCATGCATTTCTTCCGGGTGGACGCCTGGTTGATCCCGAAATACGCGCCCCGGAGCTCCCGTTCCATGCGGGTGAGGAAACGGCTCATGCGGTTGTAGGCGACCTGGAGGCGCTCTGCCTTCTGCTTGCCTTCCAGAGCCGGAATCAGGGCGCTGTAGGTCATGGCGCTCATCATCGCCAGGATGCTGATCGCCACCAGCACTTCCATGAGCGTGAAGCCCGACGGGCGGCTGCGGCGTTTCACTGCTTGGCCGCCTCCACCCAGCCCTTGACGGTCCGGACCGAGTATTCCCTTTCCTCGCCATCCTCCACCCAGATCACCTTCGCCTCGATGGCGAAGATCGTGATGGGGATTTCGGGGACCATGGACTTCATATTCTCCAGGTTTTCGTTGACCTTCAGCGTGTATTCCCAGCTGTATTCGGGGAATTCGTTGCCGAAATCACCGCGCTTCGTTTCGTTGTCCAGCGGCTTGGCGTAAAGGGCGTCCACCTCGGCGACCACCCGGTTCACGAGCATCTGGGCTGTTTCCATGGAGCGCCGCTGGAACGTCGCCCGTAGCCCGGCCTGCACGACGCCGAGCAGGGTGACGAGGGCCAGGGCCATGATGGAAAGGGCGACCACAACCTCGATCAGGGTGAAGCCCCGGCCGGAGGCGTTCCGGAAATTCCTGCGGCGCGGCATGGTCATTCGCCTCCGCGAGGCGGCCGGGCCCGGATCCGGTCGCTGTTGGGGAAAACGATTCTCGGATCGAGCGCCCCCTGATGAACCTCGGCGGTGCCCGTGTTGGCGTCGGGAACCAGCGAGCTCTCGTCGCCGGCGTCATTCGTCAGCTTGAGGATCGACTCCTCGATACCGCCGTCGGGGTCGAACTGGATGAACGCGGTCCCCTTGTTGTAGACCGTTCCGTCCACCCAGAGCTCTTGCAGGTAAACCCCGTCCAGCGGCCTTTTGGACTTGCCGAGCGGGGTCGTCATCGGCTGGAAGCCGTCCTCTCCGAAGATGCTCACCCAGTAACGGTTCGCTGCGAAATCGACGTACAGGCGGGTCGGACGGCGGCGGAAGACGGCCTCGCCGGCGGCAAACCGGACAGTGCCGCCCATGGCCCTGGTTTCGGCCGAGAGGTTGATCTCGGTCTTTTCGCCTACATAGGGGAACACCACGCCGAACATCAGGGTGATGATGACCATCACCACCATGAGCTCGATCAGCGTGAACGCCGATTCCCGGGAGGCCTGTCTCCGGCTTCGCCTGTGCATCGTTAGCGGCTCCGCCAGGCGGGTGAACGCCGGATCACCCCGTCAGGTCAGTTACCTTCCTTGTCGTCGTCGGAACTGGAGATATCGAGGTTCTCCTCGTCCCCGCCCGGCTGTCCGTCGGCTCCGTAGGAGATGATGACGTAGGGCTCGCCGCCCAGCCCCGGGGACTGGTACACGTAGTCGTTCTTCCACGGGTCCTTGGGGGTGCTGCGGGCGTTCAGGTAGCCGCCCTTCTTGTAGTTCTTGCAGTTGGCGGGCGCGGTGCCGGTGAGGGCCTTCAGGCCCGTATTGGTATCCGGGTAGGTGAAGCAGTCCAGCCGGTAGAGATCCAGCGCGGTCTGGAAGGTCTTGATCTGCGTGCGGGCCGATTCCTGCCGTGCGGTGGCGAGGCGGCCGAACACGGCGACGCCGACAAGGCCGGCGAGAAGGCCGATGATGATCACGACGACCATGATTTCGATGAGCGAGAAGCCGGCCTGGCGGCGGCGCCTGCGGTTGATCCTGGGTTTCATAAGGGTCTCCTTGGGTCTGTATGCCGCTCCGGCGGCATGAATTCTAGGCCTTGATCGCGCTCGTCATCTGGATGATCGGGAGCAGCACGGCAATCACGATCAGCAGGATGACCATGGCCATGATCACGATGATGACCGGTTCCAGAAGCGTCGTCAGGGTCGAGATCGTCTGGGAAACCTCGTCGTCATAGGTATCGGCCACTTTCAGCAGCATCTGTTCCAGTTCGCCCGACTGCTCGCCGACCTGGATCATGTGCGTGACGATGGGGGGGAAAACGCCGCTGGCCTTCATGGGGCCGGCGATGCTCGCGCCTTCGGAGATCTGTTCGCGGGCCTTGGCAATGGCATCTTCCAGGATGATGTTATTCAGCACGTTGCGCGTGATGTCCATCGCCTGGAGGATCGTGATGCCGCTCGTGAGCAGCGTGGAAAGCGTCCGCGTGAACCGGGCGATGGCGACCTTGCGGATCAGCGTCCCGAAAACCGGGAGCTTCAGCATGAAGGCGTCCACCTTCTCGCGGCCCACGGGCGTCGCATGCCATTTCCGGAAGAAGTAGATCCCCCCGCCGATCCCGAGCAGGATGAGCCACCAGAACGTGACGAACCCGTGGGAGACGGCCTGCAGGATGCGCGTGGGGAGCGGCAGGGTCTGGCCCTGGGACTCGAAGATGGTGAGGATCTTCGGCAGCACCGCGGTCATCATGAAGGTGACGACGCTGACGGCCAGCAGGACCAGGATCGCCGGATAGATCATCGCGCCTGACACCTTGCGGGAGAGGGCGAGCTGGCTTTCGAGGAAATCCGCGAGACGTCGGAACACGACATCCATGCTACCGGAGCTCTCGCCCGACTGGACCATGTTCGTATAGAGCGGCGGGAACACCTTCGGGTGCTTGCGCATGGCCATGGCGAGCGAAGAACCCTCGTTCACCTGGTCTTTTACTTCCGTAATCACCCGCTGAAGGGCGGGGTTCTCGGTCTGCTCGGCGAGGGCGCTCAGCGACTGAACGAGCGGGAGATGGGCGGAGAGCAGCGTCGCAAGCTGGCGGGAGAAGATCACCACGTCCTGCTGCGGGATCCGGTCGCGAAGGCTTTTCAGCAGGTCGATCTGGGTCAGTTCTTCGAACCGTTCACCCGCGCTCAGCGGACCCCTGGCGGCGGCCTTTTCTCCGGTCTTGGGCTTCACCGCGGCCTTGCCCTTGCGGGATTCGGAGATCTTGGTGACGAATACGCCCTGTGACTTCAGGCGGGCCTTGGCCTGCTTCTGGGAATCGGCCTCCACGACCCCTTTCGAAGTCCGGCCGTTCTTGTCCAGTGCCGAGTATTCGTAGACCGCCATGGTTCAGGGCGCGCGCCTTAGGCCAGTTCTTCCTGGGTAACGCGCATGATCTCCGCTGTCGTGGTGATGCCGTCGATGACTTTACGAATGCCGTCCTCGCGCAGGGTCACGAGTCCCTCCGCCTGGGCGGCCTTCTTGATCAGGGCGGCATGCGAGTTCTTCATGACGTGCTCGCGGATCGTATCCGACATGACGAGCAGTTCGTAGACGCCGATACGGCCCCGGTAGCCGGTGCGCTGGCAGTGGTCGCAACCCGTCGCCCGGAACAGGACGCCGTTCTTGAGGCGCGAGCGTGCGATGCCCAGCTCCTGGAGCTCCGCGTCGGTGGGGTTGTAGGCCTCCTTGCACTGTTCGCACAGGCGGCGGCCGAGGCGCTGGGCCATGATGCCGAGTACCGACGAGGCGACGAGGAACGGCTCGATGCCCATGTCCACGAGGCGGGCGACCGAGGAGGCCGAGTCGTTCGTGTGCAGCGTCGAGAACACGAGATGGCCGGTGAGCGACGCGTGGATCGCGATTTCCGCCGTCTCGCGGTCGCGGATTTCGCCGACCATGATGACATCCGGGTCGCGGCGCAGCATCGAGCGCAGGCCGGAGGCGAAGGTGAGGTCGATCTTGGGGTTCACCTGCGTCTGGGAGATGCCGGTGATCTGGTATTCGACCGGGTCCTCGATGGTCATGATCTTGAGTTCGGAGTTGTTGATCTTCATCAGGCTGGCGTAGAGCGTCGTCGACTTGCCCGAGCCCGTGGGGCCGGTGACGAGCAGGATGCCGTGGTCCTGGTTGATGATTTTCTCGAGCTGCTCGCGGGTCCTGCCCTCGATGCCGATCTGGTCGAGGCCGAACACCACGTTCGTCTTGTCGAGGAGACGCATGACGACGTCCTCGCCGTAGACCGTGGGGGCCGTGGCGACACGGATATCGATGTCGCGGCCCGCGAGCTTGATCTTGATTCGGCCGTCCTGGGTGAGGCGCTTCTCGGCGATATTGAGGCCGGCCATGATCTTGATGCGCGTCAGCACCGAGGACTGGAACCGCTTGGGAATCTTCAGCACCTCGCGGAGCACGCCGTCGATGCGGTAGCGGACGATGATGTCCTTTTCCTGCGGCTCGACGTGGATGTCGGAGGCCCGTTCCTTCACCGACTGGTAGAGCAGGGTGTTGATGAGCCGGATGACCGGCGCCTCGTCGTCGCCGCCCTCGAGGAGGTCTTTCGGTTCCTCGAGGCCGCCCGCGAACTCGTCCAGTTCGGTTTCGCCCTCGTTCAGGTTGTCCAGCGCGGCGCCCGCAGTGGCTGTCGCCCGGTCGTAGACCTTGTTAATGATCGCCTGCACCGCGTGGTAGGGGACGACCACCGGGTCCACGAGCGCCCCGAAGATTTTTTCGAGATCTTCGATCACCGACTGGTCCTGCGGCATGGCGGTCGCGATTTTCAGGGTTTCCCCATCGCGTTTCACCGGCAGGGTCGCATGCTCGCGGGCATAGAGAATCGGCACGCGCTTCACGAGTTCGAGATCGACCTCGGCTTCTTCAACCTTGGGGGCGAACGGATAGTCGAAGAACTCCGCCATCGCCTGGTAGAAAGCGTCGTCGGAGATGTTCTTTCGGCTGACCAGCAGCGCGCCGAAGTGGAAGTTCTTGTCGTTTTCCTCGAATTCCGCCGTCATGTCGGGACGCCAGGCCGGGTCGATGCGGACGGCCGTGCGGACGTCGGCCTCCGGCAGGGAAGCCGTCTTCGCCAGAATCGGCACCAGCCGGTCGGCGACTGCGCTCATGGGCGCGGAGCCTCCGCAGGCGGCGGGGCCGCAATCACCGGCGGAACTCCGGGCTGGACGCCCGGCGGCGGCTGGTAAGCCTCCGGCGGGAGTGGGACGATGTTCGAGGAGGAGGGGCCGG
>CAZUMS010000002.1:14826-288706 GCA_964621525.1 uncultured bacterium
GCAGGGGCGGGCCGGGAGGTCAGGCCTCCGGCCGCCTCGTCGCCGTAGCGGATGCTGCCGGACGGGATCAGCTCCTCGACTTCTGTCGGCGCGGGCATCCGCTTGTTGTAGTCCTCCGAGTTGAAGACGCCTTCCGGAGTGATGAGCACCTCGCCGGGGGAGAGCCGCGCCGGGAGCTGGTAGTCCTGCGGCGGCACGGCGAAGGCCTCGCGCTTGGCTTCGGCGTTCTTGTCCTCCAGCCAGGTGCTGAGCAGTTCGTTGTCGATGAACTGCTTGCGGCGGTCGGCCTCGAAGGCGACGATCCGCGAGGTATCGAGCTGGTCACGGACCACGCGCGGCGTGATGACGATCAGCAGGTTCGTCTTGCCGACCACGGTCGCGCGCGAGCGGAACAGCATGCCCAGGATCGGGATATCGCCGAGGATCGGGATCTTCGATTCGTTCACATTATCGTTCGTCTGCATCAGGCCGCCGATGATGACGGGCTGGCGGTCCCGGACGACGACGACGCTCTCGGCCGAGCGGACCGCCGTGACGATGCCGAGGTTCGACGTGTCGACGCCGAAGCTTCCCTGCGAGACGTTGGAGACTTCCACGAAGATCGTGAGCTTCAGCGAGGAGGCGTCGTTGATCTGCGGCGTGATCCGCAGGGTAATGCCGACGTCCTCGCGGTTGATGGTCTGGGTGGTCGTCCCGGCCGTGCCGATGGTCTGGCCGGTGGGAATCGGTACGTTCGTGGCGACGACGATCTGGGCCTGCTCGTTATCGGACGTCAGCACGCTCGGCGTCGAGAGGACGTTCACCTCGCTGTCGCTCTTGGCCGCATTCACGATGGCGCTGTATTGCGGGATCGTGAACAGGGTCGGGGCCTCGCTGCCGTCCGACGGCTTGGGCCCCTTGATGTCGATCAGCTTGCCGATGGCCGCCGCCGTGATGCCGGGACCGGTGAGCGAGGTAAGCGGGTTGGTGGCGCCCGTCGTCGTGCCGCCGGCCGCCGCCTGCGTGGAGTTCAGAAGGCCGACGCCCGAGGAAACGGCCGTCTGCTGCTGCAGGAAGATCGTTCCGTCCTTGGGGCCGTCGCCGCCGCCGGCCCAGCCGACGCCGAAGATGTTCGAATCGGTGGCGTTCACTTCGAAGATGGCCGCCTCGACGTAGACCTGGGGCCGGGAGATATCGAGCCGCTCGATGACCTTCTTGATGGTTTCGTAGTCGCGCCGGGTCGAGGTGATGAGGAGTGAATTGGTCGGCACGTCGGCGACGATCCGGATCTGGTCCTCGAACTGGAGCGGATTGGAACCGGGAGCGCCGGGGGTCGTCGCGGCGCCCTGACCGCCCTGGAGCGCGCTGCGCTGGAGGTTCTGGATCTGCTGCTGGGCCTGGTTCTGGCTGTTTCGTGCGAGGCTGCTGCCGCCGCTTCCGCCGGTGCGCAGGGAACGGTTCGTGAGGCCCGTACCGGCTTTCCCGCCGGCCGTGCCGCCGCCTGCGGCGCTGCTCAGGGCCGAGGCGCGCGGGCTGCCGGTCGAGGTCGCGCTGCCGGTAATGAGTCCCGTGAGGGTTCCGGCGAGTTCGGTGGCGTCTGCGTGCTTGAGCTTGTGGACGAAGATCGAAAGGGTGTTCGACGCCACTTCATCCACCGCGGGCACGTCGAGCCGGGCGAGCAGCTTCTTGATTTCCGCAATGATCTTCTTGCTGGCGACGACGATCAGGGAGTTCGTCCGCATGTCGGGGATGATCTTGTAGTCGGCGGTGCTGATGGCAGCTGGCGAGGCGACAGTCTGCCCTGCGGCCGGTGGCGGCGTCGCCACACGGCCCTTGCCGCCCCCGCCGCCGCTGAAGATCTGCGAGAGCTGGCTCGCCAGTTCGTCGGCGCCGGCGTTCTTCACCTTGATGATCTCGACCACTTCTTCGGTGGAGGGCGTGTCGAGTTCCTCGAGGATGCGCAGGACGTGGTTGATGTTGTTCGAGGTCTCCGAGATGATGAGAAGGTTGGTGGGCGCATAGGAGACAATGTCCCCGTCCTTCGTCACGAACGGGCGGATGATGTTCTTCATCTCCTCGACATTCGTGTGCTGGAGCGGGAACAGGCGCGTCACCATCGATTCGCTGGTGGAGCCAGGCGTCATCCGGTCGGTCCGGTACGTCGGGATCGGATAGGAGATGGATTCCTTCTTGGGCACGATGCGGTTGATCGACTTGCCGGGGACGATCGTGTAGCCGGTCTGGGACAGGATCGTCTCGAACACGCGCCAGCCTTCGTCCAGCGTCAGCTTGCGGGGCGAGATCACCGTGACCTTGGCGTCCTTGAAGTTGTCCGGGAGCAGGAAGTTCCGGTTCGTCAGCTTCGCGAAGTTCTTGATGAGGGCCTTCAGCTCGACCTCGCCGCTGAAGTTGAAGTCGATGGCGTCTTCCTCGGGCGCGGCCGGAGGGGCGGCCCTGACGGCGCGCATGCCAAAGGTCCACGGTGCGGCCGCCAGCGCGGCCACGACCATGAAAAAGCCTGCCCACCGGACCTGCCGGCGGTTGCGTGAACGGTGCCTGTTCCCCATCACTTGATTACCTGACCTCGTACGAGTGTGTTCGCTTGTTGCTGTGCCGGCGCATGTTGATTTCGAAGCGCGGCAGGTTCCTGAGTTCCTGGAAAAGCTGGAGTCCCTTGGCCGGATTGTCGAGCGGCGTGCCGTTGACGGCCTCGATGATGTCGCCGTTGCGGAAACCGAGCCGCTGGAAAATGCTGTTCGGCTTGATGGCGAAGATCTTGAACCCGTCCACCTTGCCCTGCGTGTAGTTCGGGATCACGCGGGCCTGGGTGATGAGCTGGTCGAGGTTCTCGAGCTGGGAGTTCAGCTCCGCCTTGTCGACGATGTATTTCCCGTCGCCTTCTTCCTTGGCGAATCCCTCCGAGGGTGCCCCGGCCACCAGCGGAACGGCTTCGCCCGTGCCGCCGGATTCGGAGGACTTGCTGGCCACCGGCTTGTTGGGAGCTTCTGCATCATAGAGCGGGACTTCCTGGACCTCGTTCCCGCTCTTCAGGACCGCAACGGCCCGTTCGATCGACTCGAGCACCCAGCCTTCGTAGACTTCCTCCCCGGTCGTGAACACTTCGGACTCGTTCTTGGGGACGATGAAAAACGTCGCCAGCGTCCGTTTCTTCGAGACCACGGTGCCGGTCAGGCGGATCTTGTTCAGAAGGTCGCTGGTGGGAACGGCCGGTGTGTCGGCGCCGGCCACGGGCTTGGGCGCGGAGTTAAAGATGTTCCGCTCCACGACGACGTCGTAGTTGGAGCGGGGACCTGTGGAGCTTGTGCCTTTCCGGGCTGCCGAAGGGACGGAAACCTCGCCCGGCGACACGAGGGAGGGCGCCGGGAGCTTGCTGTCGATGAACGTGATGATAATGCCGGAGAACTGGCGGGCGAGCAGGGCGATCATCAGCAGATTCACGACCCAGTGAAATCGCTGGAGAATAAGCCGGGTGCGTTCGAGAATGAGATCCATGATTGGCGGTCAGGCTTGCTCTCTATCGGGAATGGCGAAACCTCTGCCCGCAGAGGCTCCGTCCGAGTAAAGTAGTTTACTTTACTTTTGGTCTCACCTTGAAAGAAATCTACTTGTGGTGTCAAGGCGATTCCGGCGGCGGGGCAATTAAAAACACCTAATCATTTCAATCCCCTGCGCGATTCCGGCGGCTTGATTCAGCCGCAACCGGCCAGTAACTTTAGGGGTGTCTCACCATGGGTAAGGACCGGCTTCCCCGGTCAGGGAACACAGGTTTGGAATTGGCCCGGCGATCCAGCAGGCCGCTCCGTTTTTTCGGGGTGTCTGCGGACTGCCTGCCGGGCAGTGGTGCCGTGAGAGGTAGAGCATGAAGTTTTCGGCATATTTACGGACACTCAGGAAGCGGGGCGGGCTGACCCAGGAAGATCTCGCCCGCGCGCTCGGCGTGTCGAACGCCTACATTCACCAGCTCGAGACCGGCAAGATCGACGCTCCGACTGAAGAGCGCTGCCGCCAGCTCGCCCAGGTTCTTCACGTCGGACCCGATGAGGTCTGGGATGTGGCCCGGCGCGAACGCCTGATCCGGTTCGTCCGGCGAGAGGGAATCGAGCCGGAAGAGGCGGACACCGCCATCGAGACGGAGCCGGGCTCCGGGGATCTCACGGTGCAGGAACGCTCGCTGATCGAACTGGTCCGCCGCATGGACGACCAGACCCGGCGGCACTTCAACGATACGGTATTCATGCTGCTCCGGTTCGTCGACGACGCCGAAATCCGCGAGCACCTGCGCCACTATCTGGGGGAAACCGCCTCTTGAGACTGGACCGGCTGCCGCTCAGCCCGCGGGCCTTTGCACTCGCGATGATGGAGGTCTTCATCCTCGCCGGCCTGCTGTTCGGGCTTGCCTACCAGCTCAGGGGCGAGGTGGATTCGCTCGTCCGCACGAACCGGGCCTCGGCCGATCTTATTGCCCGGGTGGTGTCCAAGTATTTCACCGAGGTGGAGCGCAAGCAGGGGGATTACAACCCGGCGGAACTCAAGCGCCGGCTCGACTCCGAACTCGGCTACCGGAAGCTGATCGCCGATTCCCGCCTCTCCCCGCAGTATTCCGTTCACCGGATCGCCGACGAGCAGCGGGGTCCGGTGCGGGCGGATATTCTCCGGGCGACGGAAGAGGGCCGGAACTGGACCGTGGCCGAGCGGGACGGCGTCATCTCCGTCACGCAGCTGTTCCAGCTCGAAGGTTCGGCTCACGACTACGGCGCCATCGTCGTGCCCTTGTCGCTCAAGGCCGTTTATCTCGATGTCTTCCAGCGGAATCAGGCGCTCTACCTGTCGGTTGCGTTCCTGTACATCGCCCAGGTGATGCTGGCGTTCCTGGTCATGCGGCCCGCGCGCGGCGGCAGTGACATCGTGTTTGAAAAGGGTTATCTCCGGGAGCGCGCGCTGGGTGCCTTGAAGCTCCAGCGGCAGATCCTGGACGGAATCATCGAGGATCACGAGAAGTTCTACGCGCCGGGGGGCGAAACCCCCGGTCCGCAGGCGAAGGGGGCCGCCGGCGGGGATGGAAAGGTTCTGTCGATTGCAGATGCGAAACGTAAGAAAGACGACTGAGGGACTCCTCGCGGGGCTGCTCCTGCTGGCGGCGGCCTGCGTATCCGCCGAAAGCGGGCCGCAGCTTGCCGGACCGATCATGGAGGCCCGGATCAACGGCGGTCCGACGGTACTGTCGGGCACGGTCATCAACGACGGAGAGACCCCGGCGTCCGAAGTGACGGTGACTTTCATCGTCCGCGACGGCAGCGGCTCATACACGTTCACGGAAGTCCTGAATGGCGGCGAACCGCTGGATACGGGCGAGATGGCGGACTTCACGGTCACCTTCGAGGGCTCTGCCGAACGGATCGAATACTCGATCGGGTACGACGACCAGACCGGTTCCGTGTATTTCCTGAGATAAGGGCCGGCGAAAGGCGCCGGATGGCCGGGCCGGTTCGTCCGTACCCGGACGGCGGCAGCTCCGGAAACCGCAAGAGTGCACGATGAGACGTGATAGGCCGGCAAATTGGGGCGGATTCCTGCTGATACGGGCGGCGCTGCTGGCTGCGGCCGTTCTGCCCGCTGCGGTGCAGGCACAGGGCGCGGTTTCCCAGAGCCGTACGCCGGTCAGTGCGGCGACGGTTGCCCGGGGTATCGAGCGCGAGCTGAACGACCGGTGGGATCCGGTGGCTGCCCGCAAGCTGTTCGACTCCACCGGCAGGCTCGTGTTCAGTGCGGCCCAGGCAAAATACTTCGACAGCCGGATATCCTTCTACGACGGCGACTATCCCCGGGCGCTGACGCTGGCGACGGAAGCGGCCGCCGAAGCGGAGAAGCTCCAGACCGCCGCCGGGATCGACCCCGACCAGATCGCCGAGCACAAGCGCTTCGTGGAAGCGACGCTCCGGGCGACGAAGAATTTCCAGTACCGGGAGTCGGAGCATTTCGCCGTCGGGTTCGCCCCCGGCCGGGACGAACTGATCGCCGACGACGCCCTGAAGGCCCTGGAGGGCCAGTACAAGGCCCTGAACGCCGCCATCGGGACTTCTTTCGAACGGAAGATCCGCGTGGAGATCCTGCCCACCGGCTCGGCCTTCGTCGATGCGAGCGGCATCCCCAAGAACGCCATCGAAACGACGAACACCATCGCGCTCTGCAAGTACAACAAGCTGCTGTTCACCTCGCCGGGAGCGACGGCGCGCGGCTACGACTGGAAGGATACGGCTGCCCACGAGCTGACGCACATGTTCGTGTTCCGCCGGACCAGCAACGGCGCGCCGGTCTGGTTTCAGGAGGGGTCGGCAAAATACCTGGAGAACCTCTGGCGCGGAGCCCGGGGCGGGCTCTCGGCCTCGCAGGAAACCCTTTTTGCCGGTGCGCTGCGCCGGGACAAGCTGGTGCCGATCTCCAAGATGCACCCGTCGTTCGCCTATCTCGATTCCAACCGGGAGAGCGCGCTGGCGTTCACGCAGGTTTCGCTCATCCTTGAATATATTATTGAGGATCTCGGCAAGGGCGGATTCGGAGTGCTGAACCGGATCTACGATTCCATGGACAAGGGCGCCCACTACGAACAGGCGATCGAGTACGGAACGGGTAGGCCGTGGAAGGAATTCTTCGACCAGTGGCTCGTGTATGCGAAAAAACGGCCGCTCCGCGTCGTCAGCGAGGCGCATGTGGCGCAGGTGCGGCTCGTGGATCCGGGCCAGAAGCTCGAGCCCGAAGATGAGGATGAGGATCCCGGCGCGGAAACACCCAAGGAAGTCCGCAACTATGTGAGGCTCGGCGACCTGCTGAGAGCCCGGGGGCATCCGCTGGCGGCGCGCATCGAGTACGCGAAGGCACTCGAGAAGTCCCCGTATTCGCCGGTATTCGTCAGCAAGTTCTCGGCGGCTTCCCTCGACGCCGGCGTCACCGACGGCGTGAACGAGCGGATCCAGAAGGCGCTCGATTTTTACCCCGAGTATGTCACCCTTTTCCAGCGTCAGGGTGATTACCATTTCGTCCGGAAGGAGTGGGCCGCCGCAGAAGCGGCCTACCTGAAGGCGCTCGACTACAACCCGTTCCACCTGCCGGTGCGAATCCGGTTGGTGGAGGTCTACAACCAGCTGAAAAAACCCGAGGCGAGAGACGCCCAGATGCGTGCGCTCGAGCTGATCAAGAATTCCTGAATCCAGCAGAAGGAGAGCCGGTCCCCGGCGGGGCCGGAAGCGAACATGTCAGACGAAAACAGCACCGAAACCGGTCCGTCCGTACAGGCCCAGGTGGAGAACGCGCAGCCCGAGGTTCTCTCGCCGGGGGATCTCGAAACGGCCCGCGGCATCGCCCGCCTGAAGAGCCGGGTCCTCGACGAGGTTCACAAGTCGATCATCGGCCAGGACGGGACGATCGAGCTGCTGCTCATCGCCCTCTTGGCGAGGGGACACGGTCTGTTCGTGGGTGTTCCGGGCCTTGCGAAGACCCTGCTGATCCAGTCGCTCGCGCAGGCCCTGTCGCTGGATTTCAACCGCATCCAGTTCACGCCCGATCTCATGCCGGGCGACGTCACCGGCACGGAAGTCCTCGAAGAGGACCGCTCCACCGGCCAGCGCCATTTCCGGTTCATCCAGGGGCCGGTGTTCACAAACATCCTGCTCGCGGACGAGATCAACCGCACCTCGCCAAAAACCCAGGCGGCGCTCCTTCAGGCCATGCAGGAGACGCGCGTGACGGCGGGCGGAAAGACTTACGACCTCAGGCCGCCGTTCCTTGTGTTCGCGACGCAGAACCCGCTGGAGCAGGAAGGCACTTATCCGCTGCCGGAAGCGCAGCTCGACCGGTTCATGTTCTCGGTGCTGGTCGATTATCCCAACGAGCAGGAGGAACTGGAGATCGTGCGCCGTACGACCGGATTCCGGCAGGAGCCGATCCGGCAGGTGGTGAGCCGCGAGGAGCTGCTCCAGATCCAGGACCTCGTCCGCCGCGTGCCGGTGGCGGGCAGCGTCGTTGAATATGCGGTGAATCTGGCGCGCCGCACCCGTCCGCAGGACCCGGGCTCTCCGTCGTTCGTGCGCGAGTGGGTGTCGTGGGGCGCGGGCCCCCGGGCGAGCCAGTTCCTCGTGCTGGGCGCGAAAGCCAGGGCGCTCCTCGAGCAACGCACGGCCCCCAGTATCGAGGACGTGAGGGCGATTGCCGCACCGATCCTCCGCCACCGGGTGATCCGGAACTTCCGCGCCGAGGCCGAAGGCGTTTCGCCCGATACCGTGATCGAACGTCTGCTGGAGGCCGATAGCGCGGCACGCGCCGCCTGACCGGCTTCCGCGCCCCGATCCGCAGCCCATTCGCCAAGGAGAAATTCCGATGCGCGAGGTCCTGGACCCCGCGACCATTGCCCGGATCAGCCCGTTCACGCTCCGCACGAAGAAGATCGCGCGCGGCGTGTGGGCTGGTATTCACCGTTCGCCGCAGAAGGGCACGAGCATCGAGTTCTCCGAATACCGTTCCTACCACCCGGGAGACGATCTCCGGCATCTGGACTGGCGCGTCGTTGCCAAGACCGACCGGCTTTATATCCGGCAGTTCGAGCACGAGACCTCGCTGCGCTGCTGGCTCGGCATCGATACTTCCGGGTCGATGAATTTCACGAGCGACGGGATGGACGAGATCCCCGGCGGTGCGCGCCGGGGCGGTGTCCTCACCAAGTTCGAGTACGCCCGCCATCTGGCCGGTGCGCTCGCCTACCTCCTTGCCGGACAGCACGACCGCACGGGGCTGTTCTGGAGCGGCGGTTCCCCCACGGAATGGATCCAGCCGAAATCGGGCCAGAGCCATCTGGAACGGCTTTCGAAAAAGCTCGCGGGACTCGCCCCGGAGGAGGACGCGCCTCCCTTTCCGGCGACCGTGGAGCGGCTGTGCGAACGGCAGCTCGCGCGGGGGCTTGTGGTGGTTTTTTCGGACGGCCTGGATGACCACAGGCGTCTGCTCGCGGCTCTCGAAGCGCTGGCGGCACGCCGCCAGGAAACGGTCCTGTTCCATATCCTGGACCCGGTGGAGCGCGAGTTCCCGTTCGAGGGGCTTCTGGAGCTCGAAGGTCTCGAAGGCGAGGGCTTCCGCCCGGCGGATTCGTCGTCAGCCCGGGACCGTTACCTCGAAAAGATCGGAACGATCGAAAAGGAACTGAAAGCGGGTCTTCGCCGGATCGGCGGGACGTACGAATCCGTGTCGACCGACCGCCCGCTGGACGAAGCGCTCGTGCCGTTTCTCACCCGGCGGATGATGGAACTCAGGGGGGCCCGCTGATCTAAGGCCATGTCCCTGCTTCATGCCACATTGCTCGGAGGCGCCCTGCTGGCCGCGATCCCGGTCCTGATCCACCTGTTCAACCGGGTACGGGGGAAGCGGATCCGGTTCCCGGCCATCCGTCTGGTCGAGGAAAGCCCGCCGCCCACGCAGCGCCGCCGCAAGTTCGAGGACATTCCACTGATGATCCTGCGGATCCTCGCGGTGATCCTGATCGCCATCTGGCTGGCCCGCCCATACCGGAACGTGACGGACACCAGTGTCGGACGGGGCGCCGAACCCGAAGCCTCGGTCATCATCGTGGACAACACGGCGAGCATGGATTTCCGGGAATCGGGCGAGCGCCGGTTCGACCGGGCGGTTTCGCTTGCTAAGGCACTGATCGAGAACCTCAAACCCGAGGATCAGGCGGTGGTCGTCCCGCTCGTGAGCCGCACCGACGACCCCGAATCCCTGTCCCAGTCGCAGAAAGACCTGCTCCAGCAGGCGGGCAGGATCCAGATCGAATGGGCCGCCGCCGATCCGATGGCCCGGCTCGAAAAGGCGTCGGCCCTTCTGGACAAGTCGCAGCTCCAGGTGAAGTCGATCTACTTCTTCACGGACCTGCAGGGAGCGTCGTGGAGTATTCCGCCGGGGATGGGGACCCCCGCACCGGGGGCACCGGCGCTCAAGCTGATCGATGTGCGCCGCACGGCCGATTCAGGGAACCGGGGGATCGTGTCGGCGCAGGCCGTGAGCGAAGCCTCGGGCCAGTCGAGCGTCGCCGTCGCCGAAGCCCGGGTGGCGAACTATACGCAGAACGGGGACCGGGATATCGAGTTCGAACTCCGGTCCGGGGCCGATAGCATCCTCCGGGGCGCCGTGCAGGCGCCGGCCGGGGCTGTTGCGACGGCCCGGCTCAGCTACGATGCGGCGAACCTGAAAGCCACGGAATCCTCCTGGATCGAGATCGAGCATGATCAGCTCGAAGCGGACGACCGCCGGTATCTGGTGCTGAACTCGCTGAGAAAACTGAACCTTCTCATCGTGGACGGAGACCCGCAGGCGCTCGATTACCGGGCCGAGAGCTATTATCTCCGGCAGGCGCTCCAGCCGAATCCGGCGGCCGAGAGCCGTTTCCAGTTCCGGGTGATGTCCGCCGGCCAGCTTCCGGACCTGTCGGGCGACACCGACGCCGTGTTTCTCCTGAATGTGCGCGAGCTGCCAAAGGAATCGATCGAGCGGCTGAACAAGTGGGTCGAAGGGGGAGGCTCGCTGTTTCTCTCCGTCGGCGACCAGATCGACATCGAAAAATACAATGAGGAATTCGCCTCGCTGCTTCCGGTAAGGCTCCGCGGCGTGCGGGTTCTCGGCGAAGATGCCGTATTCGCGCAGGGAAGCGACGACCGCCGAGAGCGCGTCGAGCGTTTTGCCACCGGCCACCCGGTATTCCGGCCGTTCACGGCGCTGGAAGGCGGCGGTTTCAGCTCGATCCGGTTCACCGTTTATGCCCTCAGCGAACCTGGTGCGGGCGAGACATCCCCGCTCATGTGGCTGGGTTCCGGCGCACCGGTGCTGGTGGAGCGTCAGGTGGGGCTCGGCCGGTCGGTGATCTGGATGTCTTCGTTCGATCGGGACTGGTCGGACATCGTGTTCAAGCCGGTGTTTCTGCCGCTGGTTCATCGCCTCACAGAATATCTCTGCGGCGCGCTCGGGGATTCGCTCCCGTTGGACGTGCCGGCTTCCCAGCCGGTGGAATTCGCCGCTCCGCCCGGCGTCCGGTCGGCAGTGCTCGAAACCCCGGACGGCCGCCGGCTTCCGGTGGAGGTGGCCGCAGGCGACGGCGACCGCCCGGTGCGGATCGCCGACACCTGGGAGCGGGGCGTCTACACGGTGATCTGGGGCGAGGGTTCCAGGGCCGGCGAGCGTGTGCGGTTCGCCGTGAATATCGATCCGAAGGAATCCGACCTGAAGCCGCTCGATCCGGCCGAACTGGAGCTGCTCGCCCGGCGTTATCCGCTGGCGGCGGTCGGCGGCCCTTCAGGCGGGGAACTATCCGGGGCGAGCTTCTCCCTGAACCGCCGTGAAGAGTTTTACCGGTCCTTCGCCTTTTTCGCCGTCATGGCACTTCTGGCCGAATCCGGCCTGGCGCTGGCAGGTCGCCGCCGGTGAAGAAACTGCTTCTCCTCCTGATCCTGCCGGTGGCGGCCGCAGGCGCACTCCTGTGGCCGGAGCCGGTACAGAGTGCCGGTCCCGAGCGTCAGCTCGTCCGGTTCGCACAGCTCCAGTACGCGGGCGGCATCTGGAACCCGAACCCGACGGCGGCCCGCTCGGTGATGATGTACGTGGGCCGCCATACGAGCGTGCCTGTGTCGGTGGAGCGCCTGGACGTCACCTGGGATTCTCCGGAACTGTTCTACCAGCCCCTGCTGTGGGTTGCCGGGTGCGAGGGGTTCGATCCGCTGCCGGATGACGCCATCTTTACGCTCCGCAAGTACATCGCCTTCGGCGGACTGATCGTGTTCGACGACTGTACGGGCCTTGCGGGCGGCAGTTTCGACCGCAGCGTCCGCCTGACGGTGGAACGGCTCTACCCCCGGGAGCATCTCAAGGCGCTGCCGTTGGACCATGACATCTACAAGTCGTTCTTCCTGCTGGACGGCGCGCCGGGCCGGCTCAGTACGGCCCGGGAGATCGAGGGGCTGAACGTGGGCGGCAGGACGGCGATCCTGTACTCGAAGAACGATCTCATGGGCGCGTGGGCACGGCGGGCCGACGGCACGTTCGTTCACGACAGTCTGGACAGCGGCGAGGCGGGCCGGGAGCGGGCGTTCCGCCTCGGGGCGAACATCGTCCTGTATGCGCTGAACGTCGACTACAAGAGCGATCAGGTTCACATCCCTTTCATCCTGAAGAGGCGGCGGCTGTGATCGAGCTGATCCAGAAACTCATGTCCTCTTCGGGGGAGTTCGACCGGTGGGAACTGGTCTTCGCCGAGCGGCTGGAAGGGCTCTTCCTCGCGATGGTGGCGGTGCTCGCCGTCACGCTGGTCGTGAGCGCGGTATCCGATTTCCGCGCGGGCGGGGCGAAGGCGCTCGTTCTGGCCGGCCTGAGACTCGTGGCGCTCGGTGCGGTCGGCTTTGCAGCCGCCGGACCGCGGGTCCAGCTCCAGAAGACCCAGCCGATCCGGAACCAGCTTCTGGTGTATGTGGACCAGAGCCCCAGTATGGAGATCCCCGATGCGGCGGGAGGCGAGACCCGGCTGAAGGCGGTCGGCCGGTGGGCCGAAAACGGCGGCCTGCCGCTGGAAGAATGGAAAGACAGCTATGATGTCCGTCTGCTCGCCTTCTCGGGCGGCGGCGACGATTTCCGGGTGGACCCGGTGGGTCCGGCCTCATTGGCCGCAGGCAACATTCCGACAGCCGGTTTCACCACCGATTTCTCTTCCCTGACCGTGGATCTCGCCCGGCGCCTCAAGGACCAGCCCACGAGCGGCGTCGTTATCGTCTCGGACGGAGCCGATCTGTCGGGGCTCGCCGATGCAGCGAAGAAGGAAAGCCTGTTTGCGGGGCGTCTCCAGCAGGCCGGGCTCGGCGACAGCGACGTACCGGTTTCGACGGTTCTGGTGGGCGGTGAAGAGCCGATCCCGGACATCGCCATCACGGGGCTGGACGTGGACGACTATGCCTTCATCCGCAACAAGGTGAACGTAAAGGCCCGTATCCGCACGAGCGGGATCCCGGCGGGCGATATGACGGTATCGCTCCGGACGCGGGGGATGCTGCTCTCGCAGACGCGGCTTCGCATCAAGGACGACGGGGTTAACCAGCTTGTCGCGGAGCTGAACTTCTCGCCGGAAGAGGTCGGCGAGTTTGTCTACGAAGTGTCCGTCACGCCGCATCCGGACGAGCGGATCACCGATAACAACTACAAGGCGTTTCTCCTGAACGTGATCCGCGACCGGATCCGCGTGCTCCAGGTCGTCGGGCATCCGAGCTGGGACGTCAGATTCCTTCGCCAGCTGCTGAAGCGCGATCCGAATATCGACCTTATCTCGTTCATGATTCTCCGGGATTTCGATCAGGTCCGGATGATGGCGTTCCGGGAACAGGAGCTCTCGCTGATCCCGTTCCCGACAGAAGAGATCTTCGACCGCCAGCTTCCGACGTTCGATGTGCTGGTCATGCAGAATTTCCAGTACCGCGACTACTACAACATCAACCGGGCCCATCTGGACAACATGCGCCGGTTCGTGGCGGAGCAGGGGGGCGGACTCGTCATTATAGGCGGCGACCAGGGGTTCTCGGATCCGAACTTCAACTGGCCCGCCATCGCCGACCTGATGCCGTTCGAACGGTACCAGGGCGGCGGTATCCTGGACATGGGCAAGGTGTTCGACACCCAGCCGTTCAGTCCTGTGCTCACCGCCACGGGCAGGATCCACCCCATGACCCGCCTCGTTCCGGATCCCGCGGAGAACGAGAAGCTCTGGAAGAAGCTCCCCCCCATCGAGGGGATCAATCTGACAGGCCCCCTGAAGCCCGATGCGTTCTCGCTCATGGATCACCCGAAGCTGAAATATCAGGACGGACGGCCCATGTCCCTTGTGGCGGGCCGCCAGTTCCAGAAAGGGCGGATCATGGGTGTCGCCACTGATGCGTCCTGGTTCTGGGCATTCCCTGCGGCGGCCCAGGAGGGCACGGCCCGTCACTATGCCTCGTTCTGGCGCGAGGCGCTCCGCTGGCTCACGAAGGATCCGTCCAGCCAGCGGGTTCAGGTGACGACGCCCCGGCGGCAGTACCGCCCCGACGAGGAAATCCGGGTGAGGATTTCGGTTCTGGACGAACAGTATCAGCCGGCCGGGGAGGCCGCCGTGCAGCTCGCGATGCAGGGGATCGGTGCGCCGGTTCCGAACACCTGCGAGGGGACGCCCCTCAAGTCGGGTCCCGGCGTATTCGAGGTGACCTGCAAGGCGGCTGGTAAAGGGTTCCTCGCCTTCAACGCATCGGCCAGGAGCGCGAAGGGTACCGATCTCGGGAGCGATTCGGCGTTCGTCGAGGTCCTGAGTCCCACGGCGGAATACGAACAGACGAAGGTCGATCCGGATCTCATGGGATCGATCGCCAACCGGCTGAACGGGCGGGCACTGCGCATCGAGGACGGCAAGACCGATGGCAAGCCCAAGGTGAAACCCATCGATTCATTCCGGGTGCTGGGCGCCAGGGAAATGGATCTCTGGGACAACGGGTTCGTTCTGCTGACGCTGATTCTCTGCCTCGGCGCGGAGTGGTACCTCCGCCGCCAGTGGGGTCTCGCCTGAAATCCGCCGTCAGGGCGGGGGAAGCTGGGAGATGTCTTCCCGCAGGCCCGCGACGGCGTAGTGCCCGGCTCCGGTAAAGATACGGTCCTGGACCTTCCGGCCGCCGAGCGGCGAACGCAGGATGGCCTCGACTCCCGGCCAGACGATGGAATTCTCCAGCAGCCCGACGCCGTATAGCTTGGCCCCTGCGCCGACGATCACCCGTTCGCCAAGGGCCACGTCCCGTCCGCAGATAACGTCAGGGCCTACAAGTGCCGGGCCGACGGCAGGGACCTGCCGTTGGCCCGGCATGGCCCAGAACCCTCCGCCCCGGTTCTCGTACCCCTGCCGTTCCAGCAGGCTGCGCAGAAATCGGCTGAGGGTGTCGGGGCCGCTTTCCAGCCGGCCGAGCTCGTCGAAACTGGTCTTGAAGTAGGAGAGGGGATTGCCGAGATCGTTCCAGGTGTCATCGGTGAAGACGGCGCGGATATTCTCGCCCCGTTGGGCAAGCGGACGGATCACTTCCTTGATAATGCAGAAGACATCGTCAGCCGGAAAATGCTGGCGGATCTCCGGGCTGAGAAGCATGACGCCCGTATACATGCCCGCATGAAGCGGGGGCGTGCCGCTGCCCGGCGCGACATACGACGTGATCCGGCCGTCGGTGTCCCGGGTGAACCCGCCGAATTTTCCCACATCCCGGCGGCGCAGGATCAGTGTGGCGAGGGCGCGGGATTTCACATGATCTTCGGCGATGGGGCCCAGTTCGGGCGTGAACAGGATGTCGGAGTTCCAGAGCAGCAGGAACTCGCCGGTGAGCTTCGGAAACACCCGTTTGACGGCACCGCCCGTGCCCAGGATTTCCGGCTCATGGCTTTCCTGGAGGTCCAGCCGGTCCCTGAGCGCCCGGTGGTTCAGGTGGGCGCGAAGCAGTTCGGCCTTGTAGTGGGTGTTCACCATGAACCGGCTGAACCCCTGCACGCGGAGCCATTCGATGGCGATATCAATGAGCGGCTGGTTCAGCACCGGCACGAGCGGCTTCGGAAGCTGGTCCGTGAGCGGACGCAGCCGGGTTCCAAGGCCTGCAGCGAGGATCAGCGCGTTCATGCAGCGGAGTCTACCTGCTCCGGCGTCCGCCCACGAGAGCGCGGGTGAGCTTCAGGTAGTTTTTTCCGGGCGTGATCCGGCCGAGGATTACCGGGCCGGAAGCCCCTGTGACGGACGGGATATTCGAGGGACGGCCCTGGAGGGTTTCGTAGCCCATGAGGGCGAACCCGGCCCCTTCGACCGACAGCGGATCCACGCCGAGCTGGTCCGATGTATAGATCCGGCAGTCCTCGCAGATGCGGGCGATGGCCCAGGTGAGGATCGGATTCAGGGCGCCGCCGCCGCAGATCACCATCCGGCCGGGAGGCCGGGGCGACCATCGGTAAACCTGATTCGCGATGGTTCCGGCGGTGAACATGGTCAGTGTGGCGACGGCGTCCTCGAATTCGAGGCGGCGGAGGTCCGGTTCGATCCGTTTCAGAAACGCTTCGCCGAAGAGTTCGCGTCCCGTGGACTTGGGCGGCGGCTCCTCGAAGTAGCGTTCGTTCTTCATCCAGTCGCGGCTGACCGGGCTCGGGGTGCCTTTGCGGGCAATTGCCCCGTTCCGGTCGAATGGCTCGCCGGTCCGGCGCTGGACGAAGGCGTCGATGAGCATGTTGCCGGGCCCGGTGTCGAACCCCGTGATATTTTCCCTCCGGCTTTTCGCCGGGGGGAGCAGGGTGACGTTCGCAATGCCGCCGATATTCACGACGGCGGTCCACTCTTTCGGGTCCTGAAAAAGAACCCGGTGGGCGAAGGGCAGCAGCGGTGCACCCTGGCCGCCCGCCGCGACGTCGGCGGTGCGGAAGTCGGAGACCACCGTGAGTCCGGTTCCGGCCGCGACGGGTGCGGGGTCGATGAGCTGCCAGGTGACGCCGCGTTCCGGCCGGTGGCGGATCGTCTGGCCGTGGAGGGCGATAAAGCCGGGCTTCGGAGTCAGGGTTCGGATGGCTTTATGGGCAAGCGCGGCGTGGGCTTCGCCCAGTTCTTTCGCCAGCGCCGCGATCCGGTCGACGCTGAAAGTCTCCGCGTGAGCGAGATCGAACAGTTCCTTGCGAAGGGGAGCAGGGTAGGCAAGCGATACCCGCTTCCCGATGACCGGTTTCTTCCCGGGAGTGAACTTCACCAGAACGGCGTCGATGCCGTCGGCGGAAGTTCCGCTCATCATGCCGAGTCCCGTGATCATGGATACCTGCCTCCGGGGATCAGCGCAGCGCCTGGCCGATTTCGGCGATGATCATTTGCACGGCAGCCCGTGGGGACGGAGCGCCGGTGATGGGACGCCCCACGACGAGATGGCTTGCGCCATTCCGGATGGCATCGGCCGGTGTCGTAACGCGCTGCTGGTCGTTCAGGTCGGCGCCGGCCGGCCGGACTCCGGGGGTAACGATGAGAAAGTCCGGGCCGGTGGCATCGCGTACGGACCGGGCTTCCTGAGGCGAGCAGACGACACCGTCGGCTCCGGACTCGCGGGCAAGCTTCGCCAGGGTGGGGACCATCTCCGCCGGGGTCCCCTTGAGCCCGACCCGGACCAGATCGTCCGCCGTGTGGCTCGTGAGAATCGTCACGGCGAGAAGGCGGGGACGATCGCTGCCGGCGGCCTCGAGCCCCTTGCGGGCGGCGGCGATCATCTTCGGACCGCCAAGTGCATGGACGTTGGTGAGCGCTGTGCCGAGTCCGGCGACGTTGGCGCAGGCCCGCTCGACGGTGTTCGGAATGTCATGGAACTTGAGGTCCAGGAACACCGGGAGATCTTTGCCGGTCAGGGCCCTGACAAGGCCGTTCCCAAACGCAGTGTAGGCTTCGAGACCGACCTTGATGCCGCAGGCGAGGCCGGAGAGTTCGCCGGCGAGGCGGCCGAAATCCGCCTCGGTGGAGACGTCGGCAGCGACCCAGAGTCGTGGAAGTTCGCGGGTCAAAAGGGCGCCATTCCTTGAAAGTTCAACGGCCAGTGGTCGCCTGAAAATCGCGGATCCGCTTCACAATGGCCTCGGCGACATCGTCTGGGCAGGAGTTCCGCACGGTGAAAATTGCGTAGTTGGTGAATTCGCGCATGGCGTCCTGCAGCAGCTCGAAATTGAGAAGCTCCGAAAGCCCCTCGATGGCGAGTGCCCGCTGGTTGCCCTGGCCGCCGGCTTTCTGATTTCCCAGAATCGCCTCGGCATCCAGCAGGCCGTCCGCATTCAGCGACACGTTTTTCAGGACCTCGGCAAAACGGGTGCTGGCCAGTTCCTTGATAAAATTGTTGAGTGCAGCCGCGAGGTCGAAGCCGGCTTTCCGGGCCGAGAGGTCTCCGTAGACCTGAAAGAGGAGCCGGTTCTGGTTTTCGACCAGGGCGCGGGCCTCGGCGGCGTAGTCGCGCTGGGCCTTCGGTGCGGTTTCCTCGCGGGCGATCCGGATGTGCTTCGACTTGCGGAGTTCGTAAAGGCTCCGCTTGCCCTCGAACTCCCCGAGCCGGGACAGCTTGACGAGCAGTTTGATTGTCCGGCGTCCATCGACAAGGGGGAGCATCCGCCGGGCGGATTCGGTTTCCGGCAGGACAGACGGCTGGGGCTCGGTGAGGGTGGGCACGGCATTTTCGTCCGGCATTTCCTCGTTGATGACGGCCCACTCGTCGGTGCGGCGGATGCCTTCCATGAGCAGGTTCTGGGACGAGAGCGAGAAGCCGGACAGGTCTTCCGAGAGGAAGTTATCCCCTTCGATGAAGACGAAATCCCCGGTCTCAAGCGTGAACAGCGAGTAGACGATCTCCTCGATCTGTGCGCGCACGCTGTCCCAGAGCTGCTGGGTCGTAAGGAAACCCTTTTCGACGAGCAGTTTTCCGAACCGTTTTTCCTCGGTGTAATCCTTCTCGACCTCCCGGAGCTGGCGCTTGTCGATGATGCCCCGGTTCAGCAGGAACACGCCGATCTTGTATTCGGGGTGCGTGCTGACGGCGAAGATGATCTCGCCGGAACGGAAATAGATGGCCTTTTCGTACCCTTCCATGAAGATGCGGAGCACGCCGCTCCGGGCGATCATGGTCAGGAAGCTGAAGACGTCGGCGATGGGCATATTCCCGAGGGAACCCATGAACAGGGGGTTGCCCTCGGGCATGTCGCGGATGGCACCTCTGGCCGTGAGTATTCCAAGGGTGTTTTCCCCCTCGAAGACGACCTTGAGCGTCTGCCCCGGTTCGAGGTTCAGATGCTCCAGGGTCTCGGGCGGAAGCTGGAGAGCCCCCTGCTCGTCGACGGTGATTTCCTTGACTGCCATTTTAGCGCCGCAGCAGGTGAGTTTTCACGAACTCCTCGACCTGTGCAAGCTGCACGGCGTCGGTTTTTCCGGTCCTGCGGTCCCGGAACTCCACGTTCCCGTCCTTGAGTCCTTTGGCGCCGACCGAGAGGCGGACCGGCAGGCCGAGGAGGTCGGCGTCCTTGAACTTGATGCCGGGCCTCTCGTCCCGGTCGTCATAGAGGACGTCCACGCCCAGCTTCTGCAGGGTTTCGTAGACCCGGTTCGAGGCTTCGACCACTTCCGGCTGATTGGCGTTCACACAGACGAGATGGACGTCGAACGGCGCGATCCCGGCCGGGAAGATGATCCCGTCCTTGTCGTGGTTCTGCTCGATGGCCGCCTGGAGCGTCCGGCTCACGCCGATACCGTAGGTTCCCATGATGACCGTGTGGCGGTCGCCGTTCTCTGCCAGATAACCGAGCTTCATGGGCTCCGAATACCGGGTGCCCAGCTTGAAGATATGCCCCACTTCGATGCCGCGCAGGAGATCCAGCTTGCCGTTCTGGCAGCGGGGGCAGGCATCGCCGGCCTTCACCGTGCGCAGCTCGACGTAGGCGGTGGTCTCGAAGTCGCGGCCGGGGTTCACGCCGACGAGGTGGTAATCTTCCCGGTTGGCACCGCAGCCGGCGTCCACGAGAGTCTTTACCGTGTGATCGGCGTATATGGGGGCTTTCTTCTTCAGGTTCACCGGACCGGCAAAACCCGGCGGAGCCCCGGTAATCTCTTTCACCACGGCGTCGCTCGCGAGCAGCACCCAGTCGGCCTTGCAGGCGTTCTTCAGCTTGATCTCGTTCACGGTGTCGTCGCCGCGCACAAGGGCAATCACCGGGCCCTGATCCGTTTCGTAGATCATGGTCTTGATCTTGTCGTGGGGCGTCATCTTGAGGAATGCAGCCACTTCCTCGACCGACTTGAGGCCGGGTGTATGGACTTCCTCGGGCTTCGGTTTTTTCGGCGCGCCGGGAGCAGGGTCAGTGGCCCTGGCTTCGGCCTTCTCCACGTTCGCCGTGTAGTTGCATGAGTTGCAGGAGGCGATGGCGTCCTCTCCGGCATCGGCCAGCACGGTGAACTCGTGGGACGAACTGCCGCCGATGGAGCCGGTATCGGCTTCGACGACCCGGAACTTGAGGCCGCACCGCTCGAACACCCGGCTGTAGGCTCCGCGCATGTTCTCGTATTCGCGGTCCAGGTCCTCGTAAGAGGCATGGAAGCTGTAGCCGTCCTTCATCAGGAACTCGCGCCCGCGCATGAGGCCGAACCGGGGCCTGACCTCGTCGCGGAACTTGTTGCCGATCTGGTAGAAATTCTTGGGCAGCTCGCGGTAGCTGCGCAGGTCCTGACGGACGAGATCGACGATGGCTTCCTCGTGGGTCGGCCCCAGGCAGAACTCCCGGTCGTGGCGGTCCTTGATGCGGAGCAGCTCCTTGCCGTACTTCGACCAGCGGCCGGACTCCTGCCACAGCTCCGCCGGGACGACGCCCGGCAGGGACACTTCGAGGCATCCCGCCCGGTCCATCTCCTGCTGAACGATGGCCTGGACCTTGCGCAGCGCGCGCAGGCCCATCGGCATGTAGTCGTAGATGCCGGCGGCCAGTTTACGGATCAGTCCGGCCCTGAGCATCAGCTTGTGGGAGATCAGCTCGGCGTCGGTGGGGTCTTCGCGGAGAGTCGGCAGGTGATACTGGGTCTGTTTCAAGGAGGCATCCTGTCCGGGCGCCGGCACTGCCTCTTGCAGGCCGGGCACCCTTCGAACGTGCGCGTTCTTAATTCGCGGGACTCAGGGTGGCAACCACAGGGGCGGCCGTGGCGTCGTTTGGGCTGCTATTTCTTTCCGAACAGCCCGTCCAGCGCGGCCCTGGCCTTGGCCTTGGGGTCCGCCGCGCCCTTGCCCCCGGTGGTCCGGATCGAAAAGTAGTCGCAGAAATTGGCAGTGTTTTTCTCAACCACCCGGTCGGCCTGGGGTTCCCGGCAGCCGTTGTAGGCTCCCGGGTCGTAGTGGATGCAGTGCACGCAGGCGTGAAGATCGGCCGAGCAGAGGGGGCAGGTTTCCCGCCGGCCGACGGGTTCGGCGACGGAGACGGTTTTGCCGCAGGCGGGGCAGGGGATCTGCATGGACCAAAGCGTAGCACAGCGGCAGACGAAAACGGCTCCCGGTAGGGAGCCGATTTCACCGGGATTTCCGGAAAGCCCGGATCAGTCGCGGTTCCTGCGGCGGGATTTGATCCGCTCCAGCTCCTCCTCGAACTTCTTGCGCTGTTCTTCGGAAAGCGAGGTCATGACCTTGGCCTTGGTGGAGTCCTTGAGTTTCTTGAACTCCTCGCGGAACTGCTCGGCCTTTTCCCGTGCGGCTGTCCGGATTTCGGCGAAGACCGCGAGGGCCTTTTCAGCCTCGGTGTCGTTCATCTTGATCTCGTCGAACAACCGGTCCTTCAGCCGTTCGTAGGTTTCGATGGCGACGGCGACGTCATTGGCGCGTTTGCCAAAGCGTTCCTCGGCCCGCTCCCGGAGTTTCGGCCGGTCCTCGCGCCGGCTTTCGGGCGGCGGCGGGCCCTGATGACCGGCAGGCGGCTCGTCGCGCTTTTCCTGCCGGGCCTTGTCCGCATTGGCGAACTCTTCTTCGACAATACCCGAGATCTTCGTCTTGCGGTCGTCTTTGAACAGGGCCGCGAGTTTGGTGCGGGTCAACTGGCGGATTTCCTCGCCGGCGGCCTTAGCCTTGCGGCCCAGCCGGATGCGCTCGTCGTCGGCTTCATCGACATACTGATGGATCTTGAGGCGCTGTTCCTTCGACAGGTCCAGCCGGTTGAGCGCCTTGAGGAGTTTGCCGGGACGGCCGGCCGCTTCATCCTCTTCGGGCGGGGCTTCCGGGGCAGGAACGGCCGGGGCCGTTTCCTGGGCCTGGGGCGGTTCCTTATCGCCCTTTCGGTCCTTGGCCTGGAGGGGAACGCCCGAGGCGGCAATTATCAGCCCTGCCAGCAGAATTCGGTTCAGGTATTTCGTCATGGTTCGGTTACCTCATCTTCAGGTTGGAGGAGCGTGCGGGTGTTTTTCATCCCTGATCGTCGAGAAAGATCCAGTCCATCCGGCTCCGGTAGCTGGAGCCGTTTCCGGTGCTTCCGGAAGGCAAATCGATCCGGCTGATCTCCTGGTCCAAACGGGCGAGCGGATCGGAGGTTTCAGAGAAGGAATCCTGATCGGTCTCCACGAGCCACTCGAGCCGGTCGGCGAGCTGATCGTTAGTTACGTTCTCGTGCCGGGAGACCGAGAGGAACACGACCAGCGCGGCCAGAGCCGCGCCCGTGCTGAGCTGCCAGAGCCGCCAGCGGCGTGAGGTCCCGGATTGTTCCGCCGCCTGTGCTCCGGCTGCCCGGAGCTTGAACTCCGAAAGGGGCCGGACTGGCTTTGCCCGCTCGCTCCTGAAATAGGCGTCGATCTGCCGGTCCAGCCGGTCGTCCTTCGGGTTATTCATGTCCGGCCACTCCTCGTTCTTCCAGTTTCGCCCGGAACCGCTTGCGCGCCCGGTGAAGCCGCACCTTCACCAGGGCGGCCGGCCGGCGGTACACGGCCGCCAGTTCTTTCACTTCAAGTCCTTCGACCTCCGAGAGCCAGAGGATATCCCGGTCGTCGGTCGAAACCTCCGCGAACAGCTTCTGGACGATGCCCAGTGCCTCGCCTGTAAAGGCTGCCTGCTCCGGATTGGGCGCATGATTTTCCGGCTCAAACTGCGATGCCGTCTGATCCCGGAGGGAATCCAGGGACTGGGTCGTCCGGTGGCGCTTGCTGCGAAGGATATCGAGAACGGCGTTCCGGGTCGACCGCCACAGCCAGGCTTCCTGCTGCGCGAGCAGCTCGAACGTGGGCCGGGATTCGATGTACCGGCTGAACACGTCCTGCACGGCATCTTCGCCAGCCGCGGATGAACCGAGCTGCTTGCCGGCGTAGCGTGCCAGCGCTCCGGACATCCGTTGCCAGAGCGCTTCGAGGGACAAGGGAGGATCTTTGACCTCTGCGAACACCACGGGTTGTGCGGTCACGTATTCCATCCTGACGGGAAAACGGCCGGACCACCGGCAGGTTACCCCATTTTACGCTGGAAAATCACTAAACCATTGAAATGACAGAGGGATTGACGGATATATGGCAGGTGCCATATAGTAGTAGAAGTGCCCACATCCCCGCCTCAGGCAGGGGAAGGTATCCGCTATGGCCTCGAACAAGGTCGTGACCACGATTTACATTACGCGCGAGCAGGAAGAGATGCTGAAGGCATTGTCGGCCCGCACGAAGGTCGCGATGGCAGAATACATCCGCCAGGGCATCAATCTGATTCTTCAGAAGTACGAGGACGAGATCCCGGGCCAGCGGTCGCTGTTCGATGTGGAGACGACCGCCACGCTTCGTAGAGACGAATGAACGCCTCCGGCGGATGCGACTCGGCCCGCGACCGGGGGTCGAGTCCTGCAGCCTCGAGAATTTGCCTGACGCCGTCCCCCTCCAGCCCCAAACCCCGTTCCAGCGAATTGGCGATGGTCTTTCTCCGGTAGGCGAACGCCGCCCGGATAACCCGGCTCCGGTCCCGGGCGGCCTCGGGTTTCACCGCTTCCGGCTTCGACCGGAGCTCCACCACCGCTGAGTAAACCTTCGGGACCGGCCTGAACACCGTGGGCGGCACCTTGAACGCCAGCCGGACCGACGACTGGAGCTGGACGGCGACTGAAAGGGAACCGTAATCCTTGGTTCCCGGTTTGGCCGCCAGCCGCTGAGCCACTTCGAGCTGGAGCATCAGGGCGGCCCGTTCCCAGGACCGGGCCGATTCGATCAGGCCGAACATGATCTCCGTGGAGATCGAATAGGGCAGGTTGGCTGCAATCCGGAGGATTCCCCGTTCGGGAAGGAACGTCGGCCAGTCGATGTCCAGGGCATCCGCACGGACGATCTCCACCGGTTTTGGCAGACGCCCCGGGAGCGCTTCCGCCAGCCGGTAATCTACCTCGACGGCGGTCACGTCCGCCCCCATCTCCAGCATTTCTTTCGTGAGCGCTCCCTCGCCTGGACCGATCTCGAGAACCCGCGAGCCCGGCGGCGCCCCCTCGAGCGCAAGGGCGGCGATCTTCCTCGAGATGTTCCGGTCGGTCAGGAAGTTCTGGCCGAGCCGTTTCGACGGGCGGAAGCCGGGCTTCATGGGGCTTACCGTCCGGTCCGCGGCTTTTCGCGCCGGGGAATGGGTGAATCTGCCGGCAGCGTGTCGGCGACCGGCCATCGGGCCTTGGGACTCGCCTCCAGACCGTCGGGCGGTTCTCCGCGGCGGCGGCGGTTCAGGGCCACGCGGGCGATCATGGCCGCGTTGTCGGTGCAGTAGGCGGGCGGGGGGAAACAGAACCTCAGGTGACGGAGCCGGACGGCTTCGCTCCTCAGGTACGAATTCGCCGCGACGCCGCCCACGATCACGACGTCCGGGATGCCGAACTCGTCAGCTGCCAGCCGGCAGCGGCCGAGCAGCGTGTCCACGACCGTTTTCTGGAGCGAGGCCGAGAAATCCTGCACTTGTTGTCCGTCGAGAGCGCCGCCGGATGTGCTGGTTTCCTCCCGGACCCGGTAGAGCAGCGCGGTCTTTACGCCGGAGAAGGAAAAATCGTAGGGGTGGCCCTGGATTCTGGGAACGGGCAGCGGATAGCGCGCCGGGTCCCCTCCCTGCGCGGTGCGGTCCACGGCGGGACCGCCGGGATAGCCGAGCCCGAGGAGCTTGGCTCCCTTGTCGAACGCTTCGCCCGCAGCGTCGTCCCGGGTGGAGCCCATGAGCCGGTGCCCTTCGGGGAGCACGGCATAAAGGCTCGTGTGTCCGCCCGAGACGAGCAGGGCGATGAACGGCGGCCTGGGCGCGCCCGGTACCAGTTCGACCGACGCGAGGTGTCCCTCCAGGTGGTTTACGGCATAGAGCGGAATCCCGGCGGCGAAGGAGAGGGCCTTGGCGAAATTCACGCCGACATGGAGGCAGCCGATCAGTCCCGGCCCGCTGGTGACGCCGATGGCGGCGAGCTCGTGGATTTTGAGACCGGTCTGCCTGCACAGCTCGTCGAACAGGACCGGGAGCTTTTCGAGGTGCTTGCGGGCGGCGAGTTCCGGAACCACGCCGCCGTGAACTTCATGGTCCTTGATCTGTGAGTAGACGAGGGACCCTGCGACGGTGTCGCCGTCCAGAAGGGCGACGGCGGTTTCATCGCAGGAGGTTTCGATCCCGAGTATTTTCACATTACTGGTCGGACTCGATCTGCTTGAGATCGGCCTGGGCTTTCGTCCTGAACGGCGAGTCCGGATACCGCTTGATGAGCTTCTTGTAGAACGCGACGGCGGTATCCTTCGTTCCCTTCTCGAGGAACGAGCGGCCCTCGAAATAGAGGGCCTCGGCGGCTTCGGGGAATTCAGGGAACTTCTTGGCCACTTCGTCGAAGGCGAGGATGGCGTCGCTGTATGCTTTCTGCCGGAAATGCAGGTGGCCGTTCAGAAGCTGTGCCTGCGCCTTCTCGCGCGGCGAAGGATCGCGGGACAGAACGGCGTCGATCGCCTCCTTGGCCTTGACCCATTCTCCGGCCTGGATGCTGGCCATGATCATCGTGAAGGCGTCGTTGCCCTGGGGCACGGAGGCGGCGACGCTCGGCGTAATACTGGACCCCATCTCGGGGCTGCCGGCTTTTCTGGGCGCCTTGGTGCCGGGCGCAACCCGTTCAAGGGCTGCGAGCCGGGCTTGTTCCTGCTTGAGCCGTTCTTCCACCTGCTGCACCCGGTTTTCCAGCACGGAGCGCTCCATCATGCCCGCTTCCTGCGTCTGGCGGATCTGTTCCAGAAGCTGGCTCTGTTCCTGGACTGTCTTCCGCATGGCATCGATGTCAGCGCGGTACTGTTCGTCCCGTGTCTGGAAATCGGCGATCTGCTTGTCGAATTTCCTGGGATCGACCTGATCATGCTCGATCCGCAGGATTTTCTCTTCCAGCTTGCGTCCCTGGTCGGCTGCGTAGAAGCATCCGCCGGTCAGCACGAGCAGCGCCGCCACCAGCCCGGCACGGAGCGGGTTGTCATCGAGGCTCCGGTTGGGCATGGTTGCGGGCCGCCGGTTTCCGTGGTCCAGTTCTGGGGAGGCCGGATGATGATGAAGTGATGCTGGAGCGTGCATGTTCGAATCCCTGAGCGATCGTCTGAATAGTGCCGTGAGGACTCTCACCGGTAAGGCCCGTCTTTCGGAAAAGAACATCGACGAGGTTCTCGGCCAGGTCCGGACCAGCCTCCTTGAGGCCGATGTCAATTTTCACGTCGTGCGTGATCTGGTCAAGCGGTTACGCGAAAAATCGCTGGGTACGGAGGTTCCTCCGGGCATCGAGCCGGCCGAGATGTTCCTCAAGATCGTCTACGACGAACTGGTGGAGCTGCTGGGCGGCGGCGACCCTGAACTGAACCTTAAGGTCCAGCCTCCGGCGGTCATCATGCTCGTGGGCCTCCAGGGCTCCGGCAAGACCACCTCCACCGGCAAGCTGGCCCGGTATCTCAGGGACGACCTCGGCCGGAAACCGTACCTCGTCCCGGCGGACGTCTACCGGCCGGCCGCCGTCGAGCAGCTGAAGACCCTGGGCCGCCAGCTTGGCATCCCGGTACACGACACCCCCGCCCAGGGGGCCGATCCGGTGGCCCAGTCGAAGGCCGCCGTCGAGGAAGCCCGTCAGCTCGGCTACGACACGGTGCTGGTCGATACCGCCGGCCGCCTGCAGATCGACGAAGAACTGATGCAGGAACTCGACCGGATGCGGGACACCCTGAAACCGCACGAGATCCTGTTCGTCGCCGACGCCATGACGGGCCAGGAAGCGGTCAACGTTGTCAAGGAGTTCCACGGACGGCTCGATCTGGACGGCGTGATTCTCACGAAGATGGACGGCGATGCCCGCGGCGGCGCGGCCCTCTCCATCAAGTCCGTGACCGGCACCAGGGTGAAGTTCGTGGGTACCGGCGAGAAGATGGAGGCGCTCCAGCCGTTCCATCCGAGCCGGATCGCCCAGCGGATCCTTGGCATGGGCGATCTCCAGACGCTTGCCGAGAAGGCCCAGAAGGCCATCGACGTCAACACGGCGAAACGGCTCGAGACAAAGCTCACGTCCAACGAGTTCGACCTTGAGGATTTCCGGGACGCCATGCTCCAGATGAACAAGCTGGGCAGCTTCACTTCGGTGATCGGGATGATCCCGGGGCTCGGCAATGTGTTCAAGCAGGCCAAGCAGCTCCAGGGTGCCGAGGACGAGCTGAAGCGCACTCTCGCCATCATCAATTCAATGACCAATGAGGAACGCCGGGACCACACGCTGATCAACGGCAACCGGCGCAAGCGTATCGCCTCGGGCAGTGGCACCCATGTGAACGATGTGAACAAGCTGCTCAAGAACTTCATCCAGATGAAGAAGATGATGAAGCAGCTGAACAAGATGGGCCCCGCCGACATGATGAAGATGATGCAGCGGGGGCCGGGCGGGTTCCCCGGAGGGCCCGGGGGAATGGGGTTCTGAGGCTGCGGGGCCATAACTCCCGAAACCTCTTGAAATCCTTCCGGATTTCTTATAGACAAGCGGGTCCGGTGCTCCGGGATGCTCCCGGTCCACACGGAAGTTGTTGAAATTATTAGTGTTTCCGGCTGCCGAAGAAACCGCGCCGGAACCGGAGTCCTGAACGAACATGGTCGTTATCCGTCTCTCCCGTCGTGGCAACAAGAACCGTGCAGCCTACCGTATCGTCGCGGCTGACAAGACACACCCGCGCGATGGCCGTCACCTCGAAGTGCTCGGCTCGCACATCCCGACCGGCACCCAGAAGGGTACGACGATCAACGCCGAGCGGATCACCTACTGGCTGTCCAAGGGCGCCCAGCCGTCCCCGTCCGTGGTGACGCTGCTCAAGCGCCAGGGCATCGCAGTCCCGAAGTAACCGTCCGCGGCCGCGTATTCCGGCTGCAGCCTCCAGTCCGTACTACCCGAGGAGTGTCCGCCTCATGAGCGAAACCCCCGAATCGACCGATTCCATCCAGCCCGTTCCCGAAGCGCCGGTAATTCCGGTAAAGACGATGATTGAGGAGCTGGTCCGCGATCTTGTGGGCCAGCCCGACGCGGTCAAGGTGACCGAGGAAGAGCGCGAGGAAGAGGGCGAACGGTTCACGCTGTACCTCCTCCATGTGGACCAGTCGGACCTCGGCAAGGTGATCGGCAAGAACGGCCGTACGGCGCGCGCCCTGCGTGCCATGGTCAACGCACTCGCGGCCCGGCTCAAGGTCCAGGCCGAACTCGAGATATTCGAACCCGACCGCCCTGCCGGTGACGATGAAGGCCGCGATGAACGCGGTGATGACGGTGACGAGGGCGGCGAAGGCCAGGGCGAGGACAACGGCTCCGGCGATGACGAGAACGACGCCGGTGACGAAGGCGCCGATGAAGGCGAAGGCGACTGACCCGGCCCAGTCCGCTCCCGGTCCCCGGCTCGTCGAGCTGGGCAAGATTGTCAAACCCCACGGCCTGAAAGGCGCGGTCAAGGCGCTGATCTGGAGCGGTTCGGACGAGAACCTGAACCTTGGCTCCATGCTCTTCGTTTTTCTCGAAGATGGAACCCGGCGGGAACTGACCCTCCGTCAGGTCGCTCCGCTCGGCAACTGCTTCCAGCTCCAGTTCGACGGTGTAGACAGTCCCGAGAAGGCTGAGCGCCTCCGCAACGGAACCCTGTTCATTGACCGGGAGGACCTCTCCGAAGGACTTTATCTCCACGACCTGAAGGGGAAGGAAGTGTTTCTCGAGAGCGGCGAGAGCCGCGGGGTGATCAAGGACTTCTGGATCAACCCAGCCGGGCATACCTATGGCATTCTCGGTGAAGACCGGTACGTGGCGCTGTTCCTGCCCGAGGTCGAACTGATGGACGACGGCCGCGTGATCGTGCCGCCGCGGGCGATCATCGAGGCGCCCGGCGAGGACGAATGATCCGGTTCGACATTGTGACGCTGTTCCCGGAAGCATTTTCGGGGTGGAGCGAGCATTCGATTCTGGGCCGCGCCCGGAAGAAGAATCTCGCCGATATCCGCCTTCATAATCTTCGTGATTTTGCGGGCAACAGGCACGACCGCGTAGACGACCGCCCGTTCGGCGGCGGAGGCGGCATGGTGCTCCAGGCCCCTCCGGTGCTGGCCCAGATCCGGGCGCTTGGGCTTGCGGCGGGTAATCCGCTGCTGGTCATGTCGGCCTCCGGCGAGCCGTGGACCGATTCAATGGCGCGGCAATATGCAGGAACGGACCGGCTCGCGATCCTCTGCGGGCACTATGAAGGCATCGACCAGCGGGCCATCGATCTGCTCGGGGGCCGCGAAATCTCGGTGGGGGATTTCGTCCTCACGGGCGGCGAGCTTCCGGCCATGTGCGTCGTCGATTCGGTCGTCCGGCTTCGTCCCGGCGTACTCGGCAATGACGAATCGCTCGCCGCCGAAAGCCACAAGGAGGGCCTCCTCGAGGGCCCCCAGTACACCCGCCCGGAGGTCGTGGAAGGGGTTTCCGTTCCGGAGGTGCTGCTGTCGGGCGATCATGGCCGCACGGCCCGGTACCGCCGGGAGGAGTCCCTGCGCCGCACGCTGGAACGCCGTCCGGAACTTCTCCGGGCGGCGGCCGCCGCCGGGCGCCTTTCGGCGGACGATCTGCGGTATCTGGGGGCTCTGGGATTCCGTCCCTGAGGGGTTCCGGGAAGGCCGTCTAAGTCCCTGAAACCACAAGGCTAAGCGAGAAGGTAAAGGGCGCTTGACTCGCCCGCCGTATGGTGTAAACAAGCGCGCCTTCATGAGGGCCCCGGCGGCAGTCCGCCGGAGTCTCGCAAGACCGGGAATAACGCTATGTCGACGAATGCAATTATCCAGAAGATCGAAGCCGAACAGATCAAGGGCGACCGCCTGAAGCCTGCCGGCAAGCGCAACCGCGTGAAGGAAACCTTCCGTCCGGGCTCCACCGTCAGGGTGCACACCCGCATCAAGGAAGGCGACAAGGAACGCGTCCAGATTTTCGAAGGCGTCGTGATCGCCTGCTCGGGCCGCGGCCTTCAGCGGGTGTTCAAGGTCCGCAAGGTCTCCTTCGGCGTCGGCGTCGAGCGTACGTTCCCGCTGCACTCGCCGTGGATCGAGAAGATCGAGGTCCGGCTCGAGGGCGAAGTCCGGCGCGGCAAGCTTTACTACCTGCGCGACCTGTCGGGCCGCGCCGCCAAGATCCGCGAGAAGCGCGGTGCCGAGGCGTTCCGTAAGGTGCTCGGTCTCGACCAGCCGCCGGCCGATGCGGCGGACGCTCCGGCTGCCGAGCCGGCCCCCGAAGCGCCGAAGCCGAACTGACCGGTTTCCTGCCCCGTTCGACCAGCCCCGGAGTGCGGAAGCATCCGGGGCTGAGTCTTGTACGGCTCCATTCCGAAGTAGTTTTGACCGTATTCACGGGATAGAATCCTCCCGCTGGGACGAGGTGCTGGGCCGAATACCCTGGAGCAGGGGCCGCGCTTCTGCCGTTCCGGCAGGGGAGCAGCCGGAACCGCCGGGTTCCGGCTCGGTAAGGACCGCTATCGTGCAGATCATCGAATTCGTGGTTCAGGGGGTCCGCAGGTTCAAGGACTCCTTCAAGATCCAGGCAAAGCCGGGCCTCGTCATGCTCGTCGGGGGAAACGAATCCGGCAAGACCACCGTTCTCGACGCGCTCGAAGCGTCGCTGTTTCCGTCCAGTTCACAGCTTTCCTCGGAACTCACGAGCTGGGACACCCCTGACGTTTCCCGTGCGGCCGTCGTCTTCCGGGCGGGACCGGAGCAGGAGACATTCCGGATTGTCCGGGATTTTGTGAAGGGAGCCTCGTCGCTCTCGAAACTGGATCCGGCGGCCAAAAAATTCGCGCCCATCACGAGCGATGCGGGCCAGATCGAAACCGAACTGCTGAATCTCGGCGTTCCTCCCCTCGAGGTTTATCAGACCCTGTGCAATCTCAGGCATCTGGACAGCGAGGCCGCCGGGGCGAAATCCGCCTTCGGCGGCGCTCCATCGGACGAACTGGCGCTGCTCCCGCCCGAAGAGAAAGAACGCAAGATCGCCGAGATCAAGGAGGCCCTCGAAGCGGCCGGCAAGCTCGACAAGCTGCAGTTCGAACTGGATGGTCTCGAGGGCCATAAGTTCGATCTCCAGAACAAGGTGAAGCGCGTCGACGAGATGGACGCGAATGCGAAGAAGGCTGCCGCCGCCCTCGACAAGCCCGAATTCGACACCCTGGCGGGCATCTCGAAAGAGCAGGAAGAGCGGATCCGCAATTATGACGAAAAGTCGGGGGAACGGAAGCGCGAGATCAATCATCTCGAAAACCTCGTGCTCGCGCAGCACCAGGAAGCTGACGCAGCCCGCCGGAAGAAAATACCCGTCTTCAAGCATCCGATCGTGATGGGCGGAGCGGGACTGATCTTCGCGAGCATCGTACTGATGGTTTTCCTCATGTCCCAGGACAATCCGCATGCGTCGAAGTCGGTGCTCCTCATCATGATCGGCGGCGGTATCATCGGTTTCGGTTATCTCAACTGGATGAAGCAGATGTCCGAGCTGGACGGAATCATCGCCAAGCCGGAAAAGACCGAGCAGCAGAAGCTCCAGAGCCAGCGCAAGTACGAACTCGAGGCCGCCGATGTCATGTCGATCCTGAGGCGGCTCGACGCCGACCGGCCGGGCGAAATTCTCGAACGTCTGGCCGTCTACAAGAAGCAGAAAGGGCAGGCGGACAAGCTCAGGGACGAGGCCGATACGGCGAAGAAGGACCCGGAATACTTGGAGGCTTCGGGCGGCATCAAGGAAGTGACCGAGAAGATCCGGGCCACGCAGGCCGAGATCAAACGCCTCGGCGCCGCGGCGTCCATCGACCCCGGCGAACTCCGCCGTCAGCTCGACCGGCTCCAGGGTTCGTCGGGAAAGAGCGGCGGAATCGCCGGCGTGGGGGCTGGGCGCCTCATCGCCGCCGCCTGCAACTATCTGGACGAAGGGGCCGACGTGCTCGCAGCGGCTGTCTCGCCGCGGACGTCAGCTCACCTCCAGACGATCACGGAGAACCGGTATTCGCTCGTGACCCTTTCGGGAGACGGCTCAGCGGCGTTAAAGCACATTCCCACGTCCCGGGAGCGCCAGCTCGGAGAAGTGAGCCCGAGCGTTCTGAACGCCTTCCAGTTCGCCCTTCATTCAACGCTGATCGAATACATCTCGGAGAAGAAGGAAAAGCTGCCGCTTCTCGTGGACTCGGGCACGGGTGGCCTAGACGACAAGTGGCTCGCCGGGGTCCTGCGGGCTTTCAAGGCGGTCGGGGCGAAATCCCAGATCGTGATGACCACGAGCCGCAGCCAGCTCGCCTCCATGGCCGATCTCGCGCTGAAGCTCCCCTGACAGGCAGGTCCCATGCCGCTCGATCCCGCCTTCGACCGCCAGTTCAAGATCGAACTCGCCGGGGGCAGTTTTATCGCCGGAGTGGACGAGGCGGGCCGGGGGCCCCTTGCCGGCCCTGTCGTGGCGGCGGCCGTGATTCTGGACCCGGACGGGCCGCCCATCGAGGGCCTCGACGATTCCAAGGCCCTTGACCATGAGCACCGGGAGACGCTGGAACCCCTGATCCGGGCGCGGGCGCTGTCGTTCGCCGTTCGCGAGGCCACTGTCGCGGAGATCGACCGGCACAATATCCTTCGGGCGTCGCTTATCGCCATGCGCCGGGCCATCGAGGCGCTCGCGCTCCCGGTGGGGCTCGCTCTCATCGACGGCAACAAGCTGACCGATGCGCTGGTGCGCCAGAAAGCCATCGTGAAGGGGGACGGGAAAAGCCCGTCCATTGCCGCGGCGAGCATTCTTGCCAAGGTTCACCGGGACCGTCTCATGATCGAGCTTGCCCGGAAATTTCCCGTCTACGGGTTCGAGCGGCACAAGGGCTACCCGACGGAAGTTCACCGCGAGGCGATTCGTCTCAACGGTCCGTGCGAAATCCACCGGCGGACGTTCTCGGGCGTGAAGGAATACCTCCGGTGAAAGCGGACGAATCCGTACCGGCGAAAGACCCTCGCCGGGAGACCGGCCGGGCCGGAGAAGACCTGGCGGTCCGGTACCTCCAGGAGCAGGGTTACCGGATCGTCGAGCGCAACTGGCGCTGCCGGATGGGCGAAATCGATATTGTGGCGAAGGACGGACCGGTACTGGTGATCATCGAGGTGCGGTCGAAACGGGGCATCAGCCACGGCAGCGGCCTCGAGTCCGTCTCGGGGCGCAAGCTCGCGAAACTGACGGGCCTCGCCGAGCTCTATCTCGTCATGGAAAAAATCAGTAACGTCCCGGTTCGGCTGGACGTGGTCAGCATCGTATTCGACGGCGAAAAGACTCCGAAGCTCGAACACGTCAAGAACATCACTGGTTAAGCCTGCCCGGAAAAAAGCGCCCGGTTCCCCGCACTCTCCAGAAGTTCGGCCTGATAGCCCAGGGACCTGAGCTCGTCGGCGAAGCTCTTCGGGCCGGATGTGAGGTAGATCTCTTCCGGGTCCACCTGCTTCACCAGTTCGAGCAGCTCGCCGTGGTCCGCATGGTCGCTGAAAGAAATCGCGCCATCGACACGGCTCCGGCTTACATAGCGGCGGTCCGCCGCCCATCCGGTGAGGGAGATGAACCGGGGCTTCTTCAGCTTTTCGAACAGCGGGCTCTGGCGGGCCTGCGGCGAGGCGACAATGGCGTGGCCGGCCGGGACGCTTTCGCCGAGCAGGGCGGTCTGGCCGAGCCTGCGACCGAACAGGCGGTAGACGGCATTCACCCGCTCGATGGCCGGCGTGACGAGCACGGGGATTTCATCCTGCGCCAGCACGCCGAGGACTTCCTGCGCTTTTCCGGCCGAATAGGCAAGAATCACCGGTGTCGCATTCTGGTCCAGCAGGTCGTTAACCAGTGAAATCAGCTCGTCGGCCGCCGCCTCGCGCGAAGGAAAGCGGAACCGGGGTTCTCCGAACGTCGCCTCCATGATGAGCGTTCGGGCTTTGGGCGGAGCCGCCCGTTCAGCCGTGAGCCCCGGACTCAGCCGGAAATCCCCTGTGTAGAGCAGGGAATCGCCTGTGGGGGATTCGACCCGGAGCATGGCTGAGCCCAGCATGTGTCCTGCGGGGTGCAGTGTTACGGACAGCTTGCCCAGCCGGCAGGGTTCGCCGAATTTCACCGCTTCAAACCGGCCGCTCCCGCCCATGGCCTCGCAGACGGCCACGGTCTCCGGGGTGGCGAGCGCCCGGGTATGTGGGCCGCCTCTCAGGGCATGGCCGTGCGAAATGAAGGCGAGGGGCTTGGGGGAGGGAGGATCCAGGTACAGTCCGGCTGAACGGATCACGGCCGTCGCGTGATCCACAGTGAACAGGGGCTTGGGGCGCGGGACACCCGGTTTCGTACGGACTGCCACGAGATGAGGCTCCGCAAGCGCCCTCGTGCCTGCCGGTCAAGTTTGCCAGAACCCACGCGGGGCCACAAGCCTCTACTTTTTCCGGGTCTTTTTCTTCGAAGCGTCCTTGCCGTCGATTGCATTCTCGAGCCGCTCACAGACGGTTTCCAGCACCTTGATGCGGGCCCAGTATTTGTCGTTCGCCTCGACGAGAACCCAGGGAGCGATCGACATGCTGGTCTTCTCGATCATGTCGCAGGCGACGGCCTCGTAGGCATCCCATTTGGCACGGTTGCGCCAGTCTTCCTCGGTCAGTTTGTACTGCTTGTAGGGAGTGGTCTTCCGGTCCCTGAACCGGCGGAGCTGTTCGTCCGGACTGATGGCCATCCAGAACTTGACGATGACAATGCCGAAGGAGGCGAGCTGTTCCTCGAAAGCGTTGATTTCGGAATAGGCACGCTGCCATTCGTCCGGTGTTGCGAACCCCTCGACCCGTTCCACCAGCACGCGGCCGTACCAGGACCGGTCGAAGATTGCGACGCGGCCCTTCATCGGGATATGCCGCCAGAACCGCCAGAGGTAGGGATGGGCCCGCTCCTCGTCCGTCGGGGCGGCGACGGAGTTCACCTGATAAATGCGGGCGTCGGTCGCCTCGGTGATCTTGCGGATGCTGCCGCCCTTGCCGCCGGCATCGGGGCCCTCGAACACGCAAAGAAGCGATTTGCCCGCTGTCCGGAGCTGCCGGGTGAGCTCGTTCAGCCGGGCGGTGTCCTTCGCCAGCCGCTTTTCGTAAACGGCCTTCGTCAGCGATTGCTTAAGATCAAGATGCCGGATCAGGTTATGTGGTTTTGGAACCGGAAGATCCGGTTTCAGCCTTTTCTTCCGGTCGGCCTTCGCGGCCGCCGATTCCTTCAGAGCCTGATCCAGCGTGTCCCGGATCGTCTTCATCACGGTGAGCGAGCGGTAGCGGTCGTCCGATGCCTCCACCACATGCCACGGTGCGAATCCGGTGCTGGTCCGGCGCAGCGCTTCTTCGGAGACGGCCCGGAACCGGTCGTACTTCTTGAAGAACTTGTAGGTTTCCGGCGTGATCCGCCAGGCGGTCGCCGGGTCTTTCGCCAGCTTCTTCATCCGCTTCTTCTGGACGTCTTTGGCGAGATGCATCCAGAACTTCACGACGCGGACCCCCTCGTTGGTCAGCATCCGCTCGAACTGGACGATCTGGTGAAGTTCGTTATCGAAGGCGGAATCATCGAGCTCCTTGTACGTGCGCCTGACGATAGGTTCGGTGTACCAGGAGCCGAAGAGGACGCCGATTTTCCCCTTGGGAGGGAGCACCCGCCAGAAACGCCAGAACCGGGGGCGTTCGCGTTCTTCATCAGTCGTCCCCCACATGGCATGGACCTCGATGCCGCGGGTATCCATCCACTCCATGAGCAGATCGACGGTCTCTTCCTTCCCGGCTCCTTCGACGCCGCTGACGATAATGACCATGGAAATGTCGGACTTCGCCAGTTCCTCTCGCTGGAGCCGGAGGAGTTCGGCCCGGAGAGGCGGCACTTCCTTCTTGAAGGTGGCTTTGTCCAGCTCGTTTCCGACTTCGGCTGCTTCGAACATGGCGGTCTCCCGTTGCCCGGATCGTCCCCCGGCAGATAGAAAGAAACAATGATGGCCGTCAGGATACCCGTATCTGCAGGAAGACGGCAGATCCTGCCGGTTTGTGTGGAGCAAGGGTGAAATTACGATGAATGTGACTGCGGTTAAGTTTGGTTATCCGTCCCAGGTGGTCCGGGAATACCGGCACTGGCTGGTGCTGCTCCGGCCGTGGCAGGTGACGCTCGGCAGCCTTGTGCTCGTGTGTAAGGACGAGGTGAAGAGCTTTGGCGACATTTCACAGGAGGCTGCCTCGGAACTGAAACCGGTGGTTTCGGACGTGGAGCGCGCCCTGAAGAAGGTCCTCAACTACGAGAAGATCAACTATCTGATGCTGATGATGGTGGACCCGGATGTCCATATGCACGTGATTCCGCGTCATTCATCCCCCAGAACTTTCGGTGGCCGGGAGTTCGTGGACAAGCACTGGCCGAAGCCTCCGGACGTCTACTTCGCTCTGGAGGTACCCGAAGATATCCGGGTGAAACTGCTCGTCGCTCTCAAGGCAGAGTTTCCGGCCTGAGGCTCTATCCGGGTCTATTCGAACTTCCCGTGCCGCCCGGCGCCGCCCCGGAACTTGGCGAGTCCTGAAAGCATCTCGGGGCTCGAGATCGCCCGCTTGCCGTGCTGGAGTTCGTTGAGGATGGCAGCGTCCAGGTCCATATGCTCCTGCTCGATGGCGCTCAGCCGGTCGCCGCGCATGCACATCTGGGGGAATTCCGATAGTTCGCGGGCGAGTTGTTCTGCCGCCTGCCGGGCCTGTCCCTTGGGGACCAGCCGGTTTACGAGGCCGATGTCGAACGCTTCCTTCGCGCTCACGGCCCGGCCGGTCAGGATCAGGTCCAGAGCCCGCGAGAGCCCGATGAGCCGCGGGAGCCGGACCGTACCGCCGTCGATGAGCGGCACGCCCCAGCGGCGGCAGAAGACGCCGAATGTGGTGTCTTCCTCGGCCACCCGCAGGTCGCACCAGCACGCAAGTTCGATTCCCCCCGCGACAGCGTAACCGCTCACGGCCGCGATGACGGGTTTGGACAGTTTCATGCGGGTCGGGCCCATGGGGCCATCGCCCTTGTCGCCTACCCGGTTACCGCGTTCGGTGCCGGCGGCTTTCAGATCGGCCCCGGCGCAGAAGGTCCCATGGTCGCCCCACAGGACCGCGACCCGGAGATTCGGATCGGTATCGAAGCGGCGGAAGGCGTCTGCCAGCAGATTGGCGGTCGCGCCATCCACGGCATTCTTCGCCTCGGGGCGGTCGATGATAACGGTGCAGACATGGCCGGAGATTTCGGTGCGGACGGCGGACATTGGAGAACTCCTTCCGTTCGGCTTCAGGGTACCGCTGTACGTCAGTTTTGGAAAGACGCGGTGTTTGCGAACACCCCCGGCGGCGCGGCTAGAATCGAGGTCTGACCCGGAGGAACCTCCCCATGAAGAAAGCGAAGCCCGGCGCGCCGGAATCCGGCAGCCTTCACCTCGAAACGGACGGCCGAGGCGTGGCGACGCTGACCGTGCAGAACGAGGAGAAGCTCAACATCCTTTCCGGCCGCCTGATCCGCGACCTCACGGCTGCTGTCCGGAAGCTGGCAAAGGACCGGAAGCTCCGTGTGCTGGTGCTGGAAGGCGCCGGGGAACGGGCCTTTATCGGCGGGGCGGATATCCGCGACATGGTGAAGCTGAAACCGGCGAGCGCCCGGAAGTTCATCACGGACCTTCACCGCTTCTGTGACAGCCTCCGGACCTTCCCCGTACCGGTGGTGGCGAGGATATCGGGCTATTGCCTCGGGGCGGGGCTCGAGGTGGCAGTCTCGTGCGACCTGCGCATCGCCGACGATTCGGCGCGTTTTTCGATGCCGGAAGTGAAAGTGGGGATCCCGTCAGTGATCGAGGCAGCGCTTTTACCGCAGCTCATCGGCTGGGGACACACCCGGGATCTCCTGTACACAGGCCGGATGATCGACGCCCACATGGCCTCCGCCTGGGGGTTGGTGGACCGTCTGGTCCCCCGGACCCATCTCGACGAGGAGATCGAAACGGTGGTGGGGGAAATCCTCGCCTGCGGGCCAAACGCGATTCGCCTCCAGAAGCAGCTCATCCGGGAGTGGGAGAAAAAGTCCTGGGCTGGAGCGGTCCGAGCCGGAGTGGCCTCCTTCGGACGGTCGTTCGGTAGCGGCGAACCCGCCGGGCTCATGCGGGCATTTCTGGAGCGGAAGAAAAGGTGAGACAGTTCAGCCGAACATGCCGCCCTGGCTGCCGCCGCCCATCATCTCGTCGCGGAACAGCTCTGGCTTCAGGATGAACGGGTTCCTGCGGCGCTCGTGGCCGAGCGTCGTGACGGGTCCGTGTCCCGAGTAGATATAGGTGTCGTCCGGCAACGGCAGGATCTTCGTGCGGATCGATTCGATGATCGTGTCGAAATTCCCGCCGGGCAGGTCGGTGCGGCCGATGGACCCCTGGAACACGGTGTCGCCCACGAACAGGTGCCGGTCCTTCACGAGGAAACAGACACCGCCCGCCGTGTGGCCGGGGGTTTCGAGGACCTTGAACTTCAGGTTGCCGACATCGATCACGTCGCCGTCCTGGAGCCGGTGCTCGATCTTCGGCACTTCCAGATTTCCGAAACCCATGAGCGGGCCCCACTTCGTCATGGAAAGCAGGTTCGGCACCTCGCGTTCGTGAATCCAGAACTCCACGTTGCGAAGCTGCTTGATCGGTTCCACCGCTCCGGCATGGTCGATATGCCCGTGGGTGTTGGTGATCTTGTCGAGCTTGAGGCCGAGCTCGTCCACAACACCGAGGATACCCTCGGCCGAGCTGCCGGGGTCCACCAGCGTGCAGAGTTTCGTCTCCGGGTCGCCGATCAGCCAGCAGTTCTCCTGGAACGGGCCGTTCACGAGCTGCCGGATGATTACTTCGTGGTCGAAATCGGGTTCGTTTTCCATGTCAGGCACCGTGCATCTTCCGGATGCGGGGCGCAAGTTCCCGCGCGCGCTTCAACCCCCGCTCGAAGGTTTCCCGGACTTCCGGGGGAACCCCTTTCTCGGGCGACGCTTCGCTGTAGAAGCGGCACTTCGCTTCCCCGTGATAGTCGCTACCACCTGTCGCCTCGAGGCGCAGGCGGTCGCAGATGTCCTTGAGGTGGCGGCGGTCCGAGGGAGAATGTTCGGAGTGGTACACCTCGACGGCATCCAGTCCCTGTCCGGCCAGCAGCCGGATGTCCGGTTCCCAGAACCGGTCCACGGCCGCATGGGCGAGGCTCGTATAGGCGCCTTCCTCCCGGAGTTTCCAGATCGCCTCGCGGGCGTCGATCGATTCGAACTTCACGTAGGCGGGGCCGCCGTCCCTCAGGAATCGGCGGAACGCCTCTTCGGAAGACTTGACGACGCCCATCTTGTGGAGAGCACGGGCCACATGGGGCCGGTGGATGGCGGCGCGGCCGGCCTCTTCACGCACCTTTCCGGGTGTGAGCGGAATACCCAAGGCGTTCAGCCGGCTGCACATCTGGTCGAGCCGCTCGTCGCGGGAACGGCGGGTACCGGCAAGCCAGGCCGCGGTCTTTTCCGTCATGGAAAGATCGTCGAAGAAGGCAAGGATATGGCAGGTCCGGCCGTTCAAGGTGGTCGTGACCTCGGCGGCAGGACGGATTTCGAGGCCAAGGGCATGGGCTTCCCGTTCGGCATCGGCGAACCCGTCAAACGTGTCATGGTCGGTGAGGGCGAGAAAAGTCGTGCCGCCCGCTGCCGCCCGGCGCATGAGTTCCGCCGGGGGATGTACCCCGTCCGAAGCAGTGGAATGCATGTGCAGGTCGATCATGGCTCTATCCGTCCGCTCCCCGGAGGGTGGCGGCACGGAAGGAATCTAACACAGGACCCGTAACTGGACAGGGGGGCTGCTACTGGACCGTGGGCCAGGCGGGCAGGATAACGACGGCGCCTTCCATACGGACCCCGTCTTCGGGTGCAGCCTGGGGGGCCGGTGCGGCGGCAGAGGGCATCTGGTGAAGACCGGCGAGCCACTCCCGGAGTTCCTTCGTCCGGAGGAGCATTTCATCCGGGCCGGGCATGGCAAGACGGGCGCAGACCTCGAGGATCCGCTGGTAATCCTTCTTGCCGCCCACCTTGTACAGGCGCTTGATGTCGCGGATCGTCGCCGGGAGGCTCTTCAATTCCCGCTCGATTTCGGCGCGGAGCCGGGCCGTTTCTTCGGACGAGGGGGAAACGAGAACCAGATGGAGCCAGTCCTCCATCATGAGGAGCCGGAGCGCCGCCCCGGCATGAATGCCGACGGCCGGTTCCGGAGAGTTCTCCAGAATGTCCATCAGTTTCGCTTGAAGGCCCGGAGCCAGCTGACGCGGCGGCGTGCTCATGGAAACTTCTCCCCCAACAATGTGGAAAAAGTATAGGCAGGCCCGGCCGGAAAAACAGGAGGGGAAGGGGCTTCCTCCAAAAAAAGAAAAGCGGAGCGGCCCTGCCGCTCCGCTTCCCTTTCCCGCAGCGTCAGTTCAGGACGGCTGCCCGCTCCACGGTTACGGGGACGCCGTTCAGGATGGCGTTCCCGACGATGGGTTCCACCAGCTTGTCGTCGGTGAGGTCGTTGCAGGAAACCCCGGCGAACTCGACCGCCACCGAGAGCTGGACTCCCTCGCGCCGGTGGCCCCAGCCGTGGGGCAGGCTCACGACGCCGCGCATGATCTCGTCCGAAACGGCAAGGCGGGTTGTTACCTCGCCCACCCGGCTTTTTACCTTCACGTTGTCGTGGTGCTTGAGGCCGAGGAGTCCCGCATCGTCCGGATTCATGATGAGGTCGCAACGGGCGCCGCCCTTGACGAGCGACTTTACGTTATGGGCCCATGAGTTGTTCGTCCGCAGGTCGCGGCGGCCGATCAGCATGAGCTGGCGCCCGTTCGCCTTCCCGGCCATCTGGATCTGGGTTGCCATGAATCCGCGGAGCCGTTCCAGCTCCTTGTCCATGAGCGGGTGTGAAAGGTGGATTTTCTTGTCCTTCGTCTGGAGGACGCGCCCGAGTTCAGGCTGAAGGGGCCCGAGGTCGATACCGGAGGGACTTTCCTCCAGTTTCTTCAACGACAGGCCCTTCTTCCAGGGCAGAAACTTGTCGCCATAACGGCCCATGCGGATCATGCCGTCCAGGATCGTGCGGGGTTCGGGCACTAGGCCGAGCCGCCGGGCGGCCGAGGCTGCCAGCTTCGCAGCCGGGTTCTTCGCCTTTTTCTCCATCAGGCGCAGGTTCACTTCCGTGAGAATCTTCCACTCGTCCATGGTGCCCGGCTCGGCATCCAGCACCTTGGGCGAGTATTTCGTCGTGTTCCGGACGGCGAACATGTGGAAGGCGAACTCGTAGTTGTCGTGCTCCAGCGACCAGGTGGGCGGCAGGATGATGTTCGCGAAGCGGGTGGTCTCGTTAATGTAAATGTCGAACGCTACGTAGAAGTCGAGTCTGGAAAGCGCTTCCTCGAGCTGCTTGCCGTTCGGCGTGGAGAGGACCGGATTCCCGGCGATCGAGACAAAACCCCGCACCTGTCCGGGTCCGGGGGTGAGGATCTCCTCCGCCAGCACGGCGGCGGGGAGTTCCCCGTTGAACTCGGGCAGACCGCGCACGCGGCTCTGCCAGGCGTTGTGGTGCCCTTTGAGGCCGAGTGCCGGCGCGGAGCCCAGCAGGTCGGCAGCCGGCGAGGTGAACATGGCCCCGCCGGGGCGGTCCAGATTGCCGGTGACGAGGTTCAGTACGTCCACGAGCCACGACGAGAGCGTGCCGAATTCGTGCAGGCAGGTGCCGATACGGCCATAGCAGGAGGCTGACGGCGCGCCGGCGAACTCGCGGGCGAGGGTGCGGATCTCGTCCGCGCCGATGCCGAGAGCGGGGGCGACCGCCTCCGGTGTGAACGGCGCCAGATTCTTCTTCAGCATATCCAGGTCCGCGAGGTATTTCGTCGCGGGGCCCTCGCGGCCGAGCTTTTCGGCGAAGATCACGTTGATGACCGCGGCGAGAAGCAGGCCGTCCAGTCCGGGACGGATGGCAATGTGCCGGTCGGCCATCTTCGCCGTCTCCGTGCGGCGGGGATCGACAACGACGATCTTGCCACCGCGCTTGCGGATGTCATTCAGCCGCGTGCGGATATCCGGCGCCGTCATAATGCTGCCATTCGAAGTCATGGGATTCGCGCCAAGGATCAGGAGATACTGGGTGCGGTCAAGGTCCGGAATCGGCATCGAGAGGATGGTGCCGAACAGGAACAGGCTGGAGGCGTGCTTGGGGTTCTGATCCACGGAGCTCGCCGAATACTTGTTCCTGGAGTGAATGGTCTTGAGGAGCGGGATTCCATATAGCGCAGTCCCGAAATTGTGGGCCGAAGGATTGCCCATGTAGGTGGCGACGGTGTCCTCGCCGTACTGCTTCTGGAGCCGAGCGATGTTTTCCGCCACTTCCTCGAATGCCTCGTCCCAGCCGATCCGCTGCCAGCCCTTGCCGGTCCGCTTCATGGGGAACTTGATCCGGTCGGGGTCTTCCTGGATTTCCTGCAGGGCGAATGCCTTGGGGCAGATGTGACCCCGGCTGAAAGGGTCGTTGTCGTCGGCCCGGATTTTCACGACGCGGTTGTCCTCGACGTTGATCAGAAGGCCGCAGGTCGCCTCGCACATGTTGCAGGTCTTGTGAACGGTTTTCGACGCCATGATGGTTCTCTCCCGCTCCGCACCCGCTGGTGCGGCAGGTGATTATCCTAGACTGTACGGGACGACGATAAAAAACGGCCTGGCCCTATGCCGGAGGTGGCCCGGTCCCGTCAGGCTTTCTTCCCGGCGGAGCCCCGGCCGCGGCCGGATACGGTGCGGGGAAGCTCGTCGATCTGGAAATCGTCGAGACGTCTGGAGAGGCCGTCGGCAAGGCGGTTCAGCTCGGCGGCGGTGGCACGGAGCTGTTCGGCTGCGATGGATTGCTCGTTCTGGGTCACGCCGATTTTCTTCACCGCCTCGTTGGCGGCGCCGGACAGCTCGGCCTGACGGCCGGCGTGCGACGCCAGACTGTCGAAGGTCGCTTCCGTCTGCTGGAAGGCCCGGTTCAGTTGTTCAAACCTGTCGGCGGTGAGCTGGACGTCCTGCTCGCGGATGTGGAACTCGAGCCGGGCGGACTGGACCTGTTCGGCGGTCTGCCGGGTCATCTCATTCACTTTCTGGACGATCTCCGAGATTTCCCCGGCGCTGCGGGACGCGACGTCAGCCAGCTTGCGGATTTCGTCGGCGACCACCGAGAACCCCCGCCCGTGCTCGCCTGCCCGTGCGGCCTCGATGGCGGCGTTCAGGCTGAGGAGGTTCGTCTGTGCGGTGATCTCGCGGATCGTGTCCACGATTCCTTCGATCCGCTCGCTCTGGCGGGAGAGTTCCTCGATCCTCGAAAAGACCTCGTTAAGGCCCGTGCCGAGCTGCTCAAGCCCGCTGGCGCTGGCGGCGAGCACCTGCTGGCTCTGGTGCGCCTGCCCGGCGGCGGTACCGAAGCCCGTGCGGGTTTCGGCGGCGATCCGGTTCATTTCGCCGGAACCCCCGGCGATGGCTTCGAGCACATTGCCGGCCGACGCCGATTCCCGGCTCACTTCGCCGCTCCAGCTGACGAAGGTTTCCGCTGTGGCCGTGAGCTCTTCCGAGGAGATCGCTACAGAGCGGGCGAGCTCTCTCGATGAGGAAAGCGCTTCGCCGAGCTTGCGGGCGGCCCGGTTGAACAGCAGTTCCAGCGTGCCCATGTCGTCGTCGGAGTACGAAGTATCTCTCGGTTTCAGATCTCCTTCTGAAAACCGTTTCGCCATGGCTCCGAGCTGAGAGACCGGTTTAGCCAGGTCGGCGACGAACAGCCAGGAAATGCCGAAGATCGAGAGCGCGATAGCCCCAAGAATCAGTGCCTGCACCAGCCTGAGTTCGGAAAAAACAGCTCCAAGAAGGTGGCGCTCCATGAAAACGGCCAGCCTGCGGCCATCAGTCAGTCCTCTGACGGAAACGACATGGTCGAAGACCGGATCCCGGAGATCGGTTCCGGGCAAAGCCTTGAGTGTGTCGTCCTTCAGTTTCTGGGGTAGAGAGTTCCAGTAGTCCGCTCCGGTCAGGGGTTCACCGGCTGGCCCCAGGACGACTGCCTGCCCAATCGTTTGTATCTGCTGGAGCGGAATCCCAGCTTCTTCACCCCGGTTCAGCCTGGCGGTTTCGGCCTCGATGGCGGGCCCCAGCATGACAAGGCCGACACGGGCCTGGTCCAGACGCTGCTGATAAAGAATCAGGGTTGTCAGGCTGCAGAACCCGATACTGACTCCGACAAAGATCGACAGGACCATCTTGCCGGGCATGGTGAACGGTGCGAGCCGGGCGACCTGTGCATCGTCGAGATGGGTGGCAAGGCGGGTGAAGACCGGCGAGAAACTCCGCTTGTAGATAACCAGTCCGAGTCCGTGAAACACGAAAAATGCCCAGCCGACAACCCCGAGAAAAAGGATCCGGGCGAAGAAAAAGTCCCCGACCAGCCGGTGAATCAGGAAGAATCCGGCGGCGATGCCGAGCGCCCACAGGCCCGCCGACATGCCGATATACCGGACTCCGGTCGTGCGGGCGACGGAGAGGGCCCGGCTGACGAGCTCCGGAGGGATGGGGGCTCCCCGATCGGCCAGTTCGAACAGATCCTCAATAGGCTGGGCGGTCCGGGCCAGCCGGGCGCGGTCGGTCGTGTAGGCGAAGATGCAGAGTACGGTGAAAACGCCGATGACGATCCAGAATTCCCGGGCGCCCATCCCGTAGATGCCGACCATCAGCAGAATCGACAGGAACGTCACCACAAAGGCCGAGATCGATATCCGCCGTACGCAGGTGTTGACGGCATTCCGGACCATCTGTCTGGCAGGAGAGGGGTTCATTCAGCGAAGCCTGGGCTCGCGGAAAGAGTGGCATGAAACCGGACGGGATAAAACGGCCCGTCATCAGTTGCATCAGGCAGACTGATTGCCGTTCAGGCACTCCGGCAGAGCGGCACTATCGAAAGCTGGGGTCAGTGCCCCAGGCGGGTGCGGAGAAGCTCCGAGAGCGCCTTCAGAGCGTCCACAGTAGTGAAGATGCCGACCACCTTGCCATTCTGGATTACAACGGCGGAACCGACTTTCTGCTCTGCCATCTCGGAGGCGACCTGATCGAGCGGGGATTCTGCATCGACGGTGAACGCCTGTTCTCGGACCACATCGTCCACAAGCAGCTTGTCGATCTCAAGGTCCCGGAGTCCCTGCACGAACTTGATGTCCCGGTCAGTGAGGACGCCGGAGAACTTGCCGCCCTTCAGTACAGGAAGGTGCCGGATCCGGTTCTCCCGCATGACATCCTCGGCCTTCGTGATCTTCTGGTCGTGCCCGATCGTGATGGGACCTGGGGTCATGTACTTGTGGACAGGCGGAATCGGCTTGCTCATGGGAAAAGGCTCCTTAATAAGGATGTGGCACGCGGGGGTGCCCTTATGCCCGGTGAAACCTAATCGGCCGTCCGGCATCTGCGTATGATTTCGCTCAGATAGGACATCTCAAGGTCAGCGGTTGCGGGTTTTGCCGGGATCGCGGTAAGTTCAGGGCTGGTACCGGCTGCGGAGGGGTAGACAGCCATGCAGTACGCAATTCTGGGCGCGACGGGATTTATCGGGAAGGCGCTAGTGAAAAGGCTGCTGGACGGGGGCCACGGCGTTCTTGCGTTCGCACGGGATCCCGGACGGGCGAAATTCCAGATCGATTCGAGGGCCCGCCTTGTCCAATGGCCATCCTCCGGCCGGGCGGCGGAACTCGCCGGGTTGCTAGACGGCTCGGACGGCGTCATTAACCTCGCCGGCGAGAATGTCGGCAAGGGCCGATGGACTGCCCGTCGCAAGCAGGAACTGGTCGAGAGCCGTACCCATACGACCGCTTATCTGGTCGATGCCATGGCGCTCATGCAGAAAAAGCCCGAAGTGTTCGTCTGCGCTTCGGCCGTCGGCATCTATGGGGACCGGGGCGACGAGATCGTCGATGAAAGTTCGTCTCCGGGCACGGGGTTTCTGGTCCAGCTCTGCGAGGAGTGGGAACGTGTCGCCAGGGGTGCGGAAGCCCACGGCATTCGGGTGGTGCGGGTGCGGATCAGCCTTGTATTCGGCCGGGACGAAGGTGCGTTCCCGATGATGGTCATGCCGTTCAAATTCTTCGCTGGCGGCCCGCTCGGTTCGGGCGAGCAGTGGGTCTCCTGGATCCATATCGAGGATATGGTCCGACTGCTCGAGTTTGCGGCCACCAGCCCGGACGCGAAGGGCGCCCTCAACGCCGCCGCTCCGGACGCCGAACGGCTCAAGGACCTGATGCGGATCGTGGGACATGTGATGCGACGGCCTTCATGGATCTCGGTCCCGGCGTTCGTCCTCAAGGCGGCCATGGGCGAGCAGGCCGAGATACTGCTCGGCGGCTGCCGGGCGAAACCCGTGGCGACGCTCGCCGCCGGTTTCCGCTTCAACTACCCGGACGCAGCCAGTGCCGTCCGCAATCTGCTGGGGTGATCCGGGTCTCCCCCTGACGCCTCTGGTTTGCCGTGCTACACGGAAGGCGGGGATAATGGGTCGGACGGGGGAGTCTGGCTGGTTGTATGGGCGTTTCGCGCCGTCTCGTTCACATGTCGGCTCTGGTTCCGGTCGTCGGCCATGGTGTCGCCGGCCGGTTGCTCGGTGCCCGGCACAAGCAGGATGAAAAGCTGACGGCGGTCGCTCCTGACGGCCATCCGGTGGCGCTTCACCGGATTCGTGCCGAAGGCGCTCCAAAGGGACGCCCGGTGATCCTCTGTCACGGGATCGCCTGTAACCGCTACTTCTTCGATCACCATCCGGAGCGCTCTTTTGCGAGGGCGCTGGCGAAGACGGGACGGGATGTCTGGATCCTCGAGCTCCGGGGGCACGGTCACTCGCGCCGGGCAGGGCGGCTGATGACCGCGTTCCGCCACCGGTGGAACTTCGATGACTACGTGTTCGGAGACCTGCCGGCGGCGATTCGCGCGGTACTGGATCGCACGGGTGCGGACCGGGTGGACTGGATCGGCCATTCCATGGGTGGCATGGTGATCTATGCCTATCTGATGACCCATCCGGGCGAGGACATCGGAACGGTCGTCACACTCGGCTCGCCCACCTTTATCGACAACCGGTTCTGGCTCTGGAAAGTGGCGGCGGCGCTTCAGCCGCTCGTCAGTTTTATACCGCACTATCCGGCGCGGCTCGGCGCCTGGCTCGCCGCACCGGCGGTGCTGGCGCTGCATCCGCTGATTCCGAATCTCTTTTACGATCCGAAGAACATGACCGCCCGGGACGCGGCGCGGCTGTTCCAGAATGTTCTTGACGACGTATCGGGCGAGGAGTTCCGGGTAGGGGTGAAATTTATCCGACACAGGGGTTTCCGTTCGGTGCAGAAAAAACTCGTGTACGCCGATCACTTTGACCGGGTGCAACGGCCGCTGCTCGTGGTTTCCGGCGAGACGGATATTCTGGTCCCGCCCCGGGACGCCTTTGCCGCCTATGATCGGGCGGGTTCCAGGGACAAGCGATACGTGAACCTGAGCCGCCGGGAGCAATTCAGTGCGGACTACGGTCACGCGGACCTCGTGCTCGGCAAAAATGCATTGACAGAAGTGCTCCCGCTCACACTCGACTGGCTGGAACGGCACGATCCCGAGTCTTAAAGAATTTTCACCCGAGGCGTAAACAGGTTTTAATTCCCGGCCGTTATCGTTGAGATTAGCGTCGTGCGTTTCTAGACTCGCGGCTGTTACAGATCAGACGAATGCGGACTGGCAAAGCCATATTGATGCTTAGCGCGGTTTGCGTCCTTGCCTCGAGGGGCCTGGCCGCGGCTGAGGACGGTTTTGAATCTTCCGAGACCGCTCCGGTTGTGCGCGGCGAGGAGTCGAGCAACGGGCAGGGCATGGTCCCATTCACCTATGCTCCGCCGTCCGGCATCCAGTTCGAAGAACAGGTGAACCGGGTCATCGGCAGCGATTACGGTGCCAGGGGGACCCGGATCGACGTCTTTTCAGCGACCAATGTCCAGAAGATCACCCGGACCGAGAGTGGCTACCGGGTCCGTATGGACATTAACGAGATCAAGGCCCTTCACAACGGGAAGCCGGTTGTGAATCCCATCATGGACGCCATGAAGGAGACCGGACTTACTTACCTTGTGGGGGCGAACGGCCGGGCGGACAAGATCGAGGGGATCAACCAGATTGCCGATATCCTGCGGGCGAAAATCCCGAAGAAGAAGCTGACTCCGGAACTGGAGACCCAGCTCGCCGGCTCGGATATGGAACGAAAGGAACTGGCCGACTGGAATGCCCGTTACGGTGCATGGAACCGGCAGTCCTTCCTGCCCGGAAAGACCTACTACGGCATCGGGACTTACACCCTGGAGCCGGGGCTTTTTATACGGTACGCGATTCTTGCCAAGGTGGTGGGTTCGGCGAGCTGCCATGAGGGAGACCGGCAGAAAAGCTGCGTTCAGATCCGGTTCGACTATGCGACGGAGCAGGACCTGATCGACAAGGCCCGCCGGTCCTCGATCCGCGAAGCGGCAGAATTCCTGAAGAAAGGCGACGTGGTGGGAGGCCGCCTCGACGGTCACATGGACCGGATCGTCGATCCCAAGACTCTCCTTATCTATTCCGAAGTGCAGAAGAAGACGATCCTGTTCCCCCTCAGCATCAACGACAACGAGGAAATCCGGGTCCGTCGAATCGAGCGTATGGAATACAGCTACCGGTACGACCATATGGCTCCGCGTGTCCCGCGGATCGCCGGGGCTCCGGACTGACCGTATCCGGCCCGGAAGCCGCCCCCTTGCATTACCCGGTTCGCACCAGCCAATAGGTGCGCCTGTAGGGAAGGCCCGGCAGCGTTTCCGTGCGGAAACTGCAACCGGACGGGCCATCAGGGACGTCTGACGCCATGAGCGATAAAGCGCCGAAGCCGGCCGCAAAATCCGCCGAAAAGAAGAAGTCCGCAAAACGGGTTCAAAAGCATAATGTGCTCGTGACGGCCGCGACCTCGACGCTGGGCCGGCAGCTTGTCGTGAAGCTTCTGCACGACCCGAATGTGGACAAGGTGTGGGCGTTTTCCCGCCGTGAGCGCCCCTACTACTTCAACGATCTTCCGGCCGACCGGTTCACGTTCCAGCGGGTCGCGCCGCTGAATGTCCGCCGTCTCCAGGAGATCTGCTGCTCACCGGAGTTCCAGGCCGCGAATATCGACACGATCGTCCATCTGGGTTTCCAGGTGGGTTATTCGGGCGACCTCGATTCGGTCCGGGACTACAACATCAAGGGCACACAGAATCTCGTGAACCTGGCCCTCGAGCAGCCGACGGTGAAGAAGTTCATCTTCTTGTCCTCGGCCAAGGTGCTCCGGCTGCCGTCGGACGAACCGGCGGTGCTGACGGAGACGAGCGAACTGGATCTCGCCATCCGGGACGAGCCGTATGTGAAGGACCTGATCGAGGCGGACATCGTCTGCCAGCACGAGCTCTCCCGCAAGAAGCTGCAGATGCTTATCCTTCGCCCGTCCTATGTGATCGGCCGCAACGTGCACAGCTTCTTCAGCTACTACTTCGACTCGCCGGTACTGCCCAAGTGCATGGGCCACAATCCGATGATCAATCTCGTGCACTCGAACGACGTGATCCGGGCGCTGCGCATGTCGCTGGCGTCCGACGCGACGGGAATCCTGAACATCGTTGGACGCGAGACCCTGCACCTCAGGGACTTCATCAAGCTGACGGGACTGCCGTCGGTGTCTGTGCCGGCCCAGATCATCGAGCCCACCTGGCAGGGGATCCGGCGGCTCCGGTTCAACCGGCATCCGTTCCCGTTCCGGGCCGAGCGGCCGCTCACCCACCATATGCTGCTGTCCGGCGTCCGCGCCAAGGAAGCGATCGGCTACGAGCCCGAGCATCATGTGAAGTTCGACGCCCGGATGTGACCGGGTGCCTGTACCCGGCGGATGGACTCACCGCCTGAAATCCGCTAACGACGCGGCCGGAAAGTCTTATGGAACCTGCGGAAATCAAGGAAATCATCAACAGCACCAGCCGGCGGGCCGAGGACGTGAAGGAACGTCTCGAGAAGCTCCGGAGGGGGCTTTGACATCTCCCGGCGCCTGAAAGAGAACGGGGAAATCGAGCAGAAATCGAACGCGGCCGGATTCTGGGACGACGCCAAGGCGGCCCAGGGGATCATGAAGGTCCGGACCCGCAACCTCGAAGTCATCGAGCCGTTCCAGGCCGCCGAAAAGGACCACGCCGAGATCGGCGACTACATCGATCTGCTGAAAGCCGAGGCCGACGACGGGCTGGCCACCGAACTGAAGGGCAAGATCGACCAGCTCGAAGCCACCGTCGGGAAGCTCGAGTTCAAGCGGATGCTCTCGGGCGAGGCCGACCCGAACAACGCCATCATGTCGATCAATGCCGGTTCGGGCGGTACCGAAGCCCAGGACTGGGCCGACATGCTCTACCGCATGTATCTCCGTTTCGCCGAGCGCCGGGGCTGGAAGGTCGAACTGGTCGAAGAGACGCCGGGCGAAGAGGCCGGCATCAAGAGCGCCGCGCTCAACATCATCGGAGAGTATGCCTACGGCTACCTCAAGGCCGAGAACGGCGTCCACCGGCTGGTGCGTATATCCCCCTACGACGCCAACAAGCGCCGCCACACGTCCTTCGCCGCTGTCAGCGTGATCCCCGAACTGGATGAATCGATCGAGATCGAGATCCAGGACAAGGACCTTCGCGTGGACACGTTCCGCTCGGGCGGCGCCGGCGGCCAGCATGTGAACAAGACCGACTCCGCTGTGCGCTACACCCATATTCCGACCGGCATTACCGTCGTCTGCCGGACCGAACGTTCCCAGATCCAGAACCGGGCCGTGGGCCTCAAGATCCTCAAGGCCAAGCTCTACGACCTCGAAATGCAGAAACGGAATGCCGAGCGGGATAAGGCGGAATCCAGCAAGAAGGAGAACGCCTGGGGTTCCCAGATCCGGAGCTACGTTCTTCAGCCTTACCGGATGGTGAAGGACCTCCGTACGGGCGTGACCTCCGGCAACCCGCAGGCGGTCCTGGACGGCGACCTGGACGAGTTCATTACTGCCTACCTCATGGGGGTCCGCCGGGAGGGTGCCGGACAGGACGTGGGGGACGAGGAATAGGGGTTTTCCGGGCGGTCTCCGGGGGACGGAGCAGCGCCAGATTACTCTTGATTTGCGTTAATCGAAGCGTGCATATTGCCGCCGGACGCGGGAACCCCCGCTCCAGACTAGAGACACCCCGCCCGTTCCCTGAGGGCCTATCCGGCGGGGAAAATCTCGGGACCTGACAGGAGCAACAAGGCGATGGCCGACAAGAGCAACAAGTACGAAGACAATGTTGCGGGCATGTTTTACGTCGACAAGGAATGCATCGACTGCAATGCCTGCAACCAGACGGCACCTGACTTCTTCAGCTCGCCCGAAGGCGGCGGCTACAGCTTCGTGAAGAAGCAGCCGTCGAACGAGGACGAGATCGCGATCTGCATGGAGGCCCTCGAAGGCTGCCCGGTGGAAGCGATCGGCGCCGACGGCGACAAGTAAGCTCCGGCGTTCCCGGCCCGTGCCGGCAGCGACGGATTCGACAGGCCCGGAACCGCGATGAGCGGCCGGGCTTTTCGTTGTCCGGAAAGGACCCTGAACCCTGAACCGGGCTGAACAGACGCGGCTCCTCCGGGAAAAGGCGGACGAACTGGGGTTCGCGCTGTCGGGTTTTGCGCCTGCTTATCCCGTTCCGGGTGCGGACGAGTTCCGGTCGTGGATCGGCCGGGGGCTCCACGGCGAGATGGCCTGGCTTGCCGACCGGATGGCGGAACGTCTCGATCCGGCTTCGGTTCTCCCCGGTACGAAAAGCCTGATGATGGTGGCGGTGAACTACGCCCGGGGGCCGGCGCCTGCCGCCGGTGCCGGGCAGGGTAGCGTCGCCCGTTACGCCTGGGGCCGCGATTATCACAACGTCATCCTGAAGCGGCTCCGCAAGCTTCAGAAGTTCGCCGAACGCGAACTGGGTCTCAGGAACTACCGCTCCATCGACCACGGTCCCGTGCTGGAACGTCCTTATGCCGAACAGGCGGGCCTCGGCTGGGCGGGCCGCCACACGCTTCTAATCAACCCCGAGCTTGGGAGCTGGCTCCTGCTCGGGGCGGTGCTGCTGGACGGGGAGCTGGATTACAGCGCTCCGGCCTCGGACGCCTGCGGCACCTGCCGGATCTGTGTCGAGGCCTGTCCGACGGATGCCATCAGTCTCGAGCGCCGGGAAGTCGATGCGAGACGCTGCATCTCCTACCTCACCATCGAGAACCGGGGATCTGTGCCTCACGAACTGCGGAACGGTATCGGGAACTGGCTTTTCGGCTGCGACGTCTGCCAGGAGGTCTGTCCGCACAATGTGAAGATTCCGGCGGGTTCTGACCCGGCGTATCCGGAGCAGGATGCGAATGCAGTCCTGGGCATCGAAACAATCCTCGTGGAGGACACGGAATCCCTGAAACACCGGTTCGTGGGCTCGCCCATCGCACGGGCCGCCGGCAACGGACTCCGCCGGAATGCCCTGATCGTCGCCGGGAACCAGAAGCTGGTTTCTCTCGCGCCCCTTTACCGCGAACTGCTCGCCGATCCGAATCCCGTAATCCGGGGCCATGCGGTCTGGACGCTTGGCGAGATTGGCCGCCGGGCTGATATCGAAAAGCTGAGGATGGACCCCGATCCGTCGGTCAGGGCCGAAGTCGAGGCAGTGCTGGGAGCTACTCCCTGAAGTTGCGAAGAATCCCGTTCTCGAACTCGGCATAGAACATCCGGTTCGGCTGCGGGATATAGGTCCAGGTTTCGGTGCCGGGGATGGCGCCGGGGATCCGTTCGTTCGGGACCCCGAGGGTATAGAGAACGTAGCGGGCCGGCATTCCAGGCCGGATTTCGCGGCTGACGATCCGCTCCCGTTCCTGCTGGGGAATCTTGTTGAACTCGGCCAGTTCGGCATCCGTGAAAATCAGCCGGTATTCGAGCCCGTCACCGAGCGGAATGAGGCATTCCTCGCCGTCCTTGACCAGTTCCGCTTCCGCGAACACGACACCCGCCGCGCCTTTGAACCGGACGATGTCGAGAATCTTTGCCTTCTCGCCCGCTTCGATCCGGCGTTCGACTTCGACCGGACCCATGGCGGCCATCTGGTTGAAGGTCTGGAAGAGGGCGTATTTGGGCGGTCCCTCGAGGCACTGGTAGCGCATGCCGCGCGGCAGTTCGGGGTAGTAGTTCAGGAGATTCGGCCGCAATGTCGTGACGACCTGATCCTTGTACTTCAGGTATTCGTCGAGCTCGATCGCGGGGCGGCTCGAAGCGGCACACCCGGCGGTGGCGAACACGAGGCTCAGCGTGCCCAGCAGGGCATTAAAGGCATTGCGGCTCACCGCCGATATGTATACGATGCCGCTCCGCGAATCCACGGGATGCCGGACCCTCTGCCGGCAGGGATGTGCGGAAGGGGACTTGTGGGCGGAATCGGGGTTATTTCCAATCCGAATTCGAGGATGAACCGGCGCCGGCCGGTGATCTGCGAGGAGCTGAAGCTCCTGCTCGGCTCCGACGGGGTGGTGCGGGAGACGAATACCCTCGCGGAGGTAGACGGCGTCGTCGAGGAGTTCTGCTCGCGGGACATAGAGATTCTCGCCCTGAACGGCGGTGACGGGACCCTTCACCACACGCTGACGAAGCTGATCCCGGTCTACCGCAAGGCCGGAAAGCCGCTCCCCAGGGTCGTTCTCCTCTGCGGCGGGACGATGAATACGATCAACAGGTCATTCAGGGGAATGAGGGGTTCGCCTGCCTCGATCCTGGACCGTGTGGTCCGGAAATACCGCAAGAACGAACGGTACACGATCGTCGAGCGGCACACCCTCGAAATCAACGGTGAGGAGCACTGCTTTCTTTTCGGACTCGGGCTCACGGCGTCGTTCCTCAAGGCTTATTACGATGGCGATACGACAGGCCCCGGCAAGGCGGTCTATGTACTCGGACGGGCCGTGGGATCGATACTCTGGTGGGGACCCTACGCCCGGAAACTGTTTGCCCGCATTCGCGCCCAGGTCACGACAGACGCAGTGGCATCCCCGTTTGAGAACTACACGGTCATCCTGTCTTCCACCGTCTCGGAGATCGGACTCGGGTTCAGCCCCCTCGGCCGGACGCTGTCCACCCCCGGTAAGGTCCAGATCATCGCCGCAGCAATCAATCCGGTCAGTTTCGTGACCCAGCTTCACCGGATCTACCTTGGCCGCCCGATCCAGGGCGCGGTGTTCGACGAAATGGCCGGTAGTTTCACCATCGATCTGAAGCAGGATACCGACTATATGCTGGACGGCGAAGTGAAGCCGGCCCCGCGTCATATCGAGGTGACGGTCGGGCCCCTGATCCAGTTCATCAGGCACTGACATTTCACCGGAGCGCCGCACACATGGCAAAGATCGGTATCATCGGAGGCTCGGGCCTCTACCAGATGGAAGGCATTCAGGATGTCCGCGAAGTTGAGGCGGACACTCCCTTCGGGCGTCCGAGCGATCCGCTCGTCTGCGGACGCCTTGGGGGCCGGGACCTGGTGTTCCTCGCCCGCCACGGCCGGGGGCACCGGTTTCTTCCGACGGAAGTTCCCTACCGGGCGAATATCTGGGCGATGAAGCAGGCGGGCGTAGACCGGATTTTCGCCATCTCCGCCGTGGGTTCGCTGAAAGAGGAAATCCATCCGGGCCATCTTGTGGTGCCCCGCCAGTTCATCGACCTCACCAGGCACCGCCAGAGCACATTTTTCGGCGCAGGCTGCGTCGCCCATGCGAGCTATGGCGATCCGGTGGATGAAGGGATGGCCCGCCACCTTGTGGCGGCGGCAAAGGCCCTCGGCTTCACTGTTCACGACGGCGGCACTTACGTCTGCATGGAAGGCCCGCAGTTCTCGAGCCGCGCCGAGTCGAATCTCTACCGGTCCTGGAATGCCGATATCATCGGCATGACGAACGCCACCGAGGCCAAGCTCGCCCGGGAGGCTGAGCTGGGTTATGCGACGCTGGCGCTTTCCACGGACTACGACTGCTGGAAAGAAGAGGAAGTGACCGCAGAACAGGTGGTCGCGGTGCTTCTCCAGAATGCAAAAAACGCGCAAGCCGTGGTCCGCAAGGTGCTCGAAACGATCCAGCCGGAGAAGGAACCCTGCAAGGCACATAAGGCGCTCGAAACCGCCATCATCACGGCCCCCGCAGCGGTTCCCGTGGAGACCCGCCGGCGGCTGGACCTCCTGATCGGCAAGTATCTCAAGAAAGGCTGAGTTTATTCATTATGGCCAGTCCTCTCGATGTTTGTGTCGTCGGTTCGGTCGCACTCGACGACGTTGAAACCCCCTCCGGCAGAGCAGATAACGCCGTGGGCGGTGCGGCCGTCTATTTCTCCCTGTCGGCCAGCTATTTCACAAAGGTCCGTCTTGTCGGGGTAGCCGGCCGCGATTTCCCCGGCCAGACCATCGGGCTGCTCAAAAAGCGCAGGGTCGATCTCGAAGGGCTCGAAATTACCGCCGGCTCCACGTTCCGCTGGCGGGGGTCCTATCTCAAGGACCTGAACCAGGCGGAAACGCTCCAGACCGAACTGAACGTTTTTGAGACTTTCCGGCCGAAGCTGCCTGAATCATACCGGGATGCGAAGATCGTCTTTCTCGCCAACATCAATCCGGAGCTCCAGCTCGACGTGCTCCGGCAGGTGAAGTCGCCGCGCTTCGTCGCCATGGACACGATGAACCTGTGGATCGACATTGCGCGCCCGGCACTGGAGAAAGCGCTGAAGAAGGTCGATCTCATCTGCATCAACGAGGGCGAGGCCCGTCAGCTCTCGGGCGAGAGCCAGCTTCCGCTGGCAGCCCGGCGGATCCTCAAAATGGGGCCCGGTGCAGTCGTCATCAAGCGCGGGGAGTATGGGGCCAACCTGTTCACGAAGGACCGGACCTTCTTCGCCCAGCCGGCCTATCCGCTCGAGATCGTGCGCGACCCCACGGGGGCGGGCGACAGTTTTGCCGGCGGCCTGATCGGTTCGCTGGCGAAGGAAGGGTCGTTTTCCGACGTCGCCCTGAAGCGTGCCCTCGTCTGGGGAAGCGTGATGGGTTCGTTCGTCGTCGAGCAGTTCTCGATCGGCGGGACGGCCCGGATTCCTCCGGCGAAACTCCGGAAACGGTTTGCGGATTTCGTCCGGTTTACGCGTCTTTAGCCCCGTCAGTTCAATAAGCGCCGGTTCGTTGACTCCGGATTGAGCGCAAAGCTACCTTGTCATATCCCGCCGGGTGTTGGAGGCTCTTGACGGGTGCCCGCTAAGTTGCCGGATTGGTTCATGTTTCCGGCAACCGGCCGTAACGTGCGGCTCCCCGAATTCTGAACGTCAATGTTCTCCTGCGACTTAAACCTCGGCCATATCGATGCGAAACCCGAACGGGTCGTTTCGCTGATCCGTTCGTTGAACAAGATCGACCTGATTCCGCAGGATGGCGGCGACGGCGAGCCGGAGCCGACCGAGGCATTTATCGCCGGTATCCAGCGCGACAAGGACCGATACGAGATATTCGCCTACCTGTTCCATGAGCGGACTTATACTCCACGCATTTATGTGTGGGACGGCGATCCGGTGAACCGGGCGGAGTTCGCCAACGTCGAAGCCCAGGCGCTCGATTTCATCGAGTCCATGGGCTTCATGATGGACAATACCCAGTACCGCAAGCAGTCGCCCGAGCAGCGGCAGGAACTCTTTGATTCCTTGCCGGTGTTTTTCGAAAACGGCGGCACCTACCGGGAGACCCTTGAACAGAAGGTCGATCATTCGCTGCTGGATCTCTCCGACGATCTTGTGGACCTCGAGGAAAACCCTGACGCTTTCCAGGAAGAAAAGAAGGTCGTCTCCAATGTGGATGTGGACGCCTACGAGAGCCGTTCGGAGGAAAAGCGCAAGTCGGCATTCGACCAGTTCGAAGCCGGTGAAACGGCGGCTGAAGAACCGGTGAAGAACCCGTTCGACGATTTCGATTCATCCAGCGGCTCCGAGTTCGACAGTTCCGCGTTCGATGACGTGGCGCCGCCTCCGGCCTCGAAGACGGCAGCAGGCAAGCCGGCAAAATCGCCGGCCACAGCAACCGCCGGCGGCGTAGTTTCCGAGCTGCTCGAAAATCCCGATGAGGAAACCGGCGCGCTGGAAGCCCTGTCCGGAGATCTGGATTCGGCGCTCGACAGCGGTGCGGATGCCATCGAGGTCGAAGACCTTCCCGAGACCGAGGAAATCCAGAACGCCGAGGATGTTGAGGAGATCGCCGAGGTCGCGGAAATCGCTCCGGAATCCGTGGAACCTGAAGCCATCGAGATCAGTCCTGAGCCGGCTGCTGCAGAGGCGATCGAGATCACCTTCGACGAGCCCGGCGGCCCTCCGCCAGCTTCGGCGAAAGCGGCGCCAAAACCTGCTCCGGTCAAGGTGCCTCCACGGCAGGAAGTCGCTGTCGATTTCGGCGAACTGGCTGATGAGTCCGTCTCCACAGGCGGGGCGGCCGATTTCGGCGATTTCCTGGACGAAAAACCGGCTGCGGGAACTGCCGCTACCGGGAACGGGGCCAAGCCTCCGGCTGAGGACGATTTCATGTCCCTGGCGTCCGGCGGGGATGAGCTTGGCGATCTCGACGAGTTTGTCGGGGGAACGGCTTCTGCCGAAGAGAAACCGGCGTCCGGCGGCGGCCTGTTCGATGGCGACGAGGACCTCGCCGCCGATCTCGACAAGTCGCTGGATGACATTCTCTCGGTTCCGCCTTCGGCCGCTGCACCTGCGGCGACTGCGGAGACGGCGGAAGAAGTTCTGGATGACAGCGATCTCGGACATCAGGGAGGCGTGGCGCCGGATACATCCGCCGATCTCTCCGTGGAGGTTCCGGCTGAAGTCCCGGCCGGGGGCAACGGTTCCGCCCTGGAAGCCTTCGGCGGGGACCTGGGGGGCGGCGTCGAAATCGACGTGGCTGCCGATGCGCCGCCCGAACATCCGGCGGACGCTCCGGTCCCTGTCCCGGTGCCGTCTGCGGTTCCGGTGGGTCCTGCAGCCGGAGTCCAGGCCGCAGCGCTACTTTCACCGGAGGAAAAGGCCGAAAGGCTCAGGGTGTACGGGCGGCTTTTTGCCGCGCTTTAGGATTGGAAGGGCAATGACCGAGCGGAAATTCCAGATCGTTCCCCTGCTTGCGGCTGGCCTGCTGCTCCTTGCGGCCGCCTGCGGCGACAAGGCCAAAGAGCAGAAGATCGCACGAAACACGAAAGAGTTCTGTTCGGAGTTCTACATCAAGGGCGAACTTCCCTCGGCCATCACGAAATGCCTCGAGGCCGAGCGGCTCGATCCGGAGGATGCGGATGTCCAGCTCCTGCTGGGTCTGATCTACCGGGGGCTCCGCAACTACCCCGAAGCGATCAACCGGATGAACAAGGCGATCGGCATCAAACCCGAATTCCCGGAGGCGTACACGAATCTCGGAATATTATATTCCGAAGTGGGCCGGAACGCGGATTCCCTGCAAGCGTTCGACAAGGCCCTGTCGTACGACTTCTACACGAAGCCGGACCTCGTTCACCTGAACAAGTGCGAGGTTTTTCTTCGCATGCGGGAGTTCCGCAAGGCCCTCGAATCCTGCCGCGCAGCGACCCAGATGAACCGGTCCTCGTGGGAAGGGCACCTCAAGACCGGCGACGTGCTCCAGGCCATGGACAAGATTCCAGAGGCGGTCGAAGCCTATGAATCGGCAATCCGCTACGGAGACAAATTTCCCCAGCCTTACTACCAGCTCGGAGACCTGTACCTGAAGCAGAAGCAGTTCCCCAAGGCGTGCGAGAACTTCATCAAGGTGAAGGAAGTCGCCCTGGAATCCGAATACGGCGACAAGGCTTCCCGTTTCATGAAACAGCTCCAGTGCAAGGAGCCGCCGAAGGAAACAAAGAAGCTCCCGCCGGCGATGAACCTCGACCATCTGGAATCCGGAAAGCGCAAATAGCCGATGGATACCGAAACACCCGAACCGCAGACGGGCGGCGATCTCCCGGCCGGGCCCCTCGCCCGCCTGGGGGCACGTCTCCGTGCGGCCCGCGAGGCCCGGGGGATGTCCGTCCGCGACATTTCGGACCAGATCCGGATCCGGCCCGCACTGCTCGAGGCCCTTGAGGCTGGCCGCCGGGACGAGCTTCCGGCGGATGTGTTCGTCCGGGGGTTTATCCGGTCTTATGCACGCTGCACGGGTGTGGATCCCGACGAACTGAAAACGGATATCGAACGGGCTCTTGGAGCGCCGGTCCACGCTGCCGCTCCCGTCGCCCGGACTGCGGAGTTCACCCCGCCGTCTATTCCTGCACTCCGGGCGAACAAGCCGCATCCCTACACGGTTAACCAGCGGAGCCGGGGGCGGATCGCGTTCGTCCTGGTTCTGCTTGGAATCGTCGGACTGATCGTCGTGACGCAGGTGTCGGATACCGAACCCGGTGTCCCGCAGGTACCGGAGGCGGCGGCTCCTGAATTGAAGCATGAACCGGCCGTGACGCCTCTTCCTGCGGATGTGGCCGAGGCAGCCCGTGCGGCAGAGTCCGCCCAGCCGGGAAGCGAGGAGGGAGCACTGGGTGAACCGGCGGCTGTTCCTGACGTAAACGCCGCTGAGGCGGCTTCGGCTGCGACCACTGTTCCGGCGTCCGCACCGGAAGCAGCGGCTTCTGCACCTGCGTCCACATCAATTCCGGCTTCCGCGGCCCAGGCTGCGGCTGACCCGGCGGTGGAAGCGCCGAAACCGGCGGCCACCGTCCCGGTTACAGCAACTGCCAAGCCGGAACTGCCGGCGCAAACGGAGCCGGAAAAGCCCGAGCCGCCCAAGCCCCCGCGTCCTAAAGTCGTGGCTGGTTTTGGCACCCGTTACGTGCAGGTTTCGGCCTCCGGCGAGAGCTGGATTATTATTTACCAGGACGGGAAATCCATATTCGAACGGCTCATGCGGGCGGGCGAGGTTGTCGAATACCGGTTCGACGGAAATGCCCAGCTCACGGCCGGCAACCCGTCGGTGGTGTCGGTAACCGTGGACGGCGGTCCGGCGGCTCCGTTCAGAAAGAAAAGTTCGCCGAGCCGGATCAATCTGCAGTGACCGGACCGGAAATATGCGTTTGATATCAGGCGATTAGATATGATACCGAACCCCTAATCGGGAATTCGGGTCAACAAAGAGGAAACGGGGATTCTCTGTCATAATGGATGACCGGACCAAAGCCGAGCTTCTGAAAAGAGTCTCGATCTTCGCCGATCTGGCAGACGACCAGATCGAGAATCTTGTGCGTCTCATGACGCTTCGCGAATATCCGAAGGACACTCCCATTATTCATCGCATGGATCCGGGCGATTCGATGTTCATCATCGCCGACGGCCGGGTGAAGGTCTCCCTTTATGGCGAGGACGGCCGCGAGATCATTCTCTCCACGCTAGGGAAGGGCGATTTCTTCGGCGAAATGTCGCTTCTCGACCAGGAGCCGCGAAGCGCCGACGTGACCACGAAGGACGACTCGGTACTCCTTCAGCTCAAACGGGACGATTTTGTCGGTCACATCAAGGAAAACGCCTCTGTGGCGCTGAATATTCTTGCCGAGATGAGCCGCCGGCTCCGCCGCGCGGACGAGAAGATCGGCAATCTGGTGCTGCTGGACGTCTACGGACGGGTCGCCCGTGTGCTGCTCGAAATTTCCCAGAATGAAGGCGTCGTGACCGACGAGGGTATCGTCATCGAGAACCGCCCGACGCACCAGGAAATCGCTTCCATGATCGGCACCTCGCGCGAAACCGTCTCGCGGGTGCTCTCGGATCTCGCCAAGGACGGCTATATCCGCATCCACGGCAAGAAGATCATTCTCAAGGGCTGACCTGCAGCCTGGCCCCGGCAAAAAAGGGCCTTGCAGGCCGTTCCGCCTGGCCGGACGGGTGGCATTGCCTTCCGCTGCCGGGTTGCGCTAACCGGCCTGTGTCCGAACGATCACGGGGGAAGCCGTTTTTATGGACCGTAACCTCGCTCTCGAACTTGCGCGCGTCACCGAAGCTGCCGCCATCAGCGCCTCGCGGCTCATGGGCCGGGGCGACGAAAAGGCCGCCGATCAGGCGGCCGTCGATGCCATGCGGACCCGCCTCAACACGATCGGCATGCGCGGCACGGTTGTGATCGGCGAGGGCGAGCGGGATGAAGCCCCGATGCTCTACATCGGTGAGCAGGTGGGTACAGGCGACGGCCCGGCCATTGATATTGCCCTGGACCCTCTCGAGGGAACAACGATCACGGCCCGGGGGCTGCCCAATGCACTCGCCGTAATCGCCATGGCGGGCAAAGGCGACCTCCTGAACGCTCCAGACACCTACATGGACAAGATCGCCGTAGGCCCAAAGGCCAAAGGTTGCGTCGACATCCTGAAGCCCCCGGCCGAGAACATTCGTCGTGTGGCTGAGGCCATCGGAAAGCCCGTGGCTGACACGACGGCGATTATTCTCGACCGCCCCCGTCACAAGGACCTGATCGAGCAGGTCCGGGCCACCGGCTGCCGGATCAAGCTGATCGGCGACGGCGACGTGGCGGCGGCCATCGCCACAGCCTTCGAGGAAAGCGGCGTCGATATTCTGCTGGGGATCGGCGGTGCGCCGGAAGGCGTCATCGCGGCGGCGGCCCTGAACTGCCTGGACGGCGACATGCAGGGCCGCTTCAAGTGGCGGAACGATGAGGAAAAATCGCGGGCCCGCGCCATGGGGATCACTGATCTCGACCGGGTCTACAAGCTGACGGATCTCGTCAAGGGGCCGTCCATGTTCGCCGCCTCGGGCGTGACGGACGGGGACCTCCTCCGGGGCGTGCGCTATACACGCCATGGCATGATAACCCATTCGCTCGTCATGCGTTCACAGACGCGAACCGTCCGGTTTATCGAGACGCGCCACCACGTCCGCTGACTGATCGGTCCTGTACAGGGCTGGCTTGCTGGATCCCGTTACGGGAGCCGGTGCTCGTAGTTCAACTAAAGTTAGCGGACCCGCTTACTGGATATTGAGCAGTTCCTTGACCGTGGAGAGCACCTGAGCCGCCTGGATCGGCTTCGTGATGTAGGTGTTCGCACCAAGGGAGAGGGCCTTCTGGCGGTCCTCGGCGGCTCCTTCAGTCGAGATGACGACGATCGGAATGGCCCCGTGGGAGGCATCCTTGCGGATCAGCGAGATGAGCTTGATCCCGTCCATGACGGGCATGTTGATGTCGGTGAGCACGAGGTCGAACTTGCGCTCGGTCATTTTCTTGAGCGCGTCGACACCGTCGCCGGCCTCGACGATCTCGAGAACGCGCAGGCGCTTCAGCGCGAAAATAATGAGCTGCCGCATGGTCGGTGAGTCTTCAACCACGAGGACATTGAAATTCGGCATCTGCGCTCCCGGTTCCTTTCCGTTCTACTTGCTCAGCAGGTTGATGAAGCCCTGAATCGTGCTGAGCTTGCGTTCCGATTCTGAATAAAGTTTCGAGGAGAAGATAGCCGTCGCGGCATGGCCGGCGAGCAGCGTGAACAGTTCGTAGTCGACGTTGGCGAAGTGCGTCTTCTGCTGCAGCAGCCGGTAGATCACGATGACCCCGATCAGCTTGTCCTTGATCGTGAGCGGGATCGCGACCAGCGGGTTCGCCGGATCGAACTTCTGCTCGGCCGGGATTTCCCGGACGAAATAGTTCTCCTTGGTCTGGGCCACCTGGCCGACCACCCCTTCGCCGAGCGGCACGGCGGGCACGTCCGCGACGTCGCAGCCCTCGGAGGCGACGGCCTCCAGGCGGCGGGTCTTTTCGTCGAGCAGGAGAACCGAGAATATCTCGGCGCCGATCAGATTGATGACGATTTCCAGGACGATCTGGAGCACTTCCTTGAAATCCAGTGTGGAATGGAGCTGATACGAGGAAATATAGAGGTTCGCGAGATTATTGTTCTCTTCCTCGATCTCGACGTAACGGGAGGCGAAATCCTGGTTTTCCGCCTCGATTTCGCGGAACCTCTGTACCAGTTCCTGCTTTTCCGACCGGAGCCGCTCGATCTCGTTGAGGAGCTCGCGGGCTTCGCTGGAAAGAGGGCCCTGGGGATTCGGACGGGTGCCGCCTCGCTCGAGATCGAGGATTCTCAGCCGCAGGCGCTCGTTTTCGCCCAGCAGTTCCTGGGCGAAGTCGGCACTTCGCTTGAACATCTGCAGGAACTCTTCCCGCTTGCTGAGGCTGTCTTCCTGATCGCTCATCGGACGGTTTTCCGTGTTAATGGTTTTATGTCCCGAAGACGGGTCCCCGGTCAACTGCGTTATTTCTTCGCTTTCCGGACATCGGCGAGGTCCCGGATCGCCTGGGGAATCTGGTCGAGCGGGAATACGCCGTCAGCGGCTTTCCGCTGCACGACCTCCCTGGGCATGCCGTAGACGATGGCCGTCGCTTCGGATTCGGCGATGATCCGGCCGCCCTGCTTGCGGAGCAGTTCGGCGCCTCTGGCGCCGTCGTTGCCCATGCCGGTGAGCACGACGCCGAGAGAGCGGCCGGAGGTGGCGAGTGCGGCGGACTCGAACAGCCGGTCCACATTCGGGACGAACCCGGTCGTGGTCTCGGGCGGCAGGACCATGGTCCGGTAACGCCCGGCCGCCGGGTAGGAGATCTCCACGTCGGAGCCTCCCGGCGCCACGCGGAACATGTTTTCCCGGAGGGTTTCCCCGTCGGTGGCCTCGCTGACATCCTTGCCGGTGAGACGCCCGAGGCGTTCGGCAAAATGGCGAGTGAAGCCGGGCGGCATGTGCTGGGCAATGACGACAGGAGCAGTAATCTCCGGCGGCCAGTTCTGGATCAGGTGCTGGATTGCGCTGGGGCCGCCGGTGGAGGAACCGATCAGGACGAGATCGGCCGGCGCGCCGGACAGGGGTACGGGGGCGGGCGCTGGAGCGGCCGGTTTCGGAAGCGGCGGGATTGCGGCCGGCTGCTGGGGCCTTGGCTGCGCCCTGAGTTCGGCACCGGGGAACCGGATGTTGGCGATCCGGACTTCGGCGATATTCTCGATCTTGAAGATCAGCTCGTCCTCAATGGACTGGATCGACTTCACCGCCTTGGAGCCGGGTTTCCGGATGAAATCGACAGCACCCAGTTCGAGCGCACGGAAGACGCTCCGGTCCTCGTCCCTCGCGCTCACGACGATGACAGGGACCGGGTTCGACTGCATGAGGATCCGGAGGAACGTGAACCCGTCCATGACGGGCATCTCGAGATCCAGCGTGATCAGGTCGGGCTTGAGCTGGATCGCCTTCTTGAGGGCGTCCTCGCCGTTCCTCGCCGTTCCGATAACCTCGATCGTCGAGCGACTGCCCAGCATTTCGGCAAGGGCCTCGCGATTGATGGACGAATCGTCCACGACGAGGACCCGGATCCTGCGGGCCAGATACCGGAGAGTGGCGCGGGGGCGGCTGCTCACGCAGTCTTCTCCTTCAGCGGTTTCTGGTAGATCATGTCCTTCTGGAAGTGGCGCAGCAGGAACCGGGTTGACAGGTTCAGGAGCGATTCCGAATGCCCGAGCAGCAGATATCCGCCGGATGCCAGCTTTTCGTGAAACAGGTCCACGACCTGCTTTTTGCTGGCCGTATCGAAATAGATGAGCACGTTCCGGCACAGTATCACATCCACGTCCCGGAGGAAGGCCAGCTTGGACCTGTCGAGCAGGTTGGCAGCGCCGAAAGTGACGTTCTTGCGGACGAGCTCGTTGATGCGGAACCGTCCGTCCGCCGTCCGCTCGCTATAGCGATCCATCCGGCCGGGTGGAACGCCGCGTAGGGAATGATCCGTGTAGACCCCCGCCCGGGCCTTGGCGAGCACTTTCTGGTTGATATCGGTACCGATGATCTCGAGGTCCCAGCCTGCGAGAGCGGGGTACTCCAGCAGCAGGATCGACAGCGTGTAAGGTTCCTCGCCGCTCGAGCATCCGGCGCTCCAGATCTTGATCCGTGTGTTTCCGTCCCGGCGTTTCCGGTGGATCAGTTCGGGCAGGATCTCGTCGGTGAGCGCTTCGAGCTGGTAGCTCTCGCGGAAAAAATAGGTCTCATTCGTCGTCAGGAGCTCAATCACCTCTTCGAGCTCTTTCGAAGAATCGGGATCGTACCGGAGGAACTGCTCGTAAGCCCGGTAGCTCTTGAGCTGGCGGACCTCAAGGCGGCGGTACAGCCGCCGTTCCAGCAGGAACTTCATGTTCTCGTCGAAGAACAGCCCGACGCGGCTCACGAGGAAATCACGGATCAGCCGGAACTCTTCGTCCGACATTTTGGGTATGGAACCGGCGGGGTTCATGGACGTCTGGCCGCTATCTGGTCGAGCGCAAATCGGAGCGCCCGGTGAACGAGCGAATCGCTTTCGGAGCGGAGACGGTCGAGCAGCATCGGCCTGGCTTTCTCGCCAGCATGCAGTGCGAACACCTGGGCCGCCTTGCTGCGGACGTCCCAGTGTTCATGGGCGAGGAGGCGGGTCAGGGTGCCAACCGGAGCCGTACCGGCCGGTGCGCTGGTCATGGCGTCGAGCGCCGCGAGGACGACATCCACCTCGGAGCTCGTCAGCAGGGGACCGGCCGCCTCGACGAGCCTGTCGGGATTCCGGCGCTCGATCGCTTTCAGGGTTTCGGAAACGAGGGGCGGAGAGAGCTCCTTTCCTTTCAGGAGATTGAGCAGCGGCGCCAGGGCTTCCCGTTCCTGTCTGATGCCGAGGCTCCGGACTGCTCCGATGCGGACCCACAGGTCGCTGTCCGAGAGTGCCGATTCGAGGATCTCAGATGCTCTCGGATTGGGCAGTTTGCCGAGCGCCTCGACAGCCGAACGGCGTACTTCAGGACTTTCGTCGGCGAGCATGGGGGCGACGAAATCGAAGGCGAGGTCCAGAAAGTTCGGATTCAGTGCCGTAAGTGCGGCGGTCCGGACCTCGGATTCGGGGTCTTTCAGGAGGCGCAGGATCGCCTTGCCGCTGCTATCGGACCTGACAGCTGCGAGCGCCATAACGGCCGCCGACCTGACGAACGACACGTCGGCATTCGCGTGGGGCAGAACGTGCCTGCCAACGAGTTCGGAATCGACGGCTGCGAGCCGCTGGAGCGCATAAGCCGCCGCTCTGCGCACATCGGGATAGGGGTGCGCGAGCAGAATGGCGATATCGGGGACGGCCTGCATGGCCGAAAGATCTCCAAGCGCCTTGGCCGAGCTGGCGATGAGGTGGCCGTAGCTGGAATCCAGCGCCGTGAGGAGCTTGGGGACAGCTTTCTCGACCAGCGAAGTCCCGAAGGCGCGGGCGAGCAGGGCTTTTTCCCGGTCGTTGGCGTGGTCCCATAGTCCGAGCATCTCGGCCGCCAGCCGTCCTGCGATCCGGGCGAGAGCCACTGCGGCGAGATCGGTCAGGTCATCGTCCTCTGCGATGGCGATGAGCTGGGAGAGCGAGACGCGGCTCGGAATAAGCCCGAGCACATCCACGGCTGCGCGCCGGAGGGTGATATCCTCCGAGGAAAGCGCCTGGGCGATCCGAAGGACCGCTTCCTGATCGGCTTTTCCATGGAGGAGTTCCATCACCTTTGGTACGAGTTCGGGGAAGTTCTTGACCAGTTCACTGAGCGCCACGGTCGCAGCCTCGCGGGAGGATTTGGCCCGGTCGAGGACGCCTTCGGCAATCACGCTGGCGGCCTCGGGCTGGCGGCCGGACCTGAGGGCGCGGTAGACACCCGGCCGGAGGACGAGCTGCGCGGCGAGCTTTTTGAGCAGTTCCACAGGAATCCGGGCGTCGTGGGCCGCAAGGGCTTCGAGGGCGGCGAACCGCAGGGGGATGTCGCCGGTTTCGAGAAGCCCGATCAGGGCTGCATCCACGGCAGGATCGTCGAACAGGCCGAGCCGTTCGACAGCTGCGAGCCTAACATTCTCTTCGGGGTCCTTGAGCCGCTGTGTCAGAGCGTTAATGGCGGCCGGTGACCGGATCTCGCCAAGCACGTTCGTGGCAAACAGGCGCACGTCGGGGTCCTGATCCTCAAGCTTGAGAATCAGGACCGGTACCGCCCGGTCGCCGATTCCCGCGAGCAGTTCGGCGGCGGCGTTCCGGCGTCCCACGTTGTCCGGGTCTGCAAGGGCAGTGACCAGTTCCGGGATCAGCGAGGTTAGATCGGGGTAGGAAAACCCGGCTTCTATCGCGGCCTTGCGAACCCGCCATTCCGGATCCTTGAGCCCTTCGATAATGAGGGGGAGCGAGGCGGGAGCGCCCTGAAGCTCAAGCAGCTGTTCGAGCCTGGACTCGACTGCCGCATCCTGAACCTCGCCGGTCATTCGCGCCGTACCTCCCAGCTTTCAGGGCCGTTGCTGTTTCTTCAGCGTCGAGATGTAGTCCCGGATCGCCTGTTCCAGATAGTCGGTGGACCGGCGGATACTTTCGGGCACCCGCTGGCTGTAGAGGTCGCGGGCTTCCTGAAACTGCTGCCGCAGGAAATCCTCGATGTTATCGGACCGCAGACCCTCGGCGGCCATCTCCTCGCTGTAAAGGGCGATATCGCTCACGATGATCCGGGCGAGCCGCTGGGCGTTTTCGTGCGCTGCGGGGGACTGCGCATCGGTGAAATTCGGCGTCTCCGTCTGCTTCAGGATAGACTCCTGGCTGGCAGTGAGCTGGGGCTGAGTGATCTGTTCCGATACATGGGACGCCGCGTCGGCGGGCGCGGGCGAACGGGCCGGAGCCGTTTCCCGGTTCTGGTTATAGAGCAGCCGGTTTACCTTCGGCACGAGCATGTCGTGGACGTGGTGCTTTTCGATATAGTCGTCGCACCCATAGAGCTGGGCCGGGGCCCGCTTGTAGCGGGTGTGGTTGTATATCGAGGCCATCAGGATGATCCGGGGCGTTCCCAGAATGTCATCCTTCCTGAGCCGGGCGGCGATCTCGAAACCGAGAAGACCGGGCAGGGCGACATCGGAGACGAGCACCTGGACGGGAGTGCTCCGAAGCACCTGGAGGGCTTCCTCGCCACTGGAGGCACGGATGGCTTTCAGGTTCGATTCCGCCCCCACGATATCGGCGAGGAGCTTGCCTACTTCATGAGAATCGTGGGCGATCAGAACGACGGCCCGGGAATCGGCGGCAGAGGACACGGCCGGCGGTCTCGCGGCGGGGCCCGGAGCCGGAGTCTCGGGTCTGGCGGCAGCCGCGGGCTTCCTACGGATGACGAAAACCGTTCCGCAGGAGGTGCACCGGAGCCGGACGCTGTCGGGGATTGGTCCGCGCCCGGAAAGGTCGTACCGGGCCTTGCAGCTTGGGCAGTTGACGATCATCAGGAGATTCTGAACCTTCCTACCGCGTCCTGGAGGGCCTTGCTCTGGTCGTTCAGCGACGAGACAACTTCTCCGAGGCGCCGGGATTCATCGATATTGACGGATGTAGAGAGACGGATCTGTTCGATCGCATCGCGCACCTTGTCGGTCGCCAGCTTGTGTTCCTCGACCGAACGGCGGATGAAGTTCGCCATCTGGTTGATCCGGTCGATGGCGTTGCTGATCTCGCGGGCGCCGCGTTCCTGCTCGGCCGTCGCGTCCCGGACCTGCGCCGTTGTGTCGCGGACCTTGACAGCCGCCAGAATGATGCTCTGGGAGCCGGACGCCTGCTCGCGGGTGGCGTTCAGAATGCCCTCGAGCATGTAGGTGATCTGCTCGATGGCCTGGTTGATCTGCGCGGAACCGCGAGCCTGCTCCACGGTGGCACGGGCGATCTCGCGCACCTGGGTCATGGAGTCTCGCGACCGCTGGTTGATTTTCTCGAGTACGTCGCCGGAATCGCGCGAGAGGCCTACCCCGTCTTCCACCAGCCGGCCCGCCTGGTTCACGGCGGAAACCGCCTGTTTCACTTCCTTCTGGATGGCGGTGATGAGCTGCGCGATGCCCTTGGTCGATTCCGTGGTGCGTTCGGCGAGATCCTTGATCTCGTCAGCGACGACGGCGAAGGATTTCCCGTGCTCTCCGGCCTGGGCGGCGATGATTGTCGCGTTGAGGGCGAGCAGGTTGGTCTGCTCGGCGATCTCCTCGATGACCGTAATGATCTTGCCGATCTCGTCCACACGCTTGCTGAGGGCGTTCATCAGGGTCTCGGCTTTGCCGGACGAGTCCCGGATCAGGGTGATTCCCTCGATGGACTTGTGGACCACCTCCATGCCCATGGCAGCGGTGCGGGCCGCCTCGTCGGTCAGCGTTTCGGTGGCCCGCGCATTCGTCTCGACCTGCTTGATCGACTGGTCCATCTCGGCGATCGACGTGGCGGTCTCGTCGGCCGCGGTGGAGAGCCGCTCGATGCTGGTCTTTACCGCCTGGATGGAGCCCGCCATCTGCTGGATGGAGGATGTCGTTTCGTCGCCGGATTCGGCGAGGACGGTGACGTTCTTGGCGATCTCCTGCCGGGCATAGCTCAGTTCCTGTGCGGAGCTGGCGGCCTCCTCGCTGGCTCCGGCCAGTTCCGACACATTGTCGGAAATGCCTGACACGGCGGCGGAAATCTCCGTGATGGTGGTGATCGTGTTGTCCACCTGGTCTTCCTGTTTCTGGCTCGAGGAAGATACCGCGAGGGAGGTCTCCAGGACCTTCTGCGCCGACTGGCGAAGCAGTTCCGAGGATTCCTGGATGCGCGTCACCATCTGGGTAAGGGATTGCGTCATGTCGAGGAAGGCCCGGCCGAGCTCTCCGATCTCGTCCTGCCGTTCGGTGATTCCGGGGTCGAGGTTGCGCGTCAGGTCACCTCTGGCAATCGCCTGGCTGAACTCTTTCATGTCGGCGAGGGGTGAGAGGATCAGGACGACGAGGCCGTGTGCCGAAATGACCAGCAGCAGTATCACGAGTACGACGCCGATCACGTTGCCCCGCAGGATGCTCTTTTCGGTCCGTTCGATACCCTTGAGCCGCTCCTGCACGTAGGACTCCTTCATGCCCAGGACGAGATAGGCGAGTGCAGGCCCGGCAGGTGCGGTTTCGGCATTGCCGCCGTCCGGCCGGTAGGGGATGACGACGACCCGGTAATCGGTCCCGTCCGGCGCCGTGTGGCTGAACGTGTGGGACCTGGCCGTGGGGTTTTCCGCCCACTGGGGACGGATCTGGGTAAGTTCGGGGGACGGTTCGGTTCCGTCGATGGCGATCACCTCAGGCGGCTGGTCGGCCGAGAACCCAGGCTTGAGCAGCAGCACGAATTCGGCGGCGCCGCCGGATTCAGTCCGGACCCGGCGGATCAGCTCCTCGGTCCCGCTGCCGAATTCGAGCACGCTCAGGATGTAGCTGGAGGAGTTCTCCGCGCTCGAGACGAGTTTCTCTTCGATCAACTCCATGAACCGGCTGCGCACTTCGTTCATGTTCGACCGGATATCCAGGAAGAGATAGGTGCCGAGCACAACGGACGTGATGAGGCCTGCCACGATCAGGAAAAACGCCCGCTGGCGCAGGGTCCCGAAACGGCTCATCCAGTTGGCGAACGTCATGGCTTGGCGTGCTCCTGGACGTCCGGAATTCCGGCGACGGTTTCGGCGGTGAGGGCCTTGATCGAGATCAAGTCGAGTTCCTCTTCGCTGCGGATGAGACCCGGCAGGTCCACCAGCAGGATCAGATCCTTTCCGGCGCGGGCGACCCCAGTGAAACACCGGGTTTCCGGACGTTTCAGCAGGGAAGGGACGGGACGGTAGTAACGTGGATCGATCCGGACGATCTCCGTTACCGAGTCAACGCCGAGTGCCAGCAGCTTACCTGCGATCGACGCAATGATAAACCGCCGTTCGAGCAAATCAGCCGAGGCGGGTGTCCGGAACCGCTTGCTGAGTTCCATGGCCGGAATGACCGCACCGCGGACTTCAATAACTCCATCGATAAACCGGGGCGCATGCGGAACCGGTTTGACCGGCTGGATCTCGATAATTTCCTTGATCTGGAGAATGTCGAGGCCGAAGTGGTCTCCGCCGAGCATGAAGCGGGCGACCTGCGCGGGCGGATTCATCGGGAACCTCCCGCGAACTCGATACGCGAGATGACCGGGATCCGGAGGAGCGCGAAAAACTCCACGGTCGCCGCCTGCTGGATCTCGGGGGATTCGGGCGCTTCGGAGGACTGTGCACCGGTGGCGGTCCTGGCAGTTTCCTGGATGCCCCCAAGCCGGTAGCGGGCAATACCTTCGATCGCTTCCTGCTCGTCCGCGGAAAGCGTTGCCGGCGGAGGCTGGATGTCGCCTTCGACGACATCGACGACCTTGTGGATTCGGTCCACCACGAAACCTGCAAAACCCCGCTCGGTGTCGCAGATCAGGATACGGCTCTGGCGGGTGAGGGGCGGGGCCTCGAGTGAAAGCCGGTGCCGCAGGTCCACCACCGGGACCATGATTCCGCGGAGCGAAATCAGGCCGAGCAGGTAGACCGGCGAGCGGGGAACCTCGGTGATCTGGGCCGGCTTGATCGTCTCCCGAACGTCGGTGAGCAGCACGCCGTAGCGTTCGCCGCCCACCTCGAACGTAAGATACTTTCGGGCATTGGTCTGCCGGGTCGCCTGGGCCGCATAGGAATGGAGAAACTGTTCCTCCTCGTTGATGACCGGCTCGTCCGGGAGTGCCGAGGGTGCAGCCGCCCCTTCGCCGGTTTCGGCAAAGCTGAATATATCCGGGAGTGGCGGTGCGGGCGGCGCAGCGGGTGTGTCGCCGGACGGTAGTACCGGCTTTGCAGATGGTACGGGTGGCGGTGTCGCCGCCGGCGATTTTAGGATCTCTGGTGCTGGAGGCGGCGGTGCAGGCGGCTCCGCCGGCGCGGAGGCCCTGGACGGCGCAGGCGCTTCCGGGACCGCCGCCGGAGTTCCGGCGGACGGCTTTCCGGTCTCAGGGGCGGATTTGTCCCCCCCCTTGGCTGCCTTGGCCTTCTGGCGCGCCTTGAGAACGTCCATCAGTGACGGACCTCTCCGGTATTCTGGCGGGGCGTCTTGGTCTCGATCCGGCCGGCCGCCGCCGATTCCACATGGGCCGGTTCCACCGTCGTCTGGTCTTTCGAGAACGCATCGATGAGGGCGCCGTGGGCGATGCTGTTCATGACACGCGGGATACCGCCCGAAAGCCGGTGCAGGAGTTCGATTGCCGCCGGGGTGAAGAGGTCTTCCCTGCCTCCGGCGATGCGCAGTCGATGGGCCACATATCTTCCCGCGTCGTCTCTGGAGAGGGGACCCAGGCGGCAGGTCAGTCCGATACGCTGGCAGAGGGCCTCGTATGCGGGCCGTGCGAGCCGCTGGGCCAGTTCGGGCTGTCCGGCGAGAATCACAGCCATCAGATTCGTGTCGTCCAGCTGAAAGTTCGTGAGAAGCCGGATCTCGTCGAATGTGGATTTGCTCGTGATGAGCTGGGCTTCGTCGATGACAAGAACGACCGGTTTCCCCTGTTCGTGAAGTTCGAACAGGCGGCTGGAAACCTTTTCGTGCACATCGACACGGTTCTTGGGCACCGGAGCGATGCCGATCCGCTCGGCGAGAAGCCGCAGGAGCTGTACCGGGGTCACTTTCGGATTTGTGAGCAGGACTGGGGTGATCGAATCGCCGAGCCGGTCGATGAGTGCGCGCGTAAGCGTTGTCTTGCCGCTCCCGACATTGCCGAGGAGCAGGGCGAGTTCACGGTCCTCCACGGCCAGCTCAAGGCGCGCAAGCGCTTCGGCATGGGACGCGCTCTCGTAGAGATACGCCGGGTCCGGAGTTTTCGAGAACGGTCTGCCCGTCAGCCGGAAAAACTCTTCGTACACCTCAAGAACCCCCGTGCGTCCCTCGTCTACCTGTTACGCGGCGCGGTCACCCGTGTGCGACCCGCCGATCATCACTTCTTCGAGAATCCGGCCCACATCGAGGACGAGGACCGTCTTCTGCCCGCCAAGTTCGGCCGCACCCGCGACGCCGGGCGCCTGCTTCAGCAGGTCCCCGAGCGGCTTGATCACCACGTCCTGCTGGCCCGCCAGCCGGTCCACGCGGATACCAAGCCGCTGTTCGGCAAGGCCCACGACGATGATGTAGTGGTAAGGTCCGTCCGGAGAAGCTTCCGTCTCGTGCCTGAAATAGTGCGCAAGGTCGATCATCGGGACGCTCCGCTCGCGAAGCTCGAACGCTGCCCGCTTCTCGATTCGCTGTACCCGGTCGTTCGGAATGCGCACGCATTCGAGGACGTTGTAAATCGGCACCGCGTAGGTCCGGCTCCGCGATTCGACGAGGAGCGCCTTGATGATGGCCAGCGTGATGGGGAGCGTGAGCGTCAGCGTCGTCCCCTGGCCCGGCTTGGAGTCGGTCTGGATGACCCCCGACAGGCGGGAGATGTTGTTCTTCACAACGTCCATGCCGACGCCCCGGCCCGAGAGGTCGCTCACCTCGGTCTTGGTCGAGAGCCCCGGCAGAAACACGAGGTCGAGTTTCTCGGCGCGGGAAAGCTGCTGGCCGGCGTCCACAAGCCCCAGCGACAGGGCCTTCTGGTAGACCCGGTCGGCGTCGATGCCTTTGCCGTCGTCGGAGATCTGTACGATGACCTTGTTGCCCTCGGGGAAGGCGTTCAGCCGGATGAGGCCCTGCGGGGGCTTTCCGGCGGCCTGACGTTCGGCGGCGGGTTCGATGCCGTGGTCGATGGCATTCCTGACAATGTGCATGAGCGGGTCCGACAGTTCTTCGATAATGAGTTTGTCCAGTTCCGTGTCAACGCCCGACATCTCGATCCGGACGTCCTTGCCGAGGGAGCGGGACGTCTGGCGGATGATCGTGGCGAGGCGCTCGAATACCGAACCGATCGGGACGAGGCGGGTGGACATGACGCCGTTCTGGAGCTCGTTGATCCGGCGCGTGAAGGACCGGATCGCCTTGTCGAAATCGATTCCCGCCTGGCCGGCTTCGAACTGGGACTTGAACTGCTCGGCAAGCCGCTGGAACTCGGCCCGCTGGATCACGAGATCTCCGACAATGTTCATGAGGTAGTCGAGCTTGCCGATATGGACGCGGACGGTCTGCGAAGCGCTCCGGGCCGAAGCCTGCTGGCCGCCGTCGCCCCCGGTTTCGGGCTTCTCCTCGGCGGCGGCCTTCGCCGTCTCCCCCGGTTTCGGGACAGGAGCCTGAGGCGGCGGAGCGGGCTCAGCCGCCTTGCCGCCGCCGATAGTCGTGATCACGAGGCCTGGGATCTTCATGACGAGTCCGGCCAGCTCGTCCCGGGAGATTTTCGTGCCCACAAGTATATCGAAGGCGATCTGGTCGGCGGTGGAGGCCGCGCCTGAAGGAAGGGTCGTGACAACCTCGCCCCTTGTCTTGGCCGCCTCGATTACCTCTCCGAGTGCCGTATCGAACGTCATGAGATCGAATACGGCGGTGATCTTGTGGATGAAATTCCCGTTCCGCAGATTTTCGTTCAGCCGGTGCTCTTCGTATTCCGACAGCGTCGCGAGCATCGCCGGATCGATCTCCGCGAGCTGGGCGGGGGATGAGCCCGCAGCCTCGGGCTTCGCCTCGATGATGCGCCGGATCTCGTCGAGCAGCGCCGCGGCGGATGGCAACGGTGCGTCCCCGGCACGGGCCTCAACCATGGATTTCATCAGATCGCTGCTCTTGAACAGGGCGTCGACGAGGGGCTTTCCGAGCTGGACCTTGCCGAGCCGGAGCGCGTCCAGGAGGTTTTCAAGCTTGTGGGCGAACTCCTGGAGCTCGGTAAAGTTGAACATGCCGGCGAGGCCCTTGAGAGAATGGGCGCCGCGGAAGATCGAGTTGACGGCATCGGGATCGTAGGGCGCGCCACCGGCCATGGCGTCCAGCTTGAAGAGTTCCCGGTTCAGGCTGTCGAGGATCTCCTCGGCCTCCGAGACGAACTCCTGCGAAAGCCCCGCCATGGGTCAGTTCACCTTCACGTAGCGGCGGATCACCTGCTGCAGGAGATCCGGGTTCACGGGCTTGTGGACATATTCGGCGGCTCCGAGCGCCCGGCCCCGCTGTTCGTCGCGGGTGCCGGTTTCGCTGGTGATGATGATGACTGGGATGTGCTGATAGAGCGTGTTGTGCTTGACGAAGGAGACGAGTTCGAGGCCGTTGATGTCCGGCATGTTCACGTCGGTGATGATGAGATCGAACCGGTAGCGGGGCAGGGTCTTCAGCGCTTCGAACCCGCTGGAGGTAGGCACGACGTCGATATCGCCGATCAGTTCGATGGCGGACACGATGATGGACCGCGTGGACGGCGAGTCCTCGGCGAGCAGTATCCGGGCGGTGGCCATCTCAGGCCTTCTCCTGCGGGAGGGCCCGGCCCAGTTCGCCGAGCCTGCGTTCCAGGATGGCGCGGTCCATGGCCATGCCGGCCTGCACGAGGAAGATTTCGAGGGCTTCCGTGTCGCCGATCGATGCACTTTCGCGGGCGTTGTCGCCGTATAGCAGGGCTACGCAGCGGTTGCGGCTCACGATGGGGGCGACAAACGCTTCGCCGACCGGAAATCCGCCGAGCTGCTTCACGAGGTAGTCGTTCCACTTGCCGGGTTCGAGCGGGCCCTTGTGCGTGTTCTTCGTCTGAGCGACGCCGGCGAGCACGCCGTCTTCCCGGAGCGGGATCAGCGTGGTCCGGACCACACGGGTAGGGTTCGCACCGGGGATCTCAAGACCGAACTGGCCGAGGCCCCGGATTTCCTTGTCCGTGACGAGAAAGATCACGGCGCGGGACATGAGCTCGGCGGCGAAGCGGAGCACGAGCAGGGTGATCTCGATGTTCGATTCCGGGTTGTTCAGCTCCTGGCTCATCTGCCGGAGCATCGAGAGGCCTGCACTCGCCTGCGCTTTCGAGGCCGGCTTGAACTCGGCGCCGATCTCCTGGGCGATTTCGCCGCCGATGTCCCGCATGCCGGAAGCGGCCGGTTTCGCGCTGGCCGGGGCGGGTTTCGGTGCTTGCACAGGCTCGGCCGGGGGGCGGCTCGAAGCGGCGGGCGAAGGCGCCGGAGCGGGCGGACGGGACTGGGTGGGCGGGACTGCGGCCGCACTCAGTACCGGCAGTTTTTCGCCGGTCGTCCGCTCGATCCATTCCCCGAGGAGCGGGACAAGCACCTGCATGTATTTGCCGAGCTGTTCCGACTGGACACCCTTGTCCAGATCGCCCTTCCTCGGTTTCTTGAGGAATTTGTTGGCTCCGATCTCGACGGCCTTTTTCTCGGCGCTTTCATTGTCGTAATCGGAAACGATGGCGACCGGGCGGTCCGGCGAGATCCGGCGGACGTATTCGAGCACTTCGATGCCGCCCAGGATGCCTGCGCCGTCACTCCGGGGCATGAGCAGGTCCGCGACGACGACGTAGCGGTGACTGCGGCTTTCGAACTCATTGATCAGCGTTTTGGCACCTTCGACCGTGTCGGCAATGTGCGTTTGGAGGCTGAACAGTTTAAGCGCCGAGGCGGTCACGTTCAGCGTTGCCTTGTCGTCGTCCACGAGGATGACCGGCGTGTTGAGCAGCTTTGCGGAGGCGGCCGGTGAGGCCGCCGGGGGCACGGACTTCACGGCCGGTGCGGGTGCTGTCGGAGCAGCCGGGGCAGGCGCCGGAGGAGCCGACGCCGGCGCCGCCCGCTTGAGCGGAATGACCCGTCCCAGTTCCGGGGGCTTAGGCGGCGGGGCTGATACCGGCGGTATCAAAGGTTCCGCCGCTGGAGCCAGAATGCCGCGTTCGTCCAGAATCCGCAGGGCTTCCATGGCGAGGAACTGTGGGCTGATGCCTTCGGGGAGGATCATCTCCCGCTGCGACGGCTCCATGGCGCGGATCTCGTCGTTCACGTCCTGAAGCTCGAAGTTGAATTCGCCGTCGGTCCACGAAAACAGCTCGACGATGACGTTCTGGATATATTCCCGGATCGCATCGTCAATAAGCGCCGCGCTTGCCACATGAGACTGCTGAAGGAGCTGCCGCAGGGGTTTCGACTGGTCCAGATCGTTCCAGACCTGCCGGGCGGTATCGAGGGCTCCGGCGTCGATGGTTCCATTCTTGAGAAGCAGCGAGCCGACGTCCTCGGCGATCGTGCTGACTGTCGCCGCGATCACCTTGCCTTCCCGGAACAGGATGCGCCCGCTGTTCGATTTCGCGGAGAGGAGCAGTACGCCGCTCTTCTTGGAAAGGCTGACGATCTGGAGGATGTCTCCAAGTCCCAGGTCTTCGAGATTACCGAGCAGGCTCATGAGAATCGATCAACCACGCTTGCGAGCACGCTGAAAAATAAAAGTCGCTGTCCGGGACCGTCACTATCGCCTAAGTGGCCATAATAACTGGTTTTTTCCGAAACTTTTCCAGCAGAGTAAATTTATCATACGCACAGGCTGGTGCAAGTCGCCGGTGGGCGTTTCTTTGCGCTATCGGCTACATAGAGCCCCCATGAGTAAAACGGTTTTGTCTCGCCGCGTTATCCAGGCAATCCGGGCCCTTCCGCTCACACTGGGATCTGCGGTCCTGTCCGGTTGCGATGTCTATTACGAGTTTCACAGCGGAGCGAACGATACCGGACGGCTTCTGGTGGCTCCTTCGACCTACTTGTGGGATCTTGGCTTTCTGGCCCTGATCCTGGCGGTTGCCTTGGGCTATCCCGCGTTTTACCGGAACGTGACCCACAAGGAGATTGGCGGCCGGCGGCTGTTCGCTCTCCGGGGCCTGCTGGGACTCATTTTCGTGGCGTTCTTCTTCACCCGCACCTGGTACAACCTGAACCACTATTGGGAAGCGAATCCGGATGGAATCAAGGAGGTGTCGATCTACCGGGAGCAGTCCATGTCCTGGGACGACGCCTATCGGGTATGGGCGGACCGCCAGAACCGGAGGGACGTGACGAAAGAAATGTCCGTGGCCGCGCCCATGTTCCACGTCATCGGCCCTGATAACCAGGCGATCATTGTGCGCGGTGAAGAAGTTGGCTTCGGGCCTTTCGAGGAGTTCGCGAGCTTCGCCCTCGAGCTTTATTACCGCCGGCCTGTCCTCTGGAAAGCCCGCCCGAAGCCTGAAGGCAGCGCAGATACCGGTACAGCCGCTCCGGCGGATGCCCCGCCCGGAGAAGCTCCTGCTGCAACCCCGGAAGGGGCCGTGAAGCCTGAGGCTCAGCCCGCTTCGCCGGAATCTCCCGCCGCTCCGGCTCCGAGCCCCGCACCCTGAGCGGCGAGCCAGCGTTTCGCGGCTCCGACGAGATACAGCGACCCGGTGACGAAAGCGGCTTCGTCTGATGGCCGCCGCCAGCAGATCTGAGCCAGAATTTTTCCGAGATCGGGTTCGATCACCACGTTGTGGTGCATCTGGCGCACGAGTTCTCCGAGTTCCCCGGCGGGGACAAGGCCCGGTGCGGTCGTGACGGTAATCCGGTGGGCCACCGTGACCAGCGGCTGGAAGAACTCCTGGCGCTGCTTGTCTCCCTTGAGCGCTACAACGAGATGGACTTTCTTCTCGCGCGCGAGGGGCTCCAGAAACCGGAGCAGCATCCGGGCGGCGTCAGGGTTGTGAGCACCGTCCAGCCAGAGGTCGGGCCGCTTCGAGACCTGCTCGAGCCGTCCTGGCCAGCGTATCGCGGCCAATCCCGTTCTGACCTGCGGCGTCGTCACGGCGAGGCCCCGGTTCTGAAGCGTTTCGAGGGCGGCGCAGGCGGTCGCCGCATTCTGGAACTGGTGATCGCCGGGCAGGGGAAGGGGAAGGTCAGCCCAGCGGGTCTGGATGCCGAGGAAATCGAACCGGTCGGCCGCCACCCGGGCAAAGTCGAAATGCCGGCCGCCAAGATAGCAGGGGGCGTTCATCTGCGTGGCCTTGTCCTGGATCAGCCGCTGGACGGCAGGCTGGAATGCCGATGTCACCACGGGTACACCCTGACGGATGATCCCGGCCTTTTCGCGGGCGATGTCCAGGATATCCGGCCCGAGGATCGCCTGGTGGTCGAGGCCGATCGAACTGATGATCGAGACGGACGGGTCGCAGACGTTCGTGGAGTCGAGCCGGCCGCCGAGACCGACTTCGATTACGGCCAGCCTGAAACCGGCACGCGCGATCGCGAGGAAAGCCGCGGCCGTGATGAGCTCGAAGGTCGTTGGGGGATCTGCGGAAAGCTCCGGGTTCCGGTGGATCGCCTCGAGCGATTCGTTAATCGCGCCGACCAGTTCCGCCTCCGTCCAGTCGCGCGTGCCGAGGCGTACTCGCTCCAGCGCGGTCACGAGATGGGGCGAGGTGTAGAGCGCCGCCTCATGTCCGGCCTCGTTCAGCACCGCGTGCAGCATGGCGCAGATGGAACCCTTGCCGTTCGTTCCCGCGACATGGATCGCCTTGAACGACCGCTCCGGACTGCCGAGAGCGGCGCAGAGCCGTTCCATGCGGTCCAGCCCGAGACGCACCTGATGGGCGGCCTCGATCCGCTCGATCTCGGCGGCCGACGAAATGGACGGGGGAAACGGCAATGGGAGAGCTAACCGCGTTCAGCGGTGCAGGTCGAGAACTTCGCCCTTCAGCAGGAAGTGGACGTTCTCGACGCCGGTTTCGGTCACTTCCTTGCGGAGCAGGTCGCGGAAATTGGGTTTGTTGTGGGAGAGATAGACGGTGTAGCGCCGGTTCTTCAGGCGGCCGATCTGCTCGTGGAGCATCTTCGGCGTCAGGTGGCCGCTGAGGTTCGCCAGGTCGGTCATCATGTTCGGGAAGCTGACCTCGCAGATGAGCCCGAGCAGGTCCGGCGTGGCATTCAGCACGTCCCAGATCCGGTCGGTGACGCCAGTGTCGCCGGTGAAGCAGAACGAACCGTCATTATTGGAAATTACGTAGGCCGTGTTGGGGACGGGATGAGCCGTCGAGACGGGAAATACCCGGTATCCCGCGACCGTGAACTGCTTTTCCGGCACGATCGTGTGGTAGACGATCGTCGGATTGGCCGGCGTGGGAATCTTCGAGAAATCCGGCCAGATCTTGTCGTTCATCAGGTGGTTCCTGAGCGTCGAAATGACGAACTCGGAACCCCACACGTTCAGCGGAGTCTTCTTGATGCCGATAATGTTGTCGGCGAGGAAGGCGAGGTCCTTGATGTGGTCCAGGTGCGTGTGCGTGATGAGGACGTCGTTCAGCGCGCACTGCTCATCGAGAGTGAGGCCGCGGCACAGCGAGCCGGCGTCCAGCGCCAGCTCCCCGTTGATCACGAAACCGGTGAGGGCGGTCTCGGGGGTTTCCCCGCCTGAACAACCGCACACCTTTACCCGCATCTGTCCTTGTCCACCCAGTTCTCGGGATCTGCCCGGGATCCCGCCGGTTCAGGAAAACTCGCCGAACTGTTCCTTGAGGGCAAGATACTCGAGGAATTTCCGGAGCTTTTCCGTCTCGGCAACGATAAACCCGTCGGCCTGGATCTTGAGCAGGTTGCCCTTAACCAGCTTTTCCAGGATGTCATTAACGTGCTTGGGGTCGGTCCCCGTCTGCGATGCGATCTGTTCCTTGTTACCGGGGATAAACCGGCCGCCGTCGACGGGCTTGCCTTTCTTGTCCGCCTGACGTGTCAGGAAATGTACCACGCGACTGGAATCGTCGCGAAGCAGAAGGTTCTCGATCTGCTCGTCGGCTTCCTGGAGCCGGTCCGCGAGAATCTTGATGAGGCGGATGGCGATTTCGGCGTTGCCTTTCAGCATCGCCTCGAAAGTCTTGGGCTCGATGACGAGAAGTTTCGAGTCGACCAGTACCACGGCCTTGGCCGAGCGGGGCTTGTTCAGGAGAATCGACATTTCTCCAAAGAACGCACCCGGCCCGAGATCGGCCAGCACCTTCTCGACGTCGCGAACCTTCTTGGAGATCCGGACCTTGCCCTCCTGGAGGACAAACATCTCGCGCCCTTCGGCGCCTTCTTCAAAAATAGTCGTACCGGCCGGGAACACTCGCCCGAACCGCTGGAAAAGCGCATCTTCCTGAGCACCCATGATCCTGTAGTTAAACCTTCCTTACTGGAGTGGGTTAAATTCCGGGAACCCTTACTGATTTGAACTAGTTAGGTGATTTTCCGGGCCCGAGTCAATGGGGTGCCGTTAATGGAGACTGATCGCCAGCGTGATGAAGTTGTCTCCAGCGCTTAACCGCTGCGCCGGGCTTAGGTTATAACGCCTGTCCGCCGCCGGAGTTTCCAGGTACAGGAGTTCCCATGAATGTTTCCCGATCCATGTGCCCCGCTGTGCCGGTGAGAGCCGGCCTGCTGACCGCCGTTCTCATGCTGGGTACGGGATGCGCGGGCCTGATGCCGCCTCCTCCCCCGCCCGCGTCGTGCCCGGAAACCTCAGCCACTGCCGATGCGCCACCTCCGCCCGATGCCAATCCTTATGGTGCGAGCCCCACGGGCGAGGGATTCCAGGCGGATCTCCAGCTCCCCGATCCGGCGCTTTACGAACGGCTGGCTAAGGAAATTGAGAAATCCACGCTTCCGGCCGATCTGCAAAAGCAGCGGCTTGGCGAGATCGAATCGCTGAGACGTCTGGCGGAGCTGGCGCGCGATCTCGACCGCCACGCTTTGTCGGCAGAGAAAGGTGACCGGGACCGCTGGACGGCCCTGTTCCGGGAACTCGTCGTCCTCGTGAAGCTGCGGACCTCCCGGCTCACCGGCGGTTCCACTATCACCGAAACGCCCGGAGAAGTACGCCTCGCTCCCCAAACCGGCAGCACGGTCCGGTCTGCGCTCTGGCAGGCAGTGGAGGCAAAGGACGACGGCAGGGTGCTCGCGCTCTGGGACAACGCACTCAGGGAGCTTCCTGAAGATGAACTGCCGCTCGACATGCTGCCCGAGGTGGCCCGCGCGGCCGCCCGGACCGGCAGTCCTGAACGGGCGGCGAATTATCTCGAAAGCTTCCTTGAGTCCCTTCGCTATCCCGATCTCCCGGTGCTTACGATGGAACTCGCGGGTTACTATGCGGCGACTGGCGACACGCTGAAAGCGAAAGATTCCTATGAACGTGTCGTGGCCCGTGTGGAAGACCTTGCACCGCTCGCTCCCAGGGCTAAATCGAATCTCCAGACACTCGATCAGCAGGCCAAGGACGAATCGGCGAAACTCAGGGCGAAGCTGATCCAGGCCGAGGCGATTTTCGCCTATGGGACCGATTACCCGGCTGCGCACCGGCTTATCGCTGACGTGCTGGCCGAGTCGAAGGACCCGCAGCTCCAGGAGCGGGCCCAGAAACTGATCGAGGGGTTCCGCCAGCGCCGGATCCAGCTCCTGAACGAGGATCTGACGCGCCTGCGGGCCGACTACATCCAGGGCCGGGTGGACCCCGCCGGGGCCAGGCAGCGGGCTTCCGGCCTTCGGACGAAGTATCCGGAGCCCGACCTCCAGCCGCTCATCACGAGCGCCACGCTGGATCTCGACGTCCAGCAGGGAAAGGCGAGCGCGGACCGTGCGGCGCTGGACCGGCAGAAGCTCGCGGCCGCCGACCTTGCGATCAAGGACGGCCGCTATTCCGAGGCAGTGATCATCCTGCGGGAGCTTTCGGTTTCGCCCACCGAGGGGGGCGCGGCGCTTCAGCGGCTCATCGAGGCGATCGACGGCATCGTGAAGAAGCAGCGGGACAGGAGCGGCGACGCAGTTGCGAGAGCGATGAAGCTCAAGGACCCGTCCGCCCGCCGCGACGCGCTTGTCGCAGTGCAAAAGCAGCTCGGCCAGCTCCTGACCGACTATCCGGACACGACCGTAAGGCCGCTGATCGAAAAGGATATCCGGCTGCTCGAAAGCCAGATCCAGAAACTGGCACCGCCGCCGGCTCCTGCCCAGCAGTAGCGGCTACTTCGGGTCTCTTGGGGACCAGGAGGGCTGGATCTCGTTCGATGGCGTTTTGGTGATCAGCCGACGCTTCTCACCGTTGGCATCGCTCATCATCAGGTCGTAGTTTTTCGCCCGCTTCGAAGAATAGATCAGGAAGTCTCCGCGCGGAGACCATGTCGGGTCCTCGTTGTTGCCGCCCTCCTTCGAGATCAGGACTTCATCCGAGCCGTCGGGGTTCACGGCATAGACGTTGAACCCGCGGGCCTCGCGGCGGACAAAGGCGATCCGGTCGCCCCGGGGGCTCCAGGCGGGCGAGGTGTTGTAGTTGCCGAACGTCGTGAGCCTCCGGCTGCCGCTGCCGTCGGCATTCATGATGTAGACCTGCGGCGAGCCGGTCCGGTCCGAGACGAAGGCGATCTGGGTTCCGTCGGGTGACCAGCTCGGCGAGAGGCTCGCACCGGCGCCTGTCGTGAGCTGGCGGACCCGCTGTCCGCCGTCCTCGATGGAATAGATCTGCGCATGGGAGCCGGATGACTGGGAGACGAGCACCCGCGTCTGGTCCGGAGACCAGACGCCGCCCGTGTTCAGCTCGCCCCGGTCCCAGAAGAGGTCCATTACCCGGTTGATGAGGTCGAACCGGTAGAGGTCGGGCTTCCCCCGCCGGTAGGAAACGAGCATCAGGTTTTTCCCGTCCGGAATCCACCGGGGGGCGGATGCGATGGATCTGGTTTTGGTCAGAGCCTCCCGGTTGTAGCCGTCGATATCCATGATCATCAGTTCCCGGGCGCCGGTCTCGTCGGACACGAACGCGATCTTCGTCGTGTGGATGCCTTCGACTCCGGCGAGGTCCTCGGTCACTGCATTCGAGAACCGGTGAGCCATTTGCCGCAGGAGGCGCGTGGAGCCGCTGTATTTCTTGCCCATGCGGAACTGGCCGAGCTTCACGTCGTAGAGGCGGGCCTCGATCGTGATGCGGTCGTCGGTCTCTCCACGGATTACCCCTCGTACGTAAGCGGTTATGCCGGTGGGCTGCCAGACGTCGAACTTCTGGTCTTCCGGCAGGTAGCTGTCGTCCGTTCTGGGATGCTTTTCGGTTGTCAGGACCTTGAAGAACTCACTCCAGTCGAGGTCATTGCGGATGACGCTGGCGGCTTCACGCCCCAGAGTATCGGGGGCGTTTTCCGCGGTGAAATCCACCACTGCAACGCCGATCTTCCGGAAACCGGGCCGGAATACCCGGATGGTTTCCTCTTCCTGTGCAAAGGCGTAGACGGGCAGGGCGGTGAGGAGGGCGAGCAGGGCGAATACGGGTCTGGTCATTCCGGCGGTTCCGTTACTGGTCGAGAGAGCGGTTGTCGAAAACGATATTGATGATCCGGGGGAAACCGGCCGGAGGGATGCCGACACTTTCTGTCGCAGCGATCGTCCTTGAGACCGCCTCATCGAACACCCGGTTGCCGGAGCCTTTGACGAGCTTCGAGGAGTTCACGTCCCCGTCTTCCGACAGTTCGATCCGGAACGTCGCTTCGAGCTGGAGCCCCTTCACCGAGGCGGGGACTTCCCAGTTGTCCCGCACGGCGGCGATGATCTGGCCCCGGTAGCCGTCGAACGCCCCGCGCTGGACCCGGTCGGCCGAGGCGAGGAGCGACTGGGTATTGGCAGTGCCGCCGGGTGCTCCGCTTCCGCTGGCAGCCGGGCCGGACGATGGACCTGAGGAACTGCCTGTCCTGGAAGCTTCGAGGCCGGTCTTGTTCGCGAGCGCGATGGCGTCCCGGGCTTCCTTCAGTTTCTGGGCCAGTTTCTCCTCAAGTTCGGACCGCCTGCGGGTTGCGTCCGAAGCTGCCGGAGTTTCGGGGGCCTGTGTTTTCGATCTGGACGGGGCAGCGGCGACGGCCTTGTCCGCCTTTTTCTGCTCAGCCCGCTCGAGGCGTCTTCTGTCTTCGATGGAGCGGGGCTTGGTCATGAGCGGGACTGCGGACTTGTCCACGGATGGGGCGGCGGGTGCGGTCTTCGTGGGTTCATTACGGGCGGGAGCAGGCGCTGCTTCGGCCGGAGGCGGTGGTTTCGACGAAACAGGTTCCGCTACTGGTGGTGCTTTCGCTGGCCCACCCCGTGAAACGGCTGGCGCGGGAGAAAAGGCCGGCAAGGAATCCGACAGGGAGACCGTCAGGGTGTCCTGGTTTTTCCAGTTGTCTTCGGGCGAGGAGGACAGCAGTTCCGGCATCACGAAGGCAAGGCCGAACAGGACAAGGTGCAGGGCGGCCGACACGGTGAGGAACCGCACAACCGGGCCTTGCTCGCCGTGCGGGTGGAGACGTACCGCATCCGCTGCCATGGCCTTACTCCGGCTTCCCTTCGAGCTGCTCCGGCTCGGTAATGAGCGAGAGCCGCGTGATACCGTTAGCCCGGAGATTCGCCATGGTGCGGACCACCTCGCCGTACTGCACGCGGCGATCGGCGCGCAGATACACGGTGGGGTCGGCATCCGGCCGGCTTTCGAGCTTTTTCCGGATGCGGGCCGGGAGGTCCGCCGGGCGGATGCTTTCCCGGTCCAGATACACCTCGCCGCCCCGGGTGATGGAGACGATGACTGCGTCCCGGGCGGCGGCGGGCGTCGCCTCGCGGGTCTTGGGCAGCTCCACCTTTACGCCGCCCACAAGTGCCGGGACCGTCACCATGAAGATGACCAGCAGGACGAGCATGACGTCCACGAGCGGCGTCACGTTGATGTCGCTCACGAGGCCCGAATCGTCGCCGCCGGAACCGAACGCCATCAGGACCCCTTCCGGATGAAATGCCGCTGGATGGCATTCAGGAGATCGGCGCCGAATCCGTTCAGGTCGCGCATGAGAATCCGCACGCGGGTCCCGATGAAGTTATAGGCGATGACCGCCGGAATCGCGGCGAACAGGCCGACGGCGGTGGCGATGAGGGCTTCGGCGATGCCGGGGGCGACGACGGCGAGATCGGCCGATTTCAGCTGACCGATGGCCGAGAAGCTCGTCATGATGCCCCAGACCGTTCCGAAGAGGCCGATGAAGGGGGACGCACTGCCCGCCGTCGCCAGGAACACGAGGTAGTTCTCCAGCCGGGTCTGCTCGGCAGTGAGGCTCCTCTGGAGGGCGCGTTCCAGGTTCGGAGACCATTGGTGGCTCTTTTCGGCGGGGGAGGTTTCCTCGCCGACGCCCATGGAGATCAGTTCACCGTAGCCGGCCTGGAACACCCTCGCTGCAGGGCCTCCGGCGGTGCCCGAGCGGATTTCCTGCGCCAGCTTGTCCAGATCGCGGAGTTCCCAGAACCGGTCGATGAAGGCAGCCACCTGCCGGTTGGCGGTCCGGATCTGGTTCCATTTGAGGAAGATGAGGCCCCACGAGACGATCGAAATCGCCACAAGGACGAACAGGACCGCGAGTCCGATGCCGGAACTGTGGGCGAGGATTTCCCCGAGTGAGAGGCTGGCCGCCCCGGTTTCGCCAGGCAGAAAGAGTGAGACAGGAAGGTTTTCCAAGAGTACCGGCGCCCGCTTTCACCGGCCTGAAAGAGGCCGGGCCCGCGCCCTCACCCGGTTACAAAGGATGCAACCCGTTCACTAAACGACAAATGACGTTCCAAGTCAACCAGAACGCCGATGAAGCCTGCTTCACTTTTGTTTCGTGGCCGCCGCCGGGAAATGCGCTAGAGTCGGACATCCGCATTTCAAGGGAGCACGTTTTTCTGGAGCCCTCAGCCGCTCAGGACATGAATCCGCACCTCGGGATGCTGCTTCATGTGGCCGCCTTCGCCTTCTGGTCCAGCTTCTGGCCGCGCGATTTCGTGAAGAAGCGGCTGGAGCCCGCGATGGGCTGGGTCGGTTACCGGTTCTTCTATAACTTCGGTGTGATCTTCCTGCTCGGGGCGTCGATCCTCTACCTCGCGCAGAAGAATCCCGAATCGGTCGTTTTGTGGAACCTCCGGGGCGAGCCCTGGTTTCGGCCGCTTATCTACATTCTCATGGCGCTGAGTGTTTTCTTCCTCTACGCGGTTGTGCCCATGGGGCTCTCGTTCTGGGGCCTCTGGAAGCCGCCGGAAAAGTTCGAACTGCTCCAGACGGGTATCTACCGGGTAACGCGCCACCCGCTCTATGTGGCGGTCTTCTTCATGCTGCTCGCGAAGACGCTCGTGTTCGGAACCCTGATGGCCGTGATCTGGTCCGTGGGGCTTCTCGCCTACAACGTCCTCGGCGTCTGGTACCTGGAAACTCCGTCGGTCCGGGCGCACTGGGGCCGGGAGTTCGAGGACTACGAGAAGCGGGTCCACTGGTTCCCGTTCCTCTCGATCCTTCAGGGCAGGGAAAAGTTCGTCTGGAGCGAATTCTCGCCCGCAGGCTTGATCGGTCTGGCGCTGACCTACTTCGGCCTGATCGCGCTTCACCCGCTGCTGGTGAAGCTCGTCTACGAGCTTCCCCGGCTGGGCTACGTCACCGGATGGTTCCGGGACCGGCTGTTCTGATCCGGCTTACTTGATATTCGCGAACGGTCCTGTCGTCAGAAAGCCCGACATTTCGTCGGCGCCGCGCTTCAGCGCCTCGTCGAGGAGCGGCTTCCTGAGCCGCCGCTTGGTCGTCGTGTAGGCGGGCTGCATGAGCCGGCCGAGTTCCTTCGCCTTCTCGAGAGCCTTGGGCATGAGATCGGCCGCCGAGGGGACCAGTTCCTGGGCCACGTCTCGGCGGTGCGCCTCCTTCGGCGTCATCACGCGGGCGTGGACCATCATGTCCATGTGATAGCGGTGCGGGATCGACTGCCCGCAGGTCGCGATCACCCATGAGGGGAGCGGCAGGCCGATGGCCGTCTCGTTCAGGCCGTATTTGTGGCTGTCGTCGTCCACGGCGATGCGATAGTCGCCCATGAGATACAGCACCATGCCGCCGGCGAGGGCGTGCCCGCCGCCCGCACAGATCACCGGGGCCGGGAACAGGAAAACTTTCTGCATGGCGACGGGGAATCCTTCGAGCGTCTTGATCAGCTCGTCCTTCTTCAGCATCGGCAGGGCCTTGAGATCGAGGCCCCCGGAGAAGAACTTCTCGCGGCCCGTGATGATAAGCGCCGACACCTTGTCCGCTTCGGCCTTCTCGAGGGCGGCCGTCATCTGGGCGAAGAATTCGCCCTGCATGGCGTTCGCCTTGCCGTCGTCCATGCGGATGATGCCGGTCTTGCCTTCGAGCGAGTAGTGGATCCGTTCCATGCGGGAATCTCCTGTGGATTTAAGGGAAGTATGTCAGGAAAAACCCCGGTCCCGTTGCCGAGTACCGGGGTCTCCCGTGGTGCGAACGCCGCCTGTCTTACTTCTTCGACAGGTTCGACATGACCGCCATGGTCGATTCCTGGATCGTCCGGCAGATCTTCGCGTTTGTGAAGTCGACGATCTTCGGGAAGTTTTCCTTGATCGTGTCGTAGTTGATCGGCTCCGTCACCTTCAGGCCGACGCCCGGGCTGCGGTACCAGGCGATCTTCGTGAAGTAACCGCCGCCCACTTCGAACGTGCCGCCGGTTTCCTTCGACTCTTCCGAGCAGAGATACGCGACGAGCGGGGAGACGAACTCCGGCTTCAGGTTTTCCAGCATCGGGGCCGGCATCACGGTCTCGGTCAGGCGCGAGCGCGCGATCGGGGCGATGATGTTGACGTTGATGTTGTTCTTCTTGCCTTCGTGGGCGAGCGTCTGGCCGAAGCCGATGAGGCCCATCTTGGCGGCCGAGTAGTTGGCCTGGCCGAAGTTGCCGTAGATGCCCGCGGCGGAGGCCGTCATGATGACGCGGCCGTAGTTCTGGTCCTTCATGCGGGGCCAGGCAGCCTTGGTCACGTAGTACGCGCCCGTGAGGTGCACGCCGATGATCGACAGCCAGTCATCGTCCGTCATCTTCGTGAACGAGACGTCCCGGAGGAAGCCGGCGTTGTTGATGACGATGTCGATCTTGCCGAACGCGTCGATGGCGCTCTTCACGACGGCGGCCGCGCCGTCGGCGGTCGAGATCGTGTCATAGTTGGCGACGGCTTCGCCGCCCTTGCCCTTGATCTCGTCGACGACCTTCTGGGCCGATGTCTTGTCGGCGCCTTCGCCCTTGAGCGAACCGCCGAGGTCGTTCACGACGACTTTCGCGCCGAGGCTCGAGAGCGTGAGCGAGTGGGAGCGGCCGAGCGCGCCGCCGCCTCCGGTGACAATGGCTACCCTGCCTTCAAGTGGTTTACCCATGGACGAACTACTCCTTGATGTGTTTTGTGCCGCCTGGCCTCCGGCTTTGGCCGGTTGACTGGCGAGTCAATCTGGGCCCCTTTGTTAGTGAAGGGGTGGGGGGATGTCAACCGGTATTTTGAGCGGGGGTCTTAGGGCTATTTGGCGGGTCCGAACTTCCAGCCGCCACCGGAGAAGCTGCCCACGGGGAGTCCTTTGTCGTCGAGAAGCTGGATTGCGAGCAGCTCGGGATTGTCCTTGAGGCGGGGGATCTGTTTTTCCAGTTCCGCCCGGAGCTCGTCCGCCATGGGTCCGAATGGGAGCGTCTGGGCGCTCGTGCCCTTCACCGCCTGCGCGGTCGCTTTCACGGGACCTGACGGGGCTTCGTCCGCGAGCTCCACGAGCACCCAGTTCTTGCCCTGAAGGGCTGCCCATCTCAGGACCGCGAGCTGGGCCAGTGCCACCGGTGCCGTCGCCTGGGGCGTGGCAGCCGCCACGGGGACCGGGGCTGCCGCAGCCACTGGAACGGTAATCGCCGGGGCCGCAGCGGAAGGTTTCGCCTCCGGCAGAGGTTCGGACTTTTTCATCGTCGGGTCGATACGGTCCACCTGGCGGCCCACTTCGCCTGCCAGTTCACCTTCCATAAACTTACCGGCGAGGGGCTTGTGCTCCTTGCCGGGCTGGCCCTGCCAGCTGGTCTGCTTGCCGCAGGCAGAGAGGGTGACGGCGAGGGCCGCCAGGAGGGCGAGGGCTTTCATTTCAGTCTCCATTCGGTGCCGTAGAGAAATCCGCTGACTTCGGGCTTCACCTTCGGCCAGTTGTCCGCTTCGAGATACCCTTCGGTGAACTTCGACCCGAAGCCGATCCCGAGGAGGACACGCCGGTCGCCGGGGGCAGCGGGCACGGTCACGCGGAGGAGTCCCTCCAGCGTGAGCTCGTGATGGGCCCGGAGCGTATAGGTCTTGGGGACCAGAAACTGTTTCCCGGCGAACTGTGCGCCGTGGCTTTCCAGCGACCTGAACGTCTTTTTATCGTGGTTCTCCGGGCCTATCCAGGACTGCGTCCGGACGGTGAACTCGAAATAGTCCGAACGCTGGCCGTTCGCTTCGAGGAAGTCGATCTTCCTGAGGCCCGGTTTCGCCGGGTCGAAGGCGGCCGGAGTCCTGAGGCCGAACGCCGCACCGATGATCTCCAGCTCCGTGAGGAGGTATTTTTCGAGAAACGCCGGGGAGGGCGGAAGAGACTCTCCCGCCGGGAGTTCGCCGAGGCCGAACACCACCGCCGAATGGTATGCGGACGACTGCGGGTCGAAGCAGGTGCTGATGCCGTCCCTGCCCGCCGCGGGCCAGACGACCACATGACCCGTGGACGGTTCCACATCGAGATTCGGATGCCAGGCCGGCCCTCTCGGCGGGACCGTAATGGGCGGCTCCATCCGCCCTTTGGGCTTGAGAAAGTCGAGGAGGCGCATGAATTCCGAGCCCTAGCGCTTTTCCGGGCTGTTTTTCAGACCGAGGACGTCCTGCATATCGTAGAGGCCGGGTTTCTTCGAGGCTACCCACTTTGCCGAACGGACAGCGCCGCCCGCAAAATTGTCCCGGTTCGTGGCCCGGTGCGTGACCTCGATCCGTTCGCCCGCACCTGCGAAATAGACCGTGTGCTCGCCCACGACGTCGCCGCCCCGGAGCGTCTGGATTCCGATCTCGCGCTTCGTGCGGGCGCCCACGTCGCCGTGCCGGGCGTAGACGGCGTCCTTTGCAAGGTCCCGTCCCGTGGCGTCGCAGAGAACCTGGGCGAGCCCGAGGGCCGTCCCGCTCGGGGCGTCCTTTTTCTGGTTGTGGTGCATCTCGACGATCTCGATATCGTAATCGGAGCCGAGAAGCTTCGCGGCCTGCTCCAGCAGCTTCATCTGCACGTTGACGCCGATGGAGAAGTTCGGGGCCATGACAACGGGGATCTTGCCCGCCGCCTTTTTCACGATGCGGATCCCGTCCGGCTTGATGCCGGTGGTGCCGAGCACGAGGGCGACCTTTCGGCGGACGAGTTCATGGATGAGCCCGAGGGACGCTTCGGGCGTCGTGAAATCGATGATGACCTGTGCCCGCTTCAGAGCGACGGCGGGGTCGGGCGTGATCTTGACGCCGATAGGCCCCTTGCCGATCAGCGGGCCCACGTCGTCCCCGAGACGGGGCGACAGCGGGTGCTCCAGCGCACCCACGATCTCGAAGTCCTTCGGGCTGGCCGCGAGCAGCGTCAGGTTGCGCTGCCCCATGCGGCCTCCGGCTCCGGCGACGGCAACCCGCACGCGGCTCATCGGCGGCCGCCTTTCAGCTTGCCGAGCGCCTTGAGCTCCCTGGCGAGCACCTCGCGGGTTGCCTTCGAGGCGGGGTAGAGCGGCAGCCGCAGTTCGCCGGAATCGAGGCCCATCATCTCCAGCGCCGCCTTCACGACGATGGGATTCGTCTCCATGAACAGTGTCTTGGTCAGCGGGAACACCCGGTCGTGGAGCTTGCGCGCCTCGGCGTATTTGCCCTTGAGGCAGAGCGCGCAGAGGTCGCTGTATTCCTTCGGAAGCACGTTCGAGGTGGCGCAGATGACGCCCCGTGCGCCGAGCGCCATGAGCGGCAGCGTCAGCGTGTCGTCGCCCGCGAGCACGGCGAAGCGGTCGCCCGTGAGCGAACGCAGCTCCGAGATATAGTCCATGGAGCCCGAAGCATCCTTGAGCCCGGCAATGTTCCGGATCTCCGCGAGACGGGCCATCGTGGATGGCTGGATATTGATTCCGGTGCGGCCGGGGATGTTGTAGACGACCAGCGGGATATCGACCGCCTTCGCCACTTCCCGGTAGTGTTCGTACAGGCCGAGCTGGGTTGGCTTGTTGTAGTAGGGCGCGATCAGAAGGGCGCAATCTGCTCCGGCCTTTGCGGCGTTTTCGGTGAGGCGGATTGCCTCGGAGGTGCTGTTCGAGCCCGTTCCGGCCATGACCGTCACCCGGCCGGCGGCGATGGCGATGGTCAGCTCGATCACCCGGTCGTGCTCGTCGTGGGAGAGCGTGGCGCTCTCGCCCGTCGTGCCGCAGGGGACAAGCCCGGCGACGCCGGCCTTAATCTGCCGTTCGATCTGTTCGGCGAAGCGTCTCTCGTCGATCCGGCCGTTGCGGAACGGGGTGACGAGGGCGGCGTAGTTGCCTTCCAGTTTGAGGCGGGCCATGGCGGGTTACTCCAGCTCCGGCAGGTCGAGCCTGCCTTCGAAAACGGTGACGGCGGGTCCGGTCATGTAGACCCGGTTCGACTTCTCGTCCCAGCGGATCTTCAGGTCTCCGCCGGGCAGCTTCACGGTGACATCCCGGTCCGTGCGTCCGGTCCAGGCGGCGGCGACGGCCGTCGCGCAGGCACCGGTGCCGCAGGCGAGGGTTTCCCCAGCGCCCCGTTCCCAGACGCGCAGCCGGATCGTCCTGCGGTCCACGACCTCCGCGAATTCCACGTTGATCCGCTTCGGGAAGATGGGGTCCGTCTCCATCTTCGGTCCGAGCGACGTGACCGGAGCATTGGCGGCCGAGGGGACGAAGTTCACGCAGTGAGGGTTGCCCATTGAGACGCAGGTGACGGTGCGCTTCTCGCCGGCGACGGTGAGTTCCCGGTCCCGGATCTCGCCGTCCACGGCGACAGGGATCTTCCGGCCGTCCAGCACCGGTTCGCCCATGTCCACTTCCACGAGATTGCCCACGATCCGGGGCCTGATGATCCCGGCCATCGTATCGACGTTGAGGGTTTCCTTGGCGGAGATCTTGTGGTCTTTCACGTAGAGGGCGAAGCAGCGGATTCCGTTGCCGCACATCTCCACGACCGAGCCATCATTGTTGACGATCTCCATGCGGAGGTCGGCATCGCTGCGGCCCGCCTTGCCGACGAGCAGCATCTGGTCGAAACCGACGCCGAAATTCCGGTGGCCGATCTTCGCAGCGGCCTTCTTGAGCCGTTCGAGCCGGTCGGGGGTGAAATCGCGCACGTCCACGACGACGAAGTCGTTTCCCGTGCCGTGCATCTTGGTAAAGGGCAGAGAAGCCATGGCGGCAGACTGGTTTAGTGGCCCGGAAGGGGCGGTGCAAATGGGGGGCTGCCCCTCAGGGTGCAGCCGGGAACAAACTATTCTCAGAACTGCGAGATCGATTCGCCCCGGATCATGTCTTCCAGGGTCTCGCGTTTCCGGACGGTGGCAAACTTCTCTCCGTTCACCATGATTTCCGCCGGGCGTGCGCGGGTGTTGTAGTTCGACGACATGGAAAAACCGTAGGCACCGGCGTCCAGGATGGCCACGAGGTCACCCTGCTCGACGGGCGGGAACTCGCGCCCGCTGGCGAAACAGTCGCCGCTCTCGCAGACCGGACCGACGATATCGACGGGCTTCCTGTCGGACTTCTTTTCCTTCACGGTGACGATCTCATGATACGCCTCGTAGAGGGACGGCCGGATCAGGTCGTTCATGGCGGCGTCGAGGATGACGAAATCCTTGGCCTCGCCGTGCTTGTTGAAGATGACCTGCGTGACCAGCGCGCCGGATTTGCCCACGACGCGGCGGCCGGGCTCCATCACGATGGTGCAGCCGAGATCCTTCACCACACCGAGGACCGCACTGGCGTATTCCTCGATGGTGGGCGGCTTTTCGTCCTTGTAGGAGATGCCGAGTCCGCCGCCGATATCGAGGTGCGTGACCTCGATTCCCTGCGAACGGAGCTCTTCCACCACGCCCCGGATGCGCTTCAGGGCATCCACGAACGGCTGGGTCGAGGTGAGCTGGGAGCCGATGTGGCAATCGACGCCGACGACCTTGATGCCCTTCATCTTCGCCGCCTCGGCGTAGAGCTTGAGCGACTCCTGGATCGGGATGCCGAACTTCGCCTTTTTCATCCCGGTCGAGATGTAGGGGTGGGTCTTGGGATCGACGTCCGGATTCACGCGGATCGAGATGGGGGCCTTGAGGTGCAGGCGCTCGGCGACTTCGTTGATCTTGTACAGTTCTTCGGCCGACTCCACGTTGATCATCAGGATGCCGGTCTTGATGGCGTATTCGATCTCGGAGGCTTTCTTGCCTACGCCGGAGTAGACGACCTTTTTCGGATCCACACCCGCCTTGAGACCGCGGTACAGCTCGCCGCTCGAAACGATATCGAGTCCGCCGCCGTTCTGGATCACGGTGTTCAGGACCGCTAGGTTCGAGTTCGCCTTCATGCTGAAGGCGACGAGGTTCGGCACCGCCTTGAAGGCGTTCTGGTAGCTTTTGACGTTTTCGGAGATGGCCGTCTTGCTGTAAACGTAGAACGGCGTTTCGATGGTTTCGGCGATCTTCGAAATGGGGACCTGCTCGCAGTAGAGTTCGGAATTCTTATAGGAGAACGGGTTCATCGTGGGAACGGTTCCTTTCGCGCCGGGGGGAACCTCACCAGTTCCGGCCCACGCGGGCAGAAATGAATTGTTTACAGAACGGTTTTTATGAATTCAACGGGGTTAACGCCGCCGGGCTTTGTTCAAAACGGTACGCCACCTTGCGAGTTCACGCCGGACCTCGCTCCGGGCGGTGCCGCCGGTAATTTTGCGGGCATCCATGGCGTTCTCCGGCGTGAGGGCGGCGATCATCTTCCGGGAAATCGCGCTGCCGATACCCTTGAGATCCGCATCCGTCACCAGATCGAGTCTCTTGCCCGATTTTTCGGCGAAGCCGACCAGCCGGCCCACCTGTTCGTGCGCCTCCCGGAACGGCATCCCCTGTTTCACCAGCGCGTCGGCGAGGTCCGTGGCGAGGAGCAGCGGGTCGCCGACGGCTTCGCGCATCCGGGTCCGGTTGAACTTTGCCGTCCGGATCATCTTCGCCGCGAGCGAGAGGCCCGCCTGCCAGGTCTCCACGGCATCGAACAGGGGCTCCTTGTCCTCCTGAAGATCCCGGTTGTAGGTGAGCGGAAGTCCCTTCACAGCGACGGTGAGCGTGGCAAGTGCGCCGAAGACACGCCCGGCCTTGCCACGCATCAGTTCGGCGACGTCGGGATTGCGCTTCTGCGGCATGAGCGAGGATCCGCTCGTGTAAGGTTCGGCGAGCCGGACGAAACCGAATTCGGCCGTAGACCAGAGGACCAGTTCTTCCGCCAGCCGCGAGAGGTGCAGCGCCGACAGGTTCGCGATGGAAAGCACTTCCATGATCCCGTCCCGGTCGGCGACGGCATCCATGGAGTTCGCCGTCACGCCGTCGAAGCCCAGTTCCTTCGCGACGCCTTCACGATCCAGCGGGTAGGGCGAGCCGGCGATGGCCCCCGAGCCGAGCGGCATCACATTGATGCGCCGGCGGGCGTCCTGCAGCCGCTCGCGGTCCCGCCAGAACATGTTCGCAAAGGCGAGCAGATGATGCCCGAGGCTCACCGGCTGGGCGCGCTGGAGATGCGTATAGCCGGGAAGAACCGTATCCGCGTTGACGGCGGCAGCCTCGACGAAGGCAGCGGCGAGGCCGGCGAGCAGGTCCGCCGTCCGGTCGATTTCGTCGCGCAGGTAGAGCCGTACGTCGACCGCCACCTGGTCGTTCCGGGACCGGGCCGTGTGCAGGCGCCCGCCTGCAGGACCGATCCGGCGGGTGAGCTCCCGCTCGATGTTCATATGGACATCTTCGGCATCCGGGTCCCAGGTGAATTTTCCGGCTGCGATATCCCGCCGGATAGCCTCGAGCCCCCGGATAATCTTGCCCGCGTCGGCTGCGGGAATGATCCCCCGGCGGCCCAGCATCCGGGCGTGGGCGATGGAGCCCCGGATGTCGTGGAGGGCCAGTTTCGAGTCGAAATGGACCGATACCATGTAGGCTTCGGCTTCCGGATCGCGTCCTTCGGAGAACCGGCCGCCCCAGAGACGGGCCTGCTTGCGTGATGGCTTCTTTTGGGGGTGTTTCTTCATGGATCAGTCGCGCAGTAGTTGCCGGTTTCCCGCCGCGTCAAGACGGCTATTTTCGCCTGCCGGGCCTTTATAGCAGGTTTTCACCTAGCGTGTACGCGAAATTGGAGTTAGATTACAGATCCGCAATGGCGAACATCCTGGTAGTGGACGACGCTCCCGAAACCCTGGCCATCATGAAGAAGGCCCTTGGGCTGATCGGTCATGCCGTCGCGACGTCCGAGAACCCCGAGAAAGCCCTTGAGCGTCTGGATGTCCAGAAGTTCGACCTGATCTTCCTCGACATCATGATGCCGAAGATGGACGGGCTTGAGCTCTGCCGCCGGATCCGCGAGGGCGAGACGAACCGGGACGCCAAGATCGTGATCTTCTCCGCCAAGAGCGATGCCGAACTGGTCAGGCTGGCCAAGAAATTCGGCGCTGATTTCTACCTCGCCAAGCCCGCCCAGGTCGCCAAGATCCACGACATCACCCGGCGCATGCTGGGCGAATAACCACTCCGGGCCGGGCAGCTCCGGTTATGCATCCGCCGGGCGTGTATATGCGGTCCAAAGAAAAACCCCGCCGTTTCCGGCGGGGTTTCCCTTTTGCCGAAGCGTGACGCGGCTTAGAAGGTCGCGTTCACGTTCAGGGCGAGCAGGTGCGAGTAACCGTAGTTGGCACCCAGCTTCTCGCCGTTGAACGGCTGTTCCATGTCGAGGCGGTACTCGCCGCGGACGAACAGGCCGTCGGTCACCGTGTAGATGGCGAACGGAGCGATGCTGGCGCCCTTCACGGAGCCCAGCGGGCCGCCGCCGAAGGTGGCCGGATCGACGCCGAGAGCGATCGACATTTCCGGATCGTAGTAGTTGTACTCGAGACGCAGACCGGCTTCGACAGCATCCGTCGCCTTGTAGGAGGCGATGATCATGGCACCCAGCCACTGGGAGGCCGACACGCCGCCCGGGTTGTTTGTGCGGACGTAGAGGGCCTCAAAGCCCACAAATGCCTTGTCCATCGTGTAGGTCACATCGAGGTTGAACAGGTTGGTCCAGTCCTCGCGGCGCGGACCCGGAGTGAGCGGAACCGCAGCGGCCTGGGCGGCCGTGTTGCCGACCCAGGTCAGGCCCACGTAAGCGCCGCCGCCGGTGTAGCCCACGAGAAGACTGTAGCCCTTGGAGACGTTGCCGTCGATGTTGGCGCCGCCGGCATCGTTGAAGATCATCGCCTTGGCGAACGGTCCCTCGGTCGGCTCGTAGGCCAGCATGAGGCCCGTGTAGTAGAACGGCAGTCCGCCGGCGAACAGGTTCGACATCGTGACGTTCTTGCGGGCGTTCGACCAGACCGACTCGATGCCGATCGGGGCAATGTAGCGGCCCAGATAGAGGTTCACGTTGTCGGCAAGGTTGATGCCGGCATACGCTTCCTCGACCGTCAGGGCGAAGCCGGTCGAGTTCGTCTCGTCACCAGCGCCGGCCTCGGCGAACGACAGGGTGGCAGCTGCGATACCCTTGCCGCCAAAATCCTTCTTGAGGGAGATGAGCACTTCGCCGGCCGCGAAGGTGAGATCGTTGTCACGGCAGGTAGCGCTGCCGCCGCAGCCCAGGCGCGTGCCCGAGTCGGACAGGTTCACGCCGGTCGAAGCGCCTGCGAAAAACTGGTTGCTCAGCGCCTGCGTGCTTCCGCGGAAGTTCTCGCTGGCGGTCGAGTAGGCAGCCAGTGCATCCACGTAGCCAGTCAGCGTAAATCCGCCCTTGCCCTGGGATCCCGAAACCGGATCGCTGTGCTGGGTGTGGCCAGCGGCTTTCATCGTATCGCCCTGGGACTCTGCGTGAACGCTGGTGGCAGCTACGAGTAGCGCCGCCGCCGAAGAGAAAATCATTCCTTTGAGCTTCATATTGTGTTTCCTTTTGCCTCCTTCAGGCGTTTTAGGTCTTGTTTTCGTAAGGACGGTGGGACCGGACTTACGCGGGGTCCGGCGGCTTTATGCCTCCGGGACCCTCATCCTTAATCCGGCCGGTCTTTCTAGCCCTCAATGACCGGCATGGTAACTAACCGGTGCCTCCCGAACACCGCTCAGATTGTCACACCGTCTTCAGGTCGGTCGGGTCAAGGTGCGAATTCCCTACAACCTTCGTCTGCGTGTTACAAATCCGGTACCACCGTCGAAACGGTTTTGGATGTATCCCAACCGATTGTAAACACTAGGGAAATCTAGCTGTCAAGCACAAGATATATTTTGCTTCGCTTATTAAGTCTGCTTAAAAATACGGCAAACCCGGAAAATCTGGTCACAAATCGCACATTTGCAGACGCATCGCGTTAGCTGGATTCAACCGTTTGATTCGCCGGATTTCTACTCGGGGTCAGATATCCCCGGCCCCGGCAGGGACCGTTTCCATCAGGGGATAGAGGCTCCGGTCGACGAAACCGTCCAGATGGGCGCCGCTCAGGAAGAACAGGCAGCTCATGTAGATCCAGGCCATGGCCGAGAAGATCGAACCGAGCGAACCGTAAATGACGTTGTAGTCCTGAAAACGGGCGAGCAGCATCTTGAACGTGAGGGAACCGGCGAGCCAGCCGAGCGTGGCGAGGATCGAGCCGGGCGTGAGCCATCTCCAGGGCCGGTCGTTGGCGGTGCCGAGCGAATAGAGCAGCGAGGCGGCGGCCGAGACGAGTAACAGTACCGAGCCGTACCGGAAGGTCTGCCAGAGGGCGAGCGAGATCAGGTCGAAACCGGTAACCTCGATAATGAACGCGGTCACGCGCCAGCCCGACATGAGAATGGTCGGCGCCACGGAGAGGAGCAGGCCCAGAAAGGCCGCGATCAGGATCCGTTCGGCATACTGCCGGAAGGTGCTCCGGCTGTCGTCCGTGCCCCGTGCGGTGTTGATGTTCGTTTCGAACACGGCAATAGCTCTGGCCGCGAGGAGCAGCGAACCCAAGGCGCCCCACCAGACGGCGATTCCGGCATCCACGGAGAGGGTATTGATCAGGTGCAGTTTCAGGATCGGGACCGCCTGCCGGGGGACGAGGCGGGCCAGCGCATCCACCAGAACCCGCTCCATACCTTCGGTCGGAAGCAGGCTGACCACGGTGAACACCAGCAGCAGGAACGGCAGCGACGCCAGAATCACGAAAAAGGAGAGTTTCGCCGCTTCGCCCGCGAGATCGTTCGCGGCGACGTGCTTCGCGAAATCCTTCCAGAACTCCCGGCGGCGCAGGATGTAGCGCCGGTCAGGGTCAAGGCAAACGAGACGGTTCACCATCACCCCTGGGGCTCAGTCGCCGCCCTTGTAGAAGCCGTCGAGCAGATCCCGGTAGCGGTTTTCGACTTCCTTGCGTTTCACCTTGAGCGTCGCCGTCATGAGGCCGTTGTCGACGGTGAACTCTTCCGGGATGATTGCCCAGCGCTTCACCTGCTCGTACTGGGCGAGGGCGCTGTTGATCCGGTCGATATGACCGCCGATTTCATCGATAAGTTCTTTCCGGGCGGCAAGGGAGCCGGTGTCCGTGGGCAGGTTCCTTGCCTTGGCCCAGGCCGCGGAGGCTTCGGGGTCCAGTGCGATGAGCGCGCTCGGAAACTTGCGCCGGTCGGCGTGATAGAGGACCTGTCCGATCAACGGATGGGATTTGATCTGGCTCTCGATGGGCGCGGGTGCGATGTTCTTGCCACCGGCCGTAATAACGAGGTTCTTCTTGCGGTCGGTGATCTTGAGATACCCGTCGGAGTCGATTTCCCCGATATCGCCGGTGTGGAGCCAACCGTCCCGGACGGTTTCCTCCGTCGCACCGGGGTTCTTGTAGTAACCCTTGAACACCAGTTCGCCGCCCACGAGGACTTCGCCGTCCGGGGCGATTTTTACGGTCACTCCCGGCACGGCCTGTCCGACGGTGCCGAACCGGAAGCCGTCCGGCCGGTTCGAGGTGCAGAGGGAAGTCGTCTCCGTGAGGCCGTAGACCTCCAGCGGCAGGAGTCCGAAGGCGTGGAAGAACTCCAGCAGGTCGACACTGATCGGGGCGGCTCCGGAGATGATGAACCGGACCCGTCCGCCGAGCTTTTCCTTGAGCTTGCCGAGCACGAGCTTCGTCGCCACCCAGTATTTGAGGCGAAGCATCGGGCCGGGAGTTTCGCCGCTGCGTACCGCCCTGCTGTATTGACGGCCGGTATCGAGGCACCAGTTCACGAGTCTCTGCTTATCCGGGGGCATCTGTTCGACGCCTTCCACGAATTTCGCATGGATTTTCTCGAAGATCCGGGGCACGGCGCCGAAATAGTCGGGCTTCGCCATCGCGATGTCTTCGACGAGGGTTTCCTGCGAGCGCGCGTACGTCACGGAGCTTCCGGTACCGAGGCGCCCGTAATGTCCGACGACCCGTTCGGCGATATGGGCCATGGGCAGGAAACCGACCGTGTGGTCCGTTTCGGAGATGGGCAGGAGTTCCGGCAGCCGGTCCACATAGGCCCGGATGTTCCGGTGCGTCAGCATCGCGCCCTTGGGATTTCCCGTGGTGCCGGAGGTGTAGACGATGACTGCGAGGTCGTCGCGGTTTGCCCGGTTCGCGCGGTTCAGCCAGGTGGAGGAGTCGCGGGCGTTCACGTTCGCGCCCCTGGTGAGCAGCGACTCGTAGGGGACGAGCCGGGGCTCGGCGGGGTCGTTGACGGGATTGATGGCGACGATCAGCCGCAGTTTCGGCAGGTTCGCGAAACCGGCTTTCATCCGGTCGTAGAGGGTCTGGTTCTCGACGAACAGGAAGGCGCTCTCCGAATGGTCGAGCTGGTAGTGCGCCTGCTCCGGCGTCACCGTCGGGTAAAGGCCCACTGAAACGCCGCCCGCGATCAGAATGCCGAGGTCGATCGACGCCCAGTCGAAACCCGTGGCGGCGAGCACGGTCACGACTTCACCCCGCTGGAGGCCCGAGAGCTCCAGTCCGAGACCTACCTCGATGGAGCGGCGCAGGTAGTCGCTCCAGGTGAGCACGACCCATTCCTTGCCGTTCCAGGTGCGGATAGCCGGTTTGTCCGCGGATTTGGTGATCCGCTCGATCATCAGTTCGTTCAGGGTTCCAGACATGGCCGGACGCTATCAAACATGGGCCGTGGGCGGCAATGTTCTTTTTGCGGATTAGAGGTTCTTCATGGGGACTGCCGGGCGGTTCCCGGCAGGGCACGCAGAAGTCCGAGCAGATAGAAAAACAGGCTGACCAGCAGAAGCCAGGTGGCGGCGTGCACGGCCTCGTGCAACATGGGCGCTTGTTCCGCAGCCAGACCCATGATGCAGATGACGAAAGAGATTCCGACGAAACCGGTGCTGAGACGCCACAGGGTCGTGCGGAAGGGTCCGTCAGCAAGCGCCTTCTGGAGCCGGAGTCTTTCCCAGACAGCCAGTCCGGTGAGTGTGAGCAGAACCCCGGTCACGGCCCATCCGGCAGCGGGGGCATGGCCGGGCAGGGCGAGCGGCCCTGCCAGTGCCATCAGGACAGGGCCGGCTGGGAGCAGCAGGGCGGCGGGAACGGCAAGCCGGGTCCAGGCCGAGGCCGGGAGCCGGGACGGTGCGATCGAATAGAGATAGCCGCAGTTATAGGCGAGACTCACCGCGACCAGCAGGGTTGCCGTGCGGGAGACCGTCTGGACGGGGACACTGCCGGAAAGGGACGCCAGCCAGAAGGCGCCGGCTCCGGTGCCGAGGGCCAGAAGGATCGCGCCGGGTCCCACCCAGCGTTCCCGCCCTTTCAGCCCGTCGGAAAGACCGCTCCAGAGCCAGGTGCCACCGCGCCACGAGAGAGCGGCGACAGGAAACGCGAACATCAGTGCCAGCGACCGGGTGACATCCATGAGCTGACAACCGTACGCGCCCGCCCGGAGAGCGGTCAATGAACGGTTCCTTTGAATGGACGCTCCGTGACGGTTACACCCACCCGGCGACGGCGGGAAAAGGAATGTTCACCGCCAATGATCGGGGAGTGCATGGATTTGAGGCAGTTGGCCGCAGGAGTGGTTCCGGTCCTTTTGCTGGGAATATCAGCTGCCTGCCAGACGGGCGAAAGCAGTCCGCCGCCGCCTGCCATGACGGCGGAACAGATCGCCGCCCTGCCGAAAGAAAAACTGCTGGACGATCCGGTGCTTTCCAAAGCCGCCGTGACACCGGCGACTCCGAATCCGTTGCCCTATGAACCGGACGTCGTCAGCCGCGGCCGCCAGCTCTACATGATTTCCTGCGCCGCCTGTCACAGCGAAACGGGCAAACCGGGACCCGCCATCGCCATGAAGCCGACAGCCCCCCATTTTGACGATCCCGCGTTCAGCCGGGCCCGCCAGGACGGCGAGCTGTTCCTGACGATCCAGCAGGGGCGGCCCATGCGGGGCATGCCCTCGTGGAAGCACTTTTCGGCACGGGACACGTGGGCGATCATCCAGTTCCTGCGTTCATTGAGCGGGACCGGCGAGGAGATCGCCCGTCGGGCGGCCGAATCACAGGCTGCGGCTTCCCGGCCAGCCTCGCCGGCCGTTGCTGATCCTGCTTCTTCGGCTCCTGCGCAGAACCCCTGAACGAGGGACGTATCACACGCCGGTTTCCGTTGCCGCGCCTTCGCGGAAACGGTTACTGTAGTTCCAATTCGAATGAACGAGCTGCTGATTATCGCCGCCGGTTTCGGACTGGGATTTCTGATCCTGGGAGTGGCTCTTTTTGTGATCTCCCGGGTGGGGCGGTTCGAAACGCGCATGCACACCCGGTTCGATCAGGTCTACGAACGTGTGAAGGAATACCAGGACGACCCGGCTACCAAGAAGTTTGCCAAGCTGCTCGGTGAGCCCAACATTTTCCGGCCGCAGATGGCCAAGGTGATCGACCGGCTGGACCAGATCGAGCGTCGGCTCGACGATCTGGCGAAGTCGAAGGGGGCCGAGCGCCCGATCCGGCTCGTTCGCGAGCCGGGCGGCGACCTGTCCGCGCCGGAAACGAACCGGCGGCGCCTGCGCGAGGAGTTCGAGACCGGAGTCACGAAGGTCAGCTCCTATCCGGAAGAAATGACACTGGCGCTCACGACCCGGTGCAACATCAATCCCCCGTGCGGTATCTGCGAGCGGAACAAGCGGACCCAGGACGACGAATACGACGTGAGCCCGAGTGTGCTCGCGAACCTCGTTCCCGTGTTCCGCCATCTCGATATCCTCTACCTTCATTGCAGCGGCGAGCCGACCTATTCGCGCTACTTCGACGACGTGCTGGCGCTTGTGGACCCGCCGACGAAGATCCGCTTCAACACCCACGGCATCACGCTGGACGAATCGCTGGCCCGGCGGCTCATCGAGGGCCGCCGCGTGGACTGCATCAACGTGAGTCTCGATGCCGCCCGTGCCGAGACGCACCACAGGCTCCGGGGACCGGGCTTTGCGAAGATCGTGGAGAACATCGGCAACTTCCAGCGCCTGAAGCGGGAACTGAAGGCGGACCGCCCGCTGCTCCTCATGAACATGTGCATCACGAAGGAGGCGCTGCCCGAACTCCCGGAGTTCATCGACCTTGCGGCGCAACTGAAGGTTGACGGCGTCGATCTCTTTCACATGAATCCCGGCCAGACGTTCGACTGGTCCGCCGAACGCCAGATGCCCGGCGGCGGGAAATACACCTTCGACTACGCCGAACAGCTCCGGATCGATCCGGTCCGGCACGACGAACTGCTCACCGAAACCTACCGGCGGGCGAAGCTCCACGGGATGCCGGTCAATTTCGTCGGGAAGGGGTTCCTCTCGAAGCAGCTCACAGACGAACAGCAGACGATCTCGGCCGTGATGAACGAGCGCGACCGGCTGCCGGAGAAGTGCATGGTACCATGGTCCCGCTGCGTGGTGGCCGAGGACGGCCAGGTCCGCATGTGTTATTTCCATGACGAGCGTTCGGAATACATCGGCGATCTGTCGAAGGATTCTTTTGAGAACGTGTGGAACTCGGCGAAGGCGGTCGAGGTCCGCCGGCAGATGCTGGACCATGTGTTTGCCGATCCCTGCCTGAACTCTCCCACCGTCTGCATTTTCCGGGGGCGTGTATGACCGCCGCCATGTTTCTCCTGTCCGTATTCGTGGCCCTGTCGGGCGGGGCGGCACTGTTCGCCGTCTCGCGGATCGGACGGGCCGAAACGCGCATCAACGCCCGGCTCGACGCGATCGAGCAGCGCCTCGACCGTCACCAGTCATCGGTCGAGGGAATGCGGGACGACGTAATGGGGAACCTCCGCCATGTCCTCGGGCAGAATGATCTTATGGCGAAGCACATCGTTCGCTTCGAGGAGGACGCCCTCGAGCTTCAACGGACCATCAAGGACGTGAGAAACATCTTCCAGGAACCCCGGCTGGACCGGGCGGTAATGACCCGGATACTGGAGCGGCTGGAGAGCCTCGAGCGCCGGATCGGCGACTCCTGAGGCTGCCGTTCGTTTCCTTGATGTGCTAACGGCAACCCTGTGGCACGAACCTATCTGATCACCGGCGCGGCCGGTTTTATCGGCTCCCACGTCTCGGAGCGGTTGCTTCGGCGGGGCGACCGGGTGATCGGTTTCGACAATCTCGATCCGTTCTATCCGCGCATCGTCAAGGAACAGAACCTGAAATTTCTCGAAACCCTCGGAGACTTCCGGTTCTTCGCGGGCGACATCCGGCTGCCGGAGGACCTCGACGAAGCGGTGAAAGGGCAGGGACCGGTGCACGCCATCGGGCACCTCGCCGCCCGTCCGGGCGTGCCGAATTCCCTGCTGACGCCGGCCGAATGCATGGACATCAACGTGCAGGGAACGACGCAGGTGTTCGAACTGGCCCGCCGGATCCGTCCGGAAGTCTGCGTGGCCGCCTCTTCGTCGTCGGTATACGGCAACCAGGAAAAGATGCCGTTCGAGGAATCCGACACCGTGGACCGGCCGATCTCGCCATACGGGGTATCGAAGCGGGCGTGCGAGCTGCTCGCCTATACCTATCACCTGAACTTCCGGATGCCGGTCACGGTGATCCGCCCGTTCAGCGTCTACGGGCCGAGGGGCCGGCCGGACATGGTGATCTACAAGTTCGCCTGGCGGATGCGGGAAGGTAAAACCATCCCGGTCTGGGGCGACGGTACGCAGCGCCGGGACTTCACTTATATCGGCGATTTCGTGGACGGGTTCGTGGCGGCGCTCGACAGGCCGCTCGGTTTCGAGATTATCAATCTCGGCGAGAACCGCCAGGTCGTCCTGAATGACCTTATCGGTCTGCTGGAACAGGAACTGGGTGTGAAGGCCATCCGTGAACAGCAATCGCGCAGGGAATGGGACATTCCTGCCTCGTGGGCATCGGTCGAGAAAGCCGGGCGGCTGCTCGGATACCGGCCCGCGACTCAGATCGAGGACGGCATCCGGAAATTCTGCGCCTGGTTCGCCGGCGTCAAGGAACCGGTAAGGCTCTGACCGGTCAGAGCACCTTCAGCGCATCTTCGGGTTTCGGGCGGCCGAGAGCCGCCTTCTTTCCGCTGACGACAATAGGCCGCTGAATCAGCTTCGGGTGCTTTACCATGGCGGCGATGAGCTGGTCGCGGGTCTTCTTCGGATCGTCGAGTTTCAGCGCCGAGTAGTCGTCTTCCTTCGTGCGCATGGCCTCGCGGGGCTCCAGCTTCAGGAGTTTCAGCAGGCCGTCCAGTTCTTCCGCCGTAAGCGGATCCTTTAAATAGTCCCGCACCGTGACCTCGAGTCCCTTCGACTTCAGGAGTTCCAGTGTCTTGCGGGACGTGGAGCATTTCGGGTTGTGATAGATCGTGACCGTCATGATCAGTCCTTTCCTTCGGAACTCCGGACCGCCTGAAGCATGACCATGGAGCCGTAGATTTTCCGGTCGCCGGGGATAAAACCGGCACCGCGCAGAATGCCGTCCAGTTCCGAATCGCCGAAGAACCGGAGGCCGGAGAACCGCTCGGACGCCTTCTGGGCGGCGTTCACCAGAGGGTTCCTCGATGCGTGCGTCGTCAGCAGGCAGAAGGTTCCGCCCGGTTTCAGCACCCCGGCGATCCCCCTGGCAACCCGGTCCGGATCGGGAAACAGGTGAAAAGCCGCCATGCAGGTCGCATGGTCGAAAAGGGCCTTGCTCCGGAACGGCAGCCTGTGCACGTCGCCCCGGAGGTAAGTGACGTTGGCGATGCCTTCGCTCCGGGCAAGACGTACGGCTTCCTTCAGCATGGGTGTGGAGATGTCCAAGCCGACAACCTGCCCGCCTGGGCCCTTTTTCTTTCCGGCCGAGGCCACGAGTCCGGCAATCGGCCGGGTGTAGAGGCCGGGCCCGCAGGCAATGTCGAGGACCAGTTCGCCTCCCGCCGGGCGAAGCCAGCGCGTCACGTTCCGCATTTCCTCGTTCAGCGTAAGGCCCGGCGAAACCGACTTGATGAATCTCGGCCGCCAGCGTTCCTCGTAGATTTTCGTGACCGGCGACATTTCCATGAACCGCTGGGAGAACGACGGCCGGTGTCCGCCGGTGTAGAAATCGGGCACGCCGCCCCGGACCGGGTAGGCGCGGGAGCAGCTGGCGCACCGGAGCTCGCCGTCGGTGAGCTCTCCGCTGGCCGGCAGGGGTTTGGGCCCCGGCACCAGCGTTTCGTGGCCGCAGACAGGGCAGGCAAAGAGATCGAGGAGGGTGAGCTTCATGGCCGAAATGTGTGTGATCCCACGTACAAATCAAGGGGCCGGGCCGTATCGTTTGGGCAGGGGGCAAGAGAAAGGGCTCCCCGTGCCGTTCCGGAGCCATTTAACCGTATCCTGTAAACCGGCGTAATTCCGCGTTTCCTGTTAACTGGCTCACAGGGCCGGGCGAGGGGACGCGCTAAAGTAAAACCAGTACCGGACACGAGCGCAGACGGGCACCCGCAAGCGCAGGTCTCCGAAAGCACTCCGGTCCGGGACGGTACCCAACCCTTCTTCCCTCTACCCGAGCGGTCGTGTTGAGCCACACGGCCGCTCACCCTTTTCAGACGGTCAGTAGCGCGGAACCTTCGGGTCGATTTCGCGGGACCAGCGGTCGATACCGCCCGCGAGCGAGCGTACATTCGTGTGGCCGTGCTCCTGCCTGAGGTAAGCCGCCGCATTCAGCGAGCGCACGCCGTGGTGGCAGATCGTGACGACCGGCGCGTCTTTCGGGATATCCTGGGCGATGTCCTGGAACTGGGAGAGGGGGAAGATCCTCGATCCCTGGATGCGGCAGATATCGAATTCGTCGATCTCGCGCACGTCGGCGAGACAGACGGGTTGCCCGGATTTCAGAAGTTCGGCGAGTTCCTGCGGAGTGATTTCGAGTTCGGCTCTCATGGGGGCGCATCTTTAGTGGAAAAAGAAAAGGCAGGGAACGGGGCCCTGCCTCTCCGTTTTCCGGCGGGATCTACTTCGTCTTGGCTACATAGGCGCCGTCCCAGTTCTCCGGGGGCGGGGCGACAAGGTATTCCTTCGTGCGCTTCATGAAGACTTCCGTCGGGCCGTCGTCGGGCCGGATGGCGAGGATTTTCTCGTAGAGGGCGATGGCGCCCTGGAAGTCCTTGGAGAGGTGGCGCTTCATGGCCTCTTCCCAGAGAGGGACAACCTCCGCCATGGGGCCGGTCACCGTGTTCTTCTTGCCGAGGACCTCATACACCTTCACCGGTTTCGTCTTGCCCTTCACGACGAGGTTGTCGAGGAAGCGGGCGTCGATGCCGTCCTTCGCCATGCCGTAAGTGTCTTCGCCGCACATGATGTAGATGTGGTACGCCTTGCACTGGGACTCGAGACGGGCGGCAAGGTTCACCGAGTCGCCCATCATCGTGTAGTTGAAGCGCGACTGGCTGCCCATGTTGCCAATGACCATGGGGCCGGTGTTGAGACCGATGCGCATGCGCACCTGGGGGAGTCCCTGTTTCAGCCAGCCCTCGCGCAGCTCGGCCAGTTTGGTCTGCATGTCGATAGCCGAATGGCAGGCCCGGATCGCATGATCCTCGAACGGAACCGGTGCGCCGTAGAACGAGACAATGGCGTCGCCGATATACTTGTCCACCGTCGCGTCATACTGGTAGGCGATGTTCGTCATCTCCGTCAGGTAGACGTTCAGGAAGGTGACGAGCTCTTCCGGCTGCATCTTTTCCGAGAAGGTCGAGAACCCCTCGATGTCGGAGAAGAACGCCGTGAGAATCTTCTTCTCGCCGCCGAGCTTGAGCGCGCCCGGATCGTCGGCGAGCTTTTTCACCATTTCGGGATGCAGGTAGTATCCGAAGGCGCTCTTGATCTGGCGCTTTTCCTTCTCTTCCGTCGCGTAACGGTAAACCGTGATCGTCGAATAGGTGGCGACCACCGCCAGCAGCGGGAACACGAGATTCAGCCAGATTCCCTGCTGGAAGAAGTAGAAGTTCAGCCAGATCACCGCGATCATGGTCAGAAAGGCGACAAACGCGCCGGTCACGGCGGAGAGCCGCGGCAGGACGAAACCCAGGAACAGGCAGGCCACGAACATGATGAAGATTTCCTGGACGCGGGTCATGGCGTCCGGGGCGCGCTTGAAGTCCTGGTTCAGGATGTTGTTGATGACGGCGGCGTGGATCTCGACGCCGGGGAGAGCTCGCTCGAACGGCGTGGTCCGGAGGTCGTAGACGCCGACCGACGTGGCGCCGAACAGGACGATCTTGTCCTTGAAGGTGCCCGGCGCGAAGCTGCCGGAGACGGCGTCGGCGAAGCTGATGTGCGGGTAGGTGCCCTTGCCGCCGTAGTAGTTAATCAGCAGCTTGCCGCTCTCGTCGGTCGGGATTTCGATGAACTGGTCGCCGTCCAGGGGCCCGATCTTCACGGCGGTCACGCCGTTGAACTCGTTGTTGTACTCGAAGGCGATCTCGGCGTCGGGAAACGAGTGTTTCAGGTAGGTCCGGGTCATCTCCATGGCCAGTGAGGGAACGACCATGTCCTGGTGGCGGAGGAATACCTCGTGCTTCCGGATCACGCCATCCACGTCCTGATCGGCGTTGAAGTAGCCGAAGTGCCTGCCGGCCTTCGAGAGAATCTCGATGTTCGGCACGATACCGAGCACGGGCCAGATCGACATGAACGGTTCGGGGGCGGTCTGCTCCTTCATCTCGATCTTGTTGACGATCTGGCTGGGGGAGACGAGCTCGAAGCGGGTAATGTTGGAAGTCACTCCGCCTTCGCCGATCTCGTCCTTGTCCTTGAACATGAAATATCCAAGTACCGTGCGGTCGGCGTACTGCTCAATGGTCTTTGCGAACGTCTCGTCGGAGCCGAGATGGGCGGCATCGGCGATGTCCTTCTTCAGCCCTTCCTTGGCGCTCATGAGCGCCGCCTCGCGGCTTTTCAGTTCCTGGTAGATCTCCCTGAGCTCGCCAGCCGGAGTCTGGTTCGGAATCGCGCTGGCGATCTCGTTGATCTTGGATTCGAGATTCGCGGGAAGCAGTCCGTCGGTCTTGTAGAACGAATCGGCGAGCTTGCGCTCAAGCCCGTCGAAACTCGCCCGGACCACTTTGTCGTTCGGGTCGGGTTCGGCGAACACCGAGTCGAAACCCATGACGGTGGCGCCGTCGTCCATGATGTTCTTGAGGCCCTTGCCGATCGTGCTGCGCAGCCATGGCCAGCGGCCCAGTTCGGCAATGGCCTTTTCGTCGATGGTTACGATCACCAGCCGGTCGTCGGCCTTGCGGTCACCGGCGGCGAGGAACCGGTAGTCGTACGCCTTGTTCTCGATCAGCGTGAGAATCTGGAGCACCCGTTCCTGGACGTAAAGATGGAGCGCGCTCGTTGGCGCCATGACCTTGAATACATAAAGGCCTGCTACCGCCAGAAATACGATCATGGAGAGCTTCAGCGGGGAGAACCCGAGGGCTCCCTTCACGATGCTGAGCGCACTGCCGCCGGACGCCGCCGGCTTGTTGTCCTTGTCCGCCACGATGTTCCCCTTCGCAGGGGCCCTGAAGACCCCTCAATTCCCGGCCGGAGCGTTCAGCCCCGGGCCGGCAGACCCAGTTCCCGCATGACTTCCTTGAGATCCTCCCAGGCGAATTTCTTCTGGTTCGGATCCCGGAGCAGGTAGGCGGGGTGGAATGTCGGCATCACTTTAATACCGTCCGCGTTCCGGCGCCACTGGCCCCGGATTTTGGTGATCCCCTCGGTGGTGTTCAGCACGAACCGGGTGGAGGGCGCCCCGAGGGTCACGATCACCTGCGGGTTGATCGCCCGGATCTGGCGTACAAGGAACGGCGAGCAGGCGGCCGTCTCGTCCGGTTCCGGAGGGCGGTCCTTCTGGAAGGCGAGGTCCACCGTGGGGCGGCACTTCACGATATTGGCGATGTAAACGTCCTCGCGCCTGAGCCCCATCGCCTCGATCATCTTGGTGAGGAGCTGGCCGGCCTTGCCGATGAACGGACGGCCCTGAAGGTCCTCGTCCTTGCCGGGGCCCTCGCCAATGAACAGCAGCTTTGCCTGCGGGTTCCCCTCGCCGAAGGCGATCTTTGTCCGGGTGCCTGCGAGCTTGCACCGCTGGCAGTCGCCGAGGTCGGCGCAGATTCCCTCGAGCGTTTCGCCGGAGGGTAATTTGACGGTAGAGGTTGCAGCCATGGGAGGGGCTTCCGGCGCGGGCTGGAGGGCTTCCGGAAATGCGGTTTCGGTAGTGGCAACCGGGGCCGCCTCTTCCGCAGCCGGAACCGGAATACCGGTTGCCGTCGCCAAGGCCGGGACTTTCGAGGGGTGCACCCAGTCGACTCCGATGCCCCGGTAATAGGCCGCCGTGGATTTGAGGCGCTTCTGGCTCACTGCCGTCTGCTCTTTTTCCCGGTGGCGGAACGCTTTTTGAGGTCAGATGTTACCCGGTCCCAGATGGCCGAGGCGATGGCCGCCTTCGAGTCCACAGGCAGATGCACGATGTTTCCCGAGCGGAAGTAGACCGTCACGGCATTCGTGTCGGTCTCGAAGCCGGCGTCCTTGCGGGTCACGTCGTTGGCAACGATGGCGTCCACGTTCTTTTCGGCCAGTTTCGCCTTCGCGTATTTGTCGAGGTCGTGCGTCTCGGCCGCGAAGCCGACGAGATACTGGCCTTTCTTGCGGCGGCCCAGCTCCCTAAGGATGTCGGCAGTTGGCTCCAGCTCGATCGATTTCTGTTCCTTCTCGCGGCGCTTCAGCTTCCGGTCAGAGGCGTTCCGGGGCCGATAGTCGGCGACGGCAGAAGTTTTCACGACGATATCCGCCTTGCCGTAGGCTGCCGTCATGGCGTCGAACATCTCTTTGGCCGTCTGCACCCGGACCGTTTCGTCGAGACCCGGGGGGACGGGCAGGGCGACGGGACCCGTGACGAGCGTGACCCTGGCCCCGCGTCGCAGCGCCATCTGTGCCATGGCATAGCCCATCTTCCCCGAGGAGCGGTTCGAGAGAAACCGTACCGGGTCCACGGGCTCACGGGTGGGGCCGGCCGAGACCAGAACCCGTTTCCCGTCAAGATCTTTCGGGGTGAGGGCAGACGCGGCGGCTTCGACAATGTCGGGAAGCTCCGCAAGACGGCCGGGGCCGGTCTCGCCGCAGGCGAGATCGCCCGCGCCCGGCGCCACGAACAGGACGCCGCGGCCTTCGAGAAGCCGGAGATTCGCCTTCGTCGCCGGATGTTTCCACATCTCCACGTTCATGGCCGGGGCCATGAGGACCGGCGCCGTCGTGGCGAGCAGCACCGTGGACAGGAGATCGTCCGCCATTCCGTGGGCGGCTTTTGCCAGCCGGTTCGCCGTCGCCGGGGCGACGAGGATCAGGTCCGGTTCGCGGGCCAGGCGGATGTGTCCGATCAGGCTCTCCTCGGTCAGATCGAAAAGGCTGCTTGCGACGGGCTGGCCCGACAGCGTCTGGAAAGTGAGCGGAGTGACGAACTGTTTTGCGCTCTCCGTGAGCAGCACCCGGACAGATGCGCCCGCCTTCTGAAGCTGGCGCATCAGCTCGACCGCCTTGTAGGCGGCGATGCCCCCGCCCACGGCGAGGAGGATTTTCTTGCCGTCCAGCGAGGGGTCGGCTGCCGGGGTGCCGTTCATGTCAGGTCTTCATCCGCTCGGCGATGGAGTCGTAATAGCTCTGCACGTGATCGGTGGTTTTCTGCTCAATGGCCCGCCGGATCTGCGAGATCGGGAAAATAAACCCCTCCACCGGATGGGTGAGGCAGAGTTCCTTGAACCCCTCGTTGTAGCGCCAGTCACCGCCGAAGGAGCGGCGGATCACCTCTCCGAGGTAAAGCCCCATCTCCTCGATGGTCGGCTCCGACAGGGTATTCTTGGAGTAGTTCTGCTCGAGCACCGTATCGATCGGCTTCAGCGTGCCGCGGGTGAAGTCGAGCTTCTGCCCGGTGGCCTTTTCATGATCGCGGGCATAGGCCTCGGCCTTGTCCTTCGCGTAACCGGCCAGCTTTTCCGGCGACGCGCTTGCGAGGTCATGGGATTTTTTTGAAAGCAGTACGAACGCCAGCACGGCGGCTAGGGCCGCCACGGCAATCCAGATCAGAACTGAGGTATCCATCCGTTTCCTCCGGGACGCTCCGTGTCATATCACCGGCCATTTTCGCGGGCAACGGTAGATAGGCTACGCTTTTGCCTCCCGATTATATAGGTTTCTGAGGAACGGAAACGGACGGACATGCAGAAATCGATTCCTTTTGCGGCGACGGTTGTACTTCTCCGGGAAGGCACGGGTTCCGGACCCGAAGTCTTCCTTATGAAACGGCATGGAAAGAGCGGCTTCATGGGGGGCGTCCATGTGTTTCCCGGCGGCAAGCTGGACGACACGGACCGGGATCCCGGCTGGGCTGCGAGGACCGACGCCGCCGATTTCGAAGCCTCCTGCCGGAGGTGCCGGGGCGCCGATCCCGAAACGCTCCGGGCGCTGGCCGTTGCCTCGATCCGGGAAACGCTGGAAGAAGCCGGCGTCCTGATCGGCACGCCGGTGCCGCCGGATATTTCCGCCGTCCAGCAGAAACTGAACGCGAAAGAGCTGGAGTTCGCCGCCTGGGCCGCCTCGGCCGGGGTGAAGCTCGGGGTCTCGAAGCTCGTGCTGTTCGACCACTGGATCACGCCGGAGATCGAACAGAAGCGGTTTGACACCTGGTTCTTCGCCGCCCGCGTGCCCGAAGGGCAGCAGGCGACGTCGCTGAGCCGCGAGACGACCGAAGGGGTCTGGATGCGGCCCGGTGACGCCGTCGAGCGTTACCAGAAGGGCGAGATCACGCTGGCGCCGCCCACCTGCACGACGCTGATCCGGCTCGCGAAGGCGTCGTCGCCGGACGATGCGCTCCGGAGGCTCTCGGGGCGGCCGATCGCGACCATGCTGCCGCGCCTCAAGAACGAGAACGGCCAGATGTATCTGGCGCTGCCGGGGCACCCGTCATATGGAGATCACGAGGGCGATCTGGACCCGGAGGGACCTGCCTGCGTGAAAATGGTGAACGGCAAATGGTTCCCCGACATGGCACGCTGAACTGGGACTGACATGAAGCTGAAGAAGATCCGGGTCGTGAAATCTCCGGTACGGGCCTCCAAAGCAGGCACTTTCTTTACGGTGGAAAGCTACCGCCTGCAGAACGAGTACGGCGACCGGAAGCCTTCGCCCGTCTACACCTGCGAGAGCGTCCATCGCCGCGGCACGGACGGCGTCGCCGTCTGCATCTACCGGGTGGAGAAAGAGACGGAAGGACACGCGGAAATCCTGCTCAAGGAGTGCATCCGCCCGCCGCTCTTGCTGCGGGAAAAGCGCATCGAAGAGGAACGGCCGAATCCCCCGATCCTGCTCGAAGTGGTCGCCGGTTCTAGGGAGCCGGAAGACAAAACCCCGTGGGCGCTGCGCCAGCGGGCTGCCGCCGAAGTCCGCGAGGAGGCCGGCATCTGGGTGACGGCGAACCGGGTGCGTCCCATGGGACCGCCGGTCTTCACCTCGCCAGGCGGCCTCTCGGAAGAGGTCCATATCTATTCGTGCGATGTCACCGGCCTTCCCGAGCGCGGACTGGAACTGGACAAGGTGCATCCGCTCGAGATGCACTCGGTCCTGCACTGGGTGTCCCTCGATATCGCCCGCCGGTGGATCCTCGACGGCACCATCCGCGATGCCAAGACCGAAATCGCCATCCGGCGGCTTATCGACATGCGGACGAAGTAGAGCGCAAATTCCCCTGCCGTTCCGGGCGGTTCCGGGGGTGTGACACTACCTGACACACCCCTGTGGCAGGCTGACTTCTGGAAAGTGCGTGACAAGGGCCGGGGCTCCGTGGTGGGGCCTTTGAGGCCCGTACGCCCCCAGCCGTCTCCGGAGGAACCTGCCCATGGAAACCGCAGCCCGAATCTCGAAGGAACCCATCCACAACCTGAACACCGGGCCTTACCGCTATCCGGTGCCGGAGAACTCGCCGCTTCACGCCCTCAGGAAGGCGATGGACACGGACGACGCCGAAACGGCCTGGGGCCACACGGTCCGGGCGATCCAGCAGACGGCGGAGGAGTTTTACGTCCTCGCCGTCTCGGCTACGAGCGACCGGATCAGGCTCACGGCGCTGAAAACCTACGAACGGCTTGTACGCGAGATGGCCCGGCACTTCGAATGGCTGGCGAAACGGGACCAGAAAGACACCGACCGGGCGGCCCGGAGCCTGAGAGCCGTCACGAGTGAAAAATTCGCAAAAGCCTCAGTTAAAACCATGACTGAGGCCCAAAAGGCAGATTCATACGCTCCGCTCCCCGCACACCCTCCTCTGGCGGCCTCTCTTCGTAATATGGAGCGGGGACCGAAGGGTGAGGCCGTCCTGCCGCGCCTCAGCACGGAAAAACACGGAACAACACAGAACCTCACCCGCCAGCAGCGCCGCCGGATGGAACGTGAACAGGCGAAGGCCGCCGAAAAGGCGGCCAGAGAGGCCAGACGGGCCGATGAAAAACGGGCGGCGTGAGGGGTAGGCGTTACTTCGCCCAGTCCTTCAGCACCTCTTTCGAGATGATCTCGTGCATGATCTCGTCGGTGCCGCCGCCGATGCGGGTGAGGCGGGAGTCGCGCCAGTAGCGCTGGATCGGGTATTCCATGGTGTAGCCGTTGCCGCCGTGCATCTGGAGCGCCATGTCGGCGACTTCGAACCCCCAGACGCCGCAGAGCAGCTTGATCATGGAGATTTCCTTCACCGGATATTCGCCCTTAATCCAGGCCTGGGCGACGTTGTAGGTGAAGTTCCGGAGCGTCTCGATCTTGGTGGCCATGTCGGCGAGCTTGTGTTTGGTCACCTGGTAGTCGACCACATGCCTGCCGAACGCCTTGCGCTCGTGGACATACTTGAGTGCGTATTCGAGGCATTTCTCCATACGGCCCACAGCGGTCGCGGCGGCAATGATCCGCTCCGACTGGAGCTCCCACATGATGTTGTAGAACCCCTTGCCGGGCTCTCCGACGATGTGGCTCTTGGGGACACGGACGTTGTCGAACACGAGCTCCGCCGTGTCGGAACACTTCATGCCGACCTTCCTGATCTGGCGGGAGACCGTGAAGCCCGGCGAGTCCTTGTCCACGACGAAGAGCGTAAGCCCTTTGTGGGAATCCGTCTGCTCCGTCCGCGTGACGAGCAGCACAAAGTCGCTGCGGACGCCGTTCGTGATCCACATTTTCGTGCCGTTGATGACGTAGTCGTCGCCGTCCTTCCTCGCGAAGGTCCGGATGCCGTTCACGTCGGAACCGGCGTCGGGCTCGGAGATCCCGAGGCAGGCGATCTTCGTGCCCGCGCAGACGTGCGGGAGGTAACGCTCCTTCAGGTAGTCGGAGCCGAACTTGTAGATCGGCGGGCTCGCCATGCCCACATGGACGGCGACGGCCATCGAGAGGCCGGCGAGACCTGCCTTGCCCAGTTCCTCGCCGAGCACGAGCGAATAGCTGAAGTCGAGGCCCGAACCGCCGAACTTCTCCGGGTAGTGGGCCCCCAGGAACCCGTGCTCGCCGAGCTTTTTGAAGATCTCCGACGGAAACCACCCGGCTTCGTCCCACTCCTCGGCATAGGGGGTGATCTCCTTCTCGACGAACTTCCGGACGGTCTGGCGGAAGGTCTCATGATCGGGGGTCATCAGCGGGTGGTACATGGCTTTCTCGCTTTCGCTTGCTTCCGGAATGAATGTCCATTCAGTCCGGGGAAAACAAGTGAACCGTTCGGAACCGGTGAACGGTGTTCAGAGATGAAACAGTCGGCCGCGTTTTTCATTCCGGTTTTGGCGGACGAATGATATAAATGTCACTTCTGATCGAAGGTCCGGATGCGGGAAACGGGGAGCTGCCGCAGCCGGAGGGGGAGCCACCGGGGATGAACTGGCTTTCGAAAAGGTTGCTGCCGCTGGCGGCGCTGGTGCTCGCGGGCGGCGTATCGCCGGTATCGGCGGATAACGCCCCCGCCGCCGCGGGAACGGTCGAGGATTTCGCCGATCTGTCGCTGAACGACCTGCTGAATACCGAGCTGTCGGTCGCATCGTCCCGCAAGTCCACGCAACGGGAATCTCCTGGCATCGTCACTGTCATTACCGCCGATGAAATCGCCCGAATGGGCGCCCGGGACCTGATCGACGTGCTCCGGCAGGTGCCGGGTTTCGGCTTCGTGGTGGACGTGCAGGGCGTCGTGGGAACGGCAATGCGGGGCAATCACAGCTATGAAGGCAAGATCGGCGTGTTTCTGGACGGCCACGAAATGAACGATTTAGCCTACGCCACGGTGCCGGCCGCCAACCGGTTTCCCGTCGATCTCATCCACCGGATCGAGATCATCCGGGGGCCGGGCTCGGCTGTCTACGGCGGGAACTCCGAACTGGCGGTCATCAACGTCGTCACAAAGCTGGGCAGCGAAATAGATGGCGGCCGCGTCGCGGCGCTGGGCGGCGTTACCGAAGACGCACCCTCCCGGGTTGCAGGCGGCGCGACGGCCGGGAAGAAATCCGGAGAGGATCTCTACTTCGGGGCATTGGTCTCTGCCGGCAACGCCATCCAGAGCGACCGGAACTACACGGACGTTTACGGTTCCTCCTACTCGCTGGCGAAAGAGAACTCCGCCCAGCGGCCATTCCTAGCGCAGGCGCACCTGAGGGCCGGGGGGTTCCGGGCGCGGCTCCTCGCCGAGCACTACCGGATCGTCCAGCGGGACGACTACGACGCGATCCTGAACCGGGCGGAGAACCTCGACTTCGGCTCGCTGGCCGCCGTGTTTGACTACTCATGGAAACCATCGGACACGCTCACGGTGACTCCGTCGTTCACCTGGCGGGCGGAACGGCCCTGGCAGTACGGATACACCTCGCCCGTCTACGGGGCGAACTTCTTCCACGCGACGTTCTCCCGCTATCAGCCGGAACTGAGGGCCGTCTGGGAAGCGAGCCCGGAGATCTCTGTCGCGGGCGGCGCGAGTTACACCTTCGATCACGGCAGTTCGTCGCCGGCCACGTTCGCCTTCCTGCCGTCTCCGGTACTCTCGAAGAGCTTCCACCGGTTTGCCGCCTATGCGGAGGTTTCGGGCTATTTCCCCGGCCTCGTAAACGTCACGGCAGGTGGCCGCGTCGAGCACCACAACGACTACGGCTGGGCGGGAGGGCCCCGCATCGCCCTCACGCGGATGTTCGGGGATGCGCACCTCAAGGGCCTCTACAGCATGGCCTACCGGACCCCCGGCATCGCAAACATCTGGAACAATGGTGTTCCACTCAAGCCGGAATACGCACATGTGTTCGAGGTCGAGGCCGGATACACGATCATGGAAAAGCTGTTTCTCGCGGCCAACTACTTCGAGATCATTCTATGGGATCCATTCGCCTATGCATTCGACCCTGTCAGCGGGCTTAATGCGTACCTGAACTTCGATGACCGGAAAACCGGCACTCGTGGCGTCGAGGTGCAGGCCCATTACAAGGATGCCTGGGGATATGTCTCTCTCGGCTATTCGTTCAGCCACATGGCGGGGCGGAACGAGGTTTACGTCTACGATGTTCCCGGTCACGACGACGTGATGACGGGCATGGCGAACCACAAGCTGACGGCGCTGGCCAGCGTGAACGTCCTGAAGAACGTGAGTATAACGCCCTCGATGACGCTGACGGGGCGCCGGATGGGCTACGAGACGGTGGATGCTGCCGGGAGCCTCGTCTACCGCCGGTACGAACCGGAGCTGCTGCTGGACGTCTTCCTGCTCTGGAAGAATTCGTTCGCCGAAGGCCTCGACACCGGCATCGGCATCCACAACCTGCTGGATGCGGATTTCCCCTATCTCTCGGCCTACGACAACTATCACGCGCCGCTGGCGTCGCCGTCCAGGGAATATCTCCTCAAGGTCGCTTACGAATGGTGAACGGGCGGGGGATCAGGCTCCGTCCGTCTCGTCGTCGCCGGCTTCCGGAGGCGGTGCGGGCTTCTCCACCATGGCGACGATCACGACGCTGCCGAAGTAGAGGCCGAGCATGGGAATGCCGAGGATCCCCATGGAGATCACGTCCGGCGGCGAAAGTACCGCGGCGACGACGGCGATGATCAGGATCGCCACACGGGCCGAACCCAGCATCCCCTTCGCCGTGAGGAGCCCGAGCCGGGCCAGCACGAAGCTCACGACGGGCAGCTCGAACACCAGGCCGAAGGCGACGAGCATCATCATCGCCTGCCCGAAGTAATCGTCCAGCCGGGGGATCGCAATAATGTCCGGCGTCGCGTAGCCCTGCACGAGGTACCGGAAGCCGAACGGGAACGCGACGGTAAAGCAGAATACGACGCCGGCGGCGAAGGCGAGACTCGCGGCGGCGACGAACGGCAGGACCAGCCGCTTTTCCTTCTTGTAGAGGCCCGGCGAGACGAAGGCCCAGAGCTGGTAGCAGACGATGGGGAACGAGACGATCAGTGCGGCGACGAGGGAGACCTTCATATGGACCATGAACGGTTCGGTGATCGTCGTGAACTGGAGGGTGCCCCCTTCGGGCAGGGCGTCCTTGAGCGGCCGGATGAAGAACGCCACGAGGTCCGCCGACCGGCTGTAGCAGCCGAGAAACGCTGCGCCGACGGCGAGGGCACATTTCACAAGCCGGTTGCGGAGTTCCTCGAGATGCGCGATCAGCGGCATCTCGCGGTCGTCCGGCGGGGCATCGAGGGGGCTATCTTCGCCGCTCATGCGGAGCCGTCTTTCTTGCCGGAGGCGGAACCCTGATCGCCCGTGACGAAGGTCTCAAGATCCGGATCGGCCACTACCTCGGTCGATGCCGGCGGCCGCGGCGGTTCGGGCGGGGGCCCCGCGATACTCCCGGCCGGATCGGCAAGGGCAGAGCTGCGCCCGTCGACCTTCCGGGCGATCCGGTCGCTCATGCCGTCCAGGGCGGAGGCCGTCGAACGGATTTCCTGCGGCAGGTCGCCGAGCTCCTTTTCGATCTCGCCCATGTTCGAGCGGACTTCTTCTGCGAGCTGGTCGGCGTACCGCCTGACCTCGCGCCAGAGGCGGGCGGCCGAGCGGGCGAGTTCCGGCAGGCCCCGGGGTCCGACGACCACGAAGCCGATGATGAGGATCACGAGAAGCTCGCCGAAACCGACGTTAAACAACGGTTAATGCCTTGCTCAGGGGCTCCATGCGGAGCCGTTGAATTGCCAACGGGGATATAGCATAGACGCTCGGGCTCTGGAGAAGATGTCCGCCGAATGACGACAGCGATTATCCGTGACGACCGGTTTCTGGACCACGACATGGGTGCGGGGCACCCGGAGTCGCCCGACCGGTTGCGCGAGATTCACGCCGAGCTGGACCGTCTGGGGCTCATGGACCGGCTGATGCCGGTGGAACCGCGCCCGGCGACGGCTGACGAAATCGCCCGGATCCACGATCCGGGTCTCTACAGCCGGGTCGAATTCCTCTCCGGGAGGGGCGGCGGCAGCCTCGACGGTGACACTTATGCGGCCCCGGAGACGTTCGAGACGGCCCGGCTTGCTGCCGGCGGGCTCCTCCGGCTCGTGGAACTGCTGGCCGATGGGAAGATTTCCAACGGGTTCGCCCTCGTCCGCCCGCCGGGACACCATGCGGAGCAGTCCAGGGCCATGGGTTTCTGTTTCTTCAACAACGTGGCGCTGGCCGCCGATTACGCCATCCGGACGGCCGGCTGGAACCGTGTCGCCATTGTCGATTTCGACCTGCACCACGGGAACGGTACCCAGCGGAGCTTCTACGACAGGGCCGAAGTGCTCTATATCTCCTCGCACCAGTTTCCCTACTATCCCGGAACCGGCCATTTTCGCGAGACGGGTTCGGGACCAGGCGAAGGCAAGACCCTGAACATCCCGCTTCCGCCGGGGCAGGGGGATGCGGAATATCTCTATCTCTATGAAAAGCTGGTGGTTCCGGCCCTTGAGAAATTCGCTCCCGACCTCATCATCGTGTCCGCCGGGTTCGACATCTACCGGCTTGACCCGCTGGGCGGCATGAAAGTGACGGAAGCCGGGTTTGAGGCGCTCGCGCGGCTGCTCATCGACGCCGCCGTACGGATTTGCGGCGGCCGGATCCTCTTCGCCCTCGAAGGCGGCTATCACACGAAGGGACTCGCGGCCGGAGTCGGGCGGGTTTTTCACCAGCTCGCCGGCCTTGCCCCGGCCCCGGCGATCGATTCCGGCGCTGCACGGCCCGAGATCCGGCAGCTTGCCCGCGACCTCGCGGGACAGTTCCGGCCATACTGGGGCGAGCTGTTCTGATGACCACGCTGCGACGCCATACCGGTTTCTTTTCGGCCGCCCTCTGCCTGTTGATGGCTGCCTGTACCGGGCTCGGTGACGATACGGCTCCGGGACCGGTTTCGGCACCGGCCTACGACCCTGTCAGCCGGAAACTGACCTGGACCGCTTCGGGCGATGACGGCGATACAGGCCGCGGCGCCCTTGCCGACATCCGTGCGGTGTTCGATCCCCTGGATGTGGATCAGGGGTCGTTCAAGCCCGAGAACCTCGGCGAGACGGTGGTATTTTCCAATCCGCCGGGTGCGGGGTTCGCCGGTACGCCCCGGGAGTTCCTCGTCCCCCGCCTCAGTCTCGGGCGGCCTCCGTTCGTGATGCTTGCCCAGCGCGACGAGGTTGGTAACGTGGGACCGTTCGTGATCCCCGCTTCCACGGCTTCGAATTCCGACGATTCGTTCTTCACGGATCTGATCCAGACGGCCTGCGGGTTCACTGACCTCACAGGCCCGGTCTCGTTCGCCCACGGGGAGATGAACGGCCTGACGGGCGAAGACCTTGCCGTGGGCGACCCGTCCAATAACCGGGTGCTCGTGTTTTACGGCGAGCAGCTACGGCCCTTCGACCTGCTGCCCAAGGACCGGTTCTGTGAGCCGGACGCGATTCTGGACGGTTCGATTATCGGTGCCGGCTTCGGTACGACAGTGGCTGTGGGCGACGTGGACGGGGACCGGGCGGACGAACTGTTCGTGAGCGCCCCGGAATTCGACAGAAACGACGGTCTCGGCCAGCGCGGAGCGATATTCGTCTTTCGCATGAAAGGTGCCGTCGCAAGGACCGGCGATTTCTTCACTGTGAATACGGGGCCGCAGGAAGGGTTCATCGCACAGGTGAAGACCGTCGAGCCGCCCTACGTGCGCCTTGACCGCCGGTTTACCGAGTCCATCGCTTCGAACCGCGAGCAGCAATGGAGTTACTACGGTAGCCCGCCGCTCCTGTCGGGCACCGATGCAGTGAGTTTCAGTGATTCGCTCCGTCATGTGGTGAACGACCGGTTGCTGGACGGCGTCGAGCAGAACTGGCTCTTCGCCATTACCACAGGCCCCAATGCCGGTTTCGCCTGCCGCATCCGGCTGATTGACGATGTCGTCGCCGACGTGAAGCGGATCGTGGAGTGCGACGACAAGGTACGGACCTCCACGACGGTCTCCGCTGCCAGCGGACAGGGCTGGGCGATCTATCCCGAAGCGACCAAGGGCCGGACCTTCACCTCCGTCCGGGGCAATCCTTTCGTCGTCATGGGCGGAATTCAGAATCAGCTCAGGATGGTGGCCCTGGACGGTTCGGCGGGAACGGAGTTCCCCTCGCTCACGATCGTCGGTCCGCCGGCGACCACGGGTACGCTGCCGTTCGGTTTCGGCGGTGCGATGACGGCCTCCGGAGATCTGAACGGCGACGGGTACGGCGATCTGGTGGTCGGTGTGCCCGGACTCGATACGGTGGTCTGGGCGGACCGGGACGTGCCGATGGAGGAGCGCGGCGGAGTTCTCGTGTTCCTCGGCGATCCCAAATTCACGGGGCTCACGGGGACGGTTCCCTACAGTGTGTCGGGCGGGTTCCGGGACCTCTCGAAACTGGCGGCGAAGCCGGAGATCACCTTCCTCGGGTCCGGCGCCGGCGACCGGCTCGGCACGGCGTTGAGCGCAGCCCGGCGGCTTTCCGAGAACGGCGCCACGCCTGCCGCCGAAGATCCGCAGGTGCCGTATTTTGCCCTGGCGATGGGGGCCCCGGGCGCCGATACCGATGCACTGACAGATGCAGGCAAGGTTTATGCGTTCACTGTGGACAGGCTCATGACAGGTCACGACTGGCGGGCTCCGGGAGCGCTCTCCGACACGGTCTATAACTTCAGCGATCCGGATGGCTCCGGCGGGATCGTGGAGTCCGATCAGGGCCACTTCGAGATCTGGGGAGCGGAAGAATCCGAGGAACTCGGCGGCTCGCTGGAACTCCGGGGGGATTTCAATCTCGATTCGGTGAACGATCTGGCTGTATACGCCTCCGGGCCGCAGGGCGAAGGCCGGATATATCTGTTCATGGCTTCGCCGTATTACAGCGACCCTCCGTCCGGCTATTCGGTGAGTGGTTCCACCACGGGTGGTTCCACGAGTTACCCCGTGCAGACGATCAATGCCGGCAACGTTGATGTGAACCGCCGCGTGGATCTGGACGGAGATGGAAGGCTGGAGGATTTCGAAGACCGGTGCGTGTACTGCATTCTCGATCTGTCGCAGCCGAGCCAGTTCGGTCTACCGCAGGTGACGCTGCTGGGCGGCCCTGCAGCGGTTATCCAGCCGGATATCCAGGCGGGAGATTTCCTGCCGGACGGTATGGACGAGATCGCGTTCCGGGCGTCGACGGCTTCCGGCGATATCCAGGTGGTGCTGAACGGCAACGTCGCGGGACTGGCGCCCCGGGTTGTGCCTGCAGGGGCTGATACTTGTGAGATGTTGAGCGTCATACAGGCGCTTCAGAGATACGAGCAGCCGGAAGATGTACGCGATGCGGTTCGCAGTGCCATCGATAGCCCGGGGTGCGATCTCCCCGCCCGCCACCGCAACTGGATCGTCGGCCGGCCGCTACCGCAGGGCGGGACGTCTGCCGGGCTGGATGGAAACAGCGGCGGCCTTGGCGCTGTGGTTCGCAACCCGGACGACGGCACGGTCCAGGTGATGCTGGAACCGCTGGCGCTCGCGCCGTCGGAATTTATCCGTCTCGCGGAGGCTGAACCGTCCTCGGAGAACGAGAACACCTGCCGGGTGAAGGTTGTCGAGGAGCCGGACGAATACCGTGAGTTCTGGGGACCGGTGCTGGCGACGGGCCGTCCTTCCGGTTCGGGGTATTTCACCGGGACCGTGAGTGGTTTTCATGCAGGTGCAGATCTGAACGGCGACGGGCAGCCTGATTTTGTTTTTGCTGCAGACGGGGACCTTGAGCCGCTTCACTAAACGGTTAGTGAAGTCCGGGTGCTGTTTAAGCCCCGGAAATCATTTACATCTTTCCGGCCTCTGTGTAATCTTTTCGGGGACAGGATTATGGGTAGAGGACCCTCTGGCATCGCCAGGGGTCCGTTCCGAAGCAGGGAGGCGCGCGTGCGTCGGTTCATCAAGTCTATCGGTTGTCTGGTTGTCGCAACGTTCGTGTTCACAGGCTGCGCGGAAAAGGTCCGCAAGGAGCTTGCGCCGGTTATCTATGCCCGCGAGCGGCAGTATGGCTACGTCTACAAGCTGAATGTTTCGTCATCCATGCAGCCGGAAGAGGCAGAAAAGTTCCTGAATGAACTCGTCGGCAAGTTCCGTGATTATTATCAGACGAAGACCGTCCAGCTTTCCGCCGAACCCGGCGAGCTGGATTTCCAGAAGGTCCTGTTCGACGGCGCCATGGCCGGTGTGGACGATGTGCTGGTGATTGAAGGGCAGCTCGGGCAGGGCAGCTTTAACGGCGGCATCCGTATCCTGAACACGACGGCCGGCCAGGCGGTTTTCAACGAGCCAGTCCAGGGCGGTTCGGCCGAGGGTGTGTGGAGCACTCTCGAGGGCAAGCTGAAAGCTTCGTACGGTGATCCGAATGTGAACCCTTCCTACGATGCCGTAGCCATTGCCCGCCGCTACGAAGACCGTGCGGCTCTCAAGCTGAAGTTTGCCGACGGCAGGATCGAGAAGACGCTGCCCACTGTGGGACTGTTCAAGACCATGGAGAAAGGCGAAAAGGACCGTATTGCCCGCGAGCTCAGCCGGGGCCGGTCGATGATGCAGAAAATATTGACCGAGTATGAACACGGTGTTCGCCGGGTTCTCGGTTCCAGCGACACGACCCTGATCGGTTATACGCGACAGGAGATTGAGCGGGTTTCCCGGATCCTGGACTTCTACGAGGAAGAGATTGCGGATGCCGAAAGCCAGTTCTCGCTGTCGTTCGAATACACGAATCTGACGCCGCAGTTCCAGGTGTACTTCCAGGAAGCGGCCAAACAGATTGCGCTTGATGAAACGCTCAAGCTTTACACCAAGAAGCCGGTGAAGCTGAACGTCATCTACGACGCCCAGAACGACGTTGGGACGGTTTACCTCCAGCTTCAGCTGAATCAGGCGGGATATCTCGAGTTCCTCAAGACCAAACAGCCCATGTTCAACGATACCCGTGTGCTGCGCCTCGAAATGTTCAACAAGGTGATGGGCAAACTGGTCCAGTACCGTACGGCGCTGGTGCAGGTGGCTCCCCCGGCGAACCGGGGCGTCCTCGAGAAGTTCTCGGTCGCGCTTGAGCTTTCCCGGCCGCGAATCGGCTATATCCAGATACCGATCCTCGTCCAGGACGGCCGTCTGGTCACACCGAATGACCTTCGTGTGAAACTCTGCAACTTCGACCCGATCCTTGTGCAGTCGGCGAAGCCGGAATTCACCAAGCGCGAGAACCTGTTCGCCCTCGGGCCGGGACAGGACCCGACCGGTGCCCGCCTGCCGTTCGGCAATATCTATGAGTTCTTCCAGATGGCGGACTACTACGGGATCGAGCTGCGTCCGGCGTGCGACGACAACTCGTCTGAAGTTCCCCAGATCGTTCCGGAATAACGGATCCCGGGAGTATCCGGAAAAGGGAAAGGGCGGTCCTGACCGGGCCGCCCTTTCTGTTTCAGCGGAAGCCGCCGGTCATGGCGAAAAACGCCTTGATCTTCTCGTTGGTTTCCCGGAGCCGGGACGACAGGGTCCGGACGAATGTCCAGAGGATCGGCGTCGCGATCTTCTCGTCTACAAAGAGGAGCTGCTCGAAATCGGGCCGCGAAATGGTGGCGCAGCGGGTTGTTTTGTTCGCAATGGCGTGGGTCGAGCGTTCGATGTCGTCGATCAGGGCCATCTCGCCGAAGAAGGCGCCGTCTTTCAGCATGGCGAGGGCTTCCTCGCCGATGCCCGGGATCATCTTGGAGATGCGGACCTCGCCAGAGAGCACCATGTAGAGCTTCTCGCCCTTGTCACCTTCGGAGAAGATCCGGTCTCCGGCCTTGAAAGACTCTTCCTTGCAGATGGCGGCAATCTTGTCGATGCCGTCTTCGTCGAGTCCCTCGAACAGATACATTTTCTTCAGTTGTTCTTTATCCATGGCGCTCCGGCCCGGTGGTTGTCTTCCGGTCTGGCAAATCTGCGGGCCGTTACGGTCATATAGCCGGGGCAGGAGCCACTTTCCACATTCCGTCCCGCCTTTCGGGGGCTCTGGCCCTTCGGGCCGCCATTAACTAGAGAAAGTCTGGGACTGGCCGAATATGCGAATATCCAGACGTTGCGAATACGCGCTCCGGGCGCTTTTGGAACTGGGACTCCGGGAGCCGGAACAGAGGCTCCTGACCGTCGGCCAGATCGCCAGGGCCCAGCACATTCCCGAAGGGGTGCTGGCGAACCTGCTCGTGAAGCTGAAACGCGGCGGCCTTGTCACCAGCATCCAGGGAGCCAAGGGCGGCTTTCGCCTTGCCAAACGCCCCGGTGATATCACGTTGGGCGAGGTTCTCCGGCTGGTCGATGGTCCCGTTGCTGTTGCTCCGATCAAGTGTCTGGCAGGCGAGAGGCCGAAGTCCTGCATCGATTCGGAATGCTCTTTCTACGATGTCTGGTCGGAGGTCCGGGATGCCATCGTCCGGATCGTGGACGTCACGACCCTCGAGAACGTCATGGACCGCGCGGGAACCCGCCGGCAGGGCAAGCCGGTCCAGATCATGTATTACATCTAGCTATTTTTTCTGGGCGAGCCGGACGAGCAGGAACCTGACTTCGGGAAGTTCCCAGGCGGGGGTAAACCCCTCGTCGTTCTTGTTAATGGCGGTCCGGCGGTCCAGGGCACCGGCCTCGATGAGATCCCTGACAGTTGCGATCCGGACCGGACCGAGCAGCAGCCCGTCGGAATTGCGGATCGTGTACCGGTTCTGCGGGTTCATCAGTTCGGATTTGAGCCGTGTGCGCCCTGATGTCGGCACTTTTGCCGTCTGGCGCTGCGGGGGCGTCCCGGGTGAATCGAGCTCCAGCACCTCCACTTCTTCCATGGGCTCGATTTCGGAAAGTTCGGCCTCGTCTCCCATGGCCAGAACTTCCTCATCGCCCGGGGCGAGCGGCTCGACGGGTTCAACTTCGGAGAGGGCTTCGATAACATTGGTGTCGTCCTCGAGCTTCTGCCGCATTCGGGTCAGTTCGAGAACGGTTTCTTTGAGTTCATGAAGGTCGAGCGAAAAATCCGCGTCATCCTCATCGTCGTCCTCCTCAAGGGCATCGAGGTCGGACTTCGCCTGTTCGGAGATCACCGGTTTCGCCGCTGCGGAAGGCGCACTTGCTGCCGGAGCTGTCTTGGGGGGAAGGCTCTCATATTTACCAAGGTGCTGGCGGAACTCGTCGTCATCGGAGGCGGGAGTGAAGGGGCCGCCGTCCACGGAAAAGGTATGCGCCACCGTGACCTTGCGGTCCCGGATCAGGTCGATCACCACGCGCCGGCTTACGGGCCCGATCATCAGGCCGTCGGGGCTGCGGGTGATGTACTTCTGCTTATCCGAAAGTACGGTCGGCACGCTGGCTTGATCGTGTCTGGCTGCCGGACCCGGCGAGGAGATTCCTCACCGGGCAATACAGGGAGCATCCCCCTCCGGGGCTCCAGACCTGTCCTCCGATTGGAAGAATACTACACAGCCGGTAATGCCGCTGTAAAACGGGGCGAGGCGTATTTACTCGCCTCCACCCTGGGAGTCGCCGCCCTGGCCGCCGCCGGACTGGGTATCCGGTCCGCCGGGCTGCCGCGGTCCGCGGTTGCGTCCGCCCCGGCGACGCCGGGGACCGCGTCCGCGCCCGCCGCGGAAATCTCCGCCCCGGTCGCGGTTACCGCCGCCACCACCACCACCGCCGCCGCCGTTACGCTGGCGCGCCGGAACAACAACGACACGCTTCAGGTCGCCGTCACCGAGACTTTCCGTATGGACTTCAGGCTCGTCCTGGAGCGTGAGGTGGATGATCCGGCGTTCGTGGGCTGGCATGGGTTCCACCGACTGCAGGCGCCCCGATTGCCGGGCCTTGCTGGCGAGCCGGAGGGCCAGGCGGAAGAGTGCCTGTTCGCGCCGTTCGCGGTAACCCTCGGTGTCCACGACGATATACGTGTCGGCGGGCATTTCGATGCCGCGGGCGACGATCTTGTTCACGAGGTACTGGATCGAATCCAGCGTCTGGCCGTGCCGTCCGATAAGCAACGCGCCGTTCTGGCTGACCAGCTCGATAATGTTGCCGGGACGGATCTCCGCCGTCGCTTCGGTGGCAAGATAGCGGGCAATCTTCTCCGCAGAAGCCTTGGCCTTGGCAAGAATTTCGTCCGACAGAGGAGTCACCGGCGGGCGGACGAACTTGCGCTCGGGCTGGTCGTCCTGGCGTTCGCGCTGCGGACGTGTGCCGTCCTCGCCGCGTAACTCGCGGGGTTCTCTTGGTTCTCTGGGGACCCGGTTCCCATCCACGTTGCCATTGACGTCGCGAGGCGGCCGGTTCTGGTTGCCATCGCGGCGGAAGTTGCCGCGGTCATTCCCGCGGCCACCACGGTCACGCTGGTTGCGTCCGCCCCGGCGATTTTCGTTCTGGGGCGGGCTGAAATCCTTCGGGCCTTCATCCCGGGGGGCGCCGCTTTCACGTTCCTCGCGAGAGGCTTCATCGTCCAGCGGTTCGATCCGGCGGGCCCGGATCACCACGTCGCGGGCGCCGATGCCCATGAGGCCTCGCGAGCCCTCCCGCACGATTTCATAATCGATGCCGTTCAGGGTGCAGTTCCATAGGTTGCCGATCCGGTCGAGGATCTCGTTCAGGCTCTTTCCCCGGAACTCCTGGTAATCATTGCTCATGTCTGTTCCATCCTTCGCTATCGAGAAATATGGGGCCGGTAAAAACTTTCAGTTCTTGGGTTTCTTCTTTCCGCCGGCAGGGACTTCCCTGGCGGTCGTTTCGACCACCTTGGGCGCTGTCTGCGGGTTTGAGGCGTCGAGCGCCTTCGTCCTGCTGTTGAAGTAGAGCTGCTGGGCGATCGAAAACATGTTCGATGCGCTCCAGTAGAGGACCAGGCCGGCGGCGATCTTCATGAACAGGAAGAACATCACCACCGGCATGATCATCATGATCTTCTGCTGGGTCGAGTCCATCTGGGACGGCGTAAGTCTCATGGAGAGCGCCATGGTCGCGCAGGTGAGAACCGGCAGTATGTACAGAGGGTCATGGACCGAGAGGTCCTGGATCCAGGTTCCCGCAAACAGGGCATGCCGGAGTTCCAGCGATGTGTCGAGACTCACGTAGAGGCCGAGGAAGATAGGGATCTGCGGCAGAACGGGGAGGCAGCCCGACAGCGGGTTGACCTGGTGCTCGCGGAAGAGCTCCATGGTCGCCTGATTCAGGCCGAGCTTGTCGTCACCGAACTTGACCTTGAGCTCCTCCATCCTGGGCTTGAGCTTCGCCATGGCCTGCATCGAGTGGTACTGCTTGATCGCCAGCGGAAACAGCCCAATGCGTACAATCAGCGTGAGCAGCAGGATCGAATATCCCCAGTCCCCGACCACGCCGTGGAAGATTCGGAGGAGCCCAAGCAGGAACTTCGCAATAGGCTTCACGATGGCCTGGCCGAAGCCATAATTGATCGCCGATTCCAGCGCGGGATTCACGGCAATGAGCGCAGCATCGGACTTGGGACCCAGATAGAAGGTCGCGCCCGATACCTCGGCATTCTGAAGCGCCGTACCGGCGAGGATTTCGGGACCGATTGCCCTGGTTTCCCAGATCGTCTGTCCGGCCGCAACTACGTTCAAGGCCGTATACTTCGGATTGTCGGGGAGGATCGCCGTGAGGAAGTAGTGGTCTTCGAAGCCCGCAAAATGCGGATCTTCAGTCACTTTGATTTCCTTCTCCTTGAGGTCCTTGAACTCATGCCGCTTGGTTCCCGCCGCTGCTACGAGAGCGTGAGTACCCATGCGGCTAGTATCGCTACGGGGGAGCTTGGCGTTATCAAGTCCTATCCGGAATACCGGCCGGAGTTTCTGAGAGGCCGAACCCTCGGCCGTCAGCGCCCGGTATTCCGCGCGGATGCCATAAGTGGCCGCCGTGAAGATGACCTGCTTGACTACGGTAACGGCATCAGCCGTGCGGTGGGTAAGCTGGATATCCACCTTGTCCTGATTTTCCCCTAACGTAAGCGTCAGGGGGCCGTCGTAGCTGTATGGAAGCTGGTCCCCCTCGGCCGCGGCAGGCAGCCCCTCGATGGAAGCGAACAGGGGAGGATGCGTCGTTGCAGGTGAAACAATATCCTTGAGACCGCTGCGGTCGTCGGCCTCGTAGCCCTTGAGCTGGAAGCTCCGGATTACGCCGCCGTAGGTGGACAATTTGGCCGTATAGAGTGGACCGTCAATGGTGATAAGTTTTTCCGGTTCGACTGTCGCGACTGTGGTCCCGTCCGCGGCATTGAGTGCAGCCAAAGGTGCAGCGGGTGTGGCGGCCGCACCGGCGGTCTCCGTCGCTGCCGGAGAAGCGGCATCTGGCTGGTGCACCGGCTTTTTCGGGGGCGGCGGGGGCGTGACAAAGGCGTACCAGCCGATGATCACAGCCATGGAGAGGAACAGGAACAGGCGCTGGCGGTTTTCGTCGCTCACGATCGTTTCCTTGAGAGCGGGTTGTAGAGCTCCGGCACAGGGTCGACGCCGCCCGGATGAAAAGGATGGCAGGAGACCAGCCGCCGGGCCGCGAGGACCGTCCCGAACAGGGCGCCATGCCGCTTGAGGGCGGTCCGGGTATATTCCGAGCAGCTCGGGTAAAACCGGCAGCGGGAGCCCATAAGCGGACTGAGCGCCAGCTGATAGATACGGACCGGGATTCCCAGAAGGAACGCCAGTGCCTGGTCAATCAGCCGCAGCGGGACCAGAGCCGTTCGAAGTCGCGAACCAGTGCCGCCCGCGGGAGATCCTTCCGGACCACCATCACGAACTTCACGGGCGAGTGGAACAGCTCCGGATGCGTTCTGTAGTATTCTCTGATCCATCGTTTGAGCCGGTTACGGACGGCCGCGCTGCCGGCCTGTCTGTTCACGGCGATGCCCAGCTGCGGGCGTGTCGACATCTCGTAACGGGCTTCGAGCGAACCGATCCGGACCCGCTTGCCCTGTTTCCAGATGCGTTCGAAATCCCCTGGTCTGGCTATCCGAGCCTGTTTGGGAAACCGGAACGACGTCATGGCAGACACCTGCGGCGCGGCCATACGGTCGTCAAAGCACCGGGTTTCGCTGGGTGACCGGAAGCGGTCCGTCAGGGACGGTTCGCAATTCCGGAAAATTCCAGAGATTTCCGGTGGCTCCGGCTCCGCTTACTTGCTGGCGATCTTGACCGTCAGGCGCTTGCGGCCCCTGGTCCGACGGCGCTGAAGGACCTTGCGGCCGCTCGGCGTTGCTTTCCGTGCGCGATATCCGTGCTTGCGAACGCGCCGGCGGTTGTGAGGCTGAAAAGTACGTTTCATGGTAGTTGGAACCGCCTCTCGCCGTCCTTCGTTTTTGTATGGTGGACGGCGGAATTTACTGGCTGCACCGGGGCCGTTAGCCTGACAGTTGCCCTCTGAAGCGTACCCCAGGGTGCTGCCGCGGGGCCCATAAAGACCCGTTTTCTCCCCGAATGTCAAATCTCCCGGCGAAAGGGATTCTGGCAGGAGGCTTCTTCGACCGGCTGCCCCCACAGTCAGGGCCGCCGTGGGGCGTATCACCCTGGAATTTGCACGTTTTTCTTGCGGGGCCCTGCCGCGCATGCTTAACTGAAACCTGTTGAAAAACAGCAGGTTTGGCCGGTTTTCGCCAGTTTCCCGGCCTTGGGCTGAGGGCGACTCCGGGCTGGAGGCTCAATAGACGTAGCTCTATGCGTGTTCTGCTCATTTATCCCGATATCGACACGCTGACTCCAGTTTACTACCAACTGGGTGTGGGATCACTGGCGGCTACCTTGAGGGCTGCCGGACACGAACCCCGGTTCCTGAGGCTCCCGGAACTGGACAGGGCGCGGCTCACCGAGGAAATCCGCCAATTCGATCCGGGTCTCGTCGGTTTTTCGTCCGTCTATGTTCAGTGGCGCTACGTCCGGCAAATGGCCGGGTGGATCAAGGAAACCTTCGGTCTGCCGGTGGTGGCAGGGGGGGTTCACCCAACGCTGTCTCCCGACGAGTGCATCGCCGAGAAAAATGTCGATTTCATCTGCCGGGGCGAGGGCGAAGAGGCGCTGCTCGATCTCGCCGAGGCCATCGCCGCTGGGAAACCCACCGACCGTATTCCGAATATCTGGACCCGTGCGCAGGATGGACGGATCATCGTCAACGAGATGCGCGAGCTGGCTGACGATCTTGACCGTCTGCCGCCACCGGACCGCGAGTGTCTGGATTACCGGGAAGCGCTCACGGCTCAGCTCGGTAATGTCCAGATCCTGACGTCACGGGGCTGTCCGTACCGCTGCACGTACTGTTCGAACGAAGCCCAGATGCGGCTGTATTCGGGCAACGGACGGTTCATCCGGCAGCGTTCGGTGGAGAATGTCATCGCGGAGATCGGGGGCATTCTTGCGAGATATCCGGACCACGCCCGCTACCTCACTTTTTCGGACGATATCATTACCGAGAACAAGAAGTGGCTCTACGCCTTCCTGGATGAATACAAACGGGAGTTCGACCTGCCGTTCAGCATGCAGGTGCAGATGCAGACGTTCGGCCGTGAAACCGCCCGGCGGCTTGCAGAGGCCGGCTGTTACCAGGCGATTATCGCCATCGAATCGGGTGACGACTACATCCGTCGCGAGGTGATGAACCGCAACCTCACCGACGAGCAGATCCTCAACACGTTCCGGTTCTGCGACGAGGTGGGAATCGAAACGTGCAGCTACAACATCGTCGGCGTGCCGGGGGAAACGGAGCAGTCGGTGCGGAGCTCCATGGCGCTGGTCGAGAAGGCGAACCCCGATCATTCGCTCGTCTTCAAGTTCACGCCGTTTCCCGGCACCAAGTTGCACGAAGTCTGTGTGAACGAGGGATACCTCAAGAACGAGGATCACGATAACTACTTTTCGCATGTCGGGTTCATGGACCTGCCGACGATCTCCAAGGAGCGGCTCACGGAACTCTATTACGAGTTTTTCCGGCTGGTGAACCGGATCAACGCGAAGAAACGCCGGAACAAACTGGGGTCCTATTTTGATTTCTTCGACGAGCTTCCAAAGGCACGTCTCCGGACGCGGGATCCCCGGTTCGTCAGCATTGAGCCGGTGCGGGTGGACTCGGACGAGCGGCCATCGATTCTCTGCCATCCCGACAGCGAGATCCGGTACAAGCTCCGGCTCGAACCCAACACGACTCTGAAATTCGGGGTGACGCTCTCGCCGATGGTCTGGTCTCCGGACAAGGGAGACGGTGTCGAGTTTCGCGTGGAGGCCCGGGGGTTGCTCGGCCGGACCGTACTGTTCGAGAAGAAGATCAATCCGAAGAAGAATCATGAGGACCGGTGCTGGCACGATGTCGAGATCGATCTGAGCCGGTACTCCGGTAAAACGATGGAACTGGCATTCGTCACGAAAGCCCAGGGATCACCCGACTTCTGCTCCTCCTATTGGGGCGAGCCGGTGCTGTTCAGCCGGGTAGCAGGATAAAGGGGCCGGAAGTGCGGATTCACTTCATCTACACGAATATCGGCACCTGCAACGACCCGCATTATCACAGCGGGATCGGACAGCTTTCGGCGCTGGCGAGACGGCAGGGATGGGAGTCCGGCCTCTCCAACTATCACCGGATACCGTCGCGGGAACAGTTCGTTGCGGACCTCAGGGCGGCGGATGCCGATCTCTATGCGTTCTCGTCCACGACGATCCAGTGGCCGATCATCAGTGAAATGGCCGCATGGGCCCGGGAGGCCGGACTCGGCCCGAGAATCCTCGGCGGCATTCACCCGACCTTCCTGCCCAGGCAGGCGTTTGCCGAAGGACCGCTGGAGCCGCTCTGGCAGGGCGTGTTCGTCGGCGAAGCCGATGTGACGTTCCCGCTGTTCCTGGATGCATTCGCCGCAGGAGGTGATCTGCCGTCGATGCAGGGTGTCTGGCTTCCAGAGCCGGTTACGGGCCGCCCGCTAGAATGCGGCCACGGAGCGGCGGTGGAAAACCTCGACGGGCTGCCTTGGGCGGACCGGTCGGTATTCGACATGCCCGACATCCTCAGGCGTAACGGCGGCATGTTCCAGATGAAGGTGCAGCGGGGCTGCCCGTATCACTGTACTTACTGCTCGAATGCGGCGCTTCTCGACATGTACAGCGGCAAGAAGCTGCTCCGGGTCCGGACGCCGGAATCGGTCTGCGACGAGGCGAACCACCACCTCGGTCTCTACGGATTCCGGTCGATCCTCTTCGATGACGAGATGTTCACGATGTTCAAGCCGTGGACTACGTCGTTCTGCGAAACCTATGCAAGGAAATGCCGGATACCGTTCATGATCAGCGCCCACTTCAAGGGCGTCAACAATGAAATCCTCGACCAGCTCGCAGAGGCGGGTTGTATCGGCATCGAATTCGGTTTCGAAAGCGGCGACCCGAAGTTCCGCAAGGAAGTCCTGCGCAAGTATTTCACCAACGAGGAAGCCCTCGATGTGATCCATGCCTGCCAGCAGCGCGGCATCCGGGTGAAGCTGAACAACATGTATGGCTCGCCGGGGGAGACGGAAGAAAGCATCGACATGACGATCGGCTTCCTCCGCAAGGCGCTTCCGGACGTTCTGCAGGCGACCATCTACAACCCGATGCCCGGCACGGAACTGTTCGAGAAATACGAGGAAGAGAACTTCGCCAAGCCCATGCACTGGATCGATTCCAGCCGTATCGCGACCTACAACGGCGTGAAGCTCACCCCCGAACAGCTCCACCGGAAGTATCTGGAGTTCTACGACGTGTTCCTCCATTCGGCCATGAAGGCAGGGCGGGGCGGTAGCGCCGCCGATCTGGCCGAGGACTGGAAAGGACCGTCGGCCAGTGGAGCCGTCCGGGTTTCGGCGCCGGACGGGCATATGGGCCTCTCCATGGTCACGCTCGCATCCGGGGCGCGGCTCGCGCTCACTGCACATCCCCCCGCCCGTTACCAGTGGACAGTTCAGGTGCCGCAAGACGCGGTCCTCAGATTTGAGATCGGCATGGATTCCGCATGCTGGGAACTCCACAGACCCGAATCGATCCGGTTCTCGATGGGGATTGAACGGGCATTCTGGACAAAGGCCCTCTGGTCTTACGGGTTGTCGCCGAAGCACCGGCCGGAAGAGCGGACCTGGCTTCCGTTCGAGGTCGATCTGAGCGAATGGGCAGGAAAGACCGTGACGCTGGTTTTCACGACCTCGGCGGCGGGCGGGCCCGCCGAGCACGCGACGGTCTACTGGGGCCGTCCGCATATTGCGCTAAAGAGCCGGGAGTGGCGGGTATTCAACCCCGTGTCGCTCGCCACGGAACCGGTGTTCATGCGGGGCCGGGTGGATCTGGCGGGAGCGGCCCAGAAATGAAATTCCTGTTCATCTACCCCGACTATCCGGGTAATTACGACAACCCGACCTACAACTTCGGGGTCGGATACCTGTCCGCCACGCTGAAGGCCGCCGGGCACGAGACCTCGCTGATTCATCTCACCAGGGAGATCGGGCGCGAGGATCTGAAAGCACGGATCCGGGATTTTGGCGCGGAGATGGTGGGATTTTCCCTCGTCACGAACATGTGGTCGGAGGCGAAGCGCTACGTCCGGTGGATCAAGGATGACCTGGGCCTACCCGTGGTGGTCGGCGGGTTCCATGCGATGATGGCGCCGGAGAGCTGCTTCAGCGAAACGGACTGCATCGACTACGCCTGCGTCGGCGAGGGCGAGGAAGCCCTGCTGGAACTGGTGGAGCGGCACGTGCGCGGCGAGCCGGCTCATGACATTCCGAACCTCTGGGCGCGGAAGCCGGGCGGCGAGGTCGTGCGGAACGAGAAACGGGAGCTGAACCGGGCGCTCGACGAACTGCCGTATCCCGACCGGGATATCTTCGATTTCTACCACATGGCCTACGGCCACGGGCAGTCGGCGGCGCTGATGCTGTCGGGCCGCGGCTGTCCTTACGACTGCCACTACTGCTGCAACAAGTACTATCTCGAGAACTACGGACAGGGGAACGAGATCTACCGGAAGCGCAGCGTGCGGAGCGTGATCGAGGAAGCCAAGTACCTCGTCAGCCGCTGGAAAGTGAAACACATCCAGTTCTTTGACGAGGTGTTCATCTCAAAGCGCGACTGGATGGAAGAGTTCGCCGCCACCTGGAAGCGCGAGGTCGGGATGGAATTTTCCTTCCTGATGCGCGTCGAGCAGGCGAAACCCGACCTGATCAAGCTGCTGGCCGATGCGGGGTGCACACTGATCCATGCCGGGATCGAATCGGGTTCCCAGCGGGTGCGTCAGCAGATCCTGAACCGGCGCATGTCGGACGAGCGCATGTGGGATGCGTTCCGGATCTGCCGTGAGGCGGGCATCAAGACCTGGGCCTTCTACCAGATCGGTTTTCCCGGCGAGACGGTGGAAGACCTCGAGGCCACCATCGGCTTTCACCAGAAGCTGGAACCGGATTTCTCGAACGTCTGTGTTTTCTATCCCTATCCGGGGACGACGCTGTACCGCGAGTCGCTGGCCAAGGGGTACCTCAAGAACCCGGAAATTATTGGCGAACGGCTATCCGAGCGTACGTTCTCGAATTTCTTCGAGGCGGAGCTCCACCGGTTCCGCTCTGTGCTGGACCTGCCCGGCATGCCGCCCGAAAAGCTCATGGAGATGGGTCAGAAGTTCGAGAAAAGCATCACGACCGGTTTCTTCCGCAAGCAGAAACGGGGTTACTTCGATTTCCTCGCCGAAATCATCGAGGCCCGGATCGCCGAGGCCGAGCAGAAGAACGTCTCCATCCAGTCCTACGATATAGACAACGACCGCCGGTTCGTGCTGTTCGAGCATCCACCCGCGAAGGCCGCGTTCAGGGTGAGGCTCGAGGCGAATTCGCGTTTCCGTACGGCGCTGGCAGTGAACCCGATGGTCTGGGAACGGCAGGATGCGGATGCCGTCCGGTTCCGGTTGTTCGTCAAGCGCCCCTGGCGGCTCCGGCGAAAACTGCTGGACCGGGTGGTGTCGCCGAAGGATCATCCCGAGCATCGCCACTGGATACCGGTAGAGATCGACCTGTCGGACGAAGCGCCGGGCGAAGTGGAATTCATCTTCGAGACCCTTCCGGTCGAAGGTCATGCAAGCTGGGCCTGGGCCGGCTGGAGCCATCCGTGGATCGAACTGAAGGGCGCGGCCGATAACCGTCCGCATGTGTCCTTCGTCGTGGGGCCCGAAGTGGAAGTCAGGGACGGCGGCACTCAGCCGCCGTCGCGGAGCCAGGCCGCATGAAAGTCCTGTTCCTCTACCCCGATGTCGCCTCGCGCACGCCCCATTACTACCAGATGGGCATCGGGATGCTGTCTGGAGCATTGAAGCGCAACGGTATCGGGCGGGCGCTTTATCATGTGCCGGAGATGCCCACGGAGGAACAGTTCTGCGGCCGCCTGGAGCAGGAGAGGCCGGATCTTCTGGCCGTTTCCACGACGTCGGGGCAGTGGCGCTACGCAGTCCAGATGATCCGGTGGGCGAAAGCCCACTTCGACATCCCCATCATTGCGGGCGGCATCCATCCGACGCTCGCTCCTCACGATACGGTCCGGCAGGCGCCTGAGCTCGATGCCATCTGCGTGGGCGAGGGGGAGGAACCGTTCGTCCGGTATGTCCGGGAGATCGCCGGCGGAAACCGCCACCCGGAACAGATCCCGAACTTCTGGCTCCGCCGCCGGGACGGGAGCTGGGATCAGAATCCCATGGCCCCGCTGGTGGAAAATCTCGATACGCTCGGCTGGCCCGATCATGAGCTGTTCGATTTCGATCGTGTCATCCACATGATGAACGGCGAGGCGAACATCATGGCCGGGCGGGGGTGCCCGTACCGGTGCTCTTACTGCTCGAACGAGGTGAAGATCGTCCAGAACCAGGATCTGGGCTCTAATCTCCGGTGGCGCTCGCCCGTGGACGTCGTGCGGGAGTGCGAATACGTCCGGGATACCTATGGCAACCGGACGTTTTATTTCATCGACGACATTTTCACGCTGAACCGCGAATGGACCCGCGAGTTCGCCCGGATCTACGGCGAACGGGTCTCAATGCCGTTCAAGATCCAGCTTCAGGTGAAGACGATCGACGCCGAGCGTCTGGAACTGCTCCGGGATGTGGGGCTATATTCGGTCGTCGCCGGCGTCGAGACCGGCAACGAGGAGCTTCGCAAGAAGGTGCTCGTGAAGCGCATCTCCAACGACGACATCCTGCACTGTTTCCGCGAGGCGGACCGGCTCGGCATCGAGACGGCCACCTACAACATCATCGGGGTTCCGGGAGAGACGGAGCAGACGGTCTGTGACTCCATTGAACTGAACCGGGCCGTGCGTCCGAACCGAACCATCGTCAGCATTTTCACGCCGTTCCCCGGCACCTCGCTCTATAAGGAAGCAATGGCACAGGGGATCCTCCGGCAGGACACGGATCCGAGCTACTTCGACGAGAACAGCTTTCTCGACCTGAAGACGATCAGCCGCGTGCGGTTGCTCGAACTCTACCGGGAATTCGTCCAGTCGGGCATCGAGCTTGCCGAAGCAAAGCGGCGTCAGGGGTATTACGACCTGCTCGCCCGGCGCTCCGAAGCGGCTGTCGTCACGCCTGATCCCCGGTATGTTTATGTCGCCGCGCCGAAGCTGAACTACGAGGAACGGCCTGCGCTCTCAGCACATCCGCCGACGCGCCTTATCTACCGTCTGGACGTGAAGCCGGACTCGCGCCTCCGGTTCGGTATCGGTATCGCCCCGGACGACTGGGAGCGCACCGACGGTGTACGTTTCCGGGTGTTCGCCGGAGGGCGGATATTCCGGACGGCGATCTTCGACCGGACGCTGGATCCGAAGACAAATCCCGCCGACCGGGCCTGGCACCATTTCGATCTCGACCTGTCGGAGTGGGGCGGGCGGATTGTCCGGCTCGAACTCCGTACCGATCCGGCCGGGCGCTCCGACTATTCGTCGAGTTACTGGGCCGAACCACACCTCGCCCTCGCCACCGATCCGATCCGCGGCATGACGGACAACTGGAACAGCCAGAAGACGGCTGGAATCCGCGGCAAAGTGGCCTGAGAGAACGGTTTTTCCCGAGAGCAAGCAGTTTCTGATTGACCTCCGGCAGGGCAGCTAATAGTAGTTATAAAGGACTTGGGCAGTGACCCGGTATCCGCATGAGCGGACCGGCTGGAAGGGGTAAAACGGGATGACAGGGATTTTCAGAAAACTCATGAACGTCGGTTGTTCGCTGGCGATGGTTGCGGGGCTGGCACTGGGCACCGCCGCCTGTGACGGCTCTCAGGCGGAACTGCCTCCGGGGCGCTACACGATTGGCGGCATCCTGGGGGACGCCTCCGAACCGCTTTCCGCCGCAGAGTTTGATTTCTATACCGACTGGGATTTCTTCCTGCTCGACATGACTGTCGAGGACGACGGGAAAATCACGGGTCAGTTGACCGATTACGATTATATCGGCATCAGTTCGGTCCCATCCTCTGACCTTGTCGCGTTCTACGAAGTGACCGGAAGCGCCAATGGCAATACTTTCGAAGCGACTGCGACCACCAATTCTTATGGTGAAATCACAGTCAGCGGATCGATTTCCGAAACCGGGGAGATCAGCGTCGAGGTCTCAGGTGCTGAAGAAGGACTTGTGGGCGCCGCCATCGGAGTGCAGAACGGTGAAGAAGTTGCGGTCGCCTGCGGAGATATTGATGAAATTGGATTCATCGAAGACGATTACTATGACGAGGAGGATTTTGCCTTCATGATCCTGAATGATGGCGAATTGACAGGCATCCTGCGTGGTCCACATGTAGAAGCCGATGTTGCGGGAACGCTAGTATATGATCCGGAAGATGATATTTCATGTGAATCGATTGAAGGATGTATTGACGAGGATAGTAGTTCGCTGACTGTAACGGGTCTGATTGATATTGATGGCGAAGAAGAGGTTAATTTCGATCTGGATCTGGATGAAAGCTACGCAAACTCCGAAGATGAGGATCTGACCGCCAGCTTCATACAAATCTATGCGGAAGGTGAAGACGACGACGAGGAATACTTCATCAATATTGATATCGACAGCGACGATTGTATCAATCCAGATTGACCGATAAATGTGATCGTGTACGGGGCTGCCCTATAAAGGGCGGCCCCGTTTCTTTTGGCGGTCTTGAACTCCCGCTTCCGCCGGTCTTAACTCCCGCCTACTTATGCCGCTCCCCGAAAACGTCTCGAAGATCACACCCGAAACCCCGGTTGCCGACGTGGCCCATCTGCTGGCGACCCATGCCAGTGACCGCTGGAGGGTCTGGGCGATCTCGCCGATCCAGGGGGATGCCAGCGTCCGCAAGTATTACCGAGTCCATCTGGAACCCCACGAGGGCGTGCCGAACACGGTCGTCCTGATGCAGATGAATAACGTCGGAAAGCCTATGGGATCGGAGGAAGCGACCGAAGGCGACGGACCTAAGGAAGACCCGTTCTGCTCCATGGACAGGCACCTGCTATCGGCCGGCATCCGGGTCCCCCGGATTTATTTCCGGGCTGAAGACGTCGGATATCTCCTGATCGAGGATTTCGGCGACCTCTCGCTCTATGGCTTTGCGAAGGACGGGTTCAACTTCAAAGTGAACATCGCCTACGAGAACGCTGTCCGGGAGATGGCACGGTATCACGCACGGGGTTCCGACCGGAAGCTGGGCGACTGCACCGGCTTCTACCAGCAGTTCTCGCCGAAGCTGTTTATCTGGGAGTTCGACCATTATCTCGAATACGGGATCGAAGTGAGGCTCGGCGTGAAACTCACCGATGCCCAGCGGAAAACCCTGGCGTCCGTGTTCGAACCCATCGTCACAAGGCTTTTCGCCGAACCGCAGGTGCTGACCCACCGGGACTACCATTCGAAGAACCTGATGGTGCTGGAGGACGGGAGCATAGGCGTGATCGACTTCCAGGACTCGCTGATGGGCCCGGATGTGTACGATCTCGCCTCGCTGCTGAAGGACGCCTACATCACCGTGCCTGAAGATATCGTCTGGAAGCTGGTGGATACCTATGCAGAGGCTCGGTCGAAAGAGCAAGCGGGTTATGTACTGGACCGGGAGAAGTTCGCCCGCCTGTTCGTCGATCAGGCAATCCAGCGGAACATGAAAGCCCTTGGTCGGTTCGTTTTCATCGACCGGGTGAAGAGCAACCCCGGCTACCTGCCGTTCATTCCGCGCCTTCAGGGCTTCCTGAAACGGAACCTCACTTCACGGCCCGAATACGCTCCGGCCTGGGAAATCCTGTCGAAGCTGGACCCGGAACTACGGGACGCATAAGGCGGGCTAGCTATTCGCTGGCCTCGCGCTCCGCATTCTTCTTCCGGTAAATCACCTTGAGGGGCACGCCCTCGAATTCGAACGCTTCGCGGATCTTGTTGGCGATCCAGCGCTGGTCGGAGAAATGGATCCCCTCGGGAAAGTTCGTGAAGATCACGAACGTCGGCGGCGACGTCCTGACCTGGCTGATGTAGTTCAGCTTGACGCGCTTTCCCTTATGGAGCGGGAGTGACCGCTCGGTGCGGATGTCCTCGAACACCTTGTTCAGGGCGGCCGTCGGGATTCGCTTGCGGTAGGCGGCGCCGACCTTGTCGATGGCCCCGAACAGCTTGTCGAGTCCTTCACCGGTGACGCTCGACGTGAGGATCAACGGAGCGTAGTGCAGGCCTTTCAGGAAATACCGGATGTCTTTCTCAAACTGCTTGCGTTCCTTGTCGCCCTTGGGCCTTAGGTCCCACTTGCTGGCGACGAGGACACAGCCACGGGAATCCTCCTGCACGAGCCCCGCGACGTTCATGTCCTGCTCGGTGAGCCCTTCGCCGCAGTCGATGAGAACGCAGGCGACATCGCTGCGGGAGATCGCCTCAAGCGCCTTGATGACCGAATACTTTTCCAGCCGGTCGCTGATTCGCCCCTTGCGGCGGATGCCGGCCGTGTCGACAAAGATGTAGGGTTTCCCGTTCCGCTCCACCACCGTGTCTACAGCGTCCCGGGTCGTTCCGGCCACGTCGGAAGCGACAAGGCGTTCCTCGCCCAGAATCCGGTTGATGAGGGTCGATTTACCCACATTCGGCCGTCCGATGACGGCTACCGCTACCGGCCGGTTTTCGGGAGCGGTTTCGTCCGGGGGCTTCCAGGCGGGGATTTCCTCGAAGACGGCTTCCAGCAGGTCGGGAGTCCCGGTCCCATGCTCGGCTGAAATGGCATACACCCGGTCCGTGCCCAGTTCGTAGGCGGCTTCGGGACTGGTTTTCCGGAGATCGGCCTTGTTCACGACCACGAACACCGGCTTTCCGCTCTTCCGGAGCATATGGAAAATTTCACGGTCGTACGGGGAGAGTCCGCTTTCGAGATCGATGACGAACAGGACCAGGTTCGCTTCCTCAATGGCGAGCCGGGCCTGTTCGCGCACCCGGGTCTGGAGCCGGTCGGCCGAGGGGACGGGTTCGAAACCGCCGGTATCGACGAGCAGGGCTTCGCGGTCCAGGTCCCGGATCAGGCCGTAGTTCCGGTCCCGGGTCACCCCAGGCCGGTTGTTCACGAGCGCCTTGCGTGTCCGGGTCAGACGGTTGAACAGGGTCGATTTGCCCACGTTCGGCCGGCCGACGATCGCCACCACCGGACGGGCGGGAGCGGGGAGGATGAATTTTCCGGACGGTTTCTTCATGGCGAAGTCAGTGGTGGTAGCCCAGCCGTTTGAGCGCTCTGGTGTCGGAAGTCCAGTCCTTGAGGACTTTCACGTTCAGGTCGAGAAAAACCTTCTTGCCGGTCAGCTTCTCGATGGCATGGCGGGAGCGGGTGCCCACCTCCTTGATCATGCTGCCGCCGTCTCCGATGACGATTCTCTTCTGGGAATCCCGCTCGACGAAAATGATCGCCCGGATCCGGTCGAGTTTCTTGGTCTCGTTGTAGTCCTCGATCTCCACGGCGGTGGAATAGGGGACCTCCTTGCCGAGCTTCCGGAAGAGTTCGCCCCGGATGATCTCCGAGGCGATGAACCTCTGGTCCCGGTCGGTAATCTGGTCATCCGGGAAGAAAGGTTCTCCCTCCGGCAGCCGGAGTGCTGCCAGCCGTTTCAGCTTGTCGAGCTTGCGATCCTTGGTCGCGGACACTGGGACGATCTCGAGGAAGATGCCCTCCCTGGACATTTCCTCCAGAAACGGCAGAAGCGAATCCTTCTGCTTGACGAGATCAACCTTGTTGATGAGCAGGAAAGCCGGTTTTCCGGAGCGGCGCAGGCGTTCGAAAGCGAACCGGTCGTCGCTCGTGACACCCTTTGTTCCGTCCAGGACATAAAAAACCAGATCGGCGTCCTCGATCCCCTGCAGCGCTTCGTCCACAAGAAACCGGTTCAGCGCCCGGCTCGCCTTGTGCAGCCCGGGGGTATCGATGAACAGGAGCTGTGCGCCAGAGGGGAGTCCTTCCGCAGGATCCAGCTTGCAGATTCCCAGAATCCGCTGCCGCGTGGTCTGCGGTTTGGGGGTCACGACCGAGAGATCGTGCGCCATCAGGTTGTTCAGCAGCGTGGACTTGCCCGCATTCGGACGGCCTGCGATGGCGATGTACCCGGACCGGAAGGTTCCGCTCATGTGATCTGGCCTTTCAGAGTTCCCAGTCCCTGGACCGGTCCGTGAGGGCAAGAAGAATCTGTCGTGCGGCATCCTGCTCGGCCGCCTTTTTGGAGCCGCCGGTGCCGGATGCCTGGTGGCTGTTCACCCGGCACTGGACGGTGAAGGTCTTTGCATGATCGGGACCTTCAGCCGAGATGACAGTATATTCGGGCAGTACGCCGCTGCCGTCTTTCTGGGTAAATTCCTGGAGGCGGCTCTTCCAGTCGGCGGTATCGAGCGAACTGCCGCCGAATTCCACAAGTTTATCAAAGCTCGCAGTGATGACCCTGGCCGCCTCGTCCATGCCGCCATCCAGATAGACAGCCCCGATGATCGCCTCGACGGCATCCGCCAGTACCGAAGGCTTGCGGCGGCCTCCCTGGGTTTCCTCTCCCTGAGAGAGTCTGAGATGCCGGTCCGCCTGCCAGTGAAGGGCCAGCCGTGCGAGCGTCGGTTCGCAGACCATCCGCGAGCGGAGCTTGGAAAGGTCGCCCTCCCGGGCGGCCGGGTATTTGTCCAGCAGCAGGGTCGAGACAACTAGCGAGAGCACCGCGTCTCCAAGAAACTCGTACCGCTGGTTCGATTCCACCGGAGCGGAATCTTTCGTGATCGCATGAGTGAAGGAAGGATGCGAAAGGGCTGTCTCCAGCCTCCGGCGGTCCCGGAACCGGTAGCCCAGCGTCGTTTCGAGTTCGGAAAGGAGGTCTTCGGCCACGGATATCGCTCAGACGGCGGCGGCGTCAGCCGTGCCGGTAATGCGAGCATAGCCGGGGCTCTCGCGCACAATCCATCCGCCGCCGATTACCGTGTCTTCCCGGTAAAAGACGGCTGCCTGCCCGGGTGTCACGGCCCGCTGGGGGGTTTCGAAGCGAATGCACGCTGTGCCGGTATCCGGAGCAACCGTGATCTCGGCGGGGGCGGGGGCATGGCGGTGACGGATCTGGACGTCGGCCTTGAACGTTCCGGCTCCGGGGAAACGGCCTCCTCCGGAGAGCCGTACGGTGGCCCCGGATGAAAGCGTATCCGCCGACGTTCCGACGACGACCCGGTTGTTCTCCGGTTCGATGGCGACGACGAAGACCGGATCGCCCGTGCCCGACACACCGAGGCCGCGCCGCTGACCGAGGGTGAACTGGTGGATGCCGTCGTGGTGGCCGATCACCCGGCCGTCCAGGGTCTCAATGGTGCCCTTGCCGAGCGCGGCGGCCTTCTTGCGGAGTTCAGCCGTTACGAAGGACTGCGTATCGTGATCCGGGATGAAGCAGATCTCCTGCGAGTCGGGCTTGCGGGCAACGGGCAGCTTCCACTCGGAGGCGAGGCGCCGCACTTCCAGTTTCGGCAATCCCCCCACCGGGAAGCGGATCCGGTTCAGGTGCTGCGGCGAAAGGGTGAACAGGAAATAGCTCTGGTCCTTGTCCGGGTCGCTCCCGCGGGCGAGGTTGCCGGTGTCGTCGATCCGGGCGTAATGGCCCGTGGCGAGCAGATCGCAGCCCAGCTTCGCCGCATGGCCGAACAGGGCGTCGAACTTCACGTGCTCGTTGCACTTGGCGCAGGGGTTCGGCGTCTCGCCCTTCGCATAGGAATCCACGAAGTAATCGATGACTTTCTCCCGGAAGAGATCGCGGTAGTTCACGACGTAGAACGGGATACCGATGGCATCGGCCACCCGGCGGGCATCCTCGATATCTTCCGGGGCGCAGCAGGAGTGGCTGCCCCGGACCTGATCCGGGGCGGAATCGGTGAGGCGCATGGTGACGCCAACGACCTCGTGACCATCACGCTTGAGGAGCGCGGCGGCTACGGATGAATCGACTCCTCCGGACATGGCGACAAGAATGCGGGACACGCTCGGGGACACCAGCCGCGGGGCCACGGGGGCCGTTTTCAAGCCGCGGAACTCACAGGGGCGCTCCAACGGGGAACGCCGGGCGGGGCACTATACGGATGGCGGGGGTGGCGGGCAAGGGCGCCGCCCCGGCAGGTTTAACGGCCCATCTTGGCCAGTTCGGCGGCGAATTCCTCGCGGGTGATGCTGCCCTTGCGGGCGAGGATCCGGATCACTGCATTCAGGTGGAGCTGCAACGTGTTGAGCTGCTCGCGGATCGCGTCGACTTCCTTGTCCGTGTTTGCAAGCCGGGGCCGGGACGGGGCACTCATTTCTTCATCGAAGGGGTGAGACACTTCCCTTGGATCGGGCGGCGGCGCTTTCCGGGGGGCAGGCTCATCGGGCTTTACGCGCCGGAAACCTCCGGAGTTTTCGTGAAACGACAGGTCGTAGCCGAAATCCTGGGCGTAGAAAGCTTTCTTGATCTGCTCGTCAATCTGGGCCTGGAGGGCAATTTTCTGGCGCACGGCGACGGATTTCTTGCGGGCCAGATCTTCGGTGACAACAGGATTGAGTGGCGTCGTGACAGCGAACGTGATGGTTTTCCGGGGCCGGGTGCTTTCATCGATCTCGATCAGAAGACACCGGTTCGCTTCGCAGAACTTGGAATCGACATAGGCGGCAATGTTGTGGGGCATGACGACGGTTTCGAGATCGATTCCGTCGAGCCCCGACTGGGCGGAGAGTCCCTTCAGAACGTCACCCTTCCGGCAGAAGCCGCGTTTCACCAGTAGCGTGCCGATGGGCATGGGCGCGGCCTTCTGCATCTCAAGGGCCTTGGCGAGATGTTCCGGCGTCAGGGCCTTCTGGTCGATTAGGATTTCGCCGAGTTTCTTCCGGATGGGCATCTGGTCGGGGATCCTTTCGGTTCAGTTGAATTCGGAAAACCGGGTGTCGATGGGGTTCGCCAGACGCTTCGGGTCAGGCTTTGCATAATCGGCGAGCGCGAGATTGGCATTGCGGATTTTGTCGTCCTTCACCATCGAGCGCAGATTGTCCGCCATCATGGGCAGGATGACTCCGGCACCGGTCTGGGCGAAGGGGCCCACGGCCGTGCCGGTGAGATCCATCAGCAGCGACAGCGTGACTTCCGTGCGGTCGGCACCGAACGGACGCATGACGTAGCTGCCATAGGTGTCCCGGACATCACCCTTGATGTAGGTCCATTCGACCCGGTGGGATTCGGGGTAATGAATGAAGGAAAGCCTCACGTTGTATTTGATCGGCACGCCAGTCAGGCCGAAGCGCATGTCGGTGATGACCATCCGGCCGCGGGTCTCGGCGATCTGGACGTTCTCCAGAATAGGCATGATCTTTGGCAGGTTCCGGAAGTCCGTTACGACTGCCCACACGATGTCGATGGGAGCGTCCACGACACCCGTGATCTTGCCGTGCTTGACGTTTGTCCCCTGAATGTCGGTGAGGACGATGAACTTCTCGCCCTGCGCTAGCGCCTGCCGGAACTGGGCATAGCGGTCGGCGTTGCTCAGGTTCTTGGGCAGCGTCTTCGCACCACAGGCGGCGAGCACGAGGCCAAAAGCCAGAACCGGAGCGAGAAGCCGCAAGATGCTGCCAATGGGCCTGTTTCCTTGTGCTTTCATGCAGGCGCTACTATACCCATTTCCACCGCACAGGGTAAGAAAAAGTGACCGATTACCGCACCATTCTGGCCACACAGTTCGAAGTCCCCCGCGAACCAGGCCCTGACCGCCTGATGACCATGGACGAGGCTATTCGCCGGTATGTCGAGCCGGGCATGGCGCTGCATTACATGGCCGCACATGGCCGTGGGTTTCAACAGATCAACGCGGTGGCCCGTGCATTCAAGGGGCAGAAACCTGGCTTCGTGATGTTGCAGGCGTCGGTGAGCGACACGGCCGTCGCTTCGCTCGATGCGGGCCTCTACCGCCGGGTTGTCACGAGTTTCATCGGTGACACCTACCCCGTGCCGAGCCCGAATCCCATCGCCCGCGAGGCGATCAAAAAACACAGCATAGAGATCGAGCACTGGTCGCTCCTCAGCTACAGCCAGCGGCTCTGGGCGGGCGCGCAGGGGTTCCCCTACACCGTCACCCGGTCCATCCGGGGCAGTTCGATGGAGAAGAATCCCGGCGTTGTCGTGCTGGACGACCCGAACAGCCCCGGCGAGAAGATCTGCCTGATCCCGGCGCTGGTGCCGGATATCTCGTTCGTTCAGTGTCTTGCCGCCGACCGAAGCGGCAATGCGATTCTCTCACACCCCCTTGGCGAAGGCCCGTGGGGTGCGCTCGCCTGCCGCAAGGGGGTTATTCTGGGCGCCGAACGGATCGTTTCCACGGAGGAGATCCGCCGGCACAACGACCACGTTTATATCCCCGCCAGCAAGGTAATTGCGGTCGTGGACTTCCCGCTCGGCTGCCATCCCAAAGGAATGCCGAATCAGGGTTATCCGGCCGTTCCGGGGTACGCCGACGACTACATCTTCCTCGAAGAAACGAAGGCCGCCACCCGCAAGGGCAGGGAGAGTTACGACGCCTGGATCCAGAAATGGGTCTACGACGTGAAGTCGCCGGAGGACTACCGGCAGAAGCTGGGTGCCGAGCGGCTCCGGTACATTTCCGACAACACGCGGCCCGACAGCTGGAAGCAGGAGATCGACGCCCAGCTTCCCCGGCTGAAACCGCCCGATACGGATGTGACGCCGGCGGAGAAGGGGATCGTGTTCGGTTCCCGCCTCATGCGGGAGTTGATCCGTACCGGCGGCGTCGAGACGATTCTCGCCGGCGTCGGGCCGTCAAACCTCGCTGCCTGGCTGGCGGAATATTTTACCCGCCGGGAAGGCGCCCGTGTGAACCTGATGGCGGAGCTGGGTTACTTCGGCTTTACGCCGCGGCCTTCGGACCCGTTCCTCTTCAACTTCCGCAACGCGCCAACCTGCACGCTGACCGGAGACATTCTGGATGTGCTTGGCACGATGGTCTCCGGACGGGGTTCCAGATGCCTCGGAGCGCTTGCGGCGGCGCAGATCGACCCGTTGGGGAACCTGAACTCGACACAGCTCGAGGACGGGACGATCCTCGTGGGCTCCGGCGGAGCGAACGACGTGGCAAGCGGCGCTGAAGTGACCGTGGTCGTTACCGTGCTGATGAAGAACCGGTTCCTGAAGGCACTGCCTTATGTCACGAGCCCCGGCGCGAAGGTTGAATATGTCGCCACCGACAAGGCCGTATTGAAGAAACTGGACGGAGAACTGGCGCTCTGGGGACTGCTCGAAGGGGTCGATTACGAGACGGAAGTGAAGCCGTTTTTCGGATGGGACCTGAAGCAGCACCCGGAGATCCAGCGGCTCACGCCGCCATCCGAGGAAGAGATCGCCTTGCTGCGCCTGTTCGATCCCCGGGGCCTGTTCAGGGATAAATAAGCCTTATCCGGAAGGAAAATTCGCGATGCCTCAAGCCCTTGAAGGTCTCAAGGTGATCGATCTGTCCCGGCTCCTGCCGGGGCCCTACTGCTCGCTCGTGCTCGCCGATCTCGGCGCCGACGTCATCAAGATCGAGGAGCCCGGCCTCGGCGACTACTCCCGCTATACCGGTTTCAAGAAGGGGGCGAAGCCCAGGTCGTCGTTCGAGATTCTGAACCGGAACAAGAAGTCGCTGACGCTCAACCTGAAGACGGACGGCGGCAAGGAAATCCTGAAAAAACTCTGCGCGTCGGCCGACGTCGTGCTGGAGAGTTTCCGCCCCGGCGTCATGGACCGGCTCGGTGTCGGGTACACGACGCTGTCGGCGATCAACCCGAAGCTGGTCTACTGCGCCATTACCGGTTTCGGACAGGAAGGCCCCTATCGCAACCGGCCCGGCCACGATCTGAACTACCTGGGCTATGCGGGTACGATGGACATGACCGGTCCGAAAGATTCCACTCCGGCGCTCATCGGCACGCAGGTGGCGGACCTCGCGGGCGGAGCCCTGCAGGGGGTGGTCGGGATACTCGCGGCGCTCCAGGCGCGCACCCGGACAGGCAGGGGCCAGTTTGTCGATATCGGCATGATGCAGGGCTCGTTCGCCCTGAACGTGCTCGTCTGGGCCGATCAGATCGATCACCCGGAAAGCGACATCCACCGGGGCGACACGAACCTCACGGGCAAATTCGCCTGTTACGGAATGTACAAATGTGCCGACGGCAAATACGTCACGCTGGGCGCTCTCGAGCAGAAATTCTGGGAGAACTTCTGCCAGAAGACCGGACGGCCCGACTGGGTGAAGATCCAGATGGCGGAGGACTCCGAGACGAACGGGCGGCTGAAGCGCGAAGTGACGGAACTGTTCCTCTCGAAACCGTCGAAGCACTGGCTGGATCTTCTGGAAGAAGCGGACATCTGCTTCGGCCCCGTAAGCAGTATCCGGGAAACCGTGAACGACCCGCAGCTCAAGGCAAGCGGGATGATCTACGAGGCCCCGAATTCCGCAGGAGAACCGTTGAAGCATGTCGCTCTCGGCATCAAGCTCTCCGATACCCCGGCGACCCACCGTCACGCCGCCCCGCAGCTCGGCGCCGACACCGACGCCGTGCTGAAAGCGGCAGGATATGACGGGGCGGCGATCGAGAAGTTCCGGAAGGACGGGGCGGTGTAACCGTGCCTTCTGGCTTCACCCGGCGAGACTGGCTGAAAGCCGCTGCCGGGTCATTGCCGCTGATCCTGATCGGCCGGAGGCTTCGGGCCGCCTCTAACCCGTCCGTTACGATTCTTCTCTATGAAGGCACCGACGCCGTCAAGCTTTTCGGCGATCCCCTGAAGCTGGACGGGGATGCGTTCGGGGACGGGCCGGTCGCGGTCAAGGCGGACGATGGCGACGTCGTGGCTGACGGCAAGCCGCTCGGCCCTAGCGTGGCAGTTGCGTCCGGAGTCTTGTTCAAGGGGAACCGGTACGGCGGCAAACTGATTTTGAAGGCCGAAGGCGGAACCCTGAAATTCTACGAAACCCTCCCGCTGGAGGACTATCTGCCGGGAGTCGTGAAGGCCGAGACCTACGAGTCCTGGGAGCCGGCAGCCCACGAAGCACAGGCAGTCTCAGCCCGGTCCTATGCCGTGCTCCGGCTGAAGCGGGGCCGGGCGAAGGGCAGGGACTACGATTTTGTCGCTGGTGTCCAGGACAAGGCCTACTCGGGGCTCTGTGAAAATGAACAGATCCGCACAGCCGTGTTAGCGACAGCAGGAGAGACCCTTTCCTTCGACGGCAAGACGGTGGAAGCGGTATTTCACTCCTGTTGCGGGGGAATGACCGAAGCGGCCGAACCGGTCTGGGGCCGTGACGTGCCTTACCTACGCTCGGTCGTCTGCGATCACTGCCGAGACTCGCAGGAGTATCTCTGGAAAAAACAGCTTCCCGAGGGTGACTTCCTGGATCCGCTCAGATCGCTGGGCGTAAAGGGAACTGGCGTTAAGGCGATCCGGGCGTTTTCAAAGACCGCCTCGAAGCGGGTGAAGGAATTCGAGATCGAAACCGGGGATGGCACCTTCCGGGTGGACGGACAGAAGGTGCGCACGGCAGTGGGTGGCACGGTGATCCGGAGCCTCAGGTGCCGGGGCGATGTCATTGACGGCTTGATTGATTTCATCGGGTCCGGTTACGGGCACGGCGTCGGCCTGTGCCAGTGGGGCGCGCAGGGCATGGCCCTCGGCGGCAGCAGCCGCCGGGAAATCCTGCCGTTCTATTACCCTGGAGCCCGCATCGACCGTGACTGAAGCGAAGATCCCCCGACTCGAAGACTACGGATTCGAGCTTCCGGACAGCCAGATCGCCCGGTATCCCGCCGAACGGAGAGACCAGTCGAGACTGCTGGCCATAGACCGTCGTTCGGGCGAACTCCGGCACCGGCATTTTTCGGATCTGCCCGATGAACTCCGGCCGGGCGACCTGCTCATCATGAACAATACGAAAGTCCGGCCTGCGCGCGTCCATGGGAAGCGGGAGACCGGCGGGAAAGTTGAATTCCTTTTCCTTGAGGAACTTTCACCGGGACTCTGGAAAACCCGGGCGCGGCCCACGACGAAGCTGAAAGACAGGGAGCGGATCAAGGTCGAACACGCCCAGATGTGGGTTGCAGGGCGGGAGAGTGAACACCTATTAGTCCAGGTGACCCCGGAAGGCGGCGTCAACGTCGAGGAGTGGCTGGAGCGGACGGGCGAGATTCCCATTCCTCCCTATTTCAAGCGGAAGGCAGAAGCGCTGGACCGGGAGCGTTATCAGACCGTTTATGCGGAGCGGACCGGTTCCGTCGCCGCGCCGACGGCCGGGCTGCATTTCACACCGGAACTCCTGTCCCGCGTCGCCACCCGCGGAGTCGAGGTCCGGTACCTGAACCTCACAGTGGGCTGGGGAACCTTTCAGCCGATCCGGAACGAGGTGCTGGAGAAAGGCGAACTGGAGTCAGAGCATTACGACATTCCTCCAGCAACGCTTGCCGCTATTGAAACTGCCAAGAAGGAAGGCCGCCGGGTGATCGCCGTCGGAACAACGACGACACGGGCCCTGGAATCGGCTTTTCGGGACTATCCCCCGGTTCCTGCCGGGAATACGACCCTGTTCATCCGCGAGCCTTGGAATTTCCGGGGCATTGACGGCCTTATCACGAATTTTCATCTTCCCCAGTCCAGTCTGCTGATGCTCGTGGCTGCCTTTGCGGGCCGGGAAAATATTCTTTCGGCCTACCGCGAGGCGGTCCGGCTCGGCTACAGGTTCTACAGCTATGGCGACGCCTGCTTCATCGCCTGATACCTTCCGGCCCTCCTTCGAGCTGAAGACGACCGACGGCCGGGCCCGCCGTGGGCGGCTCACGCTGTTCCGGGGCGTCGTGGAAACCCCCGCTTTCATGCCCGTGGGCACCGCCGGAACGGTCAAGGGCATCACTCCGGACGAACTGCGCGAGATGGGCGCCGAGATCATTCTCTCGAACACCTATCACCTCTATCTCCGGCCGGGCGTGGACCTGGTTGAAGAAATGGGTGGCCTGCACCGGTTCATGGCGTGGGACCGGCCCATACTCACGGATTCCGGAGGCTATCAGGTCTATTCGCTGGAAGGCCTGCGCAAGCTCGACGACCATGGAGTCGAGTTCAAGTCTCACATCGATGGTTCCGTGGGCAGACTCACGCCCGAAAGCGTCATCGATATCCAGGAGCGCCTCGGTTCCGATATCATGATGGTGCTGGACGAATGTCCCCCGCACGGTGTCGACGGCCGGACGATGGACAAGGCGGTGGCCCGCACGAGCCGCTGGGCAGAGCGCTCGCTCGCCGCCTGGAAGCGGCGCCATCTTGGCATGTTCGGAATCATTCAGGGCGGGACCGATCTCGCCCGGCGTGCGGATCACGCCCGTGCGTTGTCCTCCATGGAGGTTCACGGCCGGGCATTCGACGGTCTTGCCATCGGTGGACTCGGCCTCGGTGAGGGCAACATCGATTTCGTCGAAACCGTCCGGGCGACGACGGATGCCATGGACCCTAAACGGCCCCGGTATCTCATGGGGATCGGCAAGCCTGAGGATATCCTGAACGGGATCGAGCAGGGCGTGGACCTGTTCGACTGTGTAATTCCGACCCGTAATGGCCGGAACGGGCAGGCGTTTACGGCGTCCGGGGTTGTGAAAATCAAGAATCTTAAGTACCGGAACGACCCCCTGCCGCTCGATGAAGCCTGCGGCTGCCCGGTCTGCCGGAACTTCTCGCGGGCCTATATCCGCCACCTTTATCTCGCGGACGAGATGCTGGCCCCCAAACTGCTGGCCCAGCACAATCTGCACTTTTATCAGGCACTGGTGAGGGGGGCCCGGGAAGCTATTGATGCGGGCCGCTTTGTGGAATATAAGGGTGCGCTCATTGCGAGGATGTTGAGTGATACACCTAGTTGAAATCATTGGAACTTTGACGATGGCGCCGCCCCCACAGGATGGGGCCCAGCAACCCAGTGTCTGGGCCATGCTTGGGTGGTTCCCGATCCTGATCCTTCTTTTTTACTTTCTGATGATCCGTCCGCAGATCAAGAAGGAAAAAGAGGCGAAAGCGATGCTCGATGCCGTGAAGGTGGGGGACAAGGTCATCACCAACAGCGGTATGCACGGCAAGGTGACGCGCATCGAGAACAACGTCTTCACGATCGAGATCGCCCAGAATGTTCGGGTCGACTTCGAGCGGGCTGCGGTGGCTACGGTCAAGACCGCGAAGAAGGAAAAGGACGCCGCCGAAACGGCGAAGACCTGACCGGCAGGCGGAAGCGGGACGGGTGCCTGCAGGTGCCCGTTGAGTCAGTCAGCACGGCGGTTTCAGATACGAAGGGTCCCGCGCTCCTGAGATAAGGCGCCGGGAACTGAAAGGGAAGTTTCGTGGAGTTGGTGATCAAGTCAGCCATCGGGCTGCTAGCCGCGGCAGCGGTTGTGGGAGTTTTTCTCGTACCGGCAGTGATCCGGTTCAGAATGGCGATTATCGCAGCGGTGCTCAGCGGAGCGGCGCTGCTGTTCTTCTTCAAGTGGCCGCCCATCCTGGGTCTCGACCTTCAGGGCGGCGTGCATCTGGTACTCCGGGTCAACGACCAGGACATCATCGATCATGAGCTCCGGACTTTCCAGAATGGCCTCAGCAGCCGCCTCGAGGAAAAGGGAATCAAGGATGCCAAGTATCACCGGGATACGGACAAGCTGACCGTGACCTTTGCGGCGGAAGACCAGGTGGCCGTCGGCAAGGAAGTCGCCCGCGGCTATATTGGCAATTCCGGATCCTATGATGTGAACGGTCTTTCCATGGACGTCCGGATTGATAGCGCCTATCTCCGGGAAGTTCGCAGCCGGACGATCACCCAGACCATCGATACCATCAACCGGCGTATCAACGAGATGGGTGTGACCGAGCCGGTTATTCATCCGCAGGGCACGAACAAGATCGTCGTTCAGCTCGCAGGGCAGTCGTCCTCGGCACGCTGGAAGAGTGTTATTCAGAAAACGGCGGTTCTCCGGTTCATGCTGGTGGATTCGGCTGCTCCGACAAAACGGCAGCTCCTGGAATCTCACGACGGCAAAGTACCAGAGGGCATGGAAGCCTATCCCGAGCAGGACGAAATTACCGGGAAGGAATCAGCCTGGTACCTCGTTAAATCGTCCCCGTCTGTGGACGGGGCGCTGCTCGAAAATGCATTCCTGACAGCCGATCAGGAAGGCACCCCGGCGACGGGTTTCCGGTTCGGCCCGGAAGGGGCCAAGCAGTTCGGCGACCTCACTGCCTCGAACCGGGGCAAGCAGCTCGCCATTGTGCTGGATAATGTCATCAAGTCTGCTCCGGTAATCCGGGCGAAGATCGGCCGGGATGGCATCATTTCGGGCAACTTCACGCAGCAGTCGGCTCAGGATCTGGCGGTGGTCCTCCGGTCGGGTCCCCTTCCGGTCAAGATCACTATCGTCGAAGAACGCTCGGTCGGTCCCAGCCTCGGCAGGGATTCGATCGAAAAAGGACTGCATGCCGCTTTTGTCGGTACGTTTGCCGTTCTGATATTCATGGCATTTTACTATCGGCTCGGCGGAGTCGTCGCCGACCTCGCCGTCGTAATCAACACGGTTCTGGTCATTGGCTTCATGCTGGCCTTCAATGCCGTTTTCACGCTTCCGGGTATCGCGGGCCTCGCGCTCACGATCGGCATGGGCGTCGACCTGAACGTGCTGATTTTCGAACGAATGCGCGAGGAAGTGTTCAGCGGCAAATCGATCAAGTCGGCGGTTGAGGCCGGTTATGATCGCGCATTCTCCGCCATCGTCGATACGCATCTGACGACACTGATGACCGGCTTCGTCCTCTTTGTGTTCGGCACGGGCCCGATCAAGGGTTTCGCCGTTACGCTTGTGATCGGCCTGGTTGCCAACCTCTTCACCGGTTTCTGGTGCACCAGAATCTTCTATGACGGGTACGTTCACTCCAAGCGTCCCACCAGCTTGAGCATCTGAGGCCGGAAGGAACTACGATCATGTCTACCAGCAAGAAACTTAATGAATATCCGTTCTTCAGCTTCCTGAAGCCTGGAACCCTCATCCGGTTTTCCCGTGCGACGAAGATTTGTGCGGTGCTCTCCGCGCTGTTGTTTACCTTTGCGGGATGGCAGTACTTCTCCGGTCAGTGGAAATACGGGATCGATTTTGCCGGCGGGCTCGATCTTCATGTCCGCTTCGGTGAAGGAGTCCAGACCGAGGCAGTCCGGAAGGCCCTGGAGACGGCCGGCATCGGCGAGGCGTCGATTCAGGCTCTCGATTCCGATGGAAAGATGACCGGCGATGCCGTGACCAGTGCGACCGCCGCCTCGCAGCCGGGTGCTGCAGAAGGTGCGGCAACCTCCGAAACTGCGAAGGCGCCAGAGGACAAGGCCGCCGAGCCGGCTGCTGCCGTTCCGGAACAAAAGCCGGAAACGGTGGCAGCAGGTGCAACACCTGAGGGTCCGGCAGACACAGCCGCTGCCAGTACGGAAACGTCAGGCAAGAACGCCCCCGCCGGTGAAATCGCCAGGCTGAAAGGCCCCGAGTATCTCATCAAGGTGAAGATGGAGGGCGACGACATTGCGGAACGGGCGGCTGCCGTCCGGGAAGCGCTCACCAAAGGGTTCGGTGCGGCCGGTTACGAAGTGCTCCGCCAGGAAGGCGCCGGGCCCGCAGCCGTAAAGGACCTGTCGAAGAAGGCGGTCGAATCCGTCGTTTACGCAATGTTCTTCATGTTCCTCTATATTCTGGTCCGGTTCTCCCAGCTCGATTTCGCATCGGCGGTCGGTTTTGGAACCGGTGCGATCGTCGCGACGCTACACGACATCGTCAACGTGATCGCGCTGTTCGTCATATTCGGGTACGAATTCTCCCTCCCGGCACTGGCCGCATTTCTCACGGTGGTCGGCTATTCGGTGAACGACACGATCGTCGTATATGACCGGATCCGCGAACGGCTCGCCAAGAACCGCACGGCGGACCTGTGGGAACTGTACGATCAGTGTGCAAGCGAGACCCTGACCCGGACGATCGTCACGGGCGGGACCACGATCATGTCCACTACCGCCCTCCTGCTCTTCGGAGGCGGCGTGATCCATGATTTTGCTTTCGTCATGCTCTGGGGAATCATCTTCGGCACTTATTCTTCGATTTTCATTGCGTCCCCTGTCTTTATCATCGTGACAAAATGGCTTCAGAGCCGTCAGGCGAAGGGCAGTAATTCGGGCAAGAAAGCTGTCAAGCACGCCCGGGCCTGAGCGGCAGGTTTGTCCGGCAAAGACCCCTCCGGAGTTCCTCGGGGAGCCCGGAGGGGTTAGTCTTTGGTGATTCCGGAGATGGACGAGTGAAGACCGCTGGCCGGCACAAATGGATTTCCCCGAAAGCGGTGGACTACCAGGCTGTCCGGGCCCTCGAGGCGGAGTTCCCGGTCCATCCAAGGGTGCTCGAACTGCTGGTGCGCCGGGGTCTGAGCGATCCCGTGGAACTGGACCGGTTCCTGAAGCCGAAACTTGAACATCTTCACGATCCGTTCCGCCTGTCCGGCATGAGACTGGCCGCCGAGCGGCTGGCCAAGGCAGTCCAGACCCGTGAGAAAATCTGCATCTTCGGCGACTACGACGTGGATGGTGTGACGTCCACGGCGCTGCTTGTCCGGTTTTTCCGTTCGCTCAGGGCGGAAGCCGACTATTTCATCCCGCACCGCATTCATGATGGGTATGGCCTCAGTCTGAACGGGATGAAGGAAGTGAAGGACCGGGGCGCTTCGGTCATCGTGACTGTCGATAATGGCATAGCCGACGTCGAGGAAGTCGCCTGGGCGCAGGCGAACGGCATGGACGTCATTGTGACGGACCATCATCAGGTACCGGAGAGCGCGCCTCCGGCCCACGCCATCATCAACCCCCATCAGCCGGGGTGTGAGTTCCCGTTCAAGCTGCTGGCGGGCTGCGGCGTCGCCTTCAATCTGGCCATGGCTGTGCGCCGCCTGCTGCGGGAGGCGGACTATTTCCCCGCTCCGGGAGCAGAGCCGAACCTCAAAGAGCTTTCCGTCTTTGCCGCGCTCGGGACAGTTGCCGATGTGGTGCCTCTTGTCGACGAGAACCGGGTGTTTGTCCACTTCGGACTGGAGATCCTTGAGAAACCACGATTCCCGGGGTTGCGTGCGCTGAAGGAAGTGGCAGGGCTCGGGAGCCGTGAAATTACGGCACGGGACATTGCCTTCGGACTGGCGCCCCGCCTCAACGCCGCCGGGCGGATGGCTTCAGCTAAGGCCGGTGTCGAACTGCTTATTACCGACGATCCGGTCAGGGCACGGGAACTGGCCGCGGGCCTGGACAGTCAGAACATCGAGAGAAAATCGATCGAAAATGAAATGCTGGTGGAGGCCGTGGAGCAGGTCGAAACCGGCGGTCTGCTGGAGAAATACCGGTCGCTGGTCGTCTGGAAGGAAGGATGGCATCCGGGTGTCATCGGAATCGTCGCCGCGCGGCTGGTGGACAAGTACTATCGTCCGGTGATTGTCCTCGCCGTGGAAGGTGGCAGGGCGAAGGGCTCCTGCCGGACGATTCGCAATTACAACATTTATGAAGGGCTCCGGTTCGCCCATCAGCCCGAGGGTGCCAGGGATCCCGCCATGGGGCTGTTCGAGAGCTTCGGCGGGCATAAGTACGCCGCAGGCCTGTCCATCCCCGCTGAACGCATCGGCCTGCTTGTGGACCGGCTGGAGCAGAACGTGCGGGCCTGGACGAACGAAGAGGACTTTATCCCGGAAATCAGTCTGGATGCATCGTTACGTGTGGACGAGATCACGCCGGAACTGGTCCATGATATCGGCCGCCTGAAACCGTTCGGCGTGGGGAATCCGGCTCCGGTATTCGAGATCACGGGTGGTTCGGTACGCTGGCCGAAGATCCTCAAGGAGCAGCACCTGAAGTTCCGGCTGGCCGATGCCGTTGGCCGGTCGCTGGATGCCATCGGGTTCGGACTCGGAACGGAAATAGACCCGGCCGATCTCGCTGAAAAGTCCATCGATGTGGCGGGTTATCTGGAGCTGAACCGGTATCCTCCTGACAATCCCAATCCGTCGGTGCAGGTCCGCCTCCAGGAATACCGGCTCAGGCCGGTTTCGTAAGTTCGTGCCAGACCTTTTCTACCTGTTCCCGGGTCGCTTCGACTGCGCCGGAATTGTCGATGACGAAGTCGGCGAGCTTTGCCTTTTCGTCCACCGGCATCTGGGAACGGATCTTCTGAAGTGCTTCCTCCCGGGTTATTCCGTCACGTTTCATAAGCCGGGCGGTCTGGGTCTCGGCATCCGCCCGGACGACGATCAGCTTTTCGCCGAATTTGGTCTGGCCGGTTTCCACCAGCAGGGCCGCGTCGTATATGAGGTGTGGCGTACCTTTTGTCCGTTCCTCGTTCAGCCGGCGAGCGGTTTCGAGGCCGATCCGGGGGTGCAGTATGCCGTTCAGCTGCTTGCGGCGCTTTTCGTCCCCGAACACGACTTTTCCAAGGGCCGTCCGGTCCAGCGTCCCGTCCGGATTCAGGACTTCCTCACCGAAAGCCCGCACAACCTCCCGCAGCCCGTCGCTGCCCGGCCGGACCACGTCCCGGGCGATCTGATCTGCGTCAATGATCCGCGCACCCAGGTCGGCGAGCATGGCGGAAACGGTGGATTTGCCGCAGGCGATGCCGCCCGTAAGTCCGTAGATATGCATTGAGAATGGTGTTCCTTTGCCGGATACTGGGTATATAATTCGACGGCATACTGAGGTCACCTGGATTCTTACCTGAATGGAGCCGATACCGGCAGTGTCCAGTTCGCTCAAATTCCCGCCTGCACCTAACCTGGAATCCGGACAGATTTCGGACATGACCGTCCCGATGCTGCTCGTCGGTATCAAGTCGCAGGGCTCGACGGGTCTGCTTACGCTGGAACGGCCGGGGCAGGTGAAAACCCTGTATATCTCCAAGGGGCTTCCGGTCGGCATCGCCTCGAATCTGCGGCACGAGCAGCTAGGAGCCTTCCTGCTGGAGGAGGGTATGATTTCCCTGTCCGACTTCCGGGAATCGAACGAGCTCGTCAGCAAGAAGGGGATCAAGCTGGGTGAAGCCCTGATCCAGATGGGGCGGCTTACTTCGGCCGACGTCTATAATGCGCTCCACAAGCAGGCCCGCTACCGGATTCTCGATATTTTCGGCTGGACGGACGGACATTACGGCTTTGTTAAGAGCGATGCCTTCTGGGATCAGATCACGGCCGTAGACCTGCCGTTCACGGAAATTCTCGCCGAAGGCATGCGGTCGACTTACGGTTTCCGCCGGCTCGCCAAGCTTTTCGATGCGCTGGAACGGCACTACTTCTCCATCGAAGAGCGGTTCGTGGGCGAGGGCGGCTGGTCGGGCCTCGAGGACAGGGAGCTCCGGCTGCTGCCATCCATCAACGGAAACCGGACCCTGATCGAACTGGCGGCTTTGCCCGGCATCGAGCTGAGAACCCTGTTCCCGCTGCTGGCGTATCTCGGTCTTGGAGGCTGGCTGAGCTGCAGTCCGGCACCGTTAAGTGCAGGGACCCTGGATCTCAGGCGGGAGGCCGAGGCAAAAGTTGCCCCTAAAGACCTTGAGATGCGGGGAGTAATCATCGAGAACTATGTTCGAGTGAAAGGCTATAACTACTACCGGCTCCTGGGTATCCCGCCTTCGGCGACGGCGGATCAGGTTGTGCAAGCTTACCAGAAGCTTTCGGCCAAGTACGATCCGGCCAAATATGCGCAGTACGATCTGGGTCCCATGCGGGCCAAACTGTTCGAGATCTACGCCAAGATCGAAACCGCCAACCAGACTCTGTCGAATCCCAACCGGCGGGCGAGCTATGACCTGTTCCTGAAGCGCAATCAGGAGGCGTTCGAAAAGGATCGCGCCCAGTCGTTCTCGGCCGAGATCGAGTTCAACCGGGGACGGGAGTTCCTGGAAAAGAATTCCATGGATAAAGCATGTGACTGTCTGGCCCGCGCTGCCGATCTGGATCCCCGGCAGCCGGATTATCATTGCTGGCTGGCCGTGGCGCTGATGCGGCGGGAGCCGCCCCAGTCACTTGACGCCAAGTCCCGGCTGGCACTGGCGCTGGAAATCGACCCGCACCATTTCATGGCACTCAAGGAGATGGGGCTGCTCTATCTCTCCGAAGGACGGCAGGAGCTGGCCCGCAAGAGCTTCGAGATGGCCGACCGTATCCGGCCCGAGAACCCGGAAATCGCGAGTTACTTACATAAAACCTCGAAGTCGGCCTGAACCATTGGCAGAGCCGGAGAAAGCGGGCTAACAATCCACCCGCAAGGAGCCCCTGCGGCAGAATTACCAACATGAGCGATCCCAAAGCCGAACTTCTCGTCCAGTGCAACGATCTCAAGACGAGGATCGGCAAGGTCAGCCATTACGAGATTTTCGGCATCAAGCCGGAGGCCCCGGCCGCCGAGGTCAAGAAGGCCTACTTCAAGTTCGTCAAGACATTCCATCCGGATTCGCTCGTGGCGCTCAAGCTTTCGCCAGACGAAATGAGTCTTGTGAACGGGGTATTCGGCAAGCTGACGGAAATCCAGGAAACGCTGACGGACCCGGCGAGGCGAAAGGACTACGACGAGCTGCTCAAGTCCGGCAATGTGGACGAGCAGGCGATCATCGAGAAAGCCAACCGAATCCTGAAGAGTGAACTTGAGTTCCAGAAGGGCGAGATTCTCGTGAGACGGGGCAAGTTCGGCGAAGCGGAGAGCTATCTCCGGACGGCCGTGAAGCTGAACCCCGAGGAGGCCGATTTCTGGGCCGTGCTCGCCTGGGCAACCTACAACAAGCGTGAAGGCGTCAAGGACGAAAACCGGGCGAAGGCGCGCAAGTATCTGGAAAAGGCCATTGTCATCAAAGAAGAATCGGCCAAGACCCACTACTATCAGGGCCTCGTCTACAAGATCGACGGTAACAAGAGTCTGGCGCTTACGCACCTCAAGCGATCCTATGACCTGGATCCCTCGAACGAACAGTGCCGGGTCGAATATATCCGGCTGGGCGGCAAACTGCCCGAAAGCGGCAAGGCCAAGAAGTAGCCCGGTCTTGCGGGAAGTTCGACCGCAATGCGGTGGCGTCCTGCTGCCTCTGGCTGCTTGAGATACAGTCTATAACTCTCTTAAAACAAAGCGATATTGCCTTCTCCTGCGGCGCGCCTGGAAACTGCATGAAAATGTTATTGACAATCGTTTTCAAAATAGATTATCCCAGCCGTGGACCGGAGAGCCCCATGAGGTTCCGGCTAGAAGGATAGTGACGACATGATGAGGCACCAGGGTTTGCTGAGCTTGACCGCGGTACTGGCCGTGACAAGTGCTCTTTGGATATCACCGGTAATCGCGCAGGACGCTGCCTCCCAGCCGGCCGAGCCAGTTTCGAGCAATTCGGACGATCTCCGCAAGGAGCTTGAAGCACTGCGCAAGGAAATCGCCGATCTCAAGGCATCGGGGAAGTCCTTCAACACTCCGGCAGAGGGCGATCAGCTTCCGGCGGCTGCTCCAGGCGGTACCTATCGCTCGTTTACGGAGCGGATTATGGGTGGAACCTCCATCGGTTCATACGGCGAAATCATTTTTCGGGCGCCGGGCGACGTGGGGCCCGCGTTCAGCAAATTCAACGGGTTCGACAACGCGAACAATACGGATGCCTACCGCTTCATCCTCTTTGTCGGGCACGATTTCAATGACTGGATCCGCTTTTTTGCCGAAGTCGAAATCGAGCACGGCGGGGCCGAAGTGGAACTGGAGCAGGCGTTTGTCGACCTGCATCCCCACAAGGCTCTGGGCATTCAGGCAGGAGTTTTGCTCGTGCCCGTCAGCCACATCAACAAGTATCACGAACCTACCACCTACTGGAGCACCCAGCGTCCGCTGCTCGACCGGGTGATCCGGCCGACGACCTGGTGGGAGCCAGGGATCTCGGTCTATGGCCAGCCGTCCGACTATTTCAGCTATGAAGTTATGGTGGTGGATGGTCTCAGGGCCGATACCTTCCGGGCCCGGGACGGTATTCGGCACGGCCGGCAGGGGGGAATAGAAGCATTTGCGGACGACATCGCCGTTGCGGGCCGTATCGAAATGTATCCGACGGAGGATATCCTCGTCGGCCTGTTCGGGTATTACGGCGGCGCAGACCAGAACCTGTTTGAAGACTGCAACGTTGACGGTCAGACATCGGCTGCTGGAACGTCACCTTGTTCGATCCCGGGCCTCAAGGATGTACGTGTTGCCATGTTTACGAGCGACATTGTGGCCCGCATCGACAGGGCCGAACTGCGCTTCGGCCATGGCCTCGGCTTCATCAGCCGTGCTTCGGCCCTGAATGCGGCCCTCTCGGGTATCCGCAATGAGGATGGCACCGCCAATACGCTCACCCCGGCGGCTCCGGGGGCTGTGGCTCCGGATCTTGTGATTGCGGAGCGGTTCTGGGGCTGGAACGTCGAAGGTTCCTTCGACGTTCTCGGCGCCGCCATGCCGAGCCTTGACCAGTCGGCCCGGGTATTCGTCCGTTACGAGGACATCGACCTGCAGAGCAAGGTCCCGGCCGGTTACCAGAAGGATCCGGCACGCCTGCGCCGTCAGGTCGTCTTCGGCGTTGCCTACCTGCCACACCCTGGTGTCGTCCTGAAGGCTGACTACGAGTTCATGTTCTCGAACACGAACGACGATCCTCAGCAGTTCAATCTGGCCGTGGGCTGGAACTTCTGAGTCTCTGACATCGGGTCTTGTCGACGGGGCTGGTCCGGTGATCCGAAGGGGGCACCGGGCCGGCCCCGGTCTTCTTTCAGAGTCACCGTCAGCCGCCGGGGCTATGTGTTAGTCTGTCAGACGTGCTCCTCGCAGTGACACGGCTTCCCAACCGCGCCAATCCGTTTGCACTTGTCGCGGAAATATCCGGCATGCCCCTGCCGGACGTACGTATGCGGCTCACAGGGGCACTGCCCCGTGTACTGCTTGTCGATACCAACGGGGCGAAGCTCAGGGATATCAGGGACGCGCTGGCCGGGGCGGGTGCCGGGGCGATCGTGCTGGATCCGTCGGCTGTGCCTTCCGACTCCGGCCGGATCATCGTCCGGACGCTTGAGTGGGAGCCCGGCGATCTCGTGTTCCACGAAGGGTTTCCGGCCGGGAATAGCGGCCGGGTGCCGCTAACGGAACTGCGACTTTTCCAGCGCGGGTTTCGCTATTCCGAGCAGATCGAAACCACAAAGAGCAGGGAAAAGCGGCTTGCGCTCGGCCGGGCGGTCCTTACAGGCGGAGCGATTATGACCAAGACGGTCACGACCACCACGACGACGGCCGCCATGGCGAAAGAGGGTTTTATCGTAATCCACCGGAGCGACGGCGGTCCGGAGCTGATCCTCTACGAGAACCGGATGGATTTCGGGTTTCTCGGCTCCGGCATGCAGCCGTCCCGGCTTGCCAATCTCCAGAAAACGGCCGCCTGGCTGAAGGGGCTGGCGCCGGGAGTGACCCTGCTGGAGCGACTGCTTGAGCCGGGCCTTGTACGCGGCCTGCCACCGCTCCCCGTCGACCCCGCTGACCTCATGATCCGGCTGCTGTATCTAGATCATGAAGCGGGCAAGCCGCCAGACAACAGCCTTGAGATGATCGAAGGGTGAATGTTCCGGACCTATCGATCCGCTGCATGTTGGGCCGCTCTGGCAGGCTAAGGGCCGTTAGGTCCGTTTAATGACGATTGTGGGGATTGGCGGGCGCGGGCGGAGTCGAACCGCCGACCTACGGCTTCGGAGACCGTCACTCTATCCATCTGAGCTACGCGCCCGTATGGCCTGTTGAGGGCCAGTGCCGGGCCCTTGGAGGGTCCGGCTCGGGAGTTACAGGGTTAGCACGATTCGTGTGTGGAGAAAACACCGGTGCGGTATTCGGCCGCGCAAAAAGCAGAAACCCCGGTTCCCGCAGGGCGGGAGCCGGGGTTCTGCGCTCAAAGCACTGAGTGATTAGTGCGCCGGGGCAGCCGGAGCGGCGGCGGCCGAATCGGCCGGAGCAGCAGCGGCCGAGTCCGCCGGAGCAGCAGCAGCCGAGTCCGCCGGGGCGGCAGCGGCCGAGTCTGCCGGAACGGCAGGAGCCGTTTCAGCCGGGGGCGGCGGAGGAGGAGGCGGCGTCGGCGCAGCAGCGGGCTGCGGAGCGGCTTCTTCGGCCTTCGGCGGGCAAGCGGGCAGCGTCACAAGGGCGGCGCCCAGCAGCGACAGAACAGCAATTGATGACTTCTTCATGGGTCTTCCTTTTCTCTTTCTCTCACCTGCGGCACATTGGTCTTGAGGCCGCAATTACGAGTCCTTAGGCGCGCACTGTAGTGAAATGCGCTTAATTTGCAAGATTGTAAAGCCGGAAATATATAACATACTGTAATTGCAAGGGAAATCAGGCGGTCGGAGCGGCAGCCGGTTCAATTTGAAGCAAAAGGGTGCCTGATTCGACGGCAGTGCCGGGGGCAGGTCCGAGCTTCACTACCTTGCCTGCGACAGGGCTTTTCAGCTCATTCTGCATCTTCATTGCCTCGACAATGACGATACCCTGTCCGGCCTTAACCTCATCCCCCGCTTTTACCTGGTATTTGACGACCTTGCCGGGCATGGGGGCCGAAATCGTACCGTCGGAACCGGCACCGCCACCCGCCGCCCCGGACCACTTGCGGTCGTCCGGGGTCTTGAGCGAGAGGTTTCCGCCTGGACGGGCGAGGATCACTTCCCTGGCGCCAGCCGTCGCCTGAACATCGTACGACCTGCCATTCAAAATGATGTGGAACTGGCCGCGCCCGAGGGGCTTCACGTCCACCGCGCGAATATCGTTGCCCACAACGAGTTCATACTGGCCGTTGCCACGGTCGCGGAGCCGTGCTGGGACTTTCTTGCCATTCCATTCGATTTCGAGCTGCATAAGAGGTTCCTTGGCGTAAATTGGCTGTCAGAGGCGGCGGAGCTGGGCCGCACGGGCGGCAAGCTTCCAGAGGCTGGTACCGTCGCCGGCAGGCGTTCCGGCCGGGGCCGCCTGCCCTTCGCCTGCCTTTGCCAGCAGGGCGGCCGCAAGGGCCAGATCCCGCTCGCTGTCGGCGGGCGGTTCGCCTTTGAACTTGAACGTCGTGTCCAGCCAGTGCGTGTGGAAGTCACCGGTTTTGAAATCCGGGTGGTCCATCACAGCAAGGTGGAACGGGATGTTCGTCGTGATTCCGCCGATCTTGTACTCCAGAAGCGCCCGCTTCATGCGCTGGGTGGCTTCCTCGCGGGTCGCGCCCCAAGTGATCAGCTTGGCGATCATCGGGTCGTAGGACATGGGCACTTCCCAGCCCTCGTAGACGCCGCCGTCCACGCGGACACCGGGGCCCTCGGGGTTCTGGAGAAAGGTGATGAGGCCGGGAGAGGGCATGTAGTTGTTCGCCGGATCTTCGGCGCAGATGCGGCATTCGATCGAGTGGCCGCGCTTCTTGATGTCCGCCTGCGTGAAGGGGAGCTTCTCTCCCTGGGCGACGAGCAGCTGCGTCTTCACGAGATCGATGCCCGTCACCTGTTCCGTGACCGGATGTTCCACCTGGATACGGGTGTTCATCTCGAGGAAGTAGTAGTTCTGGTTCGCGTCCATGATGAATTCGACCGTGCCGGCGTTCGTGTAGCCGCAGGCCCGGCCCGCCTTGATGGCGTCCTGGCCCATTTTCTCGGCCACTTCGGGGCGGACGAACGGGGAGGGGCACTCCTCCACCACCTTCTGGTGGCGGCGCTGGAGCGAACACTCGCGTTCATAGAGGTGCACGCCGTTGCCGTGCTCGTCGAACATCACCTGGATTTCGATATGGCGGGGCTTATCGATGTATTTCTCGATGTAGACTGAGCTGTCGCCGAAGAAGCTCTGCGCCTCGGCCTGGGCGAGTCCCAAGGCACTCTCCAGCTCGTCTTCCGAGCGGACCACGCGCATGCCCTTGCCGCCGCCGCCGTTCACCGCCTTCACGATGATCGGGTAACCGACACTCTTGGCCGTTTTCTTCGCGTCGGTGAGGTCCTTCAGGGGTTCCTTGTCGCCGGGAACCACCGGAACGCCGCCCTTGATCGCCTGCTGGCGAGCGGCGGTCTTGGAACCCATGGCGTCGATGGCATCGGGCGGCGGCCCCACCCAGATGAAACCGGCGTCGATCACGGCGCGGGAGAAATGCGTCCGTTCGGAGAGGAATCCATAGCCAGGATGAACGGCATTGGCGCCGGACTTCTTCATCACGTCGATGATCTTGTCCGCCCGGAGGTAGCTCTGGGCGCTCTCGGTCGGGCCGATATGATAGGCCTCGTCGGCCATGCGGACGTGGAGCGACGCCCGGTCGATGTCCGAGTATACGGCGACGGTGGGGATGCCGAGGTCGCGGGCGGCGCGAATCACCCGGATGGCAATCTCGCCGCGGTTGGCGACCAGCAGTTTCTTGATCTTCTTGCTCATGTGGGGTGCTTCCCTTCAGGGAAAAGGCCGTCCAGGAATCAGAGGGGGATGTTCCCGTGCTTCTTGGGCGGGTTCGTCCGGACCTTGTTCTTCAGCATCTCGAGGGCCTGGGCGATCTTCCGCCGGGTCTCCTCCGGGTGGATGATCTCGTCCACAAAGCCCTTCTCGGCGGCCTTGAACGGGCTCGCGAACTTTTCCTTGTAGTCGGCGACGAGCCGGTTCTTCTCGGCCACCGGGTCCTTGGCGTTCTTCAGCTCGTCGCGGAAGATGATGTTCACCGCGCCGTCGGAACCCATGACGGCGATTTCGGCCGTCGGGTAGGCGTAGTTCACGTCGGCGAGGGAGTGCTTGGACGCCATGACGACGTAGGCACCGCCGTACGCCTTGCGTGTGATCAGGGTGATCTTGGGGACCGTGGCCTCGATCAGCGCATACAGCAGCTTCGCGCCGTGCTTGATGATGCCGCCGTACTCCTGGTTCACGCCGGGCAGGAAGCCGGGCACGTCGACCAGCGTAACGAGCGGGATGTTGAAGGCGTCGCAGAACCGCACGAAGCGGGCGCCCTTGATGGAGCAGTTGATGTCGAGGACGCCGGCCTGGTGATCGGGCTGGTTCGCCACGATACCCACCGGACGGCCTCCGACGCGCGCGAAGCCGACGATGATGTTCTGGGCATAATCAGGCTGGATCTCGAGGAACTCCCGGTCGTCGACGATCGCCGCGATCAGCTTCTTCATGTCGTAGGGGATGTTCGACTCTTCGGGCACGATCTCGAGGATCTCCGGCGTCGGGCGGTTCGCATCGTCCTTCGTCGGCTTCACCGGCGGGTCTTCGCGGTTGTTCTGGGGCATGTAGGACAGGAGTTCGCGCACGAGCGCGAGGAGCTGCTTGTCGTCCGGCGCCGTGAGATGGCAGACGCCCGAGCGTGAAGAGTGGGGCTTTGCGCCGCCAAGGTCTTCTTTGGATACTTCCTCGTGCGTCACCGTCTTGATGACGTCCGGGCCCGTCACGAACATGTAGGCCGACTTCGCCGTCATGAGGATGAAATCGGTCATGGCCGGGCTGTAGACCGCGCCGCCGGCGCAGGGGCCCATGATGGCGCTGATCTGGGGAACGACGCCCGAGGCGTGGACGTTCCGCGTGAAGATGTCGCCGTAACCGCCGAGCGAATCGACGCCTTCCTGGATGCGGGCGCCGCCCGAATCGTTCAGGCCGACCATCGGCGCGCCGTTCTGCATGGCGAGGTCCATCACCTTGCAGACCTTGCGGGCGAAGGCGCCCGAGAGCGAACCGCCGAACACCGTGAAGTCCTGCGAAAAGGCGAAGGTCAGGCGGCCGTTCACGTTGCCATAGCCGGTAATGACGCCGTCGCCGTAGTATTTTTCCTTGTCGAGGCCGAAGTCCGGGCAGTTGTGGACCACGAACTTGTCCAGTTCCACGAAGGTGCCGGGATCGAAGAAGAACTCGATGCGCTCCCGGGCCGACAGCTTGCCCGCCTTGTGCTGCTTCTCGATGCGGTCCTTGCCGCCGCCCGCCTCCGCCAGCGCCTCGCGCTCGCGGAGCTGTTTCATCTTGGCCTCGATGCTCATGGAAGGTCTCTTTCTTCGGGGATGAATGCTGCGGCGGGCGGGCCGGACCACCCGGGGAGGGGGCACGACCACCGCCGACGGCCCGCGTCAATAGCGCCGTTTTGACTGGCGGGTCAAGAACTTTCAGGCCGAAAAGCGAGGGCCTAAGGTGCGAAGAAGATTACGCAATTAGGGAAGTGTGGCCGTGATCTGCCACGCTACGCCGTACGTGCCAGTCAGGATCGAGGTTACCTTTCGGTCCATCCCCCGGGCCGGGGTTGTTTTCCGGCGGCGAATGTCCAAAATGACTGCCTAGGCCGCCGCAACTGGCGGATATGCAAGGAATTTTCCGTGAGCGAGAGCGTCACAGCCCCCCAGCCGGTCGAAGAGACCTTCCTGAACGAGCTGGTGGAGTCGCCGGAACCCGCGCCGCCTCTGGCGGCCCGGACGAACCTGCTCGACCTCTCGCCGGCCGATCTCGAGGCGTTCCTGGGCCGTCTCGGCAAGGAGAAGTTCCGGGCGCGTCAGCTCTTGCTCTGGATATACGACCGCGGGATCACGGATTTCGGGGAGATGAGCAATCTCGCCAAGGATTTCCGCAGCGGCCTCGCGGAGCTGGCCGAGATCCGGATGCCGACCGAAGCCCGGCGCGAGCAGTCGGTTGACGGAACCACCAAGTTCCTGTTCCGGCTGGACGACGGCGAATTCATCGAATCGGTGCTGATCCCCGAGGACGACCGCATGACCCTGTGCGTCTCGTCGCAGGCGGGCTGCGCCATGGCGTGCGAGTTCTGCCTGACGGCCCGGCTCGGCCTCAAGCGCAACCTGAAGGTCTGGGAGATCGTGGGGCAGGTGCTTCATGTGAAGCTCGCCATGCGCGAGCTGTTCCCCGAGCGGCGGCTCTCCAACATCGTCTTCATGGGCATGGGCGAGCCGCTCCAGAATCTGGAGAAAGTCGGCAAGGCCTGCGACCTCCTGACGAGCGACTTCGGGTTCAAGATCTCGACCCGCCGGGTAACGGTTTCGACCGTGGGACTCGTGCCCCAGATCCGCCGGTTCTGCGACGTGACGAACGTCAATCTCGCCGTGTCGCTGAACGCGACGACCGACGAAGTGCGGGACCGGATCATGCCGATCAACCGCAAGTGGCCGATCGCGAAGCTTATCGAAGCACTCAGGGAAGTCCCGCTGGACGGCCGCCGCCGGATCACGATCGAATACGTGATGCTGAAGGGCCTCAACGACACACTGGATGACGCCCGTCGGCTCACCGAGCTGCTCGCCGGCCTGCCGTGCAAGATCAACCTGCTCCCCTGGAATCCTTTCCCCGGAACGGATCTCGAGACGCCCGATCCGGCCGAGGTCGTGAAGTTCCAGAACTACCTGATCGAGCACAACATGAACGCCCGGGTCCGCACGCCCAGGGGACGCGACATTTCCGCCGCCTGCGGCATGCTGAAGGGCATCGAAACCGGAGCGATGAAAGTTGCGAAGGCCTGAAGCCGCGCTGTTCGCGGCCCTGTGTGTGCTCCTGGCGGGTTCCTGCGACCGGCCGCCGGATGGTCCGCCCGACATCCGGCTTGAGCTCGGAACCTTCAAGTCCCCTCTGTGCGAGATCGATAACGTCCGAGACACCTTTGCCCTTGATGAACCCATGAGCATGGTCGTGCGCAGCGATCGGCCCATTAACCGGCCGGGCGAGCGCCATACGATCTATCTGGTCCGCCTGACGCCGGTGCCCGGCTACGACGAGCCGGGCCGGACGGAAGTGGACCGGATCAACCTGCCGGTGGACCCGAAGCAATCCCGCCTATGCGCCGCAGGGCCCAAGCTCACGCCCCGCCAGTTCGGTGTCCGCGAGCCGGGCCGCTACGAAATCGGCCTGTGGATCGACGAGCAGCGCACTGCCTGGACGAACGTGAACATCCTTCCGCCGAAGAATCCCGCCGGCGAGAGGCCGCCCGAAGGCGGCTGAGAGAGTTTCCGAAATGGCCTCCCCGGCGAAGAAGCTCCCCGGCAATGTGCCCGGCGACTATTTCGTCGATTCCACCTGCATCGACTGCGGCACCTGCAGAATCCTCGCTCCTGCCCACTTCACGGAACACGGCAATGCGTCCGTCGTCTGGGCGCAGCCCTCGAGTGACGAAGCCGTACGTGCTGCCACGCGGGCACTGCTGGCGTGTCCCACGGGCTCCATCGGCACCACGGGAACGAATCGCTCGAAAGAAGTGATGGCGGAGTTCCCCATGGAGCTCGAGGACGGGGTTTTCTACAACGGCTTTACGTCGCCGGGATCGTTCGGTGGTTCCAGCTATTTTATCCGCCATCCGGAGGGGAACTGGCTGATCGATTCGCCGAGGTTCCTGCCCCATCTGGCGGCCCGGTTCGAGGCCTTCGGCGGCATCCGTTATATCTTCCTCACGCACCGGGACGACGTGGCGGACGCAGCCCGTTATGCCTCAAAATTCGGTGCCCGGCGGATCATCCACCGGGGCGATCTTTCCGCCCAGCCGGGGGCCGAGCAGGTTCTGGACGGGGAGGAAACGGTCCGGATTTCGGACGATTTCCTCGTGATTCCCGTGCCCGGTCACTCGCCGGGGCATCTCGCGCTCCGCTACCGGGAAAAATTCCTCTTTACCGGCGACCATGTGTGGTGGGATACGGACGAGAACCGCCTCGGAGCGTCCCGCGAGGTGTGCTGGTTTTCCTGGAGCAGCCAGAAGGCGTCCATGGAGCGGCTCGTGGATTATGCGGCGGAGTGGGTGCTGCCCGGGCACGGCGCCTGGCAGAAGCTTCCCGCCTGCACGATGAAGCGGGAACTCTCGGAGCTTGCGGCGCGGATGTAAGCGGAAAAGCGGGGACTGCCGCTCAGAACAGCACGGTGAGTTTGGACCGGATCGCCTCGAAGTAGCTGGCGTGGAGGCGCCCGCTTGCCGGGATGGCGGCGACACCGAGTTCCACCGCGAGCAGGAGTGCGACCACAAGGCCCGCAGCATGGGCCGGCGTGACCGTGACGGGGCTTTCAGCCTTCCGGTCGGCGGCGTCCTCGAAATACATCGCCGAGATCAGCTTCAGGTAGTAGTAGACGCCGACCACGGACGAGAGGATGCCGGCGATGGCGAGCGTATAGAGTTTCGACTGCACGGCGGCCGAGAACAGGTAGAACTTGCCGGTAAAGCCCACGAGCGGCGGAATGCCTGCCAGCGAGAGCAGGAATACGGTGAGGAGGAGGGCGAGGACGGGGTGTTTCCGGCCGAACCCCTTGAGGCCTTCCACCGAGAGTCCGTGGGTCCCCTGCCGCTCGGCGGCAATCAGGACGGCGAAGGCACCGGTGTTCGAGGCGGCGTACCCGAACAGGTAGAACAGGACGGCGGCGGTCGCTTCGTTCCCGGCGCCGGGCGTCGCCGCGGCGCAGATGCCAACCAGCAGGTAGCCCGCGTGGGCGATAGACGAATAGGCGAGCAGGCGCTTCACGTCGGTCTGGTTCAGGGCGAGGATATTGCCGAGCGCCATCGTCAGGATGGCGAGCGCCTGTAGCACCGGATACCACTGGGCGGAGATCGGGGCGAGGCCGTCCAGGGTCACGCGGGCGATGGCGCCCACGGCCGCGGCCTTCACGCCGGTGCTCATGAACGCCGTCACCGGGGTCGGAGCGCCCTGATAAACGTCCGGAGCCCACATGTGGAAAGGCACGGCGCCGATCTTGAACGCGAGGCCGACCAGCAGGAATCCCGTCCCGAACAGGGCGAGGAAACCTTCAGAACCCAGCGCGTCGCCGCCAAGAGCCGAGCGGATCTCGGTGATGTTGGTCGAGCCCGTTGCACCGTAGAGCAGGGCGATGCCGTAGAGCAGGAAGGCAGAGGCGAATCCGCCGGTGATCAGGTACTTGAGGGCCGCCTCGATGGAGGTCTCCCGCCGCCGGGCGAAGCCGGTGAGGATATAGACGGAGATCGACATGACCTCGACGGCAAGGAACACGAGGATGAGATCCGCGGCAGAGGCGAGCAGCATCATTCCGTAGGCGGCGAACAGAAGGATCGATACATATTCGCCCCGGTGTTCGTCCGGGTGCTTGTCGAGATGGGCGGAGGCCGCGAGCAGCGAAAGGAATGCGCCAAGGATGATGGCCATCTGCAGGACGACGGAAAAGCCGTCCACGACGACCATGCTCTTAAAGGCGGTGGCGTGGTAGCCGAGCAGCTTCGTGAGCCAGACGCCGGCGGCGGCGAGCCCGGCCGCGCCGATTGCCGTGTAGACGGGCGAATGGCGGTCCGGAACGAGCATCGAGAGGATCAGCACCAGGATTGCCGTGCCGAGCACGACGATCTGGGGGGCGATGGTCCAGTAGTAGAGGTCGTTCACCGGAGTCCGTCTCCCTTCACGGCATCGGACGGTGCCTGGGCCACGGCGGTTTCGGATCCGAACCGGCGGGCGAGGAGCGCCTGCCCTTCGGCATCATCCGCAGGCAGCGAACGGGCCACACCGGCACGGGAGAAAATCTTTACGTGGTGTTCGACCGGTACCTTGAATGTCTTCGTAAAGAAACCGGGGACGACGCCCATGACCACGACCAGCACGGCAAGGGGAGCGAGGTAGCCTATTTCCCTGGCCGTGACGTCCTTCAGCTTGCGGTTCTCGGGGTTTGTAACCGGCCCATAGAGAAGCCGTTGGACGGCCCAGAGCATGTAGACCGCGCCGAGGACCACGCCAGTGGCGGCGACCGCCGTAAGGGCCTTCGCGTTCGGTACGGCGGAAACGAAGCTTCCGAGCAGGATCGAGAATTCGCCGACGAAACCGTTGGTGCCGGGCAGCGCCACCGAGGCGAGCATGGCAATGATCATGAAGAACGAAAATACGGGAACGACCGTCGCGAGGCCGCCGTAGTCCGCGATCCGGCGCGTGTGGCGGCGTTCGTACACGACGCCGACCAGGAAGAACAGCATGCCGGTCGAGATGCCGTGGTTCAGCATCTGGTAGATCGCCCCGGATGTGGAGGCTTCGGTGAAAGCGAACAGGCCGAGCACGACGAAACCGAGGTGCGACACTGACGAATAGGCGACGAGCTTCTTGATGTCCGGCTGGACCATGGCGACCAGCGCGCCGTAGACGATGCCGGTGACGGCCAGCGCCATGAACACCGGGGCGGCCTCGATGGCGGCCGCCGGGTAGAGGGGCATGGCGAACCGCAGGAAGCCGTAAGTGCCCAGCTTGAGGAGCACGCCGGCGAGGATCACCGAACCGCCCGTGGGGGCTTCCACATGGGCGTCGGGCAGCCAGGTGTGGAGCGGGAATACCGGCACCTTGATGGCGAAGGCGAGGGCATAAGCGGCGAACAGCCACCGCTGCGTGGAGAGCGGGATCTGCCGGCCGAGAAGCTGCGCCAGCTCGAAAGTGACGGTTCCGGTCGCCTGGTGGTGATAGTGCACCGTCGCAAGAATGGCGATCAGCATCAGGACCGACCCGGCCATCGTGTAGAGGAAGAACTTCACGGCGGCATAGATGCGACGCTCGCCGCCCCAGATGCCGATGAGCAGGTACATGGGGACGAGCATCACTTCCCAGAACACGTAGAACAGGAACAGGTCCTGCGCGAAGAATGCACCGAGCATGCCGACCTCGAGGAGCAGCATGGCGGCGTAGTAGGAGCCCGCGCGCTTCTCCACGCCGGTCCAGGCGGACAGGAGGATCAGCGGCATGAGGAATGTCGTCAGGATGACGAGCAGGAGCGAAAGACCGTCGATGCCGACCAGATACTTGATGCCGTAGGGTTCGATCCAGTGGAAAGCCTCGACGAACTGGAGGCCGGTGGCGCTGAGGTCGAACCGGTACCAGAGAACGAGGGAGGCGAGGAACTCCGCCGCGGCGAAAGAAATTCCGGCAAGCCGGGCCGGGCCCTGGTCCTCGATCACGCGCCCCAGAACGAAGGTAATGACCGCGCCGATGGCGGGCAGGACAAGCAGTGCTGTCAGGAGACCCATGTTTATCTCCCCGCCAGATACAGCATGATGATGAACACGCCGGCCAGCATCACTGCCGCGTAGCGCGGGGCGAGGCCGTTCTGGACCTGTGCCCACTGGCGGGCGAACCAGCGCGGGACGGTTCCGGCCGCGTTCACGAGGCCGTCCAGGATGCCGGCATCCACGAATTTCCAGAGGACGAACTCGCTCGTGCGCTTCAGCGGACGGACGATGGCGTAGTCATACAGCTCGTCCACGTACCACTTGTTGCCGAGAACCTTCTCCACAGGAGCGAGGTCGTCCTTCGCCGCGCCACGGACCGGGGCCGAGATATAGGTATTCCAGGCGACGTAGAGGCCCACAAGGCCGAGTCCCACGGCGAGGAACGTGAACTGGAGCTCGTCGGCGAGATGATGGGCGTGGTGCTCGAACGCCGGGAAATAATGGCCGAGCTCCTGCTCGATGCCCGGCACACGGGGATCGGCCTGGAGCAGCGGCGAGAGCCAGTCTTCGATGCCGTTCGGGAACCAGTTCCACAGGGCCGGAACGCCGAGAAAGCCGGCGACGACGGACAGGAAGGCGAGGATCCCGAGCGCAGATGTCATGGAAGCAGGCGATTCGTGAATGTGCTCGGCTGTATGGTGATCGGCGCGGCACTCGCCCTCGAACGTCATCACGTAGCAGCGGCCCATGTAGAACGCCGTCATGGCGGCGGTAAGGAGGCCGAGCGAGGTGAGGATGAGCGGCAGCGCGTGGGCCAGCGGCTCCAGTGCGCCCGGAAGGTAGAAGTGGGCGTTCAGGGCGCCGAACAGGATCGCGTCCTTCGAGAAGAAGCCGGAGAAGAACGGGAAGCCCGCGATGGCGAGCGTCGCCAGCAGGAAGGTCATCCGGGTGACGGGCATGTATTTCTTGAGACCGCCCATCTTCCGCATGTCCTGCTCGTGGTGCATGCCGTGGATTACCGAGCCGGCGCCGAGGAACAGGCAGGCCTTGAAGAAGGCGTGGGTCATGAGGTGGAAGACTGCGGCCCACATGACGCCCGATCCGAGACCGAGGAACATGTAGCCAAGCTGGGAGACCGTGGAGTAGGCGAGCACCTTCTTGATGTCGTTCTGGACGAGCGCGATGGTCGCCGCGAAGAAAGCCGTGAGCCCGCCCGTGAGGGCGATGACGGCCATGGCGACAGGGCTCGCCTGGAAGAGCGGAGAGAGCCGGGCGATCATGTAGACGCCGGCCGTCACCATCGTGGCGGCGTGGATCAGGGCCGAGACCGGTGTCGGGCCGGCCATGGCGTCCGGCAGCCAGACGTAGAGCGGAATCTGGGCCGACTTGCCGGTGGCGCCCACGAAGAGCAGCAGGCAGGCGAGCGTCACGGCGCGGAACTCGATGCCGAAGAGGTGCAGGCTGACGTTCAGGATCTCCGGCAGCCGGGCCTTGATGGCGGCGATCTCCAGGGTCGGCGCTCCGGTCTGCATCAGCGCATAGACCAGCGTGAACATGCCGAGCAGGAACCCGAGGTCGCCCACACGGTTCACAATGAACGCCTTCTTGCCGGCGTCCGTATTCGGGTAGTGCTCGAACCAGAAGCCGATCAGCAGGTAGGAGCAGAGACCGACACCTTCCCAGCCCACGAACAGCACCGGGAGCGAGCTGCCCATGACGAGAATGAGCATGAAGAATACGAAGAGGTTGAGGTACGTGAAGAACCGGCGGTAGCCGGGGTCTCCGTGCATGTAGCCCGACGCATAGACGTGAATCAGGGAGCCGACGCCTGTGATGACGAGCATGAGGAGTACGCTCATGCGGTCGGCGATGAGCGTGAGATCGACCTTGAGGGCGCCGATCTCCATCCAGGTGTAGAGGTGCTGGGTGAGCTCCACCGGGCCACGGGCCGGGTAGATGTTCGCCAGTGCGCCGAGGGAGAACAGGAACGCGAGGCCCATGACCGAGCAGGCGATCCTGGACGCGCGCTCCGGCGGCATGTCCAGCTTGAAAACGATGGACAGGCCGTTGAAAGCGGCGCCGAGCAGCGGAAGTAGCGGAATCAGGACCAGCCAGGGAACCTGGATGGCGGCTGGGGCCTGGGCGACGGCGTGGTGGACGGTCTCGTGCATGACTTTAGGCCGGATCCTCCAGCGCGCGGGCTTCTTCGATATCTACCGTCCGGCGGAGCCGGTAGTAGGCAATGAGAATGGCGAGACCGAGGGCCGCCTCGGCGGCAGCGACGGCCATGACGATCACGACGAGGCCCTGGCCGGTCATGTCGTTGTGCAGGCGGCTGAATCCGACGAGCGCCAGGTTCACGGCGTTCAGCATCAGTTCCACCGATACGAGCATCAGGATGGCGTTCCGGCGGGTGACGACGCCGTAAGCGCCGATGAAAAACATGGCGAGCGAGAGCAGTACTACTGTCTGCGGATTGAGGCCCGGCGCGATCATGCGTCATCCCTCCGGGCGACCCAGACGGCCCCGATGGTCGCCACGAGCAGGAGCACGGAGGCGACCTCGAAGGGCAGGGTGAAATCGACGATGATCGTCCGGGCGATCTGCTCCACGGTGCCGAGCCCCTCGGCGGTCTCTCCGAAGGTGTCCATCCTGATCGAGAGGATCTTCGAGGCGACGAGGGCGAACGTCGATGCGGCCGCGGCGATACCGAGGAACCGCCCCGTGACGTTCTTCGTCGGGGTCTTGATGTCCCCGGCACGGAGATCGAGCAGCATGATGACGAAGGTGACAAGGACAAGAATCGCGCCCGCATAGACGATGATCTGTGCGGCGGCGAGGAAATGGGCGTCCAGCATCACGAAGATGCCTGCGAGGGCAAAGAACGTGACGATGAGCGACATGACCGCCTGCACAGGGTCGTCCACCGTGACGACCAGCAGCGACGAACCGATCGCCATGCCGGCCAGGATCACGAAAAGGATATCGGCGCCCGTCATAGCCCGGCCTTCCCTTCCGTGAGATAGGCCGCTCCGGCCGTGATCAGGATCCAGACGATGGCGATGCCGATCATGTACTTCCAGCCGAGTTTCATCAGCTGGTCGTAGCGGAACCGGGGCAGCGTCCAGCGGACCCAGATGAACGAGAAGCAGAAGAACAGGGTCTTGGCGATAAAGCATCCGAACTGGAGCGCAGCCGCCACGATGGTCGAGGCGGAGTGGCCGAGCGCGACCTCGCCGCCCAGAAGCCCGAGGACCGCGGCAGCGGTGAGTCCCGGCGCGAGGCCAACAACCACGGCGTAGAATAGCGTCTCACGGTTGGGCCCGCCGTTGTCGTCCGGGAACCGGAACGCCATCGCGGCGAGGAACAGGCCGAAAAGGGTCGCCCCCGCTGCGGTCAGTTTCAGGATCGTCTCCAGGATCGGGGAAGCGTAGGCCACAAGCGTCGCGGTATTGACGAAGGGAATCTGGTAGCCGCCGAAGAACAGCGTCACGGTGAGCGCCGAGGCCACGATGATGTGGGCGTATTCGGCCATGAAAAACATGGCGAACTTGAGCGACGAGTACTCGGTATGGAAACCGGCGACGATCTCCGCTTCGCCTTCGGGAAGATCGAAGGGGTTTCGGTTCGTCTCTGCGAAGGCGCTCGTGATGAAGATGATGAAGGCCACTGGCTGAACGAAGATGCCCCAGTGCGGAATCGCATTGAACAGGAGAATCCCCTGCGCGTGCACGATGTCTCCGAGCCGGATCGAGCCGAACCAGATGAGAACCGCGATCAGGGCGAACCCCATGGCGAGTTCGTAGGAGATCATCTGCGCGGAGGAGCGCAGGCCGCCGAGCATCGAATACTTGTTGTTGGAGGACCAGGCCGCGAGGATGACGCCGTAGACGCCGAGGGAGGCGAACGCGAGCAGGTAAAGAATCCCGACGTTCAGCTCGGCCGCCTGCATGTGGTAGCGCACGCCGTCCAGCTCGATGTAGTCGGCGAACGGGATGACGGCGAAGGTCAGCGTGGCGAGGAACAGGCTGATGCACGGGGCGAGGGCATGGAAGGTGCGGTTGGCGGCGCGGGGGACGACGTCCTCCTTGCCGATGAGCTTGAAGACGTCCGTGAGCGTATGTACGACGCCGAAGGCGCGCACGGGGCCGATATGCGCATACGCCGGACCGCGCCGGTTCTGGATGTAGCTCGACACCTTACGCTCCATCCAGATGAGCATCGGAAGGAGCTGGAGCACGACGAGCAGCGAGATCAGGATCTCGGCGGCCATGACGATGGAGCTGGTGAGGTTCATGTGGTTCGCGGGATCACAGGGGCGCGCCCTCTGTAGTGCCGGTCATGCTGTTTCTCAACCCCCGGTCAGGAGGCGAGCACGGCGCCGGTTTCTCCCAGTCCCTCCCACGTCATTCCCTTGAACGGCTGTTCGCGGCCCGCCACGAGGGCGAACGCCGTCTGCGCATTCAGGGCCGGCACTTCGGCGCCGAGCGCGACGGCGAGCCGCGCGACGATCTCGATCCCTTCGAGCGCTTCGCCCGGGGGCGGCACGCTGCGAAGAACCCTCTGCACGCGCTTCTCGAAATTGATGAAAGTCCCCGACGTTTCGGTGAAGGCCGCCTTGGCGGCCACGACCGTCGCGAGGCGGGTGGTCTCGTTCTCGGCCGGCGTCACCGCAACGAGTTCCTTCACCTTCGCCGCCGCGGACCGGAAGCGTGCCGCGAGCTTGTTGTTCGGGTTCGATTCCGAGGCGTAGTCGTCGTCCAGAACGATCAGCGTGTGAACCTTGCCGGCATCGACGGCATCCAGCACGGCTTCGACGGCCGTTCCCCTGAAGCCGAGAGCGTCGCCGGCCGCCTGGTTGGGGCTCTTGTCGGCTGTGATGAGGATGTCGTCCGCCTTGCCGCGGTTGTAAAAATCCCTGGGAGTGAACGCGACGAGCGCCTTCGGCGCGCGGCCGGTCACGAGCGTCTTCCAGAGGTAGTTCTCCTCTGTCGTCGCTTTTGCGGACAGAAGCAGCGCCACGCCGCCGTCTCCCGCCGCTCGGATCGCCTCGGCAATCCGGTCGATCGCGCGGCTCCAGGGGGCGGGTTTCATCTCATCGCCGGATTTCGTCTTCGGGCGGAGCAGGCGGCCTTCGGCCTGCATCTGCCTGTAGGAGAGCCGTCCCTCGTCGCACATCCAGAACTTGTTCACGGCCTCGTTGGCACGCGGGCGGTAGCGGAACAGCTTTTCGTACTGCCAGTCGATGCTGATGTTGCAGCCGCGCGAACAGCCGTTACATACCGACGGCGTCGTACTCATGAAGTAGACGCGCTTCTGGAACCGGAAGTCGTTCGACGTCAGGGCGCCCACGGGGCATACGTCCACGACGTTCATCGAGTAGGGATTCGAGAGCTGGCGGCCTTCGGTCAGCCCGATCTCGCTGTAGGCGCCCCGGTTGAACATGCCGAGCTCGTCCGTCTTCGACACTTCGCGGCAGAACCGTACGCACCGGGTGCACAGGATGCAGCGCTCGGTGTCGTAAACCACGAGGTCCGAGAACGAGACGCGCTTGGGCTTGAGAATCTTCTGCTCCAGCGGAACGTGCGAAGGCCGCCGGTCGTGCTCCATGTAGTAGTCCTGGAGCTTGCACTCGCCCACCTGGTCGCAGATCGGGCAGTCGATCGGGTGGTCGACGAGGAGGAACTCCATCACGTCGGCCCGGGCCTTCTTCACCTTGTCCGTATTGGTCTTCACGACCATGCCTTCGCCCGCGACCATCGTGCAGCTCGGCGCGAGCTTGGGCATCTTCTCGACCTCGACGAGGCAGAGGCGGCAGTTGCCCTCGGGAGAAAGCCCCTGGTGATAGCAGTAGTGGGGAACGTCGATGCCGTGATCGTGGCAGGCGCGGATCACGGTTGTACCCGGCTTTACCTCGATCTCCCGTCCGTCAATGGTCAGTTTCGGCATGGCTTCCTCGTGCGCTCCCGGTCAGGCGGCTTTCCGGCGGATCTTCGCCTCGAACTCGTCCCGGAACTTGGGCACGAAACTCTTGATCGGCATGGCCAGGGCGTCCGAAAGCACGCAAATCGTCTGGCCGGCCATGCCGTCCGCGATACGCAGGAGAAGATCCAGGTCGCCCGGCCGTCCCTCGCCGCCGTCGATGCGGCACATGACCTCGTAGGCCCAGTGGGTGCCGGTACGGCAGGGGGTGCACTGGCCGCAGGACTCGTGCATGTAGAAATGGGCCAGGATCTTCAGCATGTGGACCATGTCGGTAGATTCGTCCATGACGATCATGCCGCCCGAGCCCAGCATCGTGCCCGCACCGGCGAGCGACTCGTAGTCGAGATTCACCTTCTCGCACTCTGCCGCCCGGAGTACCGGGACGCTGGAGCCGCCGGGGATAATCGCCTTGAGCGTCTTGCCGCCGCGCACGCCGCCTGCGTAGTCGTTCACGAACGTCATGAGCGGCAGGCCGAGCGGGATCTCATAGACGCCGGGCTTGTTCACATGGCCCGACACCGAGAACAGCTTCGTTCCGGGGCTCTTTTCCGTGCCCATCTTCTTGTAGGCATCGGCGCCGTTGTTGAGGATCCAGGGGGTCGCCGCGATCGATTCGACGTTGTTCACGACCGTGGGGCAGTTATAGAGCCCCGAGACGGCCGGGAAGGGCGGCTTGATGCGCGGCTGGCCCTTCTTGCCTTCCAGCGAGTTGATCAGCCCGGTTTCCTCGCCGCAGATGTAGGCTCCGAAGCCGTTGTGCACGGTCAGCTTGAGGTCGTAGCCGCTGCCGAAAATGTCCTTGCCGAGGTACCCCTTGGCATAGGCCTCCTGGACGGCGCGCTTGAAGATCTTCGTCTGCTGGAAGAATTCGCCCCGGATGTAGACGAACGCATGGTGGCAGTTCAGCGCCTTCGAGGCGATGATGATGCCCTCGATCAGCATATGCGGGTCGTTTTCGAGGACGTAGCGGTCCTTGAAGGTGCCGGGCTCCGACTCGTCGGCGTTCACGCAGAGGTAGATGGGCTTGCCCGTGTCCTGCGGAACGAAGCTCCACTTCATGCCCGTCGGGAATCCGGCGCCGCCGCGGCCCCTGAGGCCGGACTTCTTCACTTCCTCGATGATGAACTTGGCGTCGAGTTCCTTTACGGCCTTTTCGGCGGCCTTGTAACCGCCGTTCGCGATGGCGCCGTCGATCGTGTTCGAGCCGGGCTTGCCCCAGTTGCGTGTCAGGACCTTTTCCACGTCAGCCCTTCCTCCGCCAGTTTTCAATCAGCTGGTCGCATTTCTCGGGGGTCAGGTTCTCGATGTATTCGTCGTTCACGAGCGCCATGGGACCGGTGCCGCAGGAGGCGAGGCACTCCACGTGCCGGACGGTGAACAGGCCGTCCTTCGTCGTCTCGTTGTTTTTCACTCCGAGGCGGCTGCAGAAATGATCGTAGATCTGCTCGCCGCCCACGAGCGCGCAGCTGATGTTCGTGCAGACGTTGATTTCGTACTTTCCCACCGGCTGCTGGTTGAACATCGTGTAGAACGTCACGCACTCGCGCACCCGGGATTCGGGCACGCCGACCAGTTCGGAGGCGAAGCGGATCGTCTCCGGGCTGATCCAGCCCTTTTCCTTCTGGGCGAGCTGGAGCACGGGCAGGATGGCGGAGGCCTTGCTCGGGTACTCGTCGAGCGCAGCCTTCATCTGCTTCAGCGTGTCGTCCGTGAACTGGGACATGGTTCCGTCCGGACCGCGTTCAGCGGTCCAGTTCTCCTGCAATGATGTTGAGCGATCCGAGGATCGCGATGGCGTCGGCGATGTACTGGCCCGTCGTCACTTCGGCGAACGAGCTGAACGCGGCGAAGGAGGGGGAACGGACCTTCACGCGGTACGGGTTCTTGGAGCCGTCCGAATAAATGGTGTAGCCCACCTCGCCGTTGGCGCATTCGGTGGCCGAGTAGACATGCCCCTTCGGCGGCCGGATGCCCTCGAACACCAGCTTGAAGTGGTTAATAAGGGCCTCGATGTTGTTGTAGACTTCGTGCTTGGGCGGCGGCGTGATGCGGGGATCCTGGATCCGGATCGGGCCGCCGGGGATGCGCCTCACGGCCTGCCGGAGGATCCGGATCGACTGGTTGATCTCCTCCATGCGGACGAAGAACCGGTCCCAGCAGTCGCCTTTTTCGCCGACGGGGACCTCGAAGTCGAACTCGTCGTAGTGGTAGTAGGGGAAATCCTTACGGACGTCGTAGGCGACGCCGCTCGCGCGCAGGATCGGGCCCGTGAAACCGTAGGAGAGGGCCGTCTCTTTCGAGACAACGCCCACGCCGCGGATCCGGTCGTTGAAGATCCGGTTCCGCTTGAGCAGTTTCATCATGATGACCAGCGATTTGTCGACTTCCCTGAGCACCGCTTCGAGTTCTTCTTCGAAACCGTCCCACAGGTCGTGGATCACGCCGCCCACGCGGGTATAGCTGTTGGTCAGGCGCGCTCCGGTGAACTTCACGAGCAGGTCGTAGATGCGCTCGCGCGGGTAGACGCCGTACCAGAAGTTCGTCATGCCGCCCAGATCCATCGCGCCGACGGCGTTGCAGACGAGGTGGTCCATGATGCGGGACAGTTCGTCCACGATGACGCGGATATAGACGGCCCGGTCCGGGATCTGGATGCCGAACAGCTCCTCGACCGCCTTTGCATAGCCCGTGTTGTTCATGGGCGCCGAGAGGTAGTTCAGCCGGTCGGTATAGGGGATCACCTGGTTGTAGGTGACGTTCTCCGACATCTTCTCGAACCCGCGGTGGAGGTAGCCGATTTCGGAGATCGCCCGGACGATGATCTCGCCGTCCAGCAGGCACTTGGCCCGGAGCGTGCCGTGCGTGGCCGGGTGCGCGGGGCCGATATTCACCCAGACGAGGTTCTCGATCGGGTCGAGCTCGTATCCGGCTTCGGCGGGCTTGGCAGCGGTATCGCTCATCTCGCGGCTCAGGGTTCCTTCAGTCCACATCCAGCGTGTCGGCGCGGCTCAGCGGGATGCGGCCGTCCACGGGGTAGTCCTTGCGGAGCGGGTGCCCCACGAATTCGGTGTGATTCAGGATGCGGCGCAGGTCCGGGTGGCCTTCGAAGCGGATGCCGAACTGGTCGAACACCTCGCGCTCCAGCCAGTTGGCCGACTTGTAGAGCCGCGTCAGTGTCGGAATGACGGGGTCGCTCTCGGTGACTCGCACGGAAAAACGAACCCGTTCGGGCTTCGATGGATTCAGGAACAGGTAGTCGGCGCCGAAGCGCGGGCCGCTCTTTTCGTAGCCGGAGAGGTCGAGACCGGCGATGTCGAGCAGCACCGGAAAGCCAAGCTCGTCGCGCAGCGCCCGGGCGGCATCCACCACGGCACTCCGGTCCAGAACGAGGACCACCTGGCCGTTGGCAGCCACGGATTCCGAAACCACGCGGGTTCCGGCAATCTGGCGCAGGCGTTCGACGGTGCTCAAGGTAATCTCCGTGCCTCTCTCAGCGGTGAACCATCGGCGGGCGGGCCGGCACATGCGCGAGGCCCTCCACGAGAATCTGCTTCTGACCCCGGGCGAATTCGCGTCCCGAAGCGATCTTGTCCTGGAGTGCCAGCACGCTGTGGAGCAGCGCCTGCGGATGCGGCGGGCAGCCCGGCACGTAAACGTCCACCGGGATCACCTCGTCCACGCCCTGAAGCGTGCAGTAGTTGTTGTAGAAGCCGCCCGACGACGCGCAGGCGCCCATCGAGATCACCCACTTGGGCTCGGCCATCTGGTCGTAGATCTTCTTGATGATCGGGGCCATTTTCAGGCTGATCGTCCCGGCGACGATCATCATGTCCGCCTGGCGCGGCGAAAACCGGACGAGTTCGGCGCCGTAGCGGGACAGGTCGTACCGGCCGCCGAGCACGGCCATCATCTCGATGCCGCAGCAGGCGGTGCCGAACGGGTAGGGCCAGAGCGAATACTTGCGGCCCCAGTTCACGACGTCCTCAAGCTTGCTGAGGACGTAGCTCTGGTCCTCGTCGGCTCCGGTGACGCCGGGCGGAAGGTGCGCGAGCTTGGGATTCTGGAGTGAACCCATGGTCAGCGTGCCTCCTGCGGACGGGCCGCGGCTGCGTGGACGGCGGGCGGTTCGATCTCGACGAAACGCGGGTCGCGGGCGAGCAGCTTTTTCTTCTGCTCGTCCGTCGTCGCCTGATGGGACCATTCAAGCACGCGCTTGTGAAGCACGTAGAAGTAACCGACGAACAGGATGGCGATGAACACCACCGCCTGAAGCAGGATGATGATGCCGTGCTCGCGGACGAGCGCCCGGTAGCTGGACGCCCACGGATAGAGGAACACGGCTTCGAGATCGAACAGGATGAACACGATCGCCACCATGTAGAAGTGGACCGAGTAGCGGCTCCGGGCGGAGGTGTCGGGTTCGACGCCGCATTCGTAGGTCGACGTCTTCTCGAGGTTGGGCGCCTGGATGCGCAGCCGGGCGGCACGGGCCGCCCAGGGAATCACGACGGCGAACACCGTCACGAAGACGGTGGAGATCGCCAGCATGATGAGAACGGGTATGTAGGTCGTCCAGGCGTTCATTCGGGCTTTCTGCTACTCCGGTCTCCGGTGATTCCAGGCTCCTACTGGAGCAGGTAGACCGCCGTGTCGGTCAACCGCTGCAGGGCGCTGAACTTCACGATCAGCACGACGGTCGGGATGACGAACAGCACATAGAGGATTCCCAGTTCATAGGCGCCGAGCGGGATCGCCGCCGGCTCCGGCTGGGCCGGGGCTGCGGGGGCATGGCCGTGACCGTCGTCATGGGCGCCGTGCGGGGCGCTCTCGATGGCGCCCTTCATCATCGCGACGACGATGCGGGCGTAATAGAAGAGAGAGACTACGGAAGTCAGCACGCCCACCACTGCAAGCACGAGGAACCGCTGGTCCTTGAACTGGACGTAGTTCTCGACGACCGCAGAGAAGATGAAATACTTGCCGAGGAACCCGGAGAAGGGCGGCAGGCCCGTCAGCGAGAACAGCAGGATGCACATGGCCGCGCCGAGCCAGGGCGAGGACTTCAGCAGGCCGTTGAACGAATCAATATCGTCCGAGCCGCGGCTCTCCTCGACGATCTGGATGATGTAGAACGCGCCGAGGTTCATGATCGCGTAAATGGCGAGATAGAACGTGACGGCGGCGTAGCCCTTCGGGGACAGCGAAATCACGCCCATCAGCATGTAGCCCGCATGGGCGATGGATGAATAGGCGAGAAGCCTCTTGGCCGACTTCTGGCCCATGGCGGCCAGGTTGCCGACGATCATCGTGAAGATCGCGCACCAGTAGAGCATGGGGAACCAGTTTACTGTCTCCATCGGCACGGCGGCGGGGAAGGGGTTCTGCTGGAGCACCATGGTCGGGTAGGTGACCTGCTGGATCGGGTTCGGCATCGAAAGCATCGAATCGACAACGCGGATCAGGAGTCCGAAGCCGGCGGCCTTGGGGGCCACGCTGAAAAACGCCGTCACCGGGGTCGGTGCGCCCTGGTAGACGTCCGGTGCCCAGAAGTGGAACGGCACAATCGAGATCTTGTAACCAAGACCGGCGAAGAACAGGACGACGGCGAACAGTGCCGCTGTCCGGTCGGTGCCGCCGATAAGCACGTCACGGATCGCGAAAATATTGGTCGAGCCCGCGAGCCCGTAGAGGTAGCTCATTCCGAAGATGAGCAGCCCGGAGGTCACGCCGCCGTACAGCATGTACTTGGCCGAAGCCTCGGACGCTTTCGGGCTCGCCTTCTGGAGACCCGGCATCACGTAGGAGATGATCGAGACGAACTCGATGGCGAGGAAGATCATCAGCAGGTCCATGGACGAAACCATGAGCATTCCGCCGATGACGAGCGTGATGATGAGCGAGTGGTATTCGGCGTGGAAGTTCTTCAGGAGCTGTTTCGAACGGCTCGAGATCAGCACCGTGGCGGCACCGGCGAACAGGAGCAGGAACTTGAAGAAGGTCCCGAGGCCGTCGACAAACAGCATCTGGTTGTCGTTGCCCATGTCCATGGGGCCGGCCTGCTGTTCGGGGAACATGATCGGCCGCTGGAGGACGTTCGTGTAGTAAAGGATCCCTGAGGCGGACAGGAGGAAAAATACGGCCACGGCGGCCATGAGCGTGTATTCACGCTCAAGTTTCTTGGACAGGCTGAGGAGAAGGAGAACGAGGATGCCGACGGTAAGCCAGATCTCCGTCCAGATGAACATCGTTCCGCTGACGATATTGCTGACCGGTATGAGTTCCATGGAGTCGGCTGTTTCCTTGTTCCTTCGGTTCCTGTCCGCTTCGTGTCAGGCCGCGCTCAGGGCTTCAGCCACGTGGCCAGATTCACCATCGAGTGGTTCATGAGGTCGAACAGGGGCTTCGGGTAGAAGCCGAGCACCACGGTGAGGACCGCGAACGGGAGCAGCGTGAACTTCTCGCGCAACGTGATCTCCGGGAGGTTGTCGTATTTCGGGTTCTTGGGGCCCAGGAATACACGCTGGAGCATCCAGAGGCAGAACGCCGCCGTGAGGATCACGCCCGTGATGGCGATGACCGTCTTGCTCCGGTGCGGATCGAAGGCCGAGAAGAAGGTGAGCGCCTCGCCAGGGAAGCCGATCAGGCCCGGCAGGCCGAGGTTCGCGAAGAACGCAAGGCCCGCGAATGCCGTGTAGACCGGCATCTGCTGGGCGATGCCGCCGAAGCCGTCGATCTGGCGATGATGGGCACGGTCGTAGATCACGCCCACGAGGAGGAAGAGCTGGGCCGAAACGATGCCGTGCGAGAACATCTGGAAGTTAGCCGCCGTCATGCCGATCTCGTTGCCGGCGGAGAGCGCCAGCAGGCAGTACCCCATGTGCGAAACCGACGAGTAGGCGACGAGCTTCTTCATGTCGGTCTGGGCCATGGCGCAAAGGGCGCCGTACACGATGTTGATGACCCCCAGGGTTGCCAGCGCCGGGGCGAACCAGAGCGCGGCGTCCGGCAGCAGCGGCAGGTTGATGCGCATGATGCCGTAGGTGCCCATCTTGAGGAGCACGGCGGCCAGGATGACCGAAATCGGGGTCGGGGCCTCGACGTGCGCATCGGGCAGCCATGTGTGGAACGGGAAACACGGCACCTTGATCGCGAAGCCGATGAAGAGTGCCACGAACAGCAGCTTGGACAGCGGCAGAGCATGGCCGAACACCGTGAAGGTCTTCACGAAGGCCGTGTGCTGGGCCGCGAGTTCAGGGATGCTGAAGGTGTGCGGCTGGCTGGTGAGGTAGAGGGCGATCAGTGCGAGCAGCATCAGCACGGAGCCGGCCAGCGTGTAGAGGAAGAACTTGATGGCGGCGTATTCCTTGCGCGGACCGCCCCAGATACCGATGAGGAAATACATCGGCAGCAGCATTACTTCCCAGAACACGTAGAACAGGAAGAAGTCGAGGGAGACGAACACGCCGTACATGCCGGTCGTGAGGAACAGGAACAGGGCGAAGTAGGCCTTCACCGCCTTGTCGATGCCCCAGGAGGCGACCACGGACAGGAGCGAGACAAGGCCCGTGAGGACCAGGAGCGGCACCGAAAGACCGTCGACGCCGAGGTAGTAGTTGATGCCAAACGTGGGGATCCACGGGGCCTTCTCGACGAACTGGTAGCCGTCCTGGATCGAGGAGCCCGCGTTCGGGTTGTAGGACTGCAGCAACATGAGGCAGAGCAGGAACGGAACCGCTGTCGCGGCGACCGCAATGTAGCGGATCGCGTCCTTCTGCGTGGAGGGCACGAACAGGATGACGAACGCACCCAGAAGCGGGATGAAGGTGATGAGTGACAGGACGTTGGCTGGTACCATGGGCCGTTGGTCTCCCGCGCAGGGGACAGGGCGTTCACGCTCCCGTCCGCTCGCTCAAGAACTCCTCGAAAAACCGCACCGCCGTCCGGGCCTGCCCGTCCGGCGGGAAAAATAACCTACTTGACCACTCCCGCCGCGCTCGCCGTCACCCAGCTGCCGAAATCGGCGATGAGGAGGGCGAACGCGAGAATCAGGCACGCCATCACGAAGACGATGTACGTCTGGATGCGGCCTGACTGGAACTGGCGGAAGAGAGAACCGAAAACCTGCGTCGTCCAGGCAGTGCCTTCGACGCCGATCTTGTCGACGATCACGCGGTCGAACCAGCCCGCTACCTGGCGGATGCCGCGCACCGTCTTGCCGACGAGGTTCACGAGGCCGTCCACGACCTTCGAATCGAACCAGGCCGCCGTGCGGGAGAGGCCCATCGTGCCGCTCACGGCGGTCGCGGCATAGGCTTCGTCCACGAGATATTTCTGGTAAACGAGCTTGTGCAGCCCAGGGAAGCGGGCGATGAAGTTCTCGGCCACCTGCGGCTTCGCGGTGTAAATCAGGTAGGCGGCAAACATCGAGCTGCCGGCCACGCCGACCGAAATGGCCGCAAAAAGGGCGACTTCGCCGACGTGCAGTTCCGGGTGGCCCCAGATGTGGTGCATGCCGGGCATCACGGGGGCGAGGAAGTGCTCCAGGATGTTGTGGTGGCTGAAAATGTTGCCGAGGAAGCCGCCGAACACCGACAGGAACGCCAGCACGACAAGCGGGGTCGTGATGTTCCAGGGAGATTCGTGGATGTGCTTCTTCACCTCGGGGTCGGCGCGGTTCTCGCCGTAGAAGGTCATGCAGACCTGGCGGGTCATGTAGAACGCCGTCATGGCCGCGGCGCCGAGGCCGAAGACGAACAGGATCTTGCCCAGGTTCGGCAGCGGGAGTTCCGGCCCGAAGCCGAAGTGCGTCGAGCTGAACATCTTGTGCAGGATCTCGTCCTTCGAGAAGAACCCGGCAAAGGGCGGCACGCCGGCGATGGCGAGTGTCGCCAGACCGAACGTGGCATAGGTCACCGGCATCAGCTTCTTCAGGCCGCCGTACTTGCGCATGTCCTGCTCGTGGTGATTGCCGTGAATCACCGAGCCGGAGCCCAGGAACAGGCAGGCCTTGAAGAACGCGTGGGTCATCAGGTGGAAGATGCCGGCCCAGAACGCGCCCGTCGCCATGCCCATGAACATGAAGCCGAGCTGGGAGACGGTCGAGTAGGCGAGCACCTTCTTGATGTCGAACTGGGTGATGCCGATCGTTGCCGAGAAGAAGGCCGTAAAGGTGGCGACGAGCGCGATCACCGTCAGCGTCGTCGGGGCGACGGCGAACAGCATGTTCAGGCGGCCGATCATGAAGACGCCGGCGGTGACCATCGTGGCGGCGTGGATGAGCGCCGAGACGGGGGTCGGGCCGGCCATCGCGTCCGGCAGCCAGACGTAGAGGGGCGCCTGGGCCGACTTGCCGGTGGCTGCGCCGAAGAGGCAGAGGGTCGCGAAGGTCGCGACGCTCATGGCGCCGATGCCGGAAGCCGCGGCGGCCAGGGTTTCGGCCTGCGCGTTGATCTCGAAGAAGTTGAGGGATTTCGTGTGCCACCAGATCGTGGCCGCGCCGATCACGAAGCAGAAGTCGCCCACGCGGTTCACGACGAACGCCTTGATCGCCGCCGTCGCGTTGGCCGTTTCCTTGTGCCAGAAGCCGATGAGGCAGTAGCTCGCGAGGCCCACGCCTTCCCAGCCGATGAACATGATGAACAGGTTGTCGCCCATCACGAGCAGCAGCATCATGCAGCAGAACAGGTTCAGGTAGGCCATGAACCGCCAGTGGTTCTCGTCGTGGGCCATGTAGCCGGTCGAATACAGGTGGATGAGGCCACCCACGCCCGTCACGAGGAACATGGGGAGGATCGAGAGCCGGTCGGCGACGAACGACATCTCGGCCTTGAAGTCGCCGATGAAGATCCAGTCGTAGAGCCGGTTGACGACGCCGGTGGTGCCCTCGGGCAGACCGGCAATCTTCATCGCCGTGTAGCAGACGATGAGGAACGGCACCCAGATGGCCGCATTGGCAATGACGTTGACGGCCAGCATGCCGCCTGCGCTCTGACCCTTGGCGAGTCCGTGGCCGTGATCGTGGTCGTCGTGGTGACCGTCATGCCCGTGATCGTCATGACCGTGACCATGATCGTCGTGCGCGTGCGCCGCATGACCGTGAGCGTCGTGCCCGTGCGAGCCGTGGGAATCGTGTCCGCCCTGGCCGTGGGCATCATGGCCGCCATGCGAGCCGTGCCCGTGGTGGTCGTGTGCGTGCCAGTCCCAGTTCTTCGGATCGTTGCCCCAGGGCGGCGCGTCCTTGCCGGGGTATTCCAGCTTGCGGCCGAAGAGGCCGAGCACCGCCGCACCGAGGGCCGGAATGGCGGGCACCAGCCACAGGTAGTTCACCTCGGCCAGTTTCACGGCGGCGTGCGCTGCTTCGGTCGCGTGTCCTTCCATGGCTGTGATTTCTTCGTTCCCCGGTTCAGTTCCGCAGCGTGCTGACGGAATCGATGTTGATGTTGCGGAAGTTGCGGTAGACGACCAGCACGATCGCCAGGCCCACGGCCGCCTCGGCGGCGGCGAGCATAATGACGAATGCGGCGAAGATATGGCCGGTCACGGAGCCTGTCACATAGTGGCTGAAGGCTATGAAGTTCAGGTTCGCGGCGTTCAGGATCAGCTCGACACCCATCAGCACGGCGACCGTGTTGCGGCGCGAGACGATGGCGAACAGCCCCAGGCAGAACAGAAGGGCGGCGAGATTCAGGTAGTCGGTGAGCTGGAGGCCGGTCATGAGAGACGGTCCTCCTCGGCGTAGATTTCCTTCTTGATCATCACGACCGTGCCGACGAGCGTCATGAGCAGCAGCACGGCGATGGCCTCGAACGGGATGACGTGGGTCGTCACGATCCGGTCGCCGATCGCCTGCACCGTGGACTCGATCTTCCGCTCGGGAAGCAGGTTGAACTGCGTCGTGAAGATCACCCGTCGCATGACGAGATACAGGGCTCCGCACAGGAGCGCCGAGCCAACGAGCGAGATGGGGCCTTTCGAGGGGTTCACGTAGCTCTGCTCGCCGCGCCGCTGGGTGAACATGACCGCGAAGAGGATCATGACGAGGATGCCGCCGATGTAGACGAGCACCTGGAACGCGGCCAGGAGATCCGCGCCAAGAGTTACGTAGCAGATGGCAATGCCGAAGAAGGCGACCATCAGGCACAGAGCGGCGCGGACGACATTCGGGATCAGCACGACGCCAAGCGCCGCCGTGACGGAAACGACCGCCACGGCGCGGAAAAACGGATGCTCGCCGGTGGTGAGAAGGGCTGAAGCCGCCACTGCGGCCAGAAAGAGAACGCCTGAGAGGAGCTTGTTCTTCATCTTCCCCTGAGTTCCCCGATCTCCGGAGGATCAGTCACAGGCCGCTTTTCGGGAAAAACACCTGAAAAACGGGTACCTAACGGCACTCCGCAGCCCTCGGCGGATGCACTTTCAGGCCCCCCTCTATTGCTTGGCGGAAGCCCTTGGGTCAAGGGGCATCTGGATGTTTTTTGTATACAGGCAGAGTGGCGGAAACTCGCTGTAGTTACAGCAGGTTATGCGGATCATGGACTCAATGCATTCTTGGCTCTGACGCAGCTCGAGCGAGAAACTCCGGCCGGACTATTTAGTGCCGCTAATCTGACGTGATCCAGCCTTCCCGAATGACCTGAATCACGGCGCCATCGCCGCTGTTCCAGCCGGCTCCAAATTCAGAACCCCGGTCTCCACTGGGAGGCCGGGGTTCTGAAGGACCGGGCTGCGGCGGGTTCAGCTTTTGGGCGGCTCGGCCGGGGGCGCTGCGCCTTCGGCGGCCTTTGCAGCGGCCGCGGCAGCGGCAGCTGCGGCCTTCTTCGCCTTGGCCTCGGCTTCTTTCGCCTTGAACTTGGCGGACTTCGCGAGCACGTCGGCGCGTTCTTCCGGCGAGACGAACTCGAAGTAGAGGTTGTGGAAGTCCGTCGTCGCGCGTTCGAACTCCTTGGTGAAGTGGATCGCGCCCGTGGGGCAGGGTTCGGTGCACAGGCCGCAGTACATGCACTTGCCGAGGTCGATGTTGAACACCGTCGGGTAGAGCATTTTCTTGCTGGGCTTGCCGTTATTGCCGATGATGTCGACGCGGTCGAGTTTCTCGTCCTCGATCCAGATGCAGTCGATCGGGCACGCCTTCTCGCAGTTGCGGCACGAGATGCAGACGTCCATGTCCACCGTGAGGAAGCCGCGGTAGCGGTCCGGCAGCGTCGCCTTCACGTCCACTTCCGGATACTGCACCGTGCTCGGCGCGCGGAAGAGATGCGACATGGTGTTGGAGAATCCGTAGAAGATCGACTTCGCCGAGGTCCAGATGTCGGCGAGGTAGCCTTCCTTGAACGGGACGATCCGGTAGGGTTCGTGCTGTGCTGCCATGGTGGTGTTTCCGTTCCTTGCGGGTTTCTCTGTTCAGACCGCCAGCTTGAAGTCGAGCTTGGCCTTGGCGTCGCGCAGGTTCGCGCGGATCTGGGCGACATACATGAGGACGACGGTCAGCGAGAGGCCGGCCATCGCCACGCGGGTGAACCAGGCGAGGGCGCTCGCGCCGTCGATGAAGGCGATCCACGCCATGTTGCCCAGAATGCAGACGAAGCTGACCGGCATGAGGTATTTCCAGCAGAGCATCATGAGCTGGTCGACGCGAAGCCGCGGAACCGTCCAGCGGAGCTGGATCACGAGGAACACGAGGACGTGCGCCTTGATGAAGATCACTCCGAACTGGGCGGCATTCTTCACGATCGTGGAGGCCGAGGGCGGCAGGCCGAAAGCGATGATCAGCCCGAGCACGGCGAACGCGGTGAATGCCGGGCCCCAGCCGAGGGCGACGCCGAGAATCGTCGTCGCGAGATCGCCCTGCGGCTTGGTGAGCCGGGACGGCGAGTCCGCCCAGTTCCCCATCCGGATGCCGACCCAGGTGGCGCCGATGCCGGTGAGGGCCAGCGCGCTGTAGATGATCCAGGGCGTGACGGCCTCGAACTGGGCGGGCGACGAGATGCCGGGGACGTTCCAGCCGCCGAAGAACACAACGACCGCGATCATGCTGATCACGAAAATGTTGGCCCACTCGGCGAAGAAGAAGAACAGGAACCGCATGCCCGAGTATTCGGTGCAGAAGCCGGCGACGAGTTCGGATTCGGCTTCCGGGAGGTCGAACGGGGCACGGTTGATCTCGGCGATGGCCGCAATGAAATAGCAGAAGAAGGCGATGATCGTGAACGGGTTGGCGAAGAAGTTCCATGACAGGATCGAGCCCATCACGCCGATACCCGTCTGGCCCATGACGATCTCGTTCAGGTTCAGGGAACCCGCGACGACCACCATCGACAGGAGCGCGAGACCCACGGGGATTTCATAGGAGACGAGCTGGGCGGCCGAACGCATGCCGCCGTAGAAAGCCCACTTCGAGTTCGAACCGTAGCCCGCCAGCATGATGCCGAGCACTTCGATGGAGCTCACGGCAAGGATGTAGACGATGCCGATGTTCAGGTTCGCGACGACGAGCGAGCTCGAGAACGGGAGCACCACGAATACGAGGAACATGCCGCAGAAGGAGAGATAGGGTGCCAGCTTGAAGACCACCACGTCGGCGTCCTCGGGGATAATGTCTTCCTTCTGAAGGGTCTTGAGGCCGTCGACGGCCCACTGGAGGAACCCCTGCGGGCCCACGCGGTTGGGGCCGACGCGGGACTGGATGCGGCCTGCGATGCGGCGCTCGGCCCAGGAATAGATGCCGGCAAGGTGCGCAGCGATCACGAGGGCGAGGATCGCCGCAATCAGCATCGTCACCGGGTACACGACGTAGGGGCTCGCGCCGCCGAACACGCCGCCGAGGAGTCCTTCCCCGGCCATCCACTTGTTTGCGATTTCCTGCATGGTTCTCTCTGGTCCGTTATCCCTTTGGTTGTTAGCGGTCGATCTCTGGGGCCACCACGTCCAGCGACGCGATGAAGGCCACGAGATCGGCGATCATCATTCCGGGGGCGAGCTTGCTGATGATGCTCATGGCGGCGAACGAGCCCGTGCGGAACTTGATCCGGTGGGCGCGGTTCGTGCCGTTCGACATCACATAAACGCCCATCTCGCCGCGCGGCGCCTCGACGGCCGAGTAAACGTCCGTCCAGGCCGGCGGCTTGATGTTCTTGGGAACCTTCGCGATCACGGGACCCGGTTCCAGCATCTTGAGGCACTGGCGCACGATCTTCACCGACTGACGCACTTCCTCGACGCGGACCACGTGCCGGTTGAAGCAGTCGCCCTTCGTCCCGATTTCGCCGGTGCCTACGGCCACGTCGAAGTCGAGTTCCGGGTAGATCGCGTAGGGCTGGTCGCGCCGCACGTCGCGCTTGATGCCGGTCGCCCGCAGCACGGGGCCCACGAGGCCGAACGACACCGCGTCTTCCGCCGTGATCGTGCCGACGTTGATCAGGCGGTTCCGGAAGATCACCGAGTCGGTGAGGAGCCTGTTGATCTCTTCCCAGGCGAGCTCGAAGTGGTCCAGGAACGCCGTGACCTTCTCGACGAAACCGTCGGGCAGGTCGAACCACACGCCGCCGATGCGGACGTAGTTGTAGGTGAGCCGTGCGCCGCAGAGCTCCTCGATGATGTCGTTCACCGTCTCGCGCTCGCGCATGGCGTGGAGGAACGGCGTCGCCGCGCCGAGATCCATGCCCATGGCACCGACGCCGATGGCGGCGTGGCAGATGATCCGGTTCATTTCGTCCGTGATCACGCGGATGATCTGCGCGCGGCGCGGGACCTCGATCCCCGCGAGCCGTTCCACCGCGAGGGCGTAGGAGTGGTTCGCGTTCATCGCCGCGAGGTAGTCCACGCGGTCGGTGTAGGGCATGAAGCCGGGGTATTCGACCTTCTCGCCGATCTTCTCGATGGAGCGGTGCAGGAAGCCGATATCCGGCTCGCACGCCTTCACGATCTCGCCGTCGGTCTTCAGGATGAACCGGAGCACGCCGTGGGTGGACGGGTGCTGCGGGCCCATGTTGATGAGCATCTCGTCGGACTTCATCTGGGTCAGGAGGCTGCTCATGGTCTTACTCCGCCTCCGCGTCGCGCTGGTCGCTGCCGCCGCGGTTGAGGTCGATGCCTTCCTGTTCCTTCACCCGGCGGGCGAAGACATCGTGCATCGACTCGCGGGTCGTCTGGATGCCGCGGTAGTTGTCCTGTTCGGTGAAATCCTTGCGGAGCGGGTGGCCGATCCAGTCGTCGGGCAGCATGATCCGGCGCAGGTCCGGGTGCCCGTCGTAAGTGATTCCGAGCAGGTCGTACTGTTCGCGCTCCTGCCAGTTCGCGGCGCCGTAGAGCGGGCACAGGGACGGCACATGCGGGTTCGAACGGTCCAGCCGGGAGCGGACGAGCAGGGTATGTCCGTGCTCGTAACTCTTGAGGACGGCGGTGGAATACACCTCGCCCACACCCGGGGGCGGAGCCTCGCCGGCCTTGGCGGCCACCGGCGGATGGTCCGTGGCGGCCATGCTCGCAAGATACTTGAAGCTGAACTCCGCGTCGTCGCGGAGCGTCTTCACGATCTCCAGCAGGTCGCGCTGGGGATTCTTCAGGGTGATGAGGGCCGTGGGGTTGGTCTCGGGGCCGGGTTCGATCCTGTCGCCGAACCTGGCCGCGCACCGTTCGAGTAATGCCTTCTTGTCCATGGTTTCCGGTCAGCCGCTTTCTTGATTAGGCAATCTTGCGGGAGAGGAAGCGCTCGCGCTTCACGATTTCCTGGAGCTTCATCACGCCCTCGGTGAGCGCTTCGGGCCGCGGCGGGCAGCCGGGCACGTAGACGTCCACGGGGATGATCTTGTCCACGCCCTTGCACACGCTGTAGCCCTGCTCGAACAGGCCGCCGCAGTTGGAGCAGCTTCCCATCGAGATCACATACTTGGGCTCGGGCATCTGGTCGTAGAGGATCTTGACCCGGCTCGCCATCTTGTAGGTGAGCGTGCCGGCCACGATGATGAGGTCCGACTGGCGGGGGGAAGCGCGGAAGACGGCGCCGAAACGGTCGAGGTCGGCGCGGGGGCCGCCCGTCTGCATGAGCTCGATGGCGCAGCAGGCGAGGCCGAAAAGCATGTACCACATGCTGTTCGCGCGGGTCCAGTTGAGGAAGTCGTCCACGTTCGCCGTGACGACACCGCCGTCTTTGGGGCTGTAGTAGCTCGTGTCGATGCTGGCGGGGACCTGGACGGTCGGTTTCGCGGTGTCGGTCATGGGGCTCTCTCCTCGTGAATGGCCTGCGGACCGGGACTTCAGGAGTCTAGCAGTTTCAGGTGCTTGCGCGCGCGCCGGGTGCCTCGCTGCCCAGTTCCTTCACCCACTTCAGGTCGCCCTTGCCCCAGACGTAAAAGAGTCCGACGGCGAGGATGGCGACGAAGCTTCCGACCCAGAAAAAGAGCGCCGGGCCGTAGCCCTTCAGCACCCAGCTCTTGAAGACGGCGGCCGTGGGGTAGAGGAGGGTGACTTCCACGTCGAAAATCAGGAAGTCGATGGCGATGCAGTAGAACCGGACGTTGAACTGGGCCCAGGAGTTGCCGATCGGAAGCTCGCCGCACTCGTAGGCGGTGGTCTTGATGACCGACTGCTTGTTGGGAGCGATGAACTGGCTCGCGGTCAGGGCGGCGGCAATGAACCCCGCGCCCAGGGCGATGAACACGAGCACGTGTCCGAACTGATAAAACATTTCCGGCATGGGACAGACCTCCCCCGTCCGGTCACCCCACCGCCTGACCGGCGGCCCGTCTTTAGCCGATCCTTAAGAGAGTGCCAACATGAAAAACAGGGAGGGAAATGAGGAATTCAGATGGAGACCCAAATGGCACCGGAAGGAATGGATATTTACCGGCGGGTATCGTAAAATTGATCGGAATTTCAGTAAACTATACGGCACTTTCGGCCTCGGGGGACTGCGGGATGGCGTCGGAAGGAGTTCAGCGGGACGACCGGCAGAGGGCCGGCTTCCGGGTGGCGGCGGGGGCCGGCGCCCTGAGTCTGCTGACCGGGTTGCTGGTCATCGCCGGATGGGCAACCGGAACGACAGTGCTGAAAAGTATCTCTCCCGGGATGGTGGCGATGAACCCGCTGACGGCCGTGGGTTTCATCTGCACCGGCGGAGCGCTCCTGCTGCGGCTGGCGAGATATCCCGGAGAGAGTCTTCCAGGCCGCTCTGCCGGGGTTGCCGCCGCCCTGATCGGCTTCCTAAAAATCGCAAGTTTCTGGGGGCTGGACACAGGGATCGATCGCTGGCTGTTCCGGACGGAACTCGATACCGGCCCCCTGGGAATCCCGAACCGGATGGCGCCGAACACGGCCATCGGATTCCTGCTGGCCGGGCTGGCGCTCTCGCTCCCGAGAGACCGTTACCGGCTGGCTCAGGCGTTGACGCTCGCAGGGGCAGCCGGCCCCCTTCTGGCGGCCATCGGGTACCTCTACGGTGTCGTCACTCTCGCCAGGGTTTCGTATTTTATTCCAATGGCACTCAATACGTCGGCGGCGTTTCTGGCGGTCTGTACCGGAATCTGGGCCCTTGAACCCCGCCGCGGCCTCTGGGGACGGATCTGTGCGGAGGATGCGGGGGGCTTCCTGCTCCGCAGGCTCCTTCCGGTCGTGCTGGTCATGCCGCTCGCCTTCGGCTGGCTCTCCCTGAAGGGCAGCGAATCGGGATTTTACGATCCCCGGTACGGAATCGCGCTGGTCGCGCTTGGCTGCATTGCCGTGCTGGTGGCTCTTTTGTTCTGGACGGCACGGGCGCTGTCGCGATCCTCGCAGCAGCTTCAGGCCTTGAACGGCGAACTGGCGGAAAAGCTGGACGAACTGGCGCTTGCCAACGGCGATCTTCAGGCGTTTTCCTACTCGGTTTCGCACGACCTCAAGGCGCCGCTCCGGAGCGTATCCGGTTTCAGCGAGCTGGTGCTCGAATCCGAGGCGCCGCGCCTCAGCGATGAAGGCAAGGACATGCTCCGGCGCATCACCCGCGCGGCGAAGCGGATGGGCTCCCTGATCGACGGACTGATCGAACTGGCCGGGCTGGCCCGCCGGGAACTCCAGATGAAAAACGTCTCGCTCTCCGCCACCGCCCTGGAGATCGCCGCCCAGCTCCGGGAGACAGATGCCGGCCGCAAAGTCGATTTCGTCATCGGCGAGGGTCTCGAAGCCAGGGGCGACGAGCGGATGCTGCACGCGGTCCTTCAGAACCTGATCGGCAATGCCTGGAAGTTTACCTCGAAGAAAGACACCGGGAGGATCGAGGTCGGCCGCCTGGAGAAAAACGGACAGGGAGTGTTTTTCGTGAAGGACAACGGTGCGGGTTTCGACATGACCAGGGCGGACAGCCTGTTCAATCCGTTCCAGCGGCTCCACAGTACGTCCGACTATGAAGGGACCGGAATCGGGCTCGCCACCGTTCGCCGGATTATCGAGCGGCATGGCGGGAAGATCTGGGCCGACGCGAAGCCCGGCGAAGGCGCGACATTTTTCTTCTGTCTGGGCTGAGCCCTGCGGGTTCTCCACGAAAAACGGGCCCCCCGGCCGGGGAGCCCGTTTCTGCAACCAGTGACCTTGTCCAGGTCAGCGGGGGAAACAACGGAAGGTGGCGGCGCTGAGGTCGCCGCTGTCGGGGCCTCCGTCGTCGTCAAAGAGCGAATCTACATAGACTTCGGAGTAGTCTTCCACCTCTTCATCCTCGTCGATGAAATCGAGGGAAGAATCGCCCGTCAGGCTTTCCATCGTCACCGTGTCGCCGTCCACGATCAGGGTCGCCGTGGCCTCGACCAGGTTGCCGCAGGTGGTTGCCTTGCAGATCGACTGCGGGTCGCCGAAGGTGCCGGTCATCGTACCCTGCACGTCGTCGTCGCTGCTGAAGAACACGCCGAACAGGTTTCCGTCCGCATCCGCCATGACGACGGCGGGCACTTCGTATTCGTCCTCATGAATGAAACTGAAATAGCCGCAACCGACGGCCACGGTGCCGGCGACGCCGGTCGAGGCGCCGATGAAGCCCACAAGGCCGCCGTCGGACGTCAGTTCGAGGCTGAGCGATCCGTCTTCCTGGAGCGTGCCGGTGGCGGTCACTTCGCCGTCGGTGAAGGTGATCGTCTCACCTTCCGCCGAGCCTTCGACATCGATCGTGTCGCTGCCGTCGGGAACACTCGAGGTTTCCTCGGTCATCGAGAATACCTCCAGCGTTCCGTAGACCGATCCGTCCTCGGCCACCACGATATCGGCGAACAGGAAACCGTGATCCTCGTCCGCATCGTTCTCGTAGATGCCCGTGCCGGAGTAGTTGCCTTCGTCGATGAGAAGGGCGGTATCTGAGCCGCAGCCGGTGGACATGAACAACGTGGTCATTGCGCCGAGCGCGAGCCCGGTCTCTTTCAGGAATTTCATCTTGATATTCTCTCTCTCCCCGTCCGGTCGTCCGGACTGAGCCCAGCGTCGCCGGTTCCCTGAGGCCGGGTCAATCAACCCTAAAATTATGCCCGGCACGAAATGAAACGGGCCCCGGCGAAGGGGCCCGTTTCCGGAGCGGACGTTGATGCGGGAAGTCCGGTCAGTCGAAGTTTGCCGGATCGAACTGGATCGCAGCATTCAGCGCGTCCAGCCAGCCGTCGTCCTGGGATCCGACCGGAGCAGCATTGTACCAGTCGAAACCGATGAAAACGATGGCGCCATATCCATAGGGAATGGCGACCACGGCGGCATAGCCTTCGTCGTCCCAGTACATGACGAGGGAATCTCCGTCCAGGTCATCCGGGTCGATGGCGTCGGTGGCGTCGGCGGCCGGAATTTCGCCGGCAAGGCCGTCAAAGGACGTGCCGATGGCATCTTCCCCGATCTCGATCGGTCCCTCTACCTCTTCATCACAATCGATTTCGTCCTCGATCAGGTCCTGGATCAGGTCCAGCGTGCCCTCGCTGCAGCTGTGCACGATCAGGGTTCCACCATCGTTGTAAACGAAATCGTACAACAGATCCCAGCTATCATCGTCCAGGTAATCGGCGATGTTTTCATCTTCGTTTTCCGGAACGATCACCACGCGGGCGCCGCTGTCGAAGAGGGCCAGGCCGGTCGCGTCCTCATAGGGTTCCGTCCACGGGGCCACATGGTATCCCTGGCCGGTCAGCGTGTGGTAGAGATTGCTCCCTTCAGCGCCTTCATGTTCATCGTCGGCGATGTTCGAGAAGTTTACATCGACGAAATAGCTGTTCAGGAACAGGGCCACGGTCTCCATGCCTTCAGGCGGCGTGACACCGCGGTATTCAAGTGCGAGGCCGAGCACTTCGAGCCAGCCTTCGTCCTGCTCGCCCGCCGGGGCGGCGTCAGACCAGTTATAGGCCAGGAACACGATGGCGCCGTTGCCATGCGGGAAGATCACCACATGGGCGCTTTCCTCCGTCCCATAAACCACGGCAGCCTCGGCAGGAAGCGACGACCGGAGCAGGGGGTAAGTGCCATTGTTGCTCGGCAGCGAATCTGGGCCGCCGTCGAAGATAGTATCCACAGGGGTCACCTGCCGCTGGGCAACGGGCTGACCATCTTCGTCATCGGTTTCGGGTGAGTTTGAAACCGAGGTCCCCAGCAACCGGTTGATCAGTGCTGGGGTTGCCGTGATTACCGCTTCATCCTCCTCCATCGGTCCATCTGGTGAGGTGCCGTTAATGACGATCAGGCCGCCCGCCTGGACGTATGTGGCCAGCAGGCCGGCCGCTTCGTCCGACAGGTCTTCCGCAAGCGAGCCGTCTTCCTGTTCGGGAATAACGATCGCCCCTTTGCCGGCGAGGAACTCGTCGATATCACCGGCGTCGATGCTGGTGAACGGCAGCGGATTGTACCCGGCGTAGGCGAGCGTCACGAACAGGTTGGAGCCTTCGTCGCCATACGCCCAGTCAGAATCAGCATCTTCATCACAGCCGTCGTTGAAGCAGGCGCCGACATAGTCTCCGTTCAGGAACAGGCCGACATCGGGGCCGAGCGCGCCGAGCGGCGGCCGGTCGCCGTCGCAGCCGGCAACGGTGAGCGCTAACGCTCCGCCGAGGAACAGGGTTTGTGACAGTTTCCGAAACAGTGGGTTCATGATGACGTTCTCTCCCGTAAAATCGGCGCGCGCGCCTGTTTGTCACATTTTAGTATCACAATGATGCAATACTGGCGATATTCGGAGAACGATTTTCACCTACCCCCTTTCGTCTATATTTCCCTATCCCCCTGAATTCGACTCTCTCCCCCCGTGTGTTAGGCTCCCCGCGCCGCCGGAATTCCTGCGCGGCAGGAAAAGGACACAAAGGAATCCATGAAAGCCCTCTTCGAGACCACGCTCGGCAACTTCACGATCACGCTGTTCGACGACAAGGCCCCGAAAACAGTAGCGAATTTTGTCGGCCTGGCCGAAGGCACGCAGGAATGGACCGCCCCGAACGGCCAGAAGCAGAAAAAGCCGTTCTACGACGGCCTCGTTTTCCACCGGGTGATCGACGGCTTCATGATCCAGGGCGGCTGCCCGGAGGGCTCGGGCCGCGGCGGCCCCGGCTACCGGTTCGCCGACGAGTTCGCCCCCGGCTTAAAGCACACGAAGCCCGGCACGCTCTCCATGGCGAACGCCGGCCCGAACACGAACGGCTCGCAGTTCTTCATCACCGTCGCCCCGACCCCGTGGCTGGACGGCAAGCACGCCATCTTCGGCGAAGTGACCGACGGCCTCGACGTGGTCCTCAAGATCGGCAAGACCCCGGTGGGCCCCGGCGACCGCCCCAAGACCGCCGTCGTCATCAACAAGGTGACGATCCAGCGGTAAACTCCGCGTTAAGCAGATTCGGATCGAGACCGGGCCGCTCCACAATCAAGGAGCGGCCCGTTTCGTATCTTCTGCCGAAGGTTTGCACGTACGCGTTTTACGCGGTTAATCTGGTTCAGATTCGAAAAGCAGCTCCATTACTGACGGAGCCGGGACGCAAAGGGGAAAGTTCACCATGATTTCAAAGACCGTGAAACACACCGGGCTCGCCATCGCCGCTCTTGCGATGAGCGGTATTTCCGCCTGCAGCAGCAACTCCGCAACGGAGGATGCGCAAGCCCTGCCGGGAGACTACGTCGCCGGCGTGGTGTTCAGCATCCCTTTTCTTGATGCATCGGCGAAAAGTCTATGCTGCGCTTCTGACCGTTTCGGAATTCTGGAAGTGACCCTCTCCGAAGATGGTGAAATCGACGGAACATTTACTGACTATGTTGATTATATTCCGGAGGCCCTGCCGGATGACGAAGATTACATCGACAATGTTCTGGATGTGACCGGAACCGTTGATGGCACCGAGTTCACCCTGGACGTGGAAGATCTGGGCGATGACTACCCCGATGTCAGCTTCGAGGGCACGATCACGCCGGACGGCATCCTCACTGCCGAACTCTTTGGCGACTCGGATGCCATCGGCCACGCAGGCGGCGTCGTTGTCGAGGACGACGACGAGCTTCAGGTCGCCTGCGGCCTTTTCTACATGAACGACGGTTCGGATATGAACGCCGGGGGGTTCAGCGTGGTGCTCGCCCGTAATGACGATATCTTTGGCGTTCTGTATGATAACTCCGAAGAAGAGGCTGCATTCCTCCAGGGAACCTTCGACGATGGCAGTAACACCATCGATGCAGCCGTGAGCGGCGAATTCGACGGCATCGAGATCGAAGACTCTGAGATCACCACTGGGTTCATTTCGACCGACGGACCGGACTATCTGGATTACAACGTCGGTTTTACCCCGGACTTCAACGGCCTCATGTATGGAGATACTGAGGAATGCTACGATTGGGACTGACCTCAGCCGTCAGCTGATCTGACCAAATGACCGGGCCGCTTCTCTAGAAGGAAGCGGCCCGTTTCGTTTGCACAGGATGCCTTGCAGTTACGTCTTTGACGGCGGCCTCAATAGCAAGCGGCGTTACGCACATGCCCCGTGAACGGTTACGACCGTGAAGCCGGAGCCGGAACTCCATGAAAGAGTGTTATGATGAGCGGTACGGGCGCCGTCGAAGATGTCTTGCAGGAAGGCCTGCCGGCGGTCGCAGAGGTGACTTATGTATGACAAGGCCCCACTTATCATTGCCATGGCCGAGCAGTGCCGTGAAATGATCCGGTTGTGGGACAACCCCGGCCTCGACCAGCCCGCAGCGCTCCAGTCGGGGCACCTGAACTGGATGTGCAACCGGATCATCCAGAATGCCAACGACTGGCCGCCGACCCGGCTTCACCGCTGGATCGGATTCGTTCAGGGCGCGATGATCGCCAACAGGATGATCGGCATCGAAGGCGCGAAGGCCATGTTCGACAAGGCCAAAAACGCATACGGCGAAGCCGCCGAGGATGTGGTGGACCACCTGAACCCGGATAATTTTTTCGAACTGGAGATCGGCGGGCAGGGCTAATCCGGTGCCGCCGCAGGAGCAACTGCCGGGGAAGAGCTCCCTTTCGCGGGCAGGGTACTATACGAAAGAATTCACCGACATTGGCCTGGCGGGTAATTTCTCGGCCGCGGCTTCAATGGAGGCATTGGGCCATGCAGGGAACTGATTCAACTGGGGCTGACTCCGGCATCAGTTGATATGATAAAGGATGGCCCCCCACGAAAGGGTCAGACCGGTCTGCATCTTGGATTTCCTCCAGTCCGCCGGAACGGATAGCCTTGGGGGAATCCATGGACGGGACTTCCAATCCTGCCGTCGGCACCCGGCGTGCATCTTTTCTGAGTGGCAACCCGCTCGACTGGAGCCATGCGGACCGCTGCTGGACGCTGTCGCTCGTGCTCGCCCTGTGGTGGGCTTTCGGGCGCTTCGTACTGGTCGCCCGGGTCCCGGCGCTTCGCACCGGCCTTTCGCCGGCCGATCTCGAGACGATCGGACTGGCAAAATTCTGGACCGGCGCCTTTACGATCATGTGGCTGGCTCTGGCGGCAGGAGCGCTGCTCGGCCGCCGCTGGAAGCCGGACAGCGCGATCTGGCCTCATCTCCTCTGCCAGATATGGGCCTTCAGCTTCGCCGTGCACTGTTACGCCTTCGGCCCCACGACGAGCATGATGCTCGGCTTTGTCGTGACGACCGGGGCTATCGGCGGCGTCCTGCTCACCGGATGGAAACCGACCGCGCTGGGCTTCACGACGTTCCTCATCATCGGACTGGGGCTCGAACTGGCCGCCTGGAACGGCGAGATCCCGTACGCTCCGTTCTTCCGGATCGTCGCCATGCCCGAAGGGAAACTCCTCGGCTCCTGGCTGATCGTGAGCTGGTCCCTGTCGATCACCATGACCGTGCTGAGCATGGAGATGTTCGGCTACATCTTCAGCCGCTGGAGGGACCGGGAGAGCCAGCTGGCCGAGGCCCACGTCCTGCTTGGCGCCTCGAACACACGGCTCCAGGAGGCGACCTCGCTGATCCGCCGCTATGTTCCGGCCCAGCTCGCCGACGGAATCCTGTCCGGCCAGTTCACCCGCGAGGGGAAGTGGGAACGCCGCAAGCTCACGCTGTTCTTCTCCGATATCCGCGGGTTCACCGACGCCAGCGACGAGCTGGAGGCCGAGGACCTCTCCCGGGTCCTGAACGAATACCTGACCGAGATGTCCGCCATCGCCGACCGTCACGGGGGCACGATCGACAAGTTCGTGGGCGACGCGATCATGATCTTCTTCGGCGCGCCGGTCGCCACCGACGACCATGACCACGCGCTCCGGGCGATCCGCATGGCGGTCGAGATGCAGGCGCGGATGACCGAACTGGCGGAGAAGTGGCTGAACGAGGGGATCGAGAACCCGTTCCAGATCCGCATCGGCATCAACACGGGCGTCGCCACCATCGGCAACTTCGGTTCCGACGGCCGGATGGACTACACCGCCATCGGCAAGCAGGTGAACCTCGCCGCGCGCCTCCAGTCCCATTGCACGCCGGGGAAGATCCTCGTGAGCCACGCCACCTGGGCGCTCGTGAAGGACGAGATCCCCTGCCGCCCCATGGGCGAAATTACTGTCAAGGGAATCCACCACCCGGTGAAAACCTACGAGGTGGGGCAGGGCTAGCGGTTAAAACGCCGCTGTTTTTCTCGGATGGCGTCTTTCGTGGTATGCCGGGTCCTTTGCGGCTTCGGCCGGGAGGTTTGGGCAAGGACATGGGCGCGGATATCCGGGGGAAATGGGCGGTCGTTACGGGAGCGTCGAGTGGCATCGGCCGGGACATGGCGGAGCAGCTTGGGGCGAGGGGGATGAACGTCGCCGTCGTCGCTCGCCGCGAGGACCGGCTGAACGAGGTCGCCTCCGCGATCGCGAACAAGCACGGCGTGAAGACGAAGGTCATCGCGCTCGACCTCTCGAAGCCGGGCGCCGCCCCCGCGCTGAAGGAAAAACTGAAAGCTGACGGCATCGAGACCGAAGTGCTCGTGAACAACGCCGGGTTCGGCATCAAGGGAGATTTCGCGAAAACGCCCTGGCCGAAACTCGAGGAGATGCTGAACCTCAACCTCTCGAACCTCACGCACCTCACCCATGCTTTCCTTGAAGAGATGATCCCCCGCCGGTCGGGCCGCATCCTGCTCGTTTCCAGCATCGGCGCCTACCAGCCGACGCCGGGCTACGCCGCCTACGCGGCGACGAAAAGCTACGTGCTCAATTTCGGCGAGGCGCTGAGCTGGGAGCTGCGCGATACGGGCGTCACCTGCACGGTGCTCTCGCCCGGCGGCACGCGCACGGAGTTCTTCGAGGTCGCGGGACAGGAAGAGAACCTCCTCGTGGGTCTCGTCACCATGAGCAGCGCCCGTGTGGCGGAGCTGGGCCTCAAGGGGATGTTTCGCGGCGTTCCGAACGTCCTCCCCGGCTGGCGCAACTGGTGGACGGCTTTCTCCACCCGCTTCGTCCCGCGCCGTCTTCTGACCATCCTGGCCGACCTGATCATGCGGTAACGCTTACAGCGGGCCGCTAACTCACCGTTCTTCCTGCACGATTCCAGGTGTGACACTACCTGACACAGGCCTGTGGCAGGCTGTTCTCCGTGGTGGAAATGGTTCCACGTCAGCCGCCGCTTTCCGCGGGGAAAGGGGCGATGGAGGGAGAACAGCATCATGGCACGTCCCACGAAGGCAGGAGCCCTGCCGGAGGAGATCCGGCAGTGGCTGGAGCAGGAACTCGTGAGCCGGAAATTCACGGGCTACCGGGAACTCACGGCGGAGCTGAACCGGAAACTGGAGGAGGCGGGCGAAGCGGGCACGCTGAGCCGGGAGGCGGTGCGGCGCCACGCGGAGAAGTTCGGCGAGAAGCTGGAGTTCGAGCGCGAGATCGTCGCCCTCGCCCGGGAGCAGCTGGGCGAGGGGGGAGGGGGCCGTCCATCGCTCGAGCACATGCAGGCCGTGCTGGACGCGCTTCATGTCCTGACGTTCCGGAGCATGCTGGAGCTGAGGACCCGGGAGGCGGTGCCGGCCCGGGAGCTCGAACGGCTGCTCCGTACGGCGGAACGGACGCTGAAGTTCGAGATCGCGATCCGGTCGGCCGAGAGCAGCCGCCGGATGAGCGATTCGCTGGCCGTGGCGCGCGAGGCCCTGAACGAGATGAGCGAAAAACTTGAAGCCCGCGCCGCACTGGAGCGGGAGGCTGAACGTCTCCGGGCGCAGATCGCCGCCGGGGAAGCGGCCGAAAGGGCCGCGGCGGCGGCCCAGGCCCGGTCCGTCGAAGCTGCGGGGCCGGCACGCCCTGGCACGCTCCGGCACGAAACTCCTGCTGCGGCTCCGGTTTCCGCACCCTTCGGCACGGAAAAACACGGATCGACATGGAACCTCACCCGCCAGCAGCGCCGCTACCTGGAACGCGAACAGGCGAAGGCCGCCGAAAAGGCCGCGAGAGAGGCCCGGAGAACCGAAGAACAACGGGCGGCGTGAGGGGGAAGAATCCCCGGCAGCGGTCAGGGCAGTTCGAGAAACCCGATATCCCGGCGGATGTCCAGCCCGTTGATGGCCGAACCGCCTGCGCCGAAGTCGAGCGCGACGCGGGTTCCGTCAGGGGACAGCAGCACAAACCGGAAGTTGCCGTCCCGGACCGGCATGGGGCCGGAGGTGTCCTCGCCCACGAGCGACACCCGGTCATACGACGAGCCGTTCCATCGGGCCCAGATGCCGGCAGAGTCCTTCGTGCCGGGAGCGCCGCTCCAGCGCCACAGGCCGTCAGCATCGCCCGGCAGCGGGCGGATCTCGGACTTTGCACCGGTCCTGAGGTTCGTCCGGAACAGCCGGAACCGGACGAAATCGGTGGAGCTGTGAACGGTCTCGTCCTTCGAGAGCCACTGCTCGAACCGCGTGCCGAGACCCTTCTTCGGCGGCGGAAGGCGAACGGCGGTGAGCGCCTTCGTATTCACGGCATAGAGCGAGTTCCCGAACGGCCGCCCCTTGTGGTCCCGGTCGAGCATGGCGAGAACGAGGTCGGACGTCCTCGGGCCTCCCCACAGCGCCATCCAGTCGAACTTCGCGATCCAGCCGGGGAGTTTTACCTTTTCGATCTTGCCGCTCACGGGATCGACGGACCAGGGCTTGCCGTCCTTGAGAATATAGAGCCGCTCTCCCGTCCCGCTCCAGGCGAAGTCCGTGACCCCTTCGGCGCCGAGCAGGAGCGGCGGGGGCGCGCCCTCCGTGCTGCCCGTCCGCCAGTTGAAAACCGTGAGTTCGAGCGGGAGTTCGCCGGGAGCGCCCGACAGGAGGGCGGCATAAGGGCCCTGTTCCGGACAGCGCAGGGAGCGCAGGTGGCGGCGGTCGAAACGGGTGGCGGTTTTGAGGGAACCATCCGGCTCCCGTACCACGACCTGCCCACGGGCGTAGCCAAGCGGGTGGACGGCAGATTCGGAACCGTCGCCGCCCGGCTGTCCGCTTTCGAACGCCCGCCAGAAGGCGGCATCCGTGCCGGCGGCGTCGTAGTCGGCTTCCGACCGGATGAAGAGGAGCCGTCCGCCCTCTGCCCAGCAGGGCGTGTGGCTGAGGCCGTCGTCCGTCACGCGAATGAACCGGAGCGGTTCGGCTTTCGGCACAGGGGCCGGGCCCTCAGGATGGGTGAGATCGTCCGGCGAACCGCTGGAACGGAACGGCGTGCCGCTCGGAAGGTCCGGCAGGTCGGCCGGGTCCGGCGAGGTGTCGTGCTTTCCGCTCGGAAGGTCACGGGGGCTCTGCGCGGCTGCCCCGCCCGCCAGAAGCAGGAGAACGGGCAGGAGCGAGCGCACCACATGGGGAAACCGGTTCACGAAAGTCAGTGTAGCCGTTCGGATTCCGTACATCCGCAAGTTTTGCATCATGCGGTACATCGTTAACTCGTGATAATTACTGGGATTTTATTTTTAACCCCGTGGCACGGGCCTTGAGCATCAGAGGAGGGAAGGAGTCTCTTATGCTCGCCATGACCCGCAGTGCGACGGTCCTCGGAATCGATGCCCACCCTGTCAGTGTGGAGGTCGATCTCCAGCTCGGGGTGCCGAAGTTCTACACCGTGGGGCTCGCCGAAACCGCCGTCCGCGAGGGGGCTGAACGGGTCCGGGCCGCCATCAAGAATTCCGGCTTCGATTTCCCCGGCCGGGTGGTGACGGTGAATCTCGCCCCGGCGGATATCCGCAAGGACGGCTCGGCGCTGGACCTCCCGATCGCCGTGGCGCTCCTTGCCGCCACCGGCCAGATGCCGGAGGACCGGCTGCCGGGCCTGCTGTTCATCGGCGAGCTGTCGCTGGACGGCGCGCTTCGTCCGGTGCGGGGCGCGCTCTCGGTGGCCGCTCTTGCGGCGAAGCTGAAGTGCCGGGCACTCGTCGTACCCAAGGACAACGCCCCAGAGGCATCCGTCGTTCGCGGTATCACTGTGATTCCCGTGGAGTCCCTCGCCGAGGTCGCCCGCTTTGTGTCGGGCGAAATCCAGATCCCGCCCGCGCAGCCTGAACCAGAACCCCCCGCCGCACCGCTGGCCCAGGTGGACCTCCAGGACATCAAGGGACAGGAGCACGCCAAGCGCGCCCTCGAGGTCGCCGCCGCCGGAGGGCACAACATCCTGCTCATCGGCCCGCCGGGGGCGGGCAAGACGATGCTCGCCCGGAGGCTCCCGACGGTTCTGCCGCCGCTCAACTTCGACGAGGCGCTGGAGACGTCCAAGGTCCATTCCGTTCTGGGTCTGCTTCCGCGCCGGGGCGGGCTCCTCAGGGAGCGGCCGTTCCGGGCGCCGCACCATACGCTCTCGGACGCGGGGCTCATCGGCGGCGGAGCGATCCCCAAGCCCGGCGAGGTGTCGCTCGCGACGAACGGGGTGCTCTTCCTCGATGAACTTCCGGAGTTTCAGCGGAACGTCCTCGAAGTGCTGCGCCAGCCCCTTGAGGACGGACAGGTGACGATCTCGCGGGCGGCGGTCTCGCTCACCTATCCATCGAGATTCATGCTCGTCGCGGCCATGAACCCGTGCCCCTGCGGCTATCTCGGGGACGCTTACCACGAGTGCACCTGCACGGTGGAGCAGATCCGCCGCTACCGGTCGAGGATCTCGGGCCCTCTGCTGGACCGCATCGATATCCAGGTGGAGGTCGGCGCCGTGCGCTACCGGGATCTTGCCGATACGCGCCGCGGGGAGGATTCGGCTACGGTCAGGAAGCGCGTCGTCACCGCGCGGGAACTCCAGGGCCGCCGGTTCCAGAAGAGCGGCCTCCATACGAACGCCCGCATGACGCCGGCGCTCCGGCGCGAGCATTGCGCCCTCGACAAGGAGGCCGAGCGGCTGCTGGAGCGGGTCGTGGACCGGCTGGGCCTGTCGGCCCGGGCGTATGACCGGATCGTGAAGGTGGGCCGTACCATCGCCGATCTCGACGGGGCGGCAGTAATCGGGGCGGCGCACCTTGCCGAGGCGGTGCAGTACCGCTCGCTCGACCGTCCGCTCCGTCAGGAGGCGGCGTAACCATCAGAAAGGAAGAAGCGACGTCACATGGTCGAAGCGGGCAGCTTGTTGCGGCTTCCGCCGAGCCACCAGGTCAGCTTGCCGGACCAGACGTTGAGAAAATTGCTGCGGCTGAGGAACGGGAACAGGGGCTTCCGGCGCACGCCCATCTTCCAGGCGAGCCGGTTCAGTTCCTTGTTGTCGGTATGGTACCCGAGTCCTTCCCGCAGGGCCGAGACGGCTCGCTCGCGGTCGCCGGTCTCGAGGCAGGCGGTAACGAAATTGGCGACGAGCGCCGGCTGCTGGACCCCGGCGGTAGCGGCCTTTTCGCACATGCGGAGGCCCTCGCTGACATCGGCGGCGGTGAGCACCATCGTGAGACCGAGATAGGAGTATACCAGCGCATCCTTGGGATAGTTCTGGTGAAGCTGACGGAGAATCTTCAACGCGTCATAGGCATGACCCGTGCGTATATAACGCACGGCGGTCTGGATACGGTCGTGCTTATCTCGCAGAGCGTCCATCGGCGTCTCTTCTCCCCCGGTCTCTTGTGGGATTATTATTCGGCTGCCCGGAGATGGAATCAACCGGATTTACCGGAGTTAATTTGTGCCTGTCACAGTGCGGCATGTACCGATAGAGGCAGGGCTGCCGGGAGTCTTGAGAAAACATGGACAAAGTCACGCCATTCATGTGGTTCAACGACAATGCCGAAGCAGCGGTGAATCTTTACATGTCGCTCTTTCCGGATTCGAGGATCCTGGAGGTGACCCGGTATGGGCAGGGTGCGCCTTTCCCCGAAGGCACGGCTATGACCGTAACCTTTCAGCTTGCGGGCCGGGAGTTGATCGCCCTGAACGGCGGCCCTTATTATCAGCTGAACGAGGCGTTTTCGCTCTCGGTGAGTTGCGACAGCCAGGAAGAAGTCGACCGCCTCTGGGAAAAGCTGGGAGAGGGGGGCAGCTATCAGCAGTGCGGCTGGCTGAAGGACCGGTTCGGGCTTTCGTGGCAGATCGTTCCCCGGGTGCTGATCGAACTGCTCCGGGATCCTGACCGGGCGAAAGCGCAACGGGTGACGGAGGCGATGCTGAAAATGGTGAAGCTGGATATCGGGGAGCTGAAACGCGCCGCTGCATGCAACTGACCGGGGACGAGATACCGGAACTGGACGGGAGAAGAGAATGAGTGAAACGGCAGAAGGTCAATCGAAACTCTGGGTATATGTGGCGGGTGCTATTGCGGCCGTTATTGCCGGAATTTGTGTCGCGGCATCGTTTCAACCGGAAGATTTCCGCATTGTCCGGTCGGCGACGGTGAAGGCCCCGGCCCCGGCGGTATTCGAACAGGTGAACAATCTGAGAAACTGGGACAGCTGGTCGCCCTGGGCCCGGCTGGACCCGTCGATGAAAAAGACCTTTACGGGACCGGAGGCCGGAGCAGGGGCCAGCTATTCATGGTCGGGTAACAGCGATGTGGGCGAAGGCCGCATGACCATCACGGAAAGCCGTCCGGGAGAGCTTGTGGCGATGAAACTTGAGTTCCTGAAGCCCTTCGAGGCGACCAATACGGCAGAGTTCACGTTTCAGTCCGATGGGGAGAAGACCACCGTCGCCTGGGCGATGTCCGGAAAGAACAGCTTCATGGGCAAGGTGTTCAGCCTGCTGATGAACATGGACAAGATGGTTGGCGGGGATTTCGAGAAAGGGCTCGCCAGCCTGAAGGCGATCGTGGAGAAACCATCCGTGCCGTGAGGCAGGGTGGGATATTTGCCCGCCAGAGAAAACAGTCAGGGAGGATTCCATGGCAAAGCAGACAGGCGGATGTCATTGCGGAGCGGTCCGCTTCGAGGTCGAGGGCGACCTTTCAAAGGTGATCGAGTGTAACTGCTCGATTTGCTCAAAGACGGGGACGTTGCTCGCCTTCGTTCCGGCGGCACAGTTCAGGCTCCTCTCCGGTGATGACTGCCTGTCGGACTATCAGTTCAACCGGAAGGTGATCCACCATCTGTTCTGCCGGAACTGCGGCGTCCGTCCATTCGCCAGGGGAATCGGCCCCGGAGGACAGGAGATGCGGGCGATTAACGTCCGGTGCCTCGATGGCTTCGACCCTGTAAACTTCACGGTCACGCAGTTCGACGGCAAAAGCCTGTGAACCCGGGGCCGCCGGAATTCAGCCGCAAGAACCGGAGTGTGCGGCTCCGCAGGCGGGAGTATGGTCATCCTCGTGAAGGGCGAACCGTTCGAGGAGTGCCGTGAATGCAAGCTGTAAGAATAGTGGACCAGTCCGATTCCCGCTGGCAGGCCCTTGCCGATCGTGACCGGGCCGCCGACGGCCGGTTCGTCTATGCGGTGAGAACGACCGGTGTCTATTGCCGCCCATCGTGCGGAGCGCGCCGTCCGAGACCCGAGAACGTACGCTTCTACCGGACGGGTTCAGACGCCGAACGGGCGGGCTTCCGGGCCTGCCGGCGCTGCCGTCCGGACCGTGAGCCTGAGGGTTCCCGTCAGGATGCCGTCATTGCCGGCCTCTGCCGCTACCTTGAAAGCAGCGGCGAAATGCCCTCCCTGGAAGCCCTCGCTACGCGGGCGGGCATGAGCCCGTGGCAGCTTCACCGGGTATTCAAGGCCGCGACCGGTCTCACGCCAAGGGCTTATGCCGCAAGCTGCCGCGAGGGGCGGATGCGCTCGGCCCTGCGGCGCGGGACGTCCGTTACCCGTGCAGTGTACGAGGCGGGTTATGGCTCAGGCAGCCGGTTCTATGAATACTCGGACGCGATGCTCGGCATGACGCCGCAGAGGTTCCGGAGCGGGGGGAGCGGCGAGACGATCCGTTATGCTCTCGGCCGGTGTTCACTCGGCCATCTGCTGGTCGCCGGGGCGGGCCGGGGGATTTGCGCCGTTGCACTCGGGGACAGTCCCGCGGTACTGGTGAAAGAACTCCGTTCGAGGTTTCCGGAGGCGGAAATAGAGAAGGCAGGGGAAGGCTTCGCCGGAACTGTGGCCGAGGTGATCCGTTCCATCGAGACGCCCGGCCGGGGGGCCGGCCTGCCTCTCGACCTCAGGGGGACCGTTTTCCAGCGGCGGGTGTGGGAAGAGCTTCGCCGGATTCCACCGGGCGAGACGGCGAGTTACGGTGAACTGGCCCGGCGCCTCAAGGCCCCTCGCTCCATCCGGGCAGTCGCCGCCGCCTGCGCGGCAAACCCGGTTGCGGTGCTCGTGCCGTGTCACCGGGCGGTTCGCTCGGATGGCAGCCTTGCCGGCTACCGGTGGGGGCTTGAACGAAAGCGGAAGCTGCTCGCGGCCGAGGGACGCAAGCGGAAGCGGGGCTGATCCTGAAAGGAAATGAGTGGCTCCGGTGCCTGGGCTCGAACCAGGGACGGGCGGATTAACAGTCCGCTGCTCTACCAACTGAGCTACACCGGAGTAGCCGGATGCTCCCGGAAACCGGGATGGCTGAGGCCGTCTCTAGTAGCCAGAAGACGGGGGCAGGGCAAGAGGGGTCTCGGGGGAATTTTTCCTCTGGATACGCCCGTTTCCCGTGGTTACGATCCGCCCCGTCCGGCGCGGGACCGCCGCCGCCAGAAGGGGCCTTTGAGACGTGAAAGCCTGGCAAGTGACCAAATGGTGTGAGCCGTCGGAGATGAAACTCGTGGACATTCCCCCGCCCAGCCCCGGTGCGGGTGAAGTCCGCATCCGGAACGGCGCTGCCGCACTTAATTTCTTCGACATTCTCCAGGTGCAGGGGAAATACCAGCAGAAACCGCCGTTCCCGTTCACGCCGGGCGGTGAGGTGGCGGGCACTGTCGAGGCGCTGGGGCCCGGCGTCTCTTCGCTCAAGGTTGGCGACCGGGTGATGGCGATGGTGAATACCGGGGGGTATGCCGAAAGCACGGTCGCCTACGCCGATGCCTGCTACCGGATTCCGGACAAGATGAGCTTCGTCGAGGCGGCGGCCATGCCGATCGTCTATCAGACCTCCTATTTCGGCCTGCGCTACCGGGGCCAGCTGAAAGCGGGCGAGTGGCTGCTTGTTCATGCCGCCGCAGGCGGGGTCGGTTCGGCGGCCGTGCAGATCGGCAAGGCCATGGGCGCGAAGGTGATCGCCTGCGTGGGCGGAGAGGACAAGTTCCCTTTCTGCCGCGAACAGGGGGCGGACTTCGTGCTCGACTATAAACAGGCGGGCTGGGTCGACAAGGTGAAGGAAATCACCAGCGGCCGTGGTGCGGACGTGATCTACGACCCGGTAGGCGGCGATATCTTCACGGCCTCGACCCGGTGCATCGCCTTCGAAGGCCGCCTTCTCGTGATCGGCTTCGCGAGCGGGAAGATCCCCTCCATCGAGGCAAACCGGATCCTTCTCAAGAACATCGCCATCGTCGGCCTTCACTGGGGCGAATACCGCAAGCACAACACCCGGCTTGTCGCCGAGGCCCAAGCCGATCTGTTCAGGATGTATACCGAGAAGAAGATCCGCCCCGTCGTCCAGAAGAGCTACACGCTGGATACGGCCATCGAGGGGATGACGGATCTGGCTGAGCGGAGGGTGCTCGGCAAGAGCGTGATCGCGTTCTGACGGAAGCCGGGGTTACTGGCGGCGCATCAGTTTCGAGTCGGTGAGCACGTTCGGGAGCTGGTCCATCTCGTGCCAGAGGACTTCGTAGGCTCGCGTGCCGCCTTCCTTGCCCTTCAGCTTGAGCAGGCCGACGTCCTTCAGGCGGTAGAGGTGCTTCACCCGGGCCGCCGTACTCTCGCCAATCAGGACGCCGTTCTTCGGAGCGACACTCTCCAGCCGCTGGGCCGTGTTCACCGTGTCGCCGATGACGGTGTACTCCATGCGCTTCGTCGAGCCGATATTTCCCGCGATAACCGGGCCGGTGTTGACGCCGATGCGGATCTTGAACCGCTTGGACTCGTCCACGTTCCGCATATAGTCCTCCAGCCGCTTGAGCATTTCGATGGCCGCCGCGACGCACAGGGCGGCATCGCCTTCGTGGCTGATGGGCGCTCCCCACAAGGCCATAATGGCATCGCCGATAAACTTGTTGATCGATCCGCGGTGCCGGAAGATGACCTTGGTCATTTCCTCGAAATAGCCGTTCAGGAGGAAAGCGATTTCCGCCGGACGGAACTTGGTGGACATGGAGGTAAAGCCCGAGATGTCGCTGAAGAGGATCGTGGCTTCGCGTTCCTGCGCGTCGAGGGAGGCCATCTGCAGATCGTTATTCTGCTGGAGCAGCATCTCGACCACGTCCGGCGAGTGGTACATCTCGAGTTTGGTCCGGACGACGGCCTCGTGGGCCAGCTTGTCCGTGAGCCGGACGTTGGCGACGCCGATACCGACCTGGTTGGCAATGGCGGTCAGCAGTTCGAGATCGTTCTCGGAGAAAGCGCTGGCTTCGACATTATCGAGATAGATGGCACCGGATATCTCGGTCCGTTCCCAGACCGGCACACAGAGGGCCGACCGGATGCTGAACCGGGCAATCGACTCGCCGGCCTCGAACCGGGGATCGTATTTGGCATCCGACGTCAGGATACTCACCCGTTCCTTGATGACCTTGTCGAGGATCGTCCGGCTCACCCGGAATGGCTCGCCGCTGCTCCCCTGCGAGCGGGTCCGCCAGGTCTTGATCTCCGGCGTTCCGTCGGGACCCAGTATGAAGATTGCACCGCGTTCGGCGTTGATGACCTCGAAGATCAGGCCGAGGGCAGTCGAGAGGAGATCGTTCAGGTCGTTGTTGCCGTTAATCAGCCGCCCGATCTGGTAAAGAATGTAGAAATGACGGGTCTTGTCCTGCCCGCCGGTGTTGAACGGCTGACGTTTGCCCACGAGGTCGTCGGGGGCGCCGTAGATATCCTTCAGCTTGTCGATGGAGAGCACGACCTCGCCGCCGGCAGCGGCAGGCTTTGCCGGTGCCTGGCCCGATACATCGAACAGACCGTCGGGGACCTTGACGGGTTGTGGGGCAGGCGTCACTCCGTCTTCAAAGGTGATCCGTTCGCGGCCGACCGTCAGAACATCGCCGTTTTTCAGGACGACTTTCTGGATCCGTTCGTTGTTCACGAAGGTCCCGTTCAGGGAGTTGTTGTCATAAATCACCCAGCCGCCGCCTTCGCGGCGGATTTCCACATGGCGCCGGGAGATCATGGTGTCCGGAATCTCGATGTCGTTGTCCGGCATGCGGCCGATCGAGACCAGTTCCTTGTTCAGGTCGAAAATGCGTCCAGGATCGTTGGCAAACACGAGCCGAGGCACGATGCTGTCCCCTCCGGTATCCCTCTTCCGTTAACGGACGGATCATATCCGTTCCTGAGCGGTAAACCCAAGGGCGGAGGGGCGGCGATCAGCGATTGATCTGGGGGGAACCGGCCTGACCGACAACAAAGCCGGAGTAGGTGCCGCGGCCATCGTCCCGGAGCTTGAGGCCCAGGATCGGGCCGAACTCCTTGCGGGTATCCTCGCTCGGGGTGAACTTGATCTGGAGGGCGAGGCCCGACTGCTTGAACGGCTCGTTCAGGCGGAGCTTGCCGGAAAGGTCCAGATCCCCCATGGGGCCAGTCCCCTTGAATTCGGCAATGGTGAGGGTCCCTTCCGCGATTCCGGCCTTGAACGTCAGCGTGTCAAAGCGCAGCTCCGGCAGGGCGACCCCGCCGGTAATCAGATTCGCGATCCGGACTCCTGAGAAGGTGAGGTCGATGGCGCTTTCCGCCGACGGTGTCCGGGCCAGATACTCGCCGATATTGCCGAGTTCGGCGGCCTCGTCCGTTGGTACTGAATAGGCGACCGTCCCGTCGAGAGTGAAGTCCATCTCCAGCGGTGGCTCATCGGCGTTCTTGGGTTCGAAGCGGGCGGGTTCGAGCCGCATGGCGTCGAAGGCGAGGGCAATCGTCGCATTCTCGCCGTCGATCTCGAACTGGCCGTCCATACGGCCCCCGGCGTCCGGTTCCGAGATCAGGCTGATGTTCGTTCTGCCGCGAAGGTAAGAAAGAATTCCGGCCCGTACCCGCTGGCGGGCGAGCCGGAGCAGCGGCTGGGTGAACCCCTTGCGGGAATAGAAATCGAGACCTTTGAGGTCGAGGCCGCTCAACCGGTAGACAGCGGCCTCCTCGATCTTCACCTCCTTGCCCAGGGCCGCAGAGAGCTCTGCCTCGGCCAGCTGACGGATCCGGTCCGAAGGAAACTGCATCGCGACGAAGATGACTGTGAGGACGAGTCCCCAGAGGCAGTAGCCGGCGATCTTCAGGGCCAGCTTCTGGCGCGCCGTCAGGTTCCGGAGGTTCACTCAGGCACCGCCACAGCTTCTTTTCCACAGAACAGGGAAACCTGAAAGCGGGAATCCAGCAGGTTGGCGTCGTCGAACCGCCGCCGGACGTTGAAGCGCCAGGCACGGTAAGCCTGAGGCGCCTTGTCGATGGCATAGAGGAAATTTACCAGATTGACGATCGGGACCTTGCGTACCTCGATCTCGACCGACTGCTCATCCAGATAGTCGTTCTCCTGGGTCTGGAGCGGACGGATCGTGAGGTCGCTGATTCCCTCACGGCGGGCAATCCCTTCGATGGAACCGTAGAGGTTCCGGTCGCAGGTGGTTCCGGAGGGAAGCTTGATCGAGCCGATGGAGGCGTCGATCTCCTTCATCCGGAGCCCGGCCCGCTGTATGACCTCGATATCCTGGTTTGCCGATTCGATCTTCTCGGCCAGCTGGTCGCGTTTACGCCCGGTGGCCCAGATAAACATCACAAACATGGTGATGAGGACCACGACCAGCATGGCGATGACGAGGGCTTTCTCGCGGGGTTGGAGGCGGTCAAACATGGTCAGTTACCGCCTTCCTGCTGCTTTTGCTGCCGTTCGAGTTCGCGCTGCTGCCGCCGGAGCTCACGTTCCTTTTTGCGCTGCTCGCGGCGGGCTTTCCTCTGTTCGGCGGGCGTCAGGCCTGATTCGTCCACATTGCCGTCCTGGCTGCCCGCACCGGCTTCCGGCACATTGGCCGGCGGCGAGGGTTCGGGATCGGCGGTGACGGAGGGTGGCGGTGGTTCCGGTGGTGTCACAGGCTGGACCGTAGCCGGCGCGGGTTCAGGAACTGCTTCGGCGGCGGGCGGTGCATCCGATGGAATCTCTGTTGCCGTGTCGCCGGCGGCAGGAGAACCCGTGGCAGTGTCTGTCCCGTCCGCAGTGCCGGACGCAGCTTCCTTCTGCTGGGCTTCGAGTGCTTTGGCCTGGTCTTCTTCGGAGCTGACGTAAAGCTCCATCCGGAAACCCACCTTGCCGTCGGGCAGGCGCCGGGTATTCCGGACCTCGACTTTCTTGTAGAACGGATGCTTGCTGAAGTAGCCCTCGATCTGGCCAAGCGCATTGTAGTCGGCCGTCCGGGCATCAATGATCACCCGGTCCCGTTCGACCGAGAGACTGTCGGTGTCGATCGTGACTTCCGTCTTGATCGACCGTGAAATTTCCGCGAGGTGGTTCAGGATCGAGACGCCACTGATCTCGCTCATGACCTGCAGCAAGCGTTCCTTGACTGCCAGCTCACCCTGGAGCTTGCTCGAAGCCTCAGCGTAGTTTTCGGCCGTTTTGCCCGTGCTGTTCCGGTAGGCTTCGGCAACCCGTACCCGGGCATCGGCAAGCTTTTCCTGCAACGAACGGATCTCGACCATCGTAGAGATCACATAGAGCAGCACTGCCGCGACGAGGAAGTACGTGGCCGGGAGCAGCTTCTCGCCAAGATCGCGGAAGCGGGAGCGGTAAGAGAATTCTTCGCGGCGGAGGTTAATGCTGACCGGTTGACGGTCTGGCTTCGCCAGCCGCAGCACCATCGCGTGAACGGCTGACCAGAGAGAGGCCGGCCGGTCGTAAGGAAAACCGAGCGCCCCGAGTTTCTCGGAGTCCGGGATCAGCTCGGCGGAGGGTACCGGAAGCCCGCCGGAAATCTTCTGGACGAGAAGCTGGTCCCGGCTTCCGGGGCCGAACCAGACGGCCGAAGTGATGGGGATGGAGAATTGCGCTTCGAAAGCGCGGATAGCAGCGGAAAGGTCTTTCTGAATTCTGGAGGCAAAGCCCTCGTGATCGGGGAGCGGGTCGTCTTCCCGAACGGGCAGCGACGGATCTTCCAGCAGACTGATATAACGCTGCCGGTTTTCTTCCGTAGTGTCCCACCGGAGGACCGAAGCGAGGAAGCCCACCGGAATCGTGCGGACGAACAACGGCTTGCCCTCGTTCACGACTGCAGCGACGGTTTCCTTCTCGCCGAGGAATACCCGGATGTGGGCACCTTCGGTACTGACCGTGCCCGGCAGGGCACTGACGGCGACAGGGAGTGCATCGATCTGGCGGAGCTCGATGCCGGCGGCACGAAACAGCCGGAGCGTCCTGCCAACGGCTCCCTTGAAGGCGGCGAAAACGAGCACCGACGTGCTGCTGTCTTCTTCTCCGCCCGGAGTTTCGGCCGGTGCGAGCTTCCCGACCGGAACGAAGTCGGTGAGCACGTCGTCGATGTCGTAGGGCAGCCGGCTGTCGACCTCGGCCTTCAGGACCTGTTCGATCTTCCCGCGCTTGTCGAACGGGAATGTGGCGAGGCGCGCCGTGACGGCCGTGCCCGGAATCGAAGTGATGATGAATTCCTGGGGGATATGGCCTTCGGTCACGAGCCGCTTCAGGGTCGCGATCTGCCGCCGTTCGATTTCGCTCCAGGGGGCAAGGCCGTCGTCGTCGGGGCGGGCGCTGGCCGGTACCGCTTCAGGGGCAGCCGCATCTTCGGTTTCGGCTCCATCTCCCTCAGTCGCTTCTTGGGGAACCTGGCTTTCCTCGACGCCTGTCTCAGGGGAATCTTCCGGAACTTCCGAGTCGGCGACTTCGGGGAGCGGATCGAGGGGAGTCTGAGACGCTTCAACGAGTTCAAGGGTGCGCAAGGTCGCACCGACCCGCACCCACCGGACTCCCCAGTGGTTGACCTCCACGGCCGTAAACTCAATCGGCATACTTTAGGCGAAACCCCGAATGAAAGTAAGTTACTTAAACTAGGGAGAGAAACCCTGATAAGTCAAACAATTTCAACTAGTTAAATCGAATTTTAAATGAAAGTTGCTTAATTTCTGGCCAAGTTACGGTAGTTCCGGGGGCTTATTCTTCGATCTTGTGCTTGGCGCGGACTTTGGCCACTGCCGCTTTCACGCGGGGGTCTTTGTCCGTGCGGAACGCCTCAGTCACATTGTAGGCGCCAGTGCGGTCGAGGTTGCCGGACTCTTCGACGATTTTCGCCCGGAAGAACGGATCCGGATTATTCGACGAACTGCGGAATATCTCGACCTTCTGCTTGGAGGGCAGCTTTATTGCCGCCTTCAGGGCCGCATCCTTGATCCGCTGGGCACGATCCTCAAAAGCCCTGAGCAGCAGCGTGTACTGGGTGTTCGGAGGTACCTTGCCGATATTTTTCAGAATATCGGTCTTTTCGTCGATATCATCGCCCGCCATGATTTCGCCAAGGATTTTCTCCGCTACAACCGGCTTTCCCTTATAAGCAGTTTCGATCGCCAGTTTGCGGTTGTCCTGATCGCCACCCGGCAGGAGTGCGGCTCTTAGCAGCGTTACTGCATCGGCATCGGAGAGCTTGATTGCACCCTTGATGTATTCCTTTGCCGTATCGGCATTGTTCTGGATGTCGGCTGTCATTCCGGGAACTGTCGGACCCGTGGAGGCGAACCCTTGGGATCCCTGTGCCAGCAATTGGGATGGGAGCTGAATACTCATGAAGAACAGCATCCATAAGTAACGCGTCGAATTCCTCATTAAGATGACTCTTTCTTTGCCTAAGCACAGGCGGCTGGTTTTCCCATTCTATAACGGACCGCGGGAGTCTCAGGCAAACGCTGCATTTCTTGACGTTTAGCGTATTCCCGGACCATAAAAGTAAGAGCTTCCGGTCAGCCGGAAACTGCCGAAGTCGCGGGTTCCTTTCTCCTTCTGTTCCTCGCGCCCTCAATACGGGAGTCCATTGTCCATGCCGAAAATTTATGAAGGCAATCTTAATGCATCCGGCCAGTCGTTCGTCATTCTGGTCAGCCGCTGGAACAGCTTTATTACTGACCGTCTTCTGGAAGGTGCCGTGGATGCCATCGTCCGGCACGGCGGAAACGAGGACAAGATATCCATCGTGAAGGTGCCGGGTGCATTCGAGCTGCCCGGCGCCCTGGCGAAGGTCCTGTCCGTCAAAGGCCTCAAGCCGTCGGCGATCATCGTGCTCGGCACGCTGATTCGCGGCGGCACGAGCCACTACGATCTCATCGCGGCGGAAGTGTTCAAGGGCGTCGCGTCGCAGGCATCCGCAGCGCGGCTGCCGGTCTCCATCGGGGTCCTCACGACCGAGAATATCGAGCAGGCCATCGAACGTGCGGGCACCAAGCACGGCAACAAGGGCTGGGAAGCCGCCGTCGCTGCCATCGAGATGGCCGACCTGTACCGAAACCTGCCGGCCTGAACTCCATGCCCGCAAATCCAGCGAAGACCCGCGGTCACCGGTTCGGCCGCGCCAGCAGGCGTCATCGTGCGCGTCAGGAGGCGATCAAGGTTCTGTACGAACTTGATCTGAATCCGGGGCCTTCGGTCGAAGAGGTGGTGAACCGTCCGCGGGTCAGCGATCAGGAGATATCGGCCGAGGTCCGGACACATGCACAGACTCTGGCTCAGGGTGTCATGGATAACCGCGAGGAGCTGGACCGCCATATCGTAAAGTTTGCTAACCGCCAGAGGCTGGACCTGATGGCGGTCGTAGACCGGAACATTCTCCGGCTGGCTGTATATGAACTTCTCTATCAGCCGGATGTCCCCCTGGCGGTCACCATGAATGAAGCGGTGCTGCTGGCATCGTCTTTCGGGGACAGTGAAACCTCGGCATTCGTCAACGGGCTCCTGAGCCGTCTGGCTGCCGAACTGGAGATTGAGGCGCGGAAAACGCCGGCGGCCAAGGGTTAAAAAACGGAACGAGGCCCCTTGCTACCCGCCGTCCGGGTGTGGCAAACGGGGGGCCAGAAACAGGTTTCTGCGGTGCCTGAAAGCCGCCGATGGAGATGACGACATGCTGAAGATTTTCTACGACAAGGACTGCGATGTTTCCCTCATCAAGGGCAAGCGGATCGCCATTATCGGTTACGGGTCGCAGGGCCACGCCCATTCCCAGAACCTGAAGGATTCGGGCTGCAAGGTTGTCGTGGGTCTTCGCGAAGGCTCTCCAAGCTGGGCCAAGGCCCAGGGCGCAGGACTCGAGGTCACGACGGTGGCCCGCGCCGTGAAAGACGCCGACATCGTCATGGTGCTGCTCCCCGACGAGCAGCACGGATCGGTATTCAAGAACGAAATCGAACCGAACCTGAAGAAGGGCGCTTCGCTCTCGTTCGGCCACGGGTTCTCGATCCACTTCGGCACGATCGTTCCTCACAAGGATATCAACGTATTCATGGTGGCCCCCAAAGGCCCGGGCCACCTGGTCCGCAGCGAGTATACGGCCGGTGGCGGCGTTCCGGCCCTGATTGCCGTGAATCAGGATCCGGCGGGCAGCACCCAGAAACTTGCACTCGCGTACGCCAGCGCCATCGGTGCCGGACGGGCCGGTATCATCGAGACGAGCTTCCGTGAGGAGTGCGAGACGGACCTGTTCGGCGAGCAGGCTGTGCTCTGCGGCGGCGTATCGGCGCTGATCCAGGCCGGGTTCGAGACGCTGACCGAGGCGGGCTACTCGCCGGAGATGGCCTATTTCGAGTGTCTCCACGAAGTGAAGCTGATCGTGGACCTCATTTACGAAGGCGGCATCGCCAACATGCGGTATTCGATCTCGAATACCGCGAAGTACGGCGACGTGACCCGCGGTCCACGAATCATCACGGACGAGACCAAGAAGGAAATGAAGAAGATCCTTACCGAGATCCAGGAAGGCCGTTTCGCCCGTGAATGGATTCTGGAGTGCCAGGCCGGCCAGCCGAGCTTCAAGGCCCTCCTCAAGAAAGGTGAACAGCACCCGATTGAGGACGTCGGCGGACGGCTGCGGTCCATGATGAGCTGGATCGCAAAGAAAAAACTGGTCGATAAGACCAAAAACTGACCATAATGAAGGCCAGAGTTGTTCGCTAAACGGAGCAAGGTCATGGCCGAAGCCGACGGGGCCGTTTCTGGGGGTCCGCTGAAGGCGTTGCGTGAGCGGCGCCGGCGGCTGGGCTCTGTCGCACGCAAGCGGGGGATTTATGTCCTCCCGACCGCCTTCACGACCACGGCAATGTTCGCCGGGTTCTACTCGATCATGTCGTCCATGGACCTGCGCTTCAAGGAAGCATGCTGGGCGATCGTGATTGCGGCGGTGTTTGACGGCCTCGACGGCCGTGTCGCCCGCATGACCAAGACGACGAGCGCCTTCGGCATGAACCTCGATTCGCTGGCGGATCTCATCAGTTTCGGCATCGCCCCGGCGCTTCTTGTTTATCACTGGGTGCTGAGATCGTTCGGCCAGTGGGGATGGGTGGCGGCATTCGTTTACGTGGCCTGTGCCGCGATCCGGCTAGCCCGGTTCAACGTCGGTGCCAACGATAAGGTGGAGTCTACGTATTTCCTCGGGCTGGCATCGCCCGCCGCTGGCGGTCTTATGATGACGCCGGTGATGGTCTACCAGAAGTATCCGGACTTCTTCGAATCGACTCTCGGGCTAACCTCCATCGAGGGAACCGTCCGTCATCCTTTCTTTGTCGGCCTGACGTTCTTCTGCGCCTTTATGATGGTCAGTGAGGTTCCGTTCCGGACCTTCAAGGAAATCAACCTGAGGGACCGCAAACCGTTCATCGTACTGCCAATCTTTATCGTCGTGCTGGCGGCACTCTACCTTTACCCCGAAATCATGTTCGTCGGGATCATCTATTCATATGCCGGGTCGCAGCTGTTTTTGTGGCTGATTTCCGGAGTGCGCCCCCGGCGTGAGGCGCTTCCGGAAGGCGCCGATGCAGCACCGGACCCGGACGATGACGATGATCTTGCCGACGAGGAACCGGGCACCGGCCTGAGCCCGAAGAACTGATGCCCCCAGTCAGCCGCTCCGAACCGACCGCCGCCGGGAACGGTTCTCCGGAGTTCGGCACCCGGCTCGACCAGACGGCCGAGATGCTCGAAACCTGTGCGGGTTGCGGCATCTGCCGCGACAAATGCCCCGCCTTCAGCGATCTATTCGGGTATCTGGACCGGAGAGACGTATTCCGGGACGGAACGCTCTCTGGTGGCCAAAGGGACCGGTTTCTGGATCTCTGCTTCTACTGCGGCCAGTGTGCTGCCATATGTCCTCTGGACTTCCGGCTTGGTCAGATTGCCTGGGAACGCAAGGCAGAATTGATGCGGGGGAAACCCGAACTCCCGCCTTCACACTGGCTGACCCGGCCGCTCCGGATGTTCCGGCTCAGAAAACTGCTGGCTCCGGTTCTGAACTGGCTGAAGAGGGTAACTTTTGCACGCCGGCTGTTTCAGCGGTTTTCGGGCATATCGGCAAGGGCCCTGTTACCGGAAATTGTACGTGAGAATCTCGTCTCCTGGCAGGAGAACCGCCTCAAGGGGAAACCGGTAATGGCAAGTGGGGCGGATGTCGTCCTGTTTGTTTCCTGCGATGGGCATCTCTCGGGTTCATTCGGCGTCAAGGCCGCGGTTCAACTGCTGGAAGTCTCCGGAGCGCGCGTGACGATCGCTCCGCCCCAGTGCTGCGGAGGAAAAGCGTTCACGGCGGGAGATGCGGACGAAGCCGGGCGGCAGCAGAAAGCTGTGACTGATGCACTGAAAGCCCACATCGCTGCCGGGAAAACAGTCGTGATTGAGAGTTCATTCTGCCACCAGATCCTTTCCGGGCAGAACCGGCTGCTGAATGCGGGCGACTCTTTGCCCACGCAGGAGCTGGCTTCATTTATCTGGGATCTTCAGAGGCAGAGGCGGCTCCAGTTTGTTCATCCGGCCGAAGGCCGGGTTGCCTTTGTACCGGGGCCTTATGGGGTTACTTCCGGCGCGGATCAGGCCTACCTGAACCTCCTCCGGCTCGTGCCGGGCCTCGAAGTCATGAGGGCCAAGGAGTCCGGCGGTACGTCGGCCGGAACCTGGGGTATGGGAGAGGAGGAGCAGGATGCCGTTGATGCGGCTGAACAGCGGCTTGCAGAAAGTGTGCGCCAGACTCAGGCGGCCGCGGTTGCTTCCGATTGCGCTTCCTGCCGGGAGCACCTGCGCCGGTCGCTGCCTGAACTGAAAATTGTAGACCCGCTGGAAATCCTGCTGCAATCGGTGGACCAGTGACGGAGCAGCCGCCGGATCAGGCGGCGGAGCTGGTGATCTCGGAAATTTCGTACACGCAGCGTCGCTCACCGTTCACGATATGCTCGGTCCTGAACACGTTCGTACCAGGGCCGAGGAGCTTCTGGAACGTCCGGAGTTCCGACTGGCAGAGTTCGCCACACTGGCTGGCTGCCGAGCAGATAGGGCAGTGGTTTTCGATCAGACGGAACCCACTGCCCGCGCGCTCCCACTCGGCCATGTAGCCTTCGCGGCGGCGGATCGAGGTGAGTTTTTTTACGCGGTCTTCGAGCGTCTGACAGGCACCAAGTTCCTCCGCATAAGCAAGCTGGATTCCGTTTTCACGGGCGGTGAGAAGCCGGGAAAGCGCTGCTTCACCCAGTACGGCGATGATCGAGTTGATCAGCTGATGGGAAAGTTCGGCGTGTGTGTCCGGGAAGCGTACAGAAGCCGCCGGAGTAAGTTCCCAGACCTGGGCCGGACGTCCGACCCCTTGCGGTTCACTGGACGCTTTAACCAGTCCGTCTTCGGCGAGCTTCACAAGCTGCTGACGGACGGCTTCACCCGTCAGGTTCAGGAGGGAACCCAGTGAGGCCGTCGTCTGCGGCCCTTTCAGCTTTAGCGTGTACAAAAGCCGATCAGCCGGTGTCCCTTCCGGCGGCAGAGGGTGTCTGGATGAATTGCTTGACATTTCCGGGCGCTGGGTATATTCCAATAATTCTCTTGGAATATACCCTCATTTTCCGGGAGAGGCAACGTGCAGCGGCAACCATTGGCTGGAATTTCTTCTGCCGCGAGGGCGGAAGATCCCGGCATCTGCTAGCGGCTTCACGGGACGGCTCAAAGAACAAAGAGAACGAGGTCAAAGGGAGATTTTCTAATGGGACCGCATGATATCGCACACTCACTGATCCGCTGGATCCACGTCGTCGCCGGAATCCTCTGGATCGGCCATCTGTATTTCTTTAACTGGGTCAACGCGCACCTGGCCAAGACCTACGATGCCGACACCAAGAAGAAGGTTGTTCCGGAGCTGATGCCCCGGGCTCTCTATATGTTCCGGTGGGGCGCCGCGTTCACCTGGATCACGGGCATCCTCCTGCTGGTGATGGCTTTCTATATGGTGGGCGGCACGTCCGATGTCGATCCGGCGAAGGCCACGATTATCGGCCTTGCGGTCATCGCTATCGGCCCGGTCGTTTACGACCAGCTCTGGAAGAACCTGAAGGCCGAGCAGCACACCATCGGCATCTGGGTGAGCTTCGCCGTTGTGCTGGTCTTCGCGGCAGTGTTCTCGTTCGTCGGCGAGATGAAGGAACGGGCGATCTGGATCCACATCGGGTCGCTGTTCGGGACCACGATGGCCTTCAACGTCTGGATGCGCATCTGGCCGGCACAAAAAGAGATCATCGGCGCGATCAAGGAAGGCAAAGGCCCCGATGCGGCGAAGGTCGCGCTTGCAGGGCTGCGTTCCAAGCACAATACCTACATGTCGGTCCCGCTGGTCGCGATGATGCTGAACCAGCACATGACCTTCATCTTCGGCCTCGACAAGGGTGTCGATGTGGCGGTGCTGGGCACTGTAATCCTGTTGGGCTGGGCATTCGTCTACTGGATGTACGAGAAATCCGGAAAACCGGAAGTGAACGCGCTCGGCTGATCCCGTATCCCGTAGATCTATTGAGAGGGCCCCGGCAGCGGGGCCCTTTCTTTTTCAGACCGGTTCGGCGCGTTCGAGGGGGGTTTCAAACGTCCGGCGGGGGTTACGCGGCCTACGGACGTTGGCCAGCAGGACGATGATACAGCCTATGGATACCGCATAGCTGCTGAGCAGGACCCAGCTTTGAGGAAGATAGGACTGGTACCGGTCATAGAGGGCGCCGGTGAGCAGATACATGAGGCTGATGATGGCCACATTGAACGGCGTCGCGAGTCCCGAGACCCGGGGGAAAGATATCCGGCCGAACTGGTCTGCGTGCAAGGCGGAAAAAAGCGGCAGGCAGCCGCCGACCCCAAGTCCGTAGAGAAGGACTCCGGCAATCAGCACGAAGTCCATATGGATGCCGTAGAACTCAAACGGCATCACTGTCCACCAACGGGTTCCAAGGATCAGGATAAAACCGGTGAGTTGCATCGAAATTGCCATGATGATGGCACGACGGCGCTCCATCCGGTCTCCGACTGCCCCGAAGATCGGTTTCCCGGCGCCGCAAAGCATGCCGAGGACGGCGAAAAGGCTGGCGGCGGCAGTCTGGGACCATTGGTAACCGGTATCCCGGGTCGAGAGGTCGGAAACAAACGACTGCAGGATGACGCTCCAGCAGGCCGAAGCGAGGCTGAGCGACAGGACGGAAAGAATAAACCGCTTGTCCATAAGGATTTCGCGGTATTCGAGCATCCGGTCGGGGGCCGCCAGTTCGTCCACAGGGGGCGGGGCTTCTTCCTCCACTCCGAGGTCAGAGGGGCTGTTGTAAAAGAGAAGCAGGACCAGCGGCACGATGCTGGCCGTCAGAATGACGGCATTGATCCGGTAGGCGTCCCGCCAGCCGTGATGGGAGATCAGGTACTGTGTGAGGGGTACGAGCAGCAGTCCCGCACTGGAAATGCCGGCGGAGGCCCAGGAGAAAGACTGGGCCTTATTCGTCGTGAACCAGTGGTTCAAGGCGGCGTAGTTCGGGATCATGCCAAGCGTGCTGGTCCCAAGCGAGGCCAGCACGCCGAAAGCGATGAAAAACTGGAGCCGGTTCTGGGCGCCGGCGATCATGAACAATGAAACCGGAAGCACGATGGCGCCGGTGATGACAACTGCCCGGGGGCCGAAGCGTTCGGTCATCCGGGCTGAAAGCGGTCCCCAGATGGCCATAAGAATCGTGTAGCCCGCATAGGCAGTGGTCATCGTGGACACGGTCCAGCCCATGTCCTGCCGGATCGGTTCGCGGAATATGCCGTAGGTATAGAAAATGAAACCGATCGACCAGAGACCACAGACGAACGCAACGGCGGTCATGGTCCAGCCGTAATAAAAACCCCGGCCCGCCATGAACCGGCTGACCGGATTGCCACGGATTCCAGCTATCGGAGAACTCGCAGACACACCGTCCGGTGCCGGCAGAGGGATCGTCGGCGCAGACGCCGCATCTCCGTCCGGCCCGGCCCCTTGTTAGGGCATGAAACGGGGGAAAGCAAAGCGGTATTCCGGCAGTAGCTCCGTTTTCCTTCGGGGACGGAGAAGGGATAAGATCGGCAGGTGCTGGCTGACCGGAGCGGCTCCGTCTCGAGCAAAGGAGTTTGGCGACAATGACCGAACGGGCCCTGGATCCGACCTCAAAGAAACTGGCTCTGCTGGACAAGATCGCCACGCTGATCGCGAAATCGCACGGTGTTCAGGACATCCTTGCCAGCGTGGTCGTTTCCGTGGCCGAGACGATGGAGATGGACGTCTGCTCGGTCTACCTTCTCGACGAGTCGGGTGAATACCTCCAGATGGCCGCCACCAGGGGCCTCGACCAGAACTCGGTCGGCAATGTCCGGCTTTCGATTCACGAAGGTCTTACCGGTCTGGCGATTGAAAAGATGCAGACTGTTGCCGTCAGGAACGCACAGCTTCACCCCCGGTACAAGTATTTCCCGGAAACCCAGGAAGAACGGTTCACATCGTTCCTCGCAACTCCGATCATTCTCCGCGAGAAGGCGATCGGCGTTCTGACCATCCAGACCCGCGAGGCATACGATTTTTCGCTCGACGATACCCGCATGGTCGCCACCATCGCGAGCCTTGTCGGTACGATCATCCAGAACAGCCGGCTGCTGGACTCGATCGATCGGGCAAAGGTCGCTTCCGGGGAAGGCGGGAAAGGCAGGAAATCCGACAGCAAGAAGAGCGAGAGCCCTGCGCCGTCCCTCGACGGTGCGATCCTGAGAGGAATACCGGCATCGCCAGGTGTGTCCATGGGACGTGCCGTGGTCAAGACGGAAGAGCACGACGCCCTCTTTCTTGACGAGGTCTCCCTCGGACAGAAGGCCGAGCTTGAACGCCTGCGCACGGCGGTCAAGGCAGCCGAAACCGACATCAAGGATGCCGAAGCCCGCATCGCGGAAAAGCTGTCCGACGAAGAGGCCAAGATATTCTCGACCCATCTTATGTTCCTCGAAGACCCGGGCTTTATCGGCAAGATCGAGCAGAAAATCGGCGACGGCAAAAGTGCACCGCTGGCGATCCGCGATGTGGTCGGCGCCTACGTGAAGATCCTGAGCGATGCGAAGGATCCCTATGCCCGGGAAAAGGTTATCGACATCGAAGACGTTGGACGCCGCCTCATCAACAAGATCGTCAACAAGCCGAAACTGCAGGTCCCATTCAACGACCGCTATATCCTCGTCTCCCACCTTATTACGCCGTCAGATGCGGTGGAACTGGATTCACAAAAGGTGGTCGGAATGGTCTCGGGACATGGCGGACCGACGTCCCATGCGGCAATTCTGGCGCGCAGTTTCGAGATCCCGTCGGTGGTCGGTATCGAGGACCAGTACCGGTCGATCCGTACCGGCGACTACCTGATTCTGGACGGCAACACCGGCAATATTCACGTAAATCCCAAGCCGCAGATCCTCAAGGAATTCCGGCGGGTGAAGCGCGAACTGGACCTGAGCCGCAAGGAACTGGGCGAGAGCGGATCGGGAAAGGCCAAGACGACGGATGGAGTCAAGATCCGGCTGATGGGCAACCTGAATCTCGTGGCCGATCTCAAGCTCATCAAGCATTACGGCGCAGAAGGAATTGGTCTCTACCGGACCGAGTTTCTTTTCTTCATGCACAAGAGCTTTCCGACCGAAGAAGAGCAGTTCCGTATCTACAGCCGGGTGGCCAAAGAGACGAAACCGAACGGATGTGTGGTGCGTATCCTGGACGTCGGTGGTGACAAGTTCCTGCAGGGCCTGAATGAACGGAAAGAAGATAATCCGTATCTGGGCTGGCGTTCGATTCGGGTGCTGCTCGACCTCGTGCATGTGTTCAAGGTTCAGCTTCGTGCCATCTTCAGGGCTTCGACCCACGGAAAGCTTTCGATTCTCCTGCCCATGGTCACGAACGTCGAAGAGATCCGGAAAGCGAAAGCGATCATTGAGGAAGTGAAGCAGGAGCTCCGGCAGGAAGGGCAATCATTCGACAAGAACATCCAGCTCGGCGCGATGGTGGAAGTTCCGACTGCTGTGCTCACGGCCGACGCGCTACTCGCCGAGTGCGATTTTTTCAGCATTGGAAGCAACGACCTTACGCAATACACACTCGCTGTAGACCGCAACAACCAGCGGGTGGCCAATCTATACGACAGCCTTCACCCCGGCGTCCTGAAGCTGATCAAGTGGACTGTCGAAGCGGGCGACCGGGCGGGGAAACCCGTCTCGATCTGCGGTGAAATGGGTGCGGACCTTTCGGCTCTGCCGATCCTGATCGGTCTCGGTCTCACCAGTTTTTCGATTTCGCCGCCGCTGCTTCCGACAGTCCGGTATCTCGCGAGGGCGCTTTCGGCCAGGGATTGCCGGCAACTCGCCGAACAGGCGCTTTCCTGTTCGTCCGCCCAGGACGTCCGCAAGCTGGTGAACTCGGAAATTGCCCAGATGCCGGCCTACCGGCTGGCGCAAATCCGCAACGCGATGAAGGACTGACCGGAGAGGCATGTAAGGAATGACAAAGGAACGCAGCCGGGATCTAACTGGACGGAAAGCGCTCATTACGGGAGCCTCGCGCGGTATCGGCGAAGCCATCGCCATCGGGCTGGCCGAAGCCGGAGCTGATCTGGTGATCGCCTCCCGCAAGGCTGAAGTGCTTGAGGAAGTCGCGGCCGCCTGCCGCAAGACGGGACGCAAGGTCTTTGTCCATGCGACGAACATGTCCTCCATGGAAGAAATTGAACGGCTCGCGAAGTTCAGTCTCGATTCGCTGGGCGGCATGGATGTTCTTGTGAACAATGCTGCAACGAACCCGTATCTCGGACCGGTAATCGGAGCCGATCTCCGGGCATGGGACAAGACCATGGATGTAAACGTGAAAGGGCCGTTTCTGCTGGCGAAACTGCTTCACCCGGCACTTTCGGCCAGCGGCCGGGGTTCCATCGTGAACATTGCTTCGATCGCGGGGTTAAAGCCCTCGGTGGCACTCGGCGTATACAGCGTCTCCAAAGCCGCGCTCATCATGCTGACCAAGGTGATGGCCGCTGAATGGGGCGGGGCGAAGATCCGCGTGAATGCGGTGGCGCCGGGAATCGTGAAGACGCAGATGTCCCGGGCCATCTGGGAAAACCCCGCCATGATGAATAGTGCATTGAGCGGTCAGGCGATGAAACGGATCGGTACGCCCGACGAAATTGCCGATGCCGTGTTGTTCCTTGCCTCCGATGCGTCGTCCTTTACGACCGGAAGCGTGATCGTTGCCGACGGCGGCGAAGTGTTCTGACCGGAAATTAACTCAAGGCAGCGGAACGGATTTCAGCAGCTTCCGGGACTGGGGGGCTTTCTCCTGGAGCCGCTTGCTCAACGCGGTCTCGAGGCCGTGCTCCCGGTAGGCCTGGACAAAGCCGGTCATCAGGTCCAGCAGACCCCGGACATCGGACCATGCGATTTTTTCGACTGCCAGCTTCCGCCTGCCCATGTTGTGGTAGTTCACTAGCGGGACCGCCATTCCGGTGGCCCTGAAGCCGAGCGACAGGAATGCGGTAGCCTCGCAGGTACCCCCGTCCATAATCCGCTGCTGGTAGTGAAAGGCCGGCTTCTCCCGGCGGAGCTTGGCGGCCGTTTCCATAAGCAGACGCGTCGCCTGCGGATCGAATACCCCCGCAGCGTCTCCCTGGCGAACGATGGGCCCTTTGCCGGGGACGGCCCCGGGCCTCTGGGAACTCGTTTCAATGGAGACAATGAGCGCGTCCGGGGGCAGTTCCGCAGCTGCGGCAAGGGTTCCATGGAAGCCGTCTTCCTCGGCACGAGTGAGCAGCGCCCGGACGTTCCTAGCTCCGGACAGGCGGCTCAGAAGTTCGATGATGCAGGCGGAACCGACGAGGTCGTCAATCCGGATACTTTCAACCCAGCGATTATTGATCCGGCATTCGGTTATCGCCCAGTTACCGACATAGGGGCGGGCTCGTTCGAGGGGTTGATCAAACACGATCGTGGCCGAGGCGGGCCTGAGGGCGCCCTTGGGAACCTTCACAGAGACGATCCGTCCGGTGATGCTCTGCGCAACGCTTCGCCGGACATCCGGTTCGTCATAGGGATAAAACCGGACACGGGCATCTCTAAAGTATTCGGTTCTCACACCGCCCCACCAGCGGGCTGTTTCGCGCCGGCCGCCTTTGGCAATCAGGGTAAAGCCGGGGTGATCGAGATGTGCGACGAACAGGACCGGGGATTTCGCTCTCAGGTCCCCCGCATGGAGGTTTCCCCATGCATCCTGCCGCCAGGGGATTCGCCGTTCTCTCAGCAGGTTCTCAGCGGCCGCAATGGTGAAGCGCTCGTAGGTAGTGGCGGCCGGGCAGGGCAGGAGCATCGCGAGCGCCTGCTTCAAGGATGCAGCTTCTGCGGAAGTGGATTTGTTCACGCGGTTCGTCCGGTCAGTCAAGCCGGTATTTGGCTTCCAGCGCTTCAAAGCCATCCTTGAACTCGGGCGAGCGGAACTCGATCTGGACGCCGAAACCGGAATCGAGGACCACCAGCTTCTGGGAGCGGTGGGGTTCGGCGACCGAGGCCCAGACGACCCGGGCCTGTTCCTCGCAGATCTGATTGGAGCCTGGGAAAGTGATGCGCAGGACGATCTCGCCACCCACTTCCGGAAGCTCCAGCGAGCGGATGCAAAGACCATTCTTCGAGACGTTGACGGTTTCACCCATGATCCAGAACTTGTCGGTTTTGAACTGGACTGGGACATGCAGGGTGTACCGGGGGTCCCGGCGCGTGTCCGAACTTTCGGCGAACAGCAGCTCGTCGATCCGGTATATAAGATCGAATGGAGGAATCGACTTGTTAATGAAATCGAGCACGCCGAGTTTCCTGACCTCGGATGTCATCGGGTCCATTGGCCCGAGCGACGTCATCGCTGCAACCAGATAGTTCTGGCCGCCGGGGAGTGTCCTGATCTTCTGAAGGACCTGAAGGCCAGTTTCTTTCGGCATGATAAGGTCCAGAAGGATGAGATGGATATAGCGGCCGTAGGCCTCGAGCTTGCGGCAGGCTTCCTCGCTGCCTGTGGCAGTCAGTACGTCGTATCCGCGTGAAGTCAGGGTGTCCTGGATGAGCGTGACAAAAAATGACGAATCCTCGACCACGAGCACGGTGGGTTTCTCGTTCGGCAGGATCGATGCCGGATTGAGCCTGAGTTCGGTCAGGGAGTCGATGGCGCTCAGGAGTTCGTCCCGGCGGATCGGCTTGGTGATGACCATGTCCGCGCCCGCCTTGAAACACTCTTCGGCGATGTCCCGGCTTTCTTCCGCCGTTACCATGATGATGGGGATTTCGCGGGTTTCAGGCGATGCCTTCAGCTCCTGACAGGCCTGAAGGCCGTTTTTACGGGGCATCAGGTTATCCATGATGATAATCGCCGGCTTCAGGCTTCGGGCGAGTTCCGTGGCCTGGTGACCGTCCCTGGCAAGGTGAACGAGCAGCCCTTTCCCCTCGAGGAATTTCTTCTCGATTTCGAGGAACAGCTCGACATCGTCGACCAGCAGGACATTACGGTTCATCGCGAAGGGCAGGCTCCCAGTGGAAGTGATCCCGCATACTTAGCCAACTTCGGCAGCATATCGAAGGGCGGAGTACAAAATTCGCCCCCGGAAACCGCCGGGAGCAGCGGTTAGCAGGGGCGATTCCGCAGGAGTCGAACGGTCAGACGTGCTTGTCGAGCACACTGGCGATCGAGGCCTTGGGCTGTGCGCCCATGATCTGATCGACAGCTTTCCCGTTCTTGAAGACGATCAGGGTCGGAATGGCACGGACGCCGAACTTGCTCGGGGTATCCATGTTCTCGTCGATGTTCATCTTGGCAATCTTGAACTTGCCGGCATACTGGTTCGTGAGATCTTCCAGCGCGGGCGCGATCGCCTTGCAGGGGCCGCACCAGGGCGCCCAGAAATCAAGCAGTACCGGTACGCTGGATTTCAGAACTTCGCTGTCGAATGTGCTGTCGGTGATATCAATGGGCTTTGCCATGGGCTAACGGACCTCCACAGACCGTCCGGTTCATTTTTCTAGGTAAGGACCCGCCCGTCAAACCGGGAGTCACTATTTCGTAAGCACCCGTTCGGGGTAGCGGCCCGTACATGAACCGCTCCCCCTTAAAGTGTGCACGATTGTGCCGGGGTCAAGGATTGCACCGCCGCCCTGCGTCACTTAGCGTCCGCGCCGGTTCGTTTTGAAGACGGACGATGTTACCAGATTTTCTCCTCAGGCCCTGGCTCCGCTCCTCGGCCGACGGGGGCATTTTGTCCTCGGTGGTCCCAAAGGCGCAGCGGCGGCCTGGCACCTCGCCCAGCTCTACAGGTCAGGGTTTATTCCACCGCTTGTGGTGGTGCCGGATCAGCCGGCGGCTGAAAAGCTGCGGGCAGAATGGCTCGCTTTTCTGGGTATCGAACCTGAGGACGATGCGCTCGCGCTGCCCACGTCCCGCAAGTTCCAGATTCTGGATACCTGGGAAGCGAGGCCGGAGGACGACCGTTCCCCGCCCGTCGAAGTGAGTGCAAACCGGATCGCCGCACTGTACCAGCTTTTTGCCCGTCCGGGAGAGGCCGTCGTAATCGCCCCGGCCGAAGCCCTGCTGCTCAGGCCCATGCCGCCGCAGATTTTCAGGTCCGAGTATGACCTGCTGATGGCTGACGAAGCCGTCGATTTCGAAGCAACCGTCCAGCGGTTTTCAGAGCTGGGGTACCGCCGTTCCTCAAGGGTCGAGGACCGCGGCGAATTTGCCGTCAAGGGATCGATCATCGACATCTATCCGGCAGGCTACGAGCACCCGCTCCGGCTGGATTTCGACACGGACCGGCTCTCTTCGATCCGGTTTTTCGACACGGGGAGCCAGCGGACCCTGCATCTGACCGAGTTCGACAAGGGGCTTCCGGAGCTGGTCGTACTGCCTGCAAGCGAATTGCTTCTCAAGGATCCATACCGCAAGCAGGCCCTGGAATATCTCAATACTGAACGTGATCGTGACGGGGTCGACTACCAGACAACGACCCGCATCCGGGACGATGTGGCGAACGGCCTGCTTGCCGCCGGTCTCGAACTGCTCCTGCCCGCTTTCTATGGACCACTGCCGGGAATTGACAGTTACCTGAAAGGCAGGCTGGTGGTGTGCGACCCCATCGGCTGCGACCGGGCGATTGAAGACGCGGCGGTCCGCCTGAAGGACTCCTACGCGCGGCGCTTCGAGGAACATCTGCCGATGTCCCGGTATGCCGAACGGTTCCTTGAACCCGGTGAGCTCCGGGCGATTCTGGAGAAGCATAAGGGGCTGGAACTGTCGGGCCTCGAAGTCTACGAAAAGCTGGATGCGCGGGAGCACATCAACATCCGGGTTCTGAATGCAGACCGGGAGCTGCATCCGGCGGGCCTGTCCGGCGAGGACACCCCGGTCGAAGGCGCCGTCCGGAAGCTCGCCGAGTGGAAAGCCGAAGGGTACCGGATCCTGTTCACCGTCCACGCACGCTCGGGGCTTGAACGTATCCGTAACCTCCTGGAAAGCTACGATCTCGCTCCGCTCCCTGTGGACACATCGGTGCTGCCGAGCCTGACCCGTCCGCTCACGGACAAGGAACTTTCCGCACCCGTCTCCGAACCGCCGCGAGTCGTGACCGGTCCCCTGAGCGAAGGTTTTGTCATCCCCGGCGAACGGCTCGCCGTGATTGCCGAAAGCGATTTTTTCCACGTCCCGCATCATCGCCCGGCACGTCAGGCGAAGCGGTCCCTGGAAAGCCTTCTCAGTTCGCTTCAGGACCTCAAAGCCGGGGATTACGTGGTCCATTCGGACTACGGCGTCGGGCGATACCTCGGGCTCAAGACCGTTCACATTGACCAGATTCCCTACGACGTGATGGAGATCGAGTACTACAGCAGCGACAAGCTGCTGGTTCCGGTGGACCGGTTTCACCTTGTATCCCGGTACTCATCCGCCGAGGGGAATGAACCGCCGCTGGACCGGCTGGGCGGGACCAGCTGGGAGACAACGAAGAAGAAGGCGAAAGAAGCGGCCCTCAGACTCGCCGCCGAGCTGCTGGACATTTATGCCCAGCGGCAGGTGCATCCGTCCTATCCGTCGTCGCCTCCCGGAGATGATTATCGCCGGTTCGAGGCCGAGTTCGAATACGACGAAACCCCGGATCAGGAGAGGGCCATCTCGGAAGTGCTCGCCGATCTCGAAACCGGGAAACCCATGGACCGTCTCGTTTGCGGAGACGTAGGCTATGGCAAGACGGAAGTGGCGTTGCGGGCCGCCTACAAGGTCGTGCTGGACGGCAAGCAGGTGGCGCTGCTCGTGCCGACAACCATCCTTGCACAGCAGCATTACGAGAATTTTCACAAACGATTGGCCCATCATGGCGTCCGGGTCGAGGTGCTCAGCCGGTTCCGGAATGCGGCAGAACAGCGGGATATCCTGAAGCGGCTCGCGCTCGGGCAGGTCGATATCGTGATTGGGACCCACCGGCTCCTTCAGAACGATGTGACGTTCAAGGACCTTGGGATCGTGATCGTCGATGAAGAGCACCGTTTCGGCGTCAAGCACAAGGAACGGCTGAAAAGGCTCCGCGTCGTCGCCCATTTCCTGACACTATCGGCGACGCCGATTCCGCGGACACTCCAGATGTCCATGACGGGACTGCGGGATTTTTCCCTCATCGCCACACCGCCTCAGGACCGGCTGTCGATCCGTACTGTCGTCAGCCGCTATTCCGACCGGACCATTGCCGATGCCATCCGGGCTGAAATCTCCCGCGGCGGGCAGGTGTTTTACCTGTTCAACCGGGTTCAGGGGATTGAGGAACGGGCGCGCACGCTTCGCGAGATGCTTCCAGGAGTCCGCATCGAGATCGGACACGGTCAGATGGACCCGGCCCGCCTGGAAAAGGTGATGCTGGGATTCCTGCACAACGAATTCCAGGTGCTGCTCTGTACAACGATCGTGGAAAGCGGGCTCGATATCCCCAACGCCAACACTATGATCGTCGAGCGCGCCGACCAGTTCGGTCTCGCCCAGCTCTACCAGCTTCGAGGCCGGGTGGGGCGTTCGAACCGGAGGGGGTACTGCTACCTCATGCTCCCGCCGGGAGAGAGGCTCCAGCCCGAAGCGGAAAAGCGCCTTCGCGTGCTCCAGGAATACAGCGATTTAGGGAGCGGCTTCAAGATCGCGAGCTTCGACCTTGAGCTGAGGGGCGGCGGGAATGTGCTCGGAGAAGCCCAGTCGGGCCATATCGCGGCGGTGGGTTTTGACCAGTATGTGGACCTGCTCGACCGGGCGGTTCACGAACTGAAGGGCCAGGAATACCGGGAGGAAATCGAGCCGGAAGTCAGCCTGCCCGTCGCCATGCTTTTCCCGGCCCACTACATCCCGGATGTCGGCGAGAAGCTCGTCTACTACAAGAAGCTCTCCGCCGTTCGCACGAAGGAAGAACTCGAAAGCGTCCGGAACGATCTGCTGGATTGCTTCGGCCCCATCCCCGATGAAACTGAAAACCTCATTAAATTGATCTCACTGAAGATCAGATTAAGAAAGCTAAATGTAGCGGAACTCAAGGCAGGAAGCCGCGAAGTGGTCATACGGTTCGCTTTGGGCTCGGATGGAAATCCGCTGACCCCGGACCCGGAACGGCTGATCAACTTGATTCGCACCGATCCGGTAAGATATCGGGTAACGCCTGACAACCGGTTTGTGGTGCGATACGACGAAATCCGGCCTACGGAGGTTTTCAGGATCGCGGAGGCCGCACTCAATCTGGTCGAGAAAGAGAAGAGTTCAGGGGAACCTTCTGGAACCAGGAAATTAAAGGTCAAGGAGTAACCAGTCCGATGCTTTCGATGCGGAAAATGCTGATACCGGCTGCTGTCGCCATGCTCGCCCTCACCGGTGCCTGCAACAAGAACAAGAAGGGTGCAGGCGAAAACGCCAAGGGGGAAGATTCCCCGGTCGTTGCCAAGGTTAACGGAGAGCCCGTGCGGCTGAACGCTCTTGAGGAATCGCTTCGCCGGGTTCCATTCCAGCAGCGGGTCCAGATGTCGCAGGACCAGGCCAAGCTCAAGGAATACGTGAACACCTTCCTTTCGGAAGAGGCCGTGTACATCGAGGCCAAGAAGCGCGGGATCACGGAAGACCCCGAAGTCCGGGCCAAGATCGAGAACTACACCAAGCAGATCGCCTCGAACATGCTCCGCCGCAAGCTCATGAATGAGCAGCCGTCGGACGAGGAGCTGAAAGCCTACTACGACGCCCACGCCGACGAGTTCAAGGAAGAATCCGTCAACATAAGCCGCATCCTGAAGCGGGCCCCGCCGCCGGGCATGCCCGACACGGTGGCCAAGCGCGCTGAGGCCGAGAAAGAGATCAAGAAAGCCTATGACGCCCTGAAGAAGGGCAAGGGCTGGGATGCGGTCGTCAAGCAGTTCAGCGACGACCCGCAGGCGATCAAGGATAAGGCCGGCGACCGGGGCAGCGTGCCCGCAGGCGGCCAGTCCCCCGTGGGTCGTGCCATCCAGAATCTCAAGACCGGCCAGTACTCCGAACCGTTCGAGTCTCCGGAAGGCTGGGAAATCGTGAAGGTGACCAGCGAGAAGTCGATCGCGGCAAAGCAGTTCGACAACCCGCAGGTTCGCCGCCAGATCGTGAACAAGATGCGCGTCAAGAAGTTCGACGACTTCAAACAGTCCCTGATCTCCCAGGCCGAAGTGAAGATAGAGGACGCGGTGCTGTCCAAGGTTGACTTCTCCCTCCCGCCGAACGTGGCGGGCGGCGGTGCGAAGCCTGCAGCCCCTGCCGGCGAAACACCGGCCCCGAAGGTGGAAGGACAGGCTGGAGCGCCTGCCAACCCCTGATTCTCTGACAGGTTCACATATGAATGGAACGGCCCAGGCGTGTGTGCGCTTGGGCCGTTCTGTCATGTTTTCCGTCCTTGTGCTGTTCCAGCCCGGTTGCGACCGGGATACGCGGAAGTCCGAGCCCATCGTGCTCCGAATCGACGATCGGACGGTAACTCGCCGCGAGTTCGACCGGCGAATGCTACCAAAACTGGTGGCCCGGGGGAATCCGCCGCCCGGTTCGGAAGCCTATGCCGATGAGGTCCAGAAACTCCTTAAAGAGGAAGTGGACGAACAGCTCATTCTCGGTGAAGCCCGTCGGAAGGGGTATACGCTGGATCCGGGCGAGGCAGACCGGGAGGTTGAACGGCTGCTGGCTGCCTATGACCCTGAAGAACTGGAACAGGAGCTGACCCGCCGGTACCAGACAATCGACCAGTGGCGGGAAGACATGGCACGCCGGCTTCTGCTCCGGAAGGTGATCGCCACTCTTGCCGGAGAAGTTCCGGCGGTTCAGGAAAGCGAAATCCGTCAGCGTTTTGATACCTTCCGTGGCCGTTACGAACAGGCGGAGCAGTTATCGGTGTCGCAGATTCTTGTGAGGACCGAGACGGAAGCCGCGGATGTGCTTCAGCTCCTTCGAAAGAAGAATGTTCCCTTCGGAGATCTGGCCAGGACCCGTTCGATCGCTCCTGAAGCCTCCCGGGATGGGCTCATGGGCAGCTTTGCACCGGGGGAACTTCCGCCGGAGATCGAGGAACCGGTCCGCCGGCTGACAACGGGCGAAATCTCCGATGCGATCCGGACCTCGTACGGATATCATATCTTTAGGTTAAACGGGGTGACTCCCGCCGGTCCCGTACCCTATGAGCAGGTGAAGGACCGGATCGCGGCTGAACTCAGGAATGAACGGCAAGACGCCGCGCTGAACGAGTGGCTGGAACACAGGCGCCGGGAAACCCGGATCGAGATTGCCGACGATGTTTTTCCCGATGTATCCAAAGAAAGGAACTGAAGTGTCCCGCTGCCTGCCATTCCGTCTGTTTCTGGCTCCGGCCATTGCCGTGGCATTGCTGCATGCGGCCGCAGTCCCGGCCCGTTCCGATGGGCCAGGCACGCTGGACGGAGTGGCCGTACTCGTGAACGACGAGCCAATCCTTTTCAGTGACGTCCAGGAATTCCGGGAGATGGAGTATTTCAAGTTCCGGCAGATGAACCCGGGAGTTCCCGAGGCCGATCTTCGCCGGGCGATTGGAGACGGTTCCAGCCGGGCAACCGACGAGCTGATCCGGCTGGCGCTGGTCGAGCAGGATGCTCTCAAATATGGCCTGGCCGTGAACGAATACGAGACCGACGATGCCATTGAACGGCTCCTCAAGGGACGCGGGATTACCAGGGACCAGCTTCTGGCAGAGATTCGGGCGCAGGGCCTCAGCTGGGAGCGTTACCGCCGCGAGGTCCGCTACGCGATCCTGTTCGACCGCCTGAAAATGTCGTTGATCCGGCCGAGGGTATCCGTGACCGAAGCGGAGGTGAAGGCTTATTACGAGTCGAATGTCCGCCGCGATGTCGAGGAAGCCCGCGTGCAGATGCTCTTCCTCGCGTATCCACCGCAGGCGGATAAAGACGCGAAGCAGGCTGTCCAGAAGAAGGCTGAAGAACTTCGCAACCGGGCCACGGCCGGTGTCGATTTCTCCGAACTTGTGAAAACCCATTCCAGCGGTCCGAATGCCAGCCGGGGCGGGGATCTCGGGGTGATCCGCAAGGGATCGATCCTCCCCTATCTCGAAAAGGCGATCTTCGCGACGGAGCGTGGCTGGTATTCCGAGCTCGTGAGCGACGACCGGGGGGTATACATACTCAAGGTTCTGGACCGGACCGGCGGGGATACGCGGCCGCTCGAAGAGATGTTTTCCGGGATCAAAACGACACTCGAAAACCAGAAGACCGAAGAAGCCTTCGCCCACTATATCGAAGAGCTGGTTGCCGGGGCCCGGGTCCAGCGGAACATCTGAAGCCGATGCCGCCGCTGCTTGCCATCTCTCCGGGCGATCCCCACGGGATCGGTCCGGAAGTCTGCGTGAAGGCAGTCGCGGCGCGGCCCGGTTTCCGTTATCTGGTGACCGGTGCAGCGGGCGTCATGACTGAAGCTGTCCGGTGTTTCGCACCCGGGCTCACTGTCCGTAAGGTCCGTTCGGCAGGCGAGGCGGCAGATCCGGGGATTCTCTATCTTCTGTCGGACGGTCAGCTGGATCTGGAATTCTCTGCGCTTTCCCCGGAATTGCGCGGCCGCCAGCACGGCCGCAGGATTCATGACTGGATCGTCCGTGCCGCCGATCTGGCGCTTGCAGGTGTAGTGGATGGAGTCGTCACCGCCCCGATCGCCAAGACGGCATTCAAGGCTGGCGGGATCGACTTCCCGGGCCATACGGAACTGCTGGCAGACCGGAGCGGGACGACGGATTATGCGATGATGCTTTCATGTGAGCGCCTGAAAGTGGTTCTGGCGACCATTCATTTGCCCCTAAAAGCCGTTTTCAGGGAGCTAACCCCGGAGGAACTGGAACGGGTGATTCGTCTGGCGGCGAGGACGCTGCCCGGCTGGTTCGGGACAGCAGCTCCGCGTATTGTCGTTGCCGGCTTGAATCCCCATGCCGGTGAGGATGGATTGCTGGGTAGCGAGGAAACCGACTGGATTGGGCCGCTTGTCCGGCGGCTCTCGGCCGAAGGCCTGCCGGTCAGCGGGCCTTATTCACCCGATACGGTCTTTTACCGGGCTTCCAAGGGAGAATTCGATGCCGTGGTCGCGCTGTATCATGACCAGGGGCTGATTCCGGTCAAGATGATCGGTTTTGATGAAGGCGTGAATTCGACGCTCGGCTTGCCGTTTATCCGTACATCCCCGGACCATGGGACCGCATTTGAAATCGCCTGGCAAGGTAAAGCGAACCCTTCCAGCATGATTCATGCGATCGATCTGGCTGCTGCAGCCGCCGGCAATCGCCGCCGGGATCCGTGACGGCCAGTTACTTCAGGGCGGTTTCGATGGCCATGACGATCTCAGGAGCGTTCGGTTTCACCTGAGGCCCCCAGGCGGCGGCAATATCGCCATCTTTCGAGATCAGGTACTTCTGGAAGTTCCACTGGACGTTGCCGGGGGTGAACCGGTTGTGGTCCTTCGATTTCAGGAACTTTTCGTAGAGCGGATGGGCTTCGGGGCCGTTGACATGGATCTTCTCCATCATGTCGAAGCTTACCCCGTAATTTTTCGTGCAGAACTGTTCGATTTCTGGTGCACTGCCGGGTTCCTGCGCTCCGAAATCGTTGCAGGGAATGCCGACGATTTTCAGGCCTTTGGGACCAAGCGTGTCGTGCATCGCCTGAAGATCTTTGTACTGCGGAGTCAGTCCGCAGCGGCTGGCGACGTTCACGACAAGGACCGGATGGCCCTTGTAGGCGGACAGTTTGACGGGTTTCCCCTGAAGGGAGTTGAGTTCAAAGTCATGGAATTTCATCGGTTGATCCTTTCCCTGCTGACTGGCCGTTAAACTAGCGGTTGTCCGAGTGGCCGGGAAGCGAGGGCTACCCCCGTGTTTTCGATACCACCCGGGAGCCGGCTCGCGAGTCTTTGCCGGGGCTTTACTTTTCCCGGCTGCCTTCCTAAGACGTTGGGGCAGCAATTCAGGTTTCGTGAGGGAACCATAGAATCAGGGGTTTGCGTCAGTGACCGCGGCAAAAGCGAAGAAGAAACCGAAAAAGACGGCGGCAAAGGCCGCAAAATCCGCCCGGAAGCCGGTTGCCAAGAAGTCTCCCAAAGCGGCTAAAACGGCGAAGGCGAAAGCCCCGGCAGCCCTAAAGCCGGTGGTGCCCGCACCCAAGAAAAGCCCGGTGAAAACCGTTGCGCCGCAGCCGGCGAAGACTCCGCCTCCAAAGCCCGCCAAGGCTGAAAAGGCGCCGGCTTCATCAGGTAAGGAATCTACCGGGGAGGCCCAGGCTCCGGAAGTGTTTCACAATCCGTACGGGGCAAGTGACGAGGCTGTCGAGGACACCGGCGAGGCCCTCGGCGTCGTATTCCCCAAGACCGTTATCCGGATCTGGAAGGCCGTGAACGGAGCCGAGATCAACGACTGGAAATTCCATCCGGTTCGCGAACCTTCGGGGGGCGCCAGCAAGACCGACATCATCATGATGAACGGGGACAACCGGCCCGAGGACCTTTCGGACGACTTTATTACCATCGCGGAACAGGACGGAAACCATCTGGTTCTGGAGAAAGAAGACGACCGGCTGCTGCCGGAGCTGCTGCTCTGGGACCGGGATAGTGCTGAAGTGGACCTGTATTCCGAAGAGCTTGAAAATTTCGCTGAAGAGGCGGAAGAACTCCGGGACGAGTTGCTGGCTTCCAGGCGGCGCTGATCTGCATCCATAAGAACTTGCGGATGCGGCCTTGATTTGAATACGGGAAAATCCCCGATATTCTGTCCAAACGCAAGCGATCCTGCAGAGGGCTTTGGGGCACGTTCCCCACTTGAGTTGAAGGCGCGGCATGCCGACTTACAAGGGATATCATTTCGTCATCAAGGTTTCGGCCGAGGAGATCGTGTCGATCGATCCCCAGACCCGCAAACGGGTGAAAGTACCGGGCTTTGTGGCTCACTGCTCCGAGATGATCGATCCCCAGGGCCGCAAGCTCTGGGTAACTGTTCCACCGCACCAGATTCCGCCGGCATCGGATCCGGACAAGGATTCGGCCATCAAGCTGCTGGCCGACCGGATCAAGAAGTTCGTGGAAGACCGCCCCGCTATTAACTGAATCCCAACAATGACAACCGGTAAGGGCTCGCCAAGCAGGCTCTGGCGCTATACGATCCCGGCCGGTCTCATCGGACTGGCCCTGCTGATGGCCGCTCCAGCGGCTGGCCTTGCTGCCTCCGGGCCCGCGGCACCAGATGGCACCGGTCCCTTGCAGGGGAATTGCCGTTATGATTTCGGTCTGGTCTGCTCGTCGGCTGACGGACAGCAGCAGTTCCGGTTCAACTTCCTTGTCCAGTTCGGATTTCAGGGGCTGTTCGCAAAGAAGGGGCCGGCCGGGAATGTGGCTCCGGGCCTGGCTTCAGTCTCTGTCGACGACGATTTTTATTCATTCGGAGTTGCCCGGGGTCGGCTCATGCTGTCCGGCCAGTACGGGGATTCGTTCCGGTTCCGGGCTTATCTGGAATGCATGGCCGGCGAAGACTGCGCAGCCGATCAGATCTGGGGGAACTGGAAGACCGGCAGCCTGTTCGGAATCGATTTTGGACAGTTCAAACGGTTGGTAGCACTCCAGCATTCCATGGGGCCGACACAGCTCGCTTTTGTGGACGAAGCGGCCTTCGTGCGCGCGGCAGGCGGCGGTTTAGGCATCGGTATCAGACCCTATGTTGAGTACGACCGGTACCGGGTGTCTTTTGCGATCCTTAACGGTAGCCGCTTTACCAGTGGCCCGAACGGGATCAACGGGGATCTGGACCGGTTCAACTATACCTTGGCTATCGATGCCCGTCTGATCGGGGAACCGTTCGACTGGGATCAGTTCCATTTCCAAAAGGCCCCGGCCGCCCTTCAGGCTCGGGGGTGGATCGCCTGGGAAACCCTCAAAGGCGATTCGCTGCCGTCAGTCGATTTTGGCGGAGGCCGGACGATTAACCTGAGAGGTGAACTGGTGGATGCAGGGCCCGGCGAAGCACTCGGCCCCAATTGCCCCAAGTACCTGTATCTCTCCGGCAGCCTTCATGGCACGCAGCAATGCACCGGCGTCGATTTCCCTGCTTCGTTCTGGGACCATTTCTACGGACAAGGCGCCAAATTCACACACACCAGTCTCGGAGGTGCGGTTCTGGGCAAGCTGGGAGGGGCATCGCTCCTGACGGAGGTGAACTACCGTCACTACACATTCGCCCATTCCGGCGAGCATTTTGGAGATTTTGCATATCTGATCGAAGGTACGTACCTGCTCACGCCCGAAGTCGGTTTTGGCCTCAGGTGGGAACAGGTGATTCTGGCCGATGGAAGCTTTCCGGCCCTTGTGGCTGGAAGGGATCCTGCCTGTGCGGTCACTCCGAATCCGCCGTCCCCTGCCTGTCCCAGGAATATTCCCGGTGCTCCCCAGAATACGGACTTCAGGGATTTCACATCCTGGGGGGCTTCCGTGAGTTACTTCGTCTGGAAGCACCGGCTGAAGATCGTTGCAGACTATCTCCACTACGAACTCCCGTGGCGGGCAGGGGGCCCCGTTACTGCCGCACCCGGAGGAGTCAGCTATCCGAAAGCCACCGACACCTCGCTGGCTGCGCTTCCTTCCACCGGGAAATCGCGCCTGCAGAAATTCCAGCTTTCCGGGGATTCGAGCCCCGAGCAGGTCAGGGCTCAGGTTCAGGTGATTTTCTAGGTTTATGCAGGATTCATTCGCCGCACTCGTCGGGATATTGAATGGCACGGCGATGGACATCAGGCTTTCCCCGCCCTTTGAACAGGCAGCGACCGGTCACGGACTGCTGGGCGAGGTCCTGTTAAGAGTCGCCCCCAGCGACTCCCGTCTTTATCGCCTAAGGGCTCAACCGGTCCTGATTCTTGGAGAGGCAAAACGGATTGCCGGGGCAATGACTGCCGAAGGTGTACCGTCGGCGGCTCTTAAGGGGGCCGATCTGATTGAGCGGCTTCAGCTCGATCCGGCTTCCCGGCCCATGAGCGATCTGGACATCCTGGTGGCCTCCGAAGACCGGGCGATGGCGGCCATGGTGCTCAGACACCTGGGATACCGGCAGTTCGACACACCGGAAGACCGCCTGGACCGGGAGCAGGGCGGAGCCTGGCGGTTTATCGGCGAAACCCCGGCCGTTGTGGTGGAACTCCACGACCGTACTTTCGCGGGCAGCCAACTCAGGTTCAGGGATTTCACTTCTGGAGGGGTGCTGTCACCGGAAGGTGCGCTTTTCTGGCTGGCCCGCAATTGTGCATGGCATGGCTTTTCCGAGCGGCTCCTCTTTGTCTACGACATTCACCGGTTCCTGACGAGCAGCCACGGACGAGAGATCGATACCGGACATTTCAGCCGGTTGCTGGAAGCCGGAGGAGAGCAGCGCCTTGTCCGGCTTGCTCTTGGGGTGGCGAATTTCCTGTTTGGCACATCCGTCGAAGGACTCCTGCCGCCGTCAGCTCCTGAAGCCGGGTGGATATCGAGATGTTCAGGCGGGAAGCCGCCGCTCCAGTTCGGTCCCCGGAGCCTCTTGCCGATCTTGCTGCTGGATGACGGGACTGACCGTCTGCGGGAGCTCTGGAATGGCCTTCGCCGGCGGATCAGCCGTGACCACTGACGGTCAGTAACCGAGTGCCTGCTCGACGATCCTGAGCACTGACGATATTTTTTCGCTGAAGGCCCGCTGGTTTTCGATAATGGAAACAGACTTGTGCCGGCCCCAGAGGCCTTTGGTCAGTTCGTCGAGACGACGGGCGTCTTCCCAGGATTCTGTCCGGTTCGGATTCCGGCTGACATTCAGCCGGTAGGCTTCCTCCCCGGCACTTTCCAGATAAATCACCTGGTCATAGCGAGCGAGTTCCTTTTCCAACGTAGTTCCCATGGCGGCGAAGAACCGGTCCGGCCCTTCAGGCCAGTAGGCGGCGCCATCCACCGTACCCCGGTCGAGAATAAGCATCTGGTTCGGATGATGAATCCGGTAGGCCGATTCCAGCTCAAGCTGAACGGTATACACGGCCCTCTGGAGGGCGGAACGGGATTCGTTCTCCGGCCAACGTGGAAAGCCGCCAGAAAACAGAAGCGAGGCGGCCTCAGGCACTACGATCAGATCACCGGCGAACGCCCGGTCCAGCACGTCCGCGATGGTGGTCTTGCCCGCACAGGGGCCGCCGGTCAGCACGATTTTCTTGCTTGAAGGCCGTCTGGAACTCATGCGGGCAGATTTTTAGCCCGTCGAATCGACGGAAACCACCTTTCGCAGCCGGAAACTTTCCAGTTCGATGGCCACCAGATTGCGGAGTGCATCGGTCGAATATGACTGGGCCTGCAGGTAGGTGTGTTGAACGAGTTCCCGCACCGTCGTCCAGTCCACATCGAATTTGGAGAGCTCGAACTGAAGGCTTCGGAAATACCGGAATGTGGAGCGAACGTAGTGGTCAATGGCCTCGCGATGATTGATGCCGACGACGGTGAAATCCACTCCAAAGCCGGTTCCAAGCGGATTTCCCGGAGAGAGGAGACGGACGACTTTCCCGTGAACGCGAATCGGGTCGGGGTCGGTCGGCAGCTTGAAGTCGAGCTGGACGCGGGTGCCGGTTTCGATCGTTGCCGGACTGAGGATCAGGGCCCCACAGAGGGAAATATCCTGTAGCGTTCCATCATGGGTGCCGCTTTCACAAGTGAAAGCGAGAGGCTTCAAGACCTTCATCCGCATATAACGCCGGTCGGTAACCTGAAGCACGGCGAACCTTCCTGACGGAACTTCATCTGGCGGCAGTGGCCACCCGGAACCGGAACTGGGTAGTTCACACAGTTTAGCTGATCGGGTAGAGTCCCGTCACAGGGGTAGGGCTAATTCTGCACTTTCCGGGGGGCATCAGCCGGTGAAGACCGCCGCTCGTCAGGGGCCCATGCCGCTCAGGCCGGGTGACCGTGTGGCGCTTGTTGCTCCCGCCGGGACCGTGGACCGGGACCGGCTGCTCGCCGAGCGACGCTACCTCGAAAGTCTCGGCCTTGAAGTCGTGACCCGGCTGCCGCGGCAACCGGACCGGTATCTTGCCGGTACCGACAAGGAACGGGCGGCTGAATTCCTGACCTTCTGGAACGACCGGAAAGTTGCCGCCCTGTTTTCAGTTCGTGGCGGGTTTGGGTGCGCCCGGCTTTTACCCCTTCTTGCGGGCAAAGTTGGAGGGCGGGCCAAGCTCTTTTCCGGTTTTTCTGACAATACCGTCCTGCACCAGTTTCTGATGCAACAGGGGATTGAGTGGAGCCTTCATGGCCCGCACCCGGGCAGTTTCGGCAAGCCTCCGCATATTCCGACCCGGCGGCGTTATGAGGCATTTCTATTCGGAAAGGTGAAACCGGGCTTGTCGCTGGGGTCGGCGCTGGCATTGAGTCGCAAGACGTCCCGGATCAGAGGCCGGCTGACCGGAGGCAATCTGGCCGTTCTGGCAGCCATGTGTGGGACCCCTTCAAGCCCGAAACTGCCAGGTATTGTATTCCTTGAAGATATCAACGAGCAGGTGTACCGCCTCGATGCGTTTCTGACGCAGCTCAGAAACAGCGGAGCGCTGAACCGCACGAAAGCTCTTGTTATGGGTGATTTTTCACCGCCCAAGGGGGCGAAGAACTATCGGAAGACCCTTCATGCCTGGTTTGCCGCCATAGAGCGGGATCTGGGAGTGCCGGTGTATACCGGTTTCCCGGCCGGACACGGTCGCCGGAATCTATCACTTCCTCTGGGCGCCGACGTCGATCTAAGTGACGGAAAATTATTGCTGAACAGACTGCCGTGGGACGGACGAATTTCATGACGGACTGGTCCCCGGTAGAGAAACTCCTGGCGGAAATCGTCGCCGGCAAGGCATCCCCCGGCCTATCGGTTGGCTGCTGGTTTCAGGGCCGTCTGCTCCATGCGTTTTGTGCCGGGCGATTCACATTTGACGACGGTGAGCCTCCGGTGACCGTAGAGACGGTCTATGATCTGGCTTCGATCACCAAGGCCTTTTGCACTGCGCCCTTGATCTGGCTCCGCATCCAGTCCGGCGAATGGACGCCGGAAACGCCGCTCGACCGTTTTTACCCCGACCTGAAAGGTGAACCCCAGGGTGGAGTCAAGCTGGGGCAGTTGTTGCGGCATGTGTCGGGTTATCCGGCACTGGCCCATCTGGACCAGATGGGCGCGAACGCGGCCGAAAGCGCCTACCATCTCCTCAAATTCACCCCACTGGAGAACCCTCCGGGAACCATCGTAAAGTATTCCGACGTGGGCTATCTGATTCTTGGCGACATCCTCCAGCGGTCCAGCGGCAGAACGCTCGACGAGCTATTCAGGACCGAGATCCTGACCCCACTGAAACTGCAGGGGCCGGTATTCCGCCCCAATGGAGTCGGGCCGATCCTGGGAGACGGCATTGCGCCGACCTCGATTCCCGACGGGTATCTCCGGACGCTTCAGGGCGTCGTGGAAGACGAGAACACACGGTTTCTGGGCGGGATAAGCGGGGCGTCGGGACTGTTCGGAAATCTGCTGCATGCCGGGCAGTATGTCTGCGCCCTAAGAGAATGTTTCCATCGATCGGGCGGACTGTTCCGCCGGGAAACCTTGACCCGCATGTGGACAGTTCCGCCGGAACCGGCAGGAAATACCTGGGCATTCGGCTGGGACACACCTTCGGAGGATAAATCGACGGCTGGGCGGTATTTCTCCGGGGATTCCGCAGGGCATCTCGGATATACCGGCACGTCGGTCTGGTACGACCGTCCGAGAGATCTGATCGTCGTGATACTTGCCAACCGGGTCTGCCCTACACGGGTAAATACGGCTTTCAATCCGTACCGGGCGAAAATCCATGACGCGATCATGGAAAGTCTTGGCTTTGATTTCCCGAGGGCACGGAGGTCCGGTTGAAGATACATCTGATAGCGATTTGTGGTACGGCCATGGGTTCCCTTGCGGGAATGCTGAAAGCCATCGGCCATGACGTGCGGGGTTCGGACCAGAACGTCTACCCGCCGATGAGTACCCAGCTCGCGGCCCAGCAAATCGAAATTTTCAAAGGGTACAAGGCCGAAAATCTCGACTGGAAGCCGGATCTTGTCGTTGTCGGAAATGCCGTTCCGAAGACCAATCCCGAAGTCGAGGCGATGCTGGCCCTGGGCTTTGATTACTGCTCGATGCCGCAGGCGCTTCACCGGTTTTTTATTGACGGCCGGCATTCGATCGTCGTCGCGGGGACGCACGGCAAGACGACCACGAGCGGCCTTGCGGGCTGGGTGACGACGAGCGCCGGGCTTGATCCGGGTTTTCTGGTTGGAGGGGTGCTCAGGAACTTCGGTGTGAGCTTCCGGACCGGGAAGGGCGGCTATTTCGTAGTCGAAGGCGACGAATACGACACGGCCTATTTCGACAAGGAATCGAAGTTCCTGCACTACGCTCCCCGCACGGCCATATTCACTTCCTGCGAGTTCGATCACGCAGACATATTCAAGGATCTGGATGCAGTGAAGGCGGCCTTCCGGAAATTTGTGGGGCTGATCCCTCCGGACGGGACGCTGATCGCCCATTACGATGAACCCAACGTCCGTGAGATCGCGGCCGGGTGCCGCGGCCGGATCCGTTATTACTCTACGGGCGATCATCAGCAGGAATGGTGGGGGCGGATCGTTTCAGCCAGCAGGAATCACTGCAAGGTCGAGATATACCGGCAGGGCAAGCTCTGGGAGCGGATATCCTCGCCGCTGTTCGGGACGCACAACCTGAAGAACACCATAGCGGTCGCCGCCATGGCCGATTCTATCGGCATGGAGCCGGAGAAGTTCCGTTCGGCGGTCGAGTCGTTCGAAAGCGTGAAGCGCCGGCAGGAGATCATCGCGGATACGGGTGGCGTGATTGTTATCGACGATTTCGCGCATCACCCGACGGCTGTCCGGGAGACCATCGCCTGCATACGCATGCGGTTCCCGAAGGAGCGCCTGTGGGCGATCTTTGAACCCCGGACCAACACATCGAGGCGCAAGGTCTTCCAGAAGGACTACGTATCGGCGCTGAAGCTCGCCGACAGGGTCATCGTCGCGCCGGTGGACAATCCTGGCAAGGTCAACGAGCACGAACGGTTCTCGGTGGAGCAGCTCATCGCTGATCTCGCGGCGGACAAGGCAGACGCCCGGACTTTCCCGTCTGTGGACGCCATCGTTGAGGCGTTGGGCTCCGAAACCCGGCCCGGGGACGTCATCCTGATCATGTCCAACGGGGGATTCGGCGGGATTTATCAGAAACTGCCGGAAAGACTGAGGGCGAAGCCTGCCGCGGGCTGATCCTACTTGAGATCGGGGAAAATCCTGGCGACGGCTTCGAGGACGGTCGCCCGGTCGAACGGCTTGGGGATGAAAGCAGTCGCCCGGAGGGTTCCGCTCAAAATATCCCGGTTCAGATCGGTCGTTTCGCCGGACAGTACCAGGATTGGGGTCTTTGCCGTTTTCTCATGCCCCCGCAGCTTTTCACAGGCCTCGAAGCCATTCATGTTCGGCATGGTCAGGTCGAGGACAATCAGGTCAGGAGCTATTTTCAGCGCCGTACGAAAGCCCTCCTGCCCGTCAACGGCTTCGGTACACTCGAAGCCCTTGGACTTCAGCGTCATGTTCAGAAGCATCCGGACCGACTGATCGTCGTCGACGATAAGGGCTTTTCTCGCCATGCAGGCCTCAGTAGACAGTATTCCTGTTCGTGTAATTCGGTAACAATCCCGCTGTCAATCCGTTCTATATGGGGATTGCGGGAACGTAGCGGCGGGGGTAAATTGGCCGTATGAGCATATTGAGTCATTCACTACAGAAAAGAAGCCCGTGGATTGCCATTGCCGTCGGCCTGTGCATTTCCGTGCCGGCAGCCCGTGCCGAAGTCTGGAAATACAAAACCGAGGACGGCAAAACGCAGTACACGGATTCGAAGACAAAAATCCCGGAAAAATACCGGGATAGTGCTGTTCAGGTTAAAGGGAGCCAGAACCTTCCCCCGGTGGTTCCGTCTTCTTCCGCTTCACAGCCCGCGGCAACGCCAGAAGGCAAGGCGCCCGGCAAGCGGATTGGCGTGGATGTCGATGCCGACGGCAACGGCAAAGATTACTGGCAGGGACGCCTTAAAGAACTCAAAGACCGCGAAAAGGCGATCGATGCCCGCATTGCCGAAATCGACGGCACTGGATATCTGGGAACTGCACCAGCCGCCCGGCAGATGGGGGCTAAACTGGCGGACGAGAAAGCCGCCCTCGAGAAGGAAAAGGCCGAGATCCCGGCCAGGATCACTGACCTTCAGGAAGAAGCCCGCCGCAAGGGTGCGCCGCCGGGCTGGGTACGCTGAATCTTGGCTCTCACAGAGAACCGGTTTGCGGGATTCCTTCTGGCTTCGGTGGTGACAGCCGGCGTTCTGATTCCGGCACAATCTGTCAGGGCTGAATTGTACAAATATACCGATGCAAACGGCGGGGTTCATTACGTTGACTCGCCCGCGCGGATACCTCCGGAATACCGGAAACAGAGTCAGCCTCAGGCGGTGAAAGCGACCCAGACCGGACAGGTTACGAGTGCATCCGGACCGACCCATGAAACGTCTGCCCATTCAGCCGCTTCCCGGCGGGAGTTCTGGGTTCGACGCAAGGCCGCCCTGGAACAGAAAGTCGGAAATCTCTCCGGAGACTGTACATTCTGGGAGACTGCGGGCAGCCAGGATTCGCTGGCTGCGCTAAAAGACACCACCTGCGCCGAGCTGAAGCGGGCGAGCGCCGACCTCGACAACCTGCTTCAGGAAATTCGCAAAGCCGGTGGCAACCCGGCGTGGCTATATTGACGTTTACTCGCCGGGCTTCGGGGCCAGGGGAACCGGTTCGCCGGTGCCACCCTCCTGATCCTGGGTGGGCGTCGACGGTTCAAGCGGGCGGGCAGACGGACAACTGGCCCGCGGCAGCATTTTTTTGTAATCGAACGGCTTCTCTTCGTGGAACGCTCCGTGACAGCCCATACAGGTTTGCTCCGCAACCTTACGGACGGGCTTGCTGCCCAGGACATTTTCCACATGAAGCCCGGCTTGTCCGTGACAGGATTCGCACTGGACATTTTCAAAAAATTTTGGGACGACGGTTCCCAGGTAACCGTCGGGCGACCGGTAGCCCAGCGAATGGCAGCCGATGCAGGTGGCATCGGTGTGATTGTTGGTCTTGCGGAGCGTGTCCATGGCATGGGCATGGGCATGACCTGACCAGTATTCGTACTGGACCTGATGGCAGCTCTTGCAGGATTGGGCTCCAGCAAAGCCCGGTCTTTCGTTCGCGGCATTCAAGGCCGCCGTCTGGCCGAAATCGGTGACAGACTGGGCGACCATTTCGCGCTTCATGGCATCGATGGCCGTCCGAAGGCCCGGATCTTCGGTGGTTTTAGGAGCAATTGGCACAAGGTCGAACCGGAACCCGGAGCCCGCATGAGGCTTGGGGAACGCGGGCCGCTGGCCATCGGCGGTCGTTTCCATTTTGCTGAAAGTGCTTGTCCCCGGTGCAAAGTCGAGGGTCAGACGGCCGAGATGCCGTCCGCGGGTCGTGGAGCCGGCCGAGATTACCTGATCGTTGGTGGCGGTCGTAACAACGCCCATCTGGTCGTACTGCGCACCCAGAACGATTGCCGGCGCAAACTTCTTTTCGACCTCGGCGGCCGTCGGGCGCCGGACGTGCGACAATATGACCACGAGATCGTGGTCACGGCGCAAGACCGGAAAGAGTTTATCCAGCGCCTCGATGGGGGGCGACACGCGGATACCCTCCGGGAGAGGATCCACATTGTTGAGAGGCTCCGAAACGCCGGTGACGGCTATCCGGAGCCCTCGGCGGGAAAAGGAAAGAAAACCGGGAGCCAGCGGGCGGCCTCCGGAGTCCTGCAGGTTTGCGGAGACAATTGGGACTCCGCCAGCACGCAGAAGCTGGATCGCAGCGCCCTGACCCTGCTCGAAGTCCGGGACTGAAAGATTGTAGGCATCCAGCTTCAGCTTCGCGGTCCCTTGAGCGAGAAGCCGGGCACGAAGCAGCCGCTGGGCGCTGTCGAAGCCATTGGAAGGCTGGGCGGGGAACAGCAGATTCCCATAATCCAGTAACAGATAGCCATCAGGGTTCAGCCGCCGGGATTCAGAGGTAATCCAGGCCCGTTTGGCAAGGCCGCCGAGCTGGCCCTCGTAACAGCCGCACGGCTCGACCGTGCCGGCCACATTTCCGGTCACCTCGATGACGAGCCGTTGAGGGCCGGGGATCGTACGGCTGTTGCCATTGGTGCAGCCGGTAATGACAAGAATGGCTAGCGCAAGGCACGCACGGATAACTCTAATGCTGCTCACGGCAGACAAGTATAGCGGAACCGGATCGGCTTATGAATTCTGCTTGCCGGAATAGGGGCCGTCGGGGAACAGTTTTTTCGCGACCGGAGAAGCGCCGTAGGAATCCAGGAAGGCGGCGATATCGGCCCGGCTTGCACACGATTCTGGCCGGGTAATGCGAATGACAATCAGGATCAGCGGAGTGGCCCAGATGAAGAAGCTGGCCCAGAACAGCGTCAGATCGCCGATCATGAGGGTAATGGTCAGATTAAATCCTATGACACCGAGAAACACGAGCGGGCCGAATAACCCTCCGAACGGCAGCCATCGGACTCCGGTTTCATCCCCTTTGGCCGGGATCATCATGAGCTTCTCGATCACCGTGTAGGCGGTGATGACCGACAGCCCGACGAAAAACCAGCCCATGTAGTTCGTTATCGGCACGTCAAAATGTTCGCCGCCGTTCGGGTAGTAGTAGATCTGCCCGAGGAACCATTTGTCTCCCTGATGGGTAAGGGGATCGATAATGACATCCAGCATCATCATGAGCCACGCAGCCGTCAGCAGCACGGCGGGGCTTCGCCGAAGCTTCCGGGTTTCAAGGCGCTGAAAGTCCCCGGTCCTGTAGACCGGGCCCCAGTAGAGCATGGAGGTTGTCCACGAGAAATAAGACAGGAATGTGAATGACAGGCTGTCCCAGAACGGAACCCCGGCAATCAGCAGCTCTCCCTGGAGGGCTTCCTCCCGGTAATGGTACAGGCCGAATGGGAATCCGTTCCGGATCGAGCTTGCTTCGCAGGTAAAGGCCACGATCCATCCCGCCACGACCCAGAGCAGTGTCCGGTGCAGACCGATATGGGTTATGGCGACGGTCAGGAAGACCCCGAAAAAAACAAAGACGTACGGCCGCTTGGCTATGGAAAACAGGAATTCGTCCACCCTGATCCTCCGATCAGGCATCCCTACGTGACGGCGCTGGTTTCATCAAGGTTTCAGCGGCCCCGAAATCAGATAGATGAGCAGGGGACAGATGGCGACGAGGAACACCCCGGTGGTCCAAACCAGCAGAGTGGCGGCAAGCCGTGAGTTCATTGCAAAGAGAGTCGAGATTACGACGGAGAAGATTGCCGTCGGGCAGGCCGATTCGATAACGACGACGGCGAACGCCTCCCGGTTCAGTCCGGCGAGCAGCGCCAGCGAGATCCCCACGGCCGGCATCAGGAGGAACTTGACCGAACCTGCGGCCATCACCAGCCGCCGGTTCATGCGCAGCTCTCCGGCCTCGATGGTCAGCCCAACACCGAGCAGGACGATAATGCTGGAAACGGGTGGTGCGAACTTGAGGTAGGATGCGATCCACGCGGGCCGAGCGATTTCGAATGCGTTCAGCGTCAGGCCCAGGAGAAAACCGGGCAGAGGGATCGCCCGCGGGTCGGTGGCGAGCTGCCTCAGTGCGTTCAGGGGTTCAAAGGACAGGTGGTCCGTTTCTTCGCTCGCCCACCGGGCGATGGGGAACAGGACCCCATACACCAGAAAGTTCCAGTAAAAGATATAGATGACGGACAGCGCGAGCCCCTGTTCCCCAACCAGCAACAGGCAGAGGTATCCGCCGAGGAAATAACCCTGATTCGACAGGGCGCCGCAGGCGGCCAGCGTACCAAGATCCTGCCGCGTATAACCGGCACGTTTGCCTGTCCAGTAAAGTGCGACAAGCCCCGATAGTGCGGTCAGGCCGCCGATCAGCGGCAAGAACGCAAGCTCAGGCTTCAGCCGGATTCCCCAGCCGAGGAACGCGTAGATCGGGGTTTCGAAACCGAAAAGCGAGACCCAGAACAGTCGTTTGGGCGTAGCCGGTGTAACCGATGTCTTCTGCCGCCAGATAAACCCTGCCACCAGGGGCAGCAGGATCATCATCTCAAACAGGATAAAGCTAAGAATCGGGTGGGCCATCGGGTTTCGGCCCTTAAGGCCGGGTGCGGAACCTGACCAACCCGGCCCTGATGTTCAAGTGGGAAGGTGACGAAGGACGGCTGCTTCAAAGTCTGCCGCCACGTGGCCCCAAGTACGGATTTCTGCCGGTGCAGGAAGCGGGACTTCACCTGAAAGGGCGGTACCCACCAGTGCATCCACTTCAGTTTCGGAGTCGAACCACAAAACCCCTTTGCGGAACCGGGTCGCTCCTCCGGGGAAACGGCGGGCAACGACCGGAGTCCCGGCAGCGAGGGCCTCCGCGATGGCAAGCCCAAAGCCTTCGTCACGGCTGAAGGAGAGATAACAGGCGGCTCCGGCGACCCGCTCGGCGAGGCTTTCTAGAGGAAGGTCCCCGGTAAACCAGAGGGGATAGTCTCTGGATCTGGACCGGTACCATCGTTGAAGAGCCCCGGTTTCTTTCCGCGGTGTGGAATCGCCAGTGGCAATTATCGCTCGGGTTCTACCGGGTATCTTCCTTCGGGCGTCCAGAAAAGTTCCGGCTGCTCCCCACGCGACGGTCTCCGTGCGGCCTTGAAGACCGGGAAAATGAAAGGTGAACCGTTCGTATACTTCCGGGCTGGGGACAACGATCAGGCCGGCATGGGCAATTATCCAGCGGAAGCGGCGGGTCTGGAAATACCGTTCGATACCGCGGGTCCATTCAGGCCGGTCAAGAGCGAAAAGATCGTGAACAAGGGCGACCTGCAGGCGGCCTGGAATGTTTCGCGGCCGGATTTCGTTGGCGATGACGATCTGCCCGGTATCGGCCACCCGGGCCGGCTTCAAGGCGGCCAGTAACATGCGTGGAACCGATGGTTCTGGGTGAGTGGGCCCCACCGTTGAAACAGAATGCCCGTGATCAACCAATGAGCTCATCAGATGCAGCGTCACAGACGAAGGTCCACCGCCGTTCAGATGGAAATGCAGCGTGTCGAATGCGAAATTCATGTCATCGCCTGCTGAAGAGCGTCCAGAGTCAGTTCTGCCGTGCGTTTCCAGGTAAATCGAGCGGCCTGTTCCCGGCCTCTGTAAATCAGCCGCTCGCGGACCGAAGGTTCTGCTATTACTTGGCCGAGGGCTTTCTGGATCGCCGGGATATCGCCAGTACCAACCAGCAGCGCGGCCTCCCCTGCGATTTCCCGGATGACCGGTAGGTCAGAGGCAATGACAGGGGTACCTGTCGCAAAACCCTCGAGAACTGGCAGACAGAAGCCTTCAAATTGTGTCGGCAGGACGATGGCCCGGGCGAGCCGGTACACCCAGGGAATGACCGGTTCGGGTAGCCAGCCCAGATAACGGGCGCGGCCATTACGGAAGAGCGGATGTCCGGACAGGCGGTGCCATTCAGGGCCCGGAGCTCCCGTCAGGACGAGTTCCATGCCCATGCAAGCCGGGGTTCCGGCAAAGGCCTCACAAAGCCCCCATAAGTCCTTGTGCGGCCGGAGAGCAGCTGGGGAGAGAACAAACGGGAGGGGGAAATCGCGGGAAATCTCCACTGGGCAATCCTCTGGCGGAGTGCTGCCAGTGCGCCGGAATGTTTCGGAAGCAGCCAGTGGTGTTACCGAGATATTGTCTCCGGGAATTCCGAAGAGACGAATCAGATCATCTTTAACTGCGCGTGAGGGTGTCAGGCAGATTCGGGACCGGGCGGCGGCAAGGCGAACGGTAAGCTCGATGGCGGTACGCTCAACGGGTCCGAAGTTCCCCGGCAGGTGGCGGTGCTGGAGATCATGAAACATCGACACCTGTGGGATTTTCGTCCAGCCAAGTGCCGAACTTCCGAGATTGAGAACGGCACTAGTCCCAAAGCCTTTCAGCACAACGGGAAGAACCAGTTGCTCCGCGAGGACCCGTCTCGCGCGATGGCTGGAGTCCGTGGCGTGCGGAACCAGCCGGAAACTACCCGGAAGTCCATTGAGAGAGGCGGCGGCATTCCGGCAAACATGCAGATCCCATTGCCAGTCCGGACGGAGCCGATTGAGTTCCGGAACCAGTTCCCTAAGGTAGCGTTCGGTGCCGCCGACGAGCCCCGGTTTCAGGTACAGCGCATTCAGGGCGATCACCGGCATGCTTCACCGGTTCAGGGGAGCGGAGTGCCCGCAACAATAGGCAAGCCTTCGATGGGAAGAGTCAGCGTCCGCAGGTAGGTTAGCGTTGTGGCGCCCACGGAATAAACGTCCACGACAGTGCCGTTGAATACCAGCACCCGTTCCCCGTCAGCAGTTGTCTGAATGCTGGTAATGGTACTCCCCGGCGTTCCGGCGACGGCCTCGACAGTCGGCGCCGGAGTGTCGAGGTCGGTGACGAGATAGATCACGCCGCTGCTCGACCCCAGAATGACGGAGCCCGTCGCCGGAAGCGTCGCGATCTTGAGAAGTCCCGAAAGCGGGCTCCCGAGATAGCTCAGATTCAGGGAGAACGCATCGCTCTGCTGGGCGACCGGCGGTGACAGATTTACGGAAGTGACATCCGTATCGTTCGGCGACGTGCTGTTGCACACGACGAAGGCTCTCAGTCCGTTTTTAGCAACGGCCACCTGCTGGGGCGATTTGCAGGTCGTGTAGCCGCGTTTGCTTCCGTTGGAGGTGTTTACGAACGGCTCCGCAGGGAACATGGACAGGTTGGTGTCCAGGTTGAACTGAAGAAGGTCGCCGGGCAGTTCGGTTAATGCGAAGGCGAAGCGGAGTACCATCGCCCGTACCGGCTTGCCCGAAGCCGGCGGGACAAGCGCAACGCCGATGGGAATAAAATTACTGGAGATCGACGAACCGGGGAAGCTGATGTCGCTGGTCCCGGTGATAAGGCCTGTTGATCCATTGACGGCGATTTCGCGTATCCGGGCCTCAGTTGTTCCCGGAGACAGCATGGCGACCATCTCATGGTCCCGGTTTGCCGAAAAAGAGATGCCAGTGATGTCCAGAATCTGTTCATCCAGGAGCTCCAGGGCAGGCTCATTTCCACCGGCGAAATCGAAGCTACGGAGCGAAACAACGCTGTCGTCTCCGACATTCAGGTCCAGCAGCCGGTCTGTTCCATAGAACAGGACGCCACCTGACTGCGACACCGGCGTGCCTTCCGGGGCAACCGGGACAACCGTGTATTCGGGTACCGGCGCATCGATATCAACCGTGGCCAACTGAGGGACGGGGACAGACAGGTCTGTCCCCGTCTTGATCAGCAGGTATCGGTTATCCGGAACATCGTAGCAGTCCCGGTCGGCTGGAACAGCCGTATTGCCTGCATCGTCACGATAGTAAACCTGCAGACGGTCGCCCGGAGCCGCTTCGATCTGCAGCGCGGTCGTTAGGCCGTCTTCGAGAAAGACGCTCTCGGAGGGGTTCGGGCTGGCCACAGCGCAGGCGGGGCTCCCCGCGCCGAGGTTCTGGACCACCAGTTCGGTACGCTGGACATCCTCGAAACAGGTGCCCGGTATCCGTATGGTCGCTACGTTCACGTCACCGGAAAATGAAACCGGGGAAACATCCGCATCGCATTCCCCGGGAGCGGGGCCCGGAGCCGTTTCATCCCTGGTGATTCTCAGTTCGATCTCATAGTTTACCGAATCCTGGGTAGTCCGGATTGTGAAGGACTGAATTTCCAGCGGCGTGGTGTCCGACCACGGGAACTCTGTATCCGGCCGGATCGAAAGCTGGAAGAAACCGGAGTTACTGTCGGCAGTGACAGTCGGCAGGAACGCCAGATCGAAGAGCGAGCTTCCGGTAGCTGGCGGAGCTCCGGCAAAGATATCTACTTCAGAGCCGGGAGCCGTCACTCCGGAAACGATTATCTGCCCGGCATTGCTGGCCGAGGTTTCGTAAACTCCAGCGGAGGGAGCCAAGAGATCAAGGAGTGCATCGGGCCGGCCGCCTGTAGAGTCGTTCGACGCAGACAGAATGACTGGGGCCAGCGGATCGTCGGCTTCGGTCTGGGTCAGTAGATGGACATGGATGTAGCCGCTGTCGTTTCCAGCGCGGTCGCGGGACCAGAGCCGGACGGTTTGAACGCTGTTGGCATTGAGACTGGATATCTCGATAAATCCGGTGAACGGGGCGTCTTCAGCATGCTGTTCCTCCTGAACGAGGAGGGGCGATTCGGCCGTTTCGATTCCATCCAGTTCCGACACCACGAAGGTGGCGCCACCAGCTTCGGGCTCGGGCTGGTCTTCCAGAACCTCGACCTCGATAGCCGCATCGCCACAATCCTCGATGTCACCGACCAGGCGGCCGATCCAGGTGCTCGAATCCAGTTCGAACAGGGTGACGCTGCAGCCCGGATTCGAGGTAACGCCCGTAACTTCAGGGGCGTCAGGCTCGATCTGGTCGCTGAGAACCGCCAGGGCCAGAAGTTCCGTGCCTGTATTGCCCGCAGGGTCCATCACCTCCGCGGAGAACGCGGTAACCGTATTGAGTCCGGTCCTGATGGAAATATCTTCGCCGGTTGCGGGGAACACGTCGTCGGCGGGGTCGCCAACCCACGAGGTCAGGAGTCCGAGCCCGGAGAGCTCCACCTGAAGGCCGTGTTCGGCGACTCCCGATATCCCGGGTTCGGTCGTCCGGGTCCGGAACTGCCCGGTAGCGTATTCGTAGGCCGGTGTGCTTCCGTCCATCACTTCGGTAACGGCAAGTGCCGGATCGAGCGTTGTATCCGTCGTTACGGTAAACTGTGACGAGAGATAGGGTGCGTTTCCGACGACGTCGGTGACAACCACCTGCAGCGTGACGGTTGCCGCCGCCGGCAGGTTGAAACTGACAGGGCTGATAATCCCCGGGGGCCTGGTTTCTTCAGCCAGTGGAGTCAGGGGATTCGCTACGTCGATCACCTGCACGGTCACGCTTTCGTTGACCGTGAAGGACAGGAGGAAAGGCACGTCGGTTGCGTTCAGCTCAGTACCATTTACCGTAGTGGCCGTGTCCGTCTGAAGCTGCCGGGGCACCAGACCCTGACTGTTGATCTGGAGGCTGGTGACGACAGGCGAGGCGTTATCCCGGGTGACCGTCAGCAATGCCGCGGCCCCCCGGTTGCCTGCCCTGTCGATCACACGGATCTGGAGACTGTTCACGCCTGAGTTCAGAAGAACATCAATGTTTTCAGTGGCGAGGGCAATGGTCCGGGTGACTGTCCCGTTTCCGCCGGCAATCTCGATGGATACGGCGGTGGGATCACTCACCGGCGTCACGTCGATGGAAATCCCCGAATCGGGAGTCAGATTGCCCGGGAACAGTTCTTCGGGTTCGATGAACGGCACCAGCGGTGCGACATCGTCATAGGCATACTCGAACACAATATCGCCGGTATTTCCGGCGAGGTCCCAGAACCGGAGCGTCACGGTGCACTGGACTTCCGTATCGGGCTCGAAGAGCAGCCCGCCAAGAATGCCGGATGCGATAAACCCGCCGATTGCCAGCACCGGGCTCTGGTTATTGCAGATCGGGTCCTCACCGCTTCCGATGGCCCGAAACAGGAGCGGTTCTCCGAGCGACATGGAGTAAGCCGGGCTCGCCGTGTTCGTATAGATGGTCGAGAGAATGGATTTGCCGTCCACAAGAATGTCGCTGGGGAGAGAAATCGACGTATCGGGATTAATAGCAATAATCAGATCCGTGAATGCTTCCGTTTCGAGGGAGCGCTGATCGTCGGCAGCCTTGATCCCCTGGGTTACCGTCAGCCGGACTTCCGTCTCGAACTCTTCGACCGGCCAGTCTCCAGAAGCGCTCCGGAACAGCGCGACGGTTCCGCTCGAATCCGAGAATAGGGCTTCATCAAGAACGAGGGCGAACGCGCTGCCGGAGACGGTACCGTCCGTAATTGGTTCCAGCCGGACATTGCCGGTAATTGATGCCTGGCTGATGGCCCGGCTGAACCGGATCGCCACGCCGCCGTTCACCCGCACAACCGAGCCGGACTGGTTCAGGAATTCGGAAGTCAGTGGAACCGGAGTTGGAGGAGGAGGAGGAGGCTCGACACAACCGTCAGGGTCCTGCTCACAAGGGGTCGAAGGGACACCCGATCCCTTGCCGCCGCTGCAGGCCGGAATGGCACTACAGACCAAGGCAGCCATCAGGAAGGTCCCGAATTTCCGCCAAACGCCCGTGAGCGCAACGTCAGGATAAAAGTTCTTCATGTGATCACAAAAAATTGTAGGGAGTCCGGGTTGGGTGTGTCCAGCAAATCATCTAGGCTTTGCTAACAATTACAGGAGGTTAGCGTGACGCGTCTCACCCGGCGCCAGTGGCTCCAATCCAGTTCCTCTCTCGGTGCCGCCGTGCTTTTGCTAGGCAGGCCCTATGCCGTGCGTGCTTCGCGTTCCCCCGCCGCCGAAGTCGCTGAAGAGATCGATAGCCATTACTACTATCCCCAGAAGCATGGACTCAAGGAGATTGTCGGACAATTTGAGGTCTCGGAGCTGGAAAAGCGGCTGCGCAACACGATTCTGGGTTCCTATCAGATGGACCCGAACGCCAAGGGGGAACCGCCGAAAATCTCACTGGAAGGTCTCTACTCCTGGGATGCGGATAAAAGAACGACATTTGCCATCGACGGATGGCCCAAAGGGTACGACCCCCTCGAACTCAAGCGGCATCAGGGTGTTCACCAGCAGATGGCCGAACTCATCGTGCCCGACGAACACAGCTATTTTTTCAGGGATTTCGATATCCAGGTTGAACGCCCTTCGACCGGACTGGTTGTGACTGGCCGGAAGAAAGTTGCCTATTCACGTGTCGATTCATTCACCAAAACCTTTTCGAGAGATTTTCTCGCTTCCAACCTGAAAGGAGCGGGGCCGGAAGCCGTATTCCAGACAGATACCCAGTACCATGAATTGAAGGGGAAAAGGGTCTTCAAATCCATCGAATTCAAAGTACGGGTTGGCTCGGTCGATCTCCATTACAAGATCGAGCCTTACTACCTGTTTGTTGACGGATACCTGCTGCCGGCGACAGTTACGCTGACCTATTTTGACAGCAACGGGCAGGTGTCTGACGTTCCGTTCCAGATCGTCGCCAAGCAGTACGCCGTAAACGCGAAGGCCCGCCGGCCCGCCACCCAGAAGAAGTAGTATCTCTCCCGCCACATGAAATCCGCATTACTCATATCGCTGGCGATATTCCTCGGTGCCGTTTCAGGCTGCAACCGGTCCGGTCCCGACTGGGTAGCTCAGTCCAGAGGCGCCCGTGAAAAGATGGTGTTTGAACGTCTGACCGCTCAGGGGATACCGGAACGGATTGCCCAGCTCTTCCGGCAGGTTCCACGGGAAATGTTTGTCCCGGAAGCCCACTACACCAACGCCAACAAGGACCTGGCGCTCGGACTTTCGCAGGTCCGGGAAATCGGTGCGCCCTCGGCCATGGCCAGGTTCCTGACGCTGGCCAATCTGGCACCATACCAGAAAGTGCTGGTCCTTGGCACTTCCGGCGGGTTTATGGAGGTACTCGTCCGGCTAATCCCGGCATTTGTGACGGTTGTGGATGGGAACTGTCCGGCTGTTGAGGAAAGCCGGAAATCCGCCGAACGGTACCTTGAGACAGCTCACGTCGATTCCAAAGGGAGCCTGACTTTCGTGTGCGACAATCCTCTGGACATCCGGAAAATTCCGGACGGGAAATATGACCGGATACTGAGCCTGTATTCGACGGGATGGCTGCCGGGGAAATGGATCGACGATCTGGAGCCATCCGGCCGTATTCTTGTGGTCATTGGGAACCCGGCCAACGGCTGGCTGATGATGGGAGACCGGGGGACGACGGGTCTCGGCTGGCGCAAGGGTCCCGGAGTCCGTGGGCTTCCGCTGGCGCCGGACAGTCCTCAGAATTTCTATCCCCAGTTCGCGGGAGATTTTGCCGAACCGCTGATCTGGCCAGTGAAAACAGACGGCTCCGAAAAGCCGACGGTGCCAGTCGCGGCCATTGCGGAGCCTCCGTCCGATGTACCAGAAGCTCCGAAATATGACTCTGACGATGCCGCGAACGAGACCGAGGTCCCCGATCTCAAAGAGATCGCTGGGGCGCTTTCCGGACAGAAACACAAGGCCCGGCAGGTCGACGTGGAGCTTCCCGCGGAAACCGAGCCGCTCAGGGTCCGGTTCTCAACGACACCGGCTACCGTTAAAGCCGGCGGCAAGCTCGACCTCATGATCAAGTTCGAACGATCCAGCGACAAGGTCAAAGTCCCTCAGTATCCTTCGGCGTATCTCAAGCTCGATTCGGTTACGGAGATCGGTATCGTCGAGGAACAGAAGTTCAAGGTCCGGGAGATCACTCGCGCCGAGGCGGATGCGAAGGGCCTCGGAACGAGTTATTACGACACCGTTCCCCCGATTACGGGAACCCTGAAGATCCCCGCCACGGCCAAACCCGGCCGGTATCCGGTACAGGGAACGGTTTTTTACTTCTTCTGCACGTCCGAAGATGACGCCGGTTACTGCGCAATCCGCAAGGAGCCGGTCACTTTCTCTATCGATATCGGGTCCTGATCAGCTATCGCTGTCCGGAGATTCCGGTGAAATGGCGGCTGGATCTTCATCAGCCGGAGCGGCCGCCTGCCGGGGTTCTTTCTCCTTGCGGACGCGGGTCTTTCGCGGTCCGCCCATGGTCTGGTGGAGCGAAAGCACGTTGGAAGCCGTATCGTGGGACAGGAGTTTCGCCGTCCGGCCCCAGTTCAGGATGGTTTGGAACAGCCGTTCCGGGTGCTCGTAGGGAAGCTTGATGGCGAGCATTTCAAGAACGACATCCTTGGAAACCGACTTGTCGTCCGCCCGCTCCAGCATCCCCATGAGGTGTCGGAATACTTCGAGCTGAAGCAGGGCCATCTTGAGGAGGCGTGGACGGTCATCGACGCCGGCACTCACATACTCCGTTCCCCGGGGTGTCAACTCAACCTGCTGCCGGGGAGTATCCACGAAATCGAGCAGTTCGGCCGACTTCACGACGCGCATGGTTTTGGTGAAATCCTTGGCGATGAGATCGTTCAGTTCGAAAACGTTCACACGGCCCTTCAGTTCCCATAGGATTTCGAGGAGGCCGTTAATCTCGCCCATGTAGACACGGGGTAGCGGCTCGAACTTACCGGCACCGAGCGGTGTCTGGCCGGCGGATTTTCCGGTCACGGCATCTGGCGGGATCGCACCGGGGCCTTCGTCCGGGATAATGGCACGGGTCGCGTGTTCGTGGAGCATATCGAGGGTCTTTTCGAATTCACGAGTCCGGGGGTCGCGAGGGTAAGGCAGGGGAATCGGGACCATGTCGCGGATGTGTCCGGGACCCGAATCCATGAAATAGACACGCGACGCAAGTAGGGCGATCTCCTTGATGTCGTTCGAGATGAACACCATCGAGACCGGGTTTTTCTCCTTGTCCATCCAGATTTCCATAAGCTCGGCTCTGAGATTTTCACGCGTCAGAAGGTCCACCTGGCTGAACGGTTCGTCGAGGATCAGGATCTCCGGCTCCACCGCAAGCCCCCGGGCCATGCCGATCCGTTGGCGCATGCCGCCCGAAAGGTCCCGCGGGTAGACGTCTTCAAAACCTTCAAGGCCGACAACTTTGATCTTCTGATTCACCTTTTCCCTGCGGACTTCGGGATCGGGAATCCGGTCCAGCAGGACCGTCTCGATGTTTTCCCTGGCGGTGAGCCAGGGGAACAGGGCAAAATTCTGGAAGACGATCGAAACGTGGGGGTTGATGCCCGCCAGCAGCGACCCCCGGTAGGTCACCTGTCCGGCAACCGGGGCGATGAGCCCGGCGAGCAGGCGCACAATGGTCGATTTCCCGGCGCCTGATGGCCCCATGATGGCCACGACTTCATGAGCATGGACATCGAGATCGATACCCTCGACGACCAGAATCCGGCGGCCATCGGGTTGTTCGTATGAAACGGCCACATCCTTCATGCCCAGTATGACTTCGGAGCCCGGCGTCACATTACGCACTGCGGGAGACGCCGCTGAAATCTGCTGCGTAAGTGGTGTCTGCTCGGCCATGGGTTCCTATCCTAGCTCCGGTTTCCCCGTCGTGTCAGCGGTTCATTGCATACTTGGATTCGGCGAGAACGGACAGCGGTTTCCAAAGATAGCGGTTCAGCAGGACCACGATCGCAACCATGACGCCGACCACTACGGAGAGGTGATACAGATCGCCGGTGGCAGCGGCGTCGTTGATCGCCGAGCCGAGTCCCTTTGTCCGGATATCATGGCCCTTGATAACGAAGTACTCCGTCACAATGGTGGCGTTCCATGAACCGCCGGCCGCCGTGATCCAGCCCGTGACCAGGTAGGGGAAGATCGCCGGAAGAATCAGGACTTTCCATCGGGTCCATCTCGAAAACCCGCTCGATTTAGCCAGTTCCCGGAGTTCGGCCGGAATGACGGAAGCCCCGGCGATGACGTTGAACAGGATATACCACTGGGCGCCCAGCATCATGAGCAATGCCGCACTGAGGCCTGCCGGGATGCCCACGAACTCAAATCCCAGGATCGCCACGGGAAAGATCATCGGGGCGGGGAACGAGGCGAGGATCTGGACGACCGGCTGAAGCCGTTTCGCCCAGACCGGGTTGCTGCCGATCTTGACTCCCACCGGAACGGCCCAGAGGGTAGACAGCAGCGTCGCCAGAAAGACACGGCCCGTCGTGAGGGCCGATTCCAGGGCAATCTGCCCCCAGTCCTCACCTCTCAGGTTGGAGATGATCTCGGCCACCTTGCCGACCGAATGGGCCGCGAGAAATCCGATGGAGATCCAGAGAAGGGGTTCGAAACCGGTGAGGCGTTCCCGGATGCGCGGAGCGAATTCGGTTTTCTCCTGCCGCTTTTCTGCCCAGTTCATGAGCCAGCGGTCGAGTTTCGCTGCGTTCGGGTCGATAAGGTTTTCCCGGATAGCGATAATCAGACGGCTGCGCCGGTAGAGGTTCAGCATCGAGCTCGTGGGGGCTTCCGTTCCTGCCTGCTCCTCGATCCGGAACTTCTGGGCCCAGGCGACGAGCGGGCGCCAGATCAGGATGTCCAGCAAAACGATCAGGATCAGCATCGTGAGCACGGCGGCGAGCATTGCCTTGCCGTCGTTGTTCTGGATCGCCACGGACATGTAGGCGCCGAGTCCCGGCAGGCGGAAGTCCTTGTCCTGGAGAACGAACGCTTCGCTCACCATGAGAAAAAACCAGCCGCCCGCCACCGACATCATCGAATTCCAGACGAAAGAAAGCATGGCGACAGGCATTTCGACCCGGGTAAGCCGCCGGTACCATCCGTAGTTCTGGAGCCGGGAAAGCTCGTCCAGTTCCCGGGGAACGGATTTCAGAGACCGGTAGAAGTCGAACGTCATGTTCCATGCCTGCGAGCTGAACATGAACAGGATCGCGGCAAGTTCCAGCCCGATGGTCGAGTTGGGGAACAGGAGCGTAAGGCCCAGTATGATGCCCGGCATGAAGCCCAGCAGCGGGATTGACTGGAGGATATCCAGCAGGGGGATCAGGAATCGCTCCGCGCGCGGGGCCTTCGCGGCGGCGTATCCGTAACCCAGCATGAAGATCACGCACAGGAGATAACTGATCGTCGCTCGCGCCAGAGACAGGGCCGCGTAACCGGGCAACGAACTGATCGATAGATCGATGGAAACGGCGATCTGGGGCGGAGCCTGAACCCGCGAAGCCAGCAGTGAAACCTGATAGACGACCCCGAAGATCAGCGCGATCACCAGCACGTCTGCCCAGAGGGAGCGGCGCGAGGGAGCGAAACGGGTCCACAGGGACGCAGTTTCCATACCTCAGCCGCCTCCAGATCTGGCCAGATTGTTCAGGGCCGGGCCGTCCGGCATGAACGCGGATTGTCTACCCGTGTGATTCCGGGAGCGCAAGGTTGGAGCGGCTCAGGCGTCGGGGAATATTTTGCCGGGGTTCAAGATGCCTTTAGGATCGAAGGCCTGCTTGACGGACTTGAGGATGGCGAGCTCTGCCGGGCTGAATGCAATCGGCAGGAAACGTTTTTGTACCAGACCGATGCCGTGTTCACCCGAGATCGTGCCGCCGAGAGCCGTCGTGTGCCGGAAGATTTCTTCGATGCACACCGGGAGCCGGTTATCCCAGTCACGGTCGCTGATGCCTTCCTTGAGCAGATTCACATGCAGGTTGCCATCTCCGGCATGTCCGTAGCAGACGCTGGTGACCCCGTGCCGGGCGCAGATTTCCTTGACGCCTGAGAGGAGCCGGGGCAGGGCGGCCCGGGGGACGACGGTGTCTTCTTCCTTGTATACAGCCCGGGATTTCACGGCTTCCCCAACAGCCCGCCGGATAGCCCACAGATCTTTCTGTCTGGCGGCGCCGTCGGCGAGTACCACGTCTATCGCACCGCCTTCCAGCATGATTTCGCCTGCCCGTTCAGCCTGCGCCCGAACCTGTGCGGGTTCGCTTCCGTCCACCTCGACGAGCAGATGGGCAGCGGCCCCCCGGTTGGGGACGGTTTTATCGAGATGGCGGCAGGCGCTCTCCACCGCATCCCGCTCCATGAATTCGCACGCCGACGGGACAATGCCGCCCAGAAACAGCGCCGGCACGGTTTTACAGGCCGCTTCCGGCGAATCGTAGGCGGCCATGAGAGTCTCCCGGCAGCGGGGGAGCGGAATCAGGCGGAAGATGATCCGGGTAATGACGGCGAGCGTGCCTTCGCTTCCTACGATCAGCTGGGTGAGGTTGTAGCCGGTGACATTCTTGAGCAGCTTGCCGCCGGTGCGCAGGATTTCTCCGTTCGGGAGGACGGCCTCGAGGCCGAGCACATAGTCCTTGGTCACGCCGTACTTGACAGCCCTTGGGCCGCCCGAACACTCGGCGAGGTTGCCGCCCAGGTGACAGGATCCGCGCGAAGCCGGATCCGGCGGATAGAAGAGCCCCACTTCCTCGACGGTATTCTGGAAGGTTTCCGTAACCACACCCGGTTCCACGACCGCCATGATATTCTGCCGGTCGATCTCGACGATCCGGTTGAACCGTTTCATCGACAGCAGAATCCCGCCGTGTACGGGGAGCGCGCCGCCCGAAAGCCCCGTTCCTGCGCCCCGTGGAGTCACGGGAATTTCCCGCTCGTTCGCCAGCCGGAGAATTGCCGATACCTGCTCCACCGTATCGGGCTCCACCACCACTTCCGGGAGAAACACGAGGTCTTCCGTTTCGTCGTGGCCGTAATCGCTCCGGCGTTCCCGGTCGGTAAAAACATGGGCCGGTCCGGCGATCCCTTCCAGTTGCCGGAGAATCTCCGCCGTAACCGGAGCGAACTTCTGGGGATTCGCCATAGGGGAGGGTTTACTTTCGCCGGTCTGCAGTCGAGCGGTCGTAAGTTTCGAGGTGCCGTTTCATGAGAGCGACGATGCCCCGGAGATTGACCCCGCGCGGGCAGACGGCCTCGAACCGGTCGAGGCCAGTCCAGCGCGCCACGATCTGCCGGGCCGATGGGTAGTCCGGCATGGAGCGGGAGAGGCACAGGGCGAGATCCCTCGGGGTCGCCTGGAGCGGGGTGTACGGCCGGCCGGATCCGAAGTAGGCGTGGACACAGGCGTCACAGGCCACACATTTCTCGAATGTAGGGAAGACCGTGCGCTCGGAAGCCGACAGGGTGGTAAGGCCTTCGGCTTCGTAGTTTGCCCGGTAGGCCTCGATCCCCTGCCGGGGATGAAACGGCGAGAGCTTCTTCAGGAAATGGAGAAAGAAGCGCCAGCCGAGGAAGATCAGTGCGAAGATCCGTTTCGACATTTCAGGTATCCCCGTCCCGGCCGATGGCGTCCGTCGGGCAGCCTTCGAGGGCCTCTTCACAAAGGTCGGTTTCCTCGGCGGTTCTGGGCTGTTTTCTCACGAAAGAATAACCCTTATCGTGCATCTCGAAGAATTCCGGCGCCGTGTTCACGCAGGCGTCGCAGGCGATGCAGTTTTCGTCCACGAAATACCTGCCCGGCCGGTTTTCGGGGTATGCCTTGGTCTTGTCTGCCACGAAATAATTCTCTACCTCTCCATATGTCGCGGTAGCCGCGGTGAAACAAGCGGGAAGGGAGCGGGGGCTGCCCAGTTATTCCACAAAACGGGGAGTTTGCCCTTGATCGACAGCCTCAGGCTATATATAACCAAATTAGTTAGGTATCTGGAAGGCCTGGATTCCTGACCCTCCTTCCCACATCCTGAAGACGGAACGATAAGTCCATGAACGAAGTCGAACGAGCAAAACTGAAGGGTTTCAACAACGATTTCCCCGGCTGGGCAGTGCGGGGCGAATCGCAGGTCACGGACGAGGACCACAACCTGTTCAAGTGGGACGGCGTATACCACCAGCTCCAGCGCGGCTACTACATGACCCGGGTAAAGATCCCCGGCGGACGGGTGACAGCCCACCAGGCGCGCGGCATCGCCCATATCGCCGACCGCTACGGCCGCGGCGTCATGAACCTCACCACCCGGCAGGATATCCAGTACCACTGGACGCCGCTGGAGCAGGTCCACAAGCTTCTGGAAGAACTCGAAGCCATCGGCCTCACGACGAAAAACGCCTGCGGCGACACGGTCCGGAATATCGTCGCCTGCCCGTGGGCCGGCCTCTGCTCGCATGAGCCGTTCGACGTCACGCCGTACGTCATGGCTGTCCACAACGACATGATCGTCCGCGAGGAACTGCGGAACCTCCCCCGCAAGTTCAAGATTTCGTTCAACGGATGTTCGGGTTCCTGTGCGCAGCCTCAGATCAACGACATTGGCTACATCGCGACGCGCAAGATCACCGAGGGCGTCACGCAGAACGGCTTCCGGGTGATCGCGGGCGGCGGCCTCGGGGCCAAGCCGCATCTCGCGAAGGCGGTCTTCGACTTTATCCCGGCCGAATCCGTCGTCCCGGTGACCAAGGCGTTCGTCAAGCTGTTCCGCGATCACGGAAACCGCCAGGTCCGGACCAAGGCCCGCATGAAGTTCGTCCTGATGGACTGGGGCGTGGAGAAGTTCCGCCAGGTCCTCATGGACTACATCCGCCAGGAAGAGTCCGTCGACATCGACGAGATCATCCCGGCTTCCCCGGTCGTCTCGACGCAGGCGGTCCAGCCGCCGGACGAGTTCGTTGGCATCTATCCGCAGAAACAGCGCGACCGGATGATCGTCCGCGCGCTGGTGCCCCGGGGCGATCTTTCCTCGTCGCAGCTCTACCGGGTCGCCGATCTCGCCGACAAGTACGGCGACGGCACCGTGACGTTCACCAACCGGCAGAACTTCGAGCTGCACTTCGTCCACACGAGCGACGTGAATGAGCTGGTCGCCCAGCTCCGCTGGCTCGGCTTCGACGTGAACGGCCACTCGCACATCGCCGACACCGTCGCCTGCGTCGGCACCACGCTCTGCACCAAGGCCGTCGCCGGGAGCCCCTCGCTCGCCCACCGGATCATGGAGCGGTTCGGCAACGACCAGCGCTACTCGGTCGTCTTCCGGAACTTCCGGATCCACATCAACGGCTGCCCGAACTCCTGCGCCCAGCACCACACGGCCGACATCGGCTTCATGGGCCTTGTGAAGAACATCGGCGGCGAAAAGCGCGAGGCCTACCAGGTGGCCCTCGGCGGACATCTCGAAGGCGCCGGCAAGGTGGGCGATATCTGCGCCAAGGCCGTGTTCCCCGATGAATGCGTGGAACTCGTCAGGACCGTCCTCGACACGTTCGTCCGCGAACGTCACTCGGGCGAATCGTTCGCCGACTGCTACGACCGCAAAGGCGCCGCCTTCTGGTCCGAAACCGTCCGACCCTACCTCGTGGCGTGAGAGGGCGGAAGCCGCCGCTCGTTGCCACAGCCGCAAGACCCCGGCAACGTCGTGAGCCGGTTCGTCTATGCGAACCAGATCAACCTACCGGACTACTTCGTCCGGGACGGGGCCGAATACCGGATTATTACCGACCGTCTCGGAAGCCCGCGGTTCGTGGTGGAAGCGACGACCGGCTTTGTGGCGCAGGAACTGGACTATGACGAATTCGGTAACGTCATCCTCGACACAAATCCCGGTTTTCAACCCTTCGGATTTGCTGGCTGTCTTTATGATGTAGATACCAAGTTATGCCATTTTGGCGCTCGCGAGTACGATGCGGAGACTAGGGCGATGGACAAGTAAAGATCCAATTGGTTTTTCAGGCGGCGATAATAACTTGTATGGTTACGTCCTCAATGACCCGATCAACTTGGTGGATATAAATGGGACTGATCCTTGGGGGGCTGTAATCGGTGGTGTAGTGGGAGGGGTAGTCGGTGGCATACTTGGTGGCGGCGCGGGCACACTGGCTGCGCCAGGCGCTGGTACGTTAGCAGGTGGTAGTTTCGGTGCAACTGAAGGCGCGTTGTTGGGTGCGGCAATCGGAGCATATGCAGGGGATCTGGCTGGAAACATTATTGCGGCCATGCGGCCGGGATGTTCTCTGCCATCGAAAGGCGACCCTAATAGTAGTCAGTCTGAGGATCGCGGAGATGGGAAGGAAACGATTCGCGACTACGTACCTGATGGAAGTGCGAAGACCGATTATGATTTCAGCCATGATCATGGAAATGGAGATCCTCATGCTCATGAGTGGTTAAATGGTCAACGGAATCCAGGTCGAACTTTGTATCCGGGTGAATAATAATGCTAAAAAATGTATATTGTGGACACTGTAATAATCTAAGAATAAGTTATATTGGCGAGCATCTCCCGGACTATATTTCAAAATATTCTATATTGATAACATGCTTAGATAGTACTGTAGACTTTAAATCCGGAGCCTGGAAATGGAAAAAATACCTAGAAGATAGTCATATAACACATCAGTTAAGTAAATCATGGGTATATGTCGAGATGGAGAGTGTACCGAAATTATTAAAAGATGGAATGACGTTCTCCCACTTCGACGAAGTATTCCTACTGCCAGGAAAGATTGATTCGGAAATTGAGATTACTGAGCACTATACTTCAGAGAAAATAATATTCTCTAGCCAAGCTTCTGAAAGACTGATGGATAAGATGGAGCGAATCGGGGCACGCATATTTCTCGCAGACGGATGTGGACTGAATTTCGTATGCCTCGAGAAAGCGGATGCTGATGTTCTTTTTAAATTATCAGATGGAACACTCCTTTAACAGCCCATTGAATCTCTGTTTGCGGTGACGGGATAG